>NZ_SWDX01000011.1:0-166176 GCF_005144565.1 Pedobacter hiemivivus
TTAAACATACGGATCGGACTCTCCGCAGTACGTCCATTGGTGTGGCAGTACTTCTCGAGCAGTTCATCATAAATGAAACTGAAGTCTATTAGATCGTTG
The DNA here is from genome assembly GCF_005144565.1 of Pedobacter hiemivivus. Classification (NCBI taxonomy): domain Bacteria; kingdom Pseudomonadati; phylum Bacteroidota; class Sphingobacteriia; order Sphingobacteriales; family Sphingobacteriaceae; genus Pedobacter; species Pedobacter hiemivivus. The sequence goes on from NZ_SWDX01000011.1 coordinate 100, forward strand.
ATCTTTCGAAGTAAATTGTCTTTGGGAATGATCAAATCATACAATCCTGAGTAGGCACTGAATTGAATCTTTTGTTGATGAGCTAACATTGGGCACCTTTTAAAACCTACTTTTAAGGTACAAAAAAAGAGCAGATAACCATAGTTCTTCTGCTCTTTTTGGACTCCAAATATTTAAAAGGACTTTTTCAGTGCCCTCACAAGCGTTACATCCCCCTTTTTAGTATTATGGAACTAGGTTTACAAAGAAAAAGCAGCTTTCACTTTATCTACAAAATCAAGCTTTTCCCAGGTAAACAGCTCAACAGTAACTGTTTTCTCTTCACCATTTGGTGTTTTGAAAGTTTTGGTCACAGTTTCTGGAGTACGGCCCATGTGACCATAAGCAGCTGTTTCGCTATAAATAGGATTTCTTAATTTCAAGCGTTGCTCAATAAAGTAAGGACGCATATCAAATATACCCTCTACGATTTTAGCAATCTCGCCATCAGTTTTGTTGACTTTGCTTGTTCCGTAAGTGTTGATGTAAATTCCCATAGGTTGAGCTACACCGATAGCATAACTTACCTGTACCAGGATTTCATCAGCAACACCTGCTGCAGCAAGGTTTTTAGCAATGTGACGTGTAGCATAAGCTGCACTTCTATCAACCTTACTTGGATCTTTTCCAGAGAAAGCTCCACCACCATGTGCACCTTTACCACCATAAGTATCTACAATGATTTTACGGCCTGTTAAACCAGTATCACCATGTGGACCACCGATTACGAACTTACCGGTCGGGTTGATATGATATTCAATTTTATCGTTAAAGAAGTGTGCGTATTGAGGGTATTTAGCAATGATTCTTGGAATCAGGATGTCAACTAAGTCTTTTTTGATTTTGGCTAGCATTGTAGCTTCCTCAGCAAAATCATCATGCTGTGTAGAAATTACAATCGCAGCAATCCGTACCGGCTTGTTATCGTCTGAATATTCAAGAGTTACCTGGGATTTCGCATCTGGGCGTAAATAAGTGATTTCCTTGTTTTCGCGTCTTAAGATAGCTAGTTCTTGTAGCAAAGTATGCGACAAGTCTAAGGCCAAAGGCATATAGTTTTCAGTTTCGCTGGTTGCATAACCAAACATCATTCCCTGATCACCAGCACCTTGCTCTTCTTTGCTGCTTCTATCAACTCCTTGGTTGATGTCTTGAGATTGCTCATGGATAGCCGAAAGGATACCGCAAGAGTTCGCCTCAAACATATACTCACTTTTGGTGTAACCGATTTTACGGATTACATCGCGGGCGATTTGTTGTACATCCAGGTAGGTAGTAGATTTTACTTCTCCGGCTAGAATCACCTGGCCGGTAGTCACTAGTGTTTCGCAAGCTACTTTTGAATCTGGATCAAAAGCCAGGAAGTTATCAATTAACGCATCAGAAATTTGATCAGCGATTTTATCAGGATGTCCTTCGGAAACAGATTCTGATGTAAATAAATACGACATTTTAAATAATTAATTTAAATAAGTAAACAATTACGTAAAATGGAAGTTGATCCTGCAAAAACAGGCAGTAAAATGAAGTGTATGACAGGTTAGCACTTTTTTTTACGTGGTTGCAATCCCGCTATTTTTACATAGCATCGCAAATCAGTCCACTTTAATGCTGCAAAATTACACTATATATTCAAATAGTCAAAAAATATCTATTATTTTGTATTCTAATAAAGCGCGAAGACCTTGTCAAAATTAAATATTTTATTTATCATAAACCCAATATCGGGGGGGAAGAATAAGTTAAAGATTCCTGCACTGATAGACGCTCATCTGGATCGGGCGAAGTTCAATCCGAACTTTGCATTTACTGAATATGTTGGCCATGCTGCTGAAATAGCAGAGGAAGCTGCAAACAAGAACTTCGATGTGATTGTTGCCGTTGGCGGTGATGGCACAATAAATGAAGTTGCAGCCAAAGTGATGCAGCAGAACAAAATTCTTGGTGTCTTGCCTTTTGGATCAGGAAATGGTTTAGCAAGATTCTTAAAAATACCGATGAATACGGTAAAAGCGATAAACGTGATTAATAAATGTAAAGTATCGGTTATTGATACGGCTACATTTAACGAGAAGTGCTTTTTTAACATGGCCGGTATGGGATTTGATGCCCACATCAGCTCTGTGTTTGCAGGTAATAAGAGTCGGGGACTAAGTGGGTATGTAAAATTGGGTTTGCAAGAAATGTTTAGCTACAAGCCGCAAACATACCAGATTACTGTTGATGGAAAAGAATACTCGCGCAAGGCATTTGTGATCAGTGTAGCCAATTCTTCGCAGTATGGCAACAATGCACACATCTCTCCAAAAGCATCGGTTACAGATGGCTTGCTGGATGTTTGTATTGTAAAGGAGTTTCCATTGTATAAAATCCCTGTTTTGGCTTATCAAATGTTGCGGTTAAAAACGGACAACTCGAACATGGTAGAAATTATTAAAGGAAAAAAAATACACATCAGCCGAATAAAGGAAGATGCCATACATATTGATGGAGAGCCTTATTTTATGGGGAAAGAAATCGCTGTTACTGTTAACCCTCTGTCTTTAAATATCATTACGCCTGATTATGAAGCCTAAAAAGAAAACACTAAACGACTTAGGTGGAATCATGTATTCAACAGATCCATCTTTTACTTACGAGGATGAAAATGCAGAACCTGCTGAAGCTCTGGCTAACAATCAGCAGAATTTGCGTGTAATGTTGGACAAAAAGAACCGTGGCGGAAAAGCTGTAACATTGGTTACTGGTTTTGTTGGGAGTGATGAAGAGTTGGAGAAGCTGAGCAAAATGCTGAAAACCAAATGTGGGGTAGGCGGGGCAAGTAAAGATGGCGAAATTCTAATCCAGGGCGACTTTAGAGATAAAGTCTTGTTGTTACTTCAAAAAGAAGGCTTTAAAGTCAAAAAATCAGGGGGCTGATAATGTTTTCTGAAAACGTTTTAAATTGTTGATATTCAGTTAATTGAAGTTGGTGTATCTGCGACAATAAGTAAATTTTTTCGGGTAAAATTATGCTTATTACCTTTTTATCTGCATAACTTTGTCGGACTAACTTACTTATTTATGAGCAAAGCGTTTATGCTTAAGCCTGACTTGAACTATTTGAACCTAGATTCAGATAATGCTCTATTTCAGCTTAATGTGGCACAACTGGTTGAAGAGGCCTTGAAGAATGGAGAAGGTACGCTTGCCGATAGCGGTGCATTGGCAATTGACACAGGTAAATTTACCGGTCGTTCTCCGAAAGACAGATTTATTGTTTGCGATGACATTACTCAGGATACCGTTTGGTGGGGGGACATTAACATCAAGATTGATGCACACCATTTCGATTCTCTTTTTAATAAGATTACTGCACACCTTAACCAGAAGGATTTCTATGTACGGGATGCTTATGCCTGTGCAGATGAAACGTATAAAACAACCATCAGAGTGGTTACGGAAACGGCTTATCAAAATCTTTTCGCCAATAACCTGTTTTTGAGATTTGGGGAGGAAGAAGAGGTGGTTGGCCAACCAGAGTGGACGATTATAGCTGCGCCTACTTTTTTAGCCGATCCCGCTGTAGATGGCACCAGGCAACCAAATTTTTCTATCCTGAACTTTACTAAAAAGATGATTTTGGTAGGTGGATCAGGTTATACTGGGGAGATCAAAAAAGGAATATTCTCTGTGCTTAACTTCATTTTACCGGAACAAAGAAAGACTTTATCGATGCATTGCTCTGCAAATGTGGGCAAGGATGGCGATACAGCAATCTTTTTTGGCCTTTCAGGGACGGGAAAAACCACGCTTTCGGCTGATCCTGAAAGGGGACTGATCGGTGATGATGAGCATGGCTGGAGTGACGATTCTGTATTCAATTTTGAAGGCGGATGTTATGCTAAATGCGTAGATCTAACTGCCGAGAAAGAACCCCAGATATATAACGCCATTAAGTTTGGTGCATTGCTGGAGAATATCAATTATTTCCCTCATACACGTACCGTAGATTTTTGTAATATAGATAAAACAGAAAATACGAGGGTAGCTTATCCTATTAATTATATTGATAATGCGATTTTACCATCAATAGCCGGAATGCCTAAAAATATTTTCTTTTTAACGGCTGATGCGTTTGGCGTTTTACCTCCGATATCAAAATTAACTCCGGGACAGGCAATGTTTCATTTTATATCTGGCTATACTGCTAAGGTTGCAGGGACAGAAGCCGGGGTTACAGAGCCTCAGTTGACCTTCTCTGCTTGTTTTGGTAAAGCATTTATGCCATTGCACCCAACACGCTATGCAAGTTTGCTAGGCGAGAAGATGCAAAAGCACAAGGTGAATGTTTGGTTGATCAATACAGGATGGAGTGGCGGAGCTTATGGCGTAGGAAAACGGATGAAATTAGCCTATACAAGGGCCATGATTGCTGCGGCATTGAAGGGGGAATTTGAAAATATCGCTTTTGAAGCAGACCCTGTATTCGGATTGTGTATTCCTGTAGGTTGTCCGAATGTCCCTGCAGAAATATTGAACCCAAGAAATACCTGGGCGGATCCGAAGGAATATGATGTAAAAGCAAGCGAATTGGCTTTGGCATTTATAAATAACTTTAAGCAGTTTGAAGCCTATGCGAGTGAAGAAATGCTTGCATCCGTGCCTAAAGTTGTCGAAAACGCGCATTAAAAGCATTTTTTTCTCGAAAAATTTGCATTTCAATTTTTTTTTAGTTTTAATTGCGAAAGATTGTCTCTCCACCGGGACAATCTTTTTTAATTATACTAACTACGTGAAGGGAAATATTCGGGGGAATAGGCTAACGATAATTTAATTTGGAATTAAAATGAAAATTATAAATTTGTTGTTACAACAATACTTTATAATGGTCGTTGTGTGTATTACGGAATATTTATCTAATTTTAAAAAACAAAGTACTAAAAACTAAAAAACTAAAAAAAAATGGCAAACGCACCAAAACCTACAACAGTAAAAAAAGAAAGCTCGACAGCTTCAAATCTATTCGCTACATTAACGATTCCAATTTGTATCATCATCGGTATATGTATTTTTAAATTTATCTTGGGTGATCCAAAAAACTTTATCGACGATAACGTTGAAAATTTGCCTAAAGTAGGTAACTACGCAGGTATGGCTTATAAAGGTGGTTTTATCGTACCAATCTTAATGGGTATGTTCTTAATGGTAATCGTATTCTCTGTTGAGCGTTTTATTGTTATTGGTAAAGCAACAGGTAAAGGAAGCTTAGACGGTTTTGTTAAAAAAGTGCAATCACTTTTGAATGCAAACAACATTGAGTCTGCTATGGCTGAGTGTGACAAACAACAAGGTTCTGTTGCAAACGTTATCAAATCGGGATTGAAAAAATACCGTGAAATGGAAGTTGAGCCAAATATGGACACTGACCAAAAATGCTTAGCTATCCAGAAGGATATCGAAGAAGCTACTACTTTGGAAATGCCAATGTTAGAGCAAAACTTAACTGTAATTGCTACTTTAGTATCGGTAGGTACTTTGATGGGTCTATTAGGAACAGTAACAGGTATGATCAAGGCCTTCGGTGGTTTGGCTAACTCTGGTGCTCCAGATCAAGCTGCGTTAGCAACTGGTATCTCTGAGGCTTTGATTAACACGGCTACAGGTATTGGTACTTCTACACTTGCAATTATCATGTACAACATCCTTACTTCTAAAATTGATAAATTAACTTATGCAATTGATGAAGCAGGTTTCAGCATCATCCAAACTTACGCTAGTACGCATAAATAAAAAATAATGAATTTTTTTTTACCGGCTTTATGGAAAACCGGGAGAATTAACATCATTAGTTTAAAACATAAGTAATTTTAAAAAATTATGCCAAGAGCAAAGGTTCAAAGAAAGAGTACTGCGATAGATATGACCGCCATGTGCGACGTATCTTTCCTATTGCTTACTTTCTTTATATTAACAGCAACAGCGCGCCAACCTGATCCTTTGGATGTTACTATTCCTTCATCAACCTATAAACTTAAGGTTCCTGATTTGGATATGGGGATATTGTCAATAGGTAAAGGACAAGTGTTCTACGAAATCGTAGGTAAAGACGTTAAAATGTCTACGCTGGATAAGATGGGCGAAAAATACAACATTCAATTTACTCCACAAGAGCGTGAGCGTTTTGGTGTAATTGGAGCGTTTGGAGTTCCGATCCAGAGTTTAAAAGGATTCATCGCTATGGATGGAGAGAAAAGAACAGAGTTTCAAAAGAACGCTGGCGGTATTCCTGCCGATTCAACTGACAATCAGTTGGCCGAATGGATCCTGCAGTCCCGTACGTCTGTTGCCGAATTACACTCTACACAAATGCGTGTGAGTATAAAAGGAGATGCAGAAGAAGAATATCCTTCGGTTAAAAAAATCGTTGACATTCTTCAGAAGCAAAAAATTAACAAATTCAGTTTAATTACATCCGCCGAAGGCGATGCTAAATAATATTATATTATGGCAGAATTAGATACCTCCGGCGGGGGGGGCAAAAAAGGCAAAAAAGTAAGGAGTAAGAAACAAAGTACCAAAGTAGATTTAACTGCGATGGTGGATTTGGCCTTCTTGCTAATCACTTTCTTTATGTTAACCACCTCCCTGTCGAAACCAATTGCAATGGATATTGCAAAGCCTGATAAAGACGATAACTCAGTTGAAAGGAATGAATTACGTGCTTCGGAAACGATGACTATCTTATTGGGTAAAAACAATAAAGTAGCCTGGTATATGGGGGAAGCAGGTAAATCAAAACCTAATGTTGAAGCTTTTGCTGATATCAGAAAGTCAATATTAGATAATAAAAAGAAGGTAGCAGATGCTACTGGCGGAAGGCAGATCATTATGATTATTAAACCGACTTCTGGAGCGACTTATAAGAACTTTGTTGATATTATGGATGAGTTGTCGATCACTAAGATCACTACAGCACCAGCGATTGATGACGAGAACATTCTTGATAGTGAAAAGGAGTTCATGAAACAGGCTGGAATTTTATAATAAAATAATTAACAATATTAAAAATAGGAAGCTATGTTTGGTTCTAAGATAGATTTATTAAAGACAGAGTGGCTAGACGTTGTATTTGCAAATAAGAATAAGAAATACGGAGCTTACGAGCTGCGTAAGCAAAGTGCTGCAAATACTACAAAGGCTCTTGTCATCGCATCATCGGTATTTATACTGATGTTTGTGGCGCCTAAGATCATTAGCTTGATCAAAGGTAAGCTACCTGAAGAAGAGGTAGTGAAACAGGTTGAGGTTGTGGTTGCGCCACCTCCACCGGTAAACCCGGAGACACCTCCGCCACCACCGGTTGAGCCACCGCCACCAAAACAGGATCAGATTAAATTCCCTCCTCCGATTGTAAAACCGGATAATGAGGTAATTGATAAAGAACCTGTTCAGATTGAAGATTTGAAAAAGGCTGACCCAGGTCAGAAAACCATTGAAGGTGACCCAACAGCTGATATCGTTATCGCTGGTCCGGTTGGAGATGGCCCTAAACAGGCAGCAGTAGTGGAAGATACCAAGGTTTATGACTTTGTGAGTATCGAAACTCAGCCAGGATTCCCAGGTGGTTTGGAGAAATTCTACGCTTACTTGAAAAAAGCAGTTAGATATCCTGCAATGGCTCAAGAGAATAATATTCAAGGTAAAGTGTTCTTATCTTTCGTAGTAGAGAAAAATGGAAAGCTTACTGACATTAAAGTGGAAAGAAAACTAGGTGGCGGTACCGATGAGGAAGCCATCAGGGTACTTAAAGCGAGTCCGAACTGGACACCGGGTATTCAAAACGGTAAACCAGTACGTGTGAAGTACAATATTCCAATTAGCTTTACCTTATCAAATTAGAATGTTTAATTTCGAAACATTTAGACAGAAATCGCCTCAACAGCGATTTCTGTTCATTTTAGGGCTGGTCATGTTCCTCTTTTACCTGGTACTTGGCGGGATGTTGATCTTTGGAACAACGCTGTTGAATCAGATTCAGCCGATGTACAGAATCTTGTTAGGCTGCTTGTTGATCGCCTATGCAGTGATCAGATTTATACGTTTAATTAACCAGAAACCTGAAGAGGATTAATAATTTATTGTTTAGTATGAAGAATCTTAGTTTTGTCCTTTTACTGATGGTTTTTGTGGCTTGTAAACAGAAGCCAAAGCCTGCAAGCGGTGTGGAAGAGACGCGTACATCTGGTACTGTGAGTATGCTGGTAGACGAGTCTTTCTCGGGAGTGTTAGCCGATCAGATAGAAGTATTTAAAACAGATTACCCGGATACTAAGTTTACCATCATCGAGGGCAACGAGCAGCGCATCCTGCCTACTTTTTTAAATGACAGTGTGCGGGTGCTTATTTCATCGAGAATGCTTACACCTGAAGAGGATAAGATGTATAGAAATAGAAGTATTGTCCCAAAAAGTTCGAGGTTTGCAATTGATGGCATTGCTTTAATTACCAATAAGGATAACCTGGATAGCAATATTACAGTGGATGAGGTCGTTAGTATATTAAAAGGGACATCAATAAATGGTAAACAGTTGGTATTCGATAATGCTTATTCGAGTACTTTACGTTATTTTAAAACACTGGCAGGCATTACAACATTGCCGCCAAAAGGAATTTATACTTTAAAGACCAATAACGATGTGATTAAGTATATTGCAGAAAATAAAGGGTCTATAGGAGTTGTAGGAGTGAACTGGCTGATCGATAATAACAAAGATATGGCCGGTTATCTGGATAAAGTGAAGATGATGGGCGTGAAGAATGTGAAGGGTAAAAAAGGGGATGATAAATTTTATCAACCAATCCAGACGAATTTAATTAATGGAATTTATCCTTTCTTAAGAAATATATATATTATCAATGCGGAAGGCAGGGATGGTTTAGGTACAGGTTTTGCAAATTGGTTAGTAAGTCCGAGGGGACAACTGATTGTACTTAAATCCGGATTAGGTCCACATAAGATGGCTTCTCGCGATTTTAATTTTAAGAATACAAACTAAATTTTATATTTGAAAGATGAAGCCTGCGTGGGCAAGTTTCAAAAGAACTAAAAAACAATAAACGAACCATGAAAATGACAAAGAAAGCAATAACCTTAAGTTTAGGTTTGGTAGTGATGGGTTCTGCCTCTTTTGCTCAGAGCTTAAGTGACGCAAAGAAGGCCATAGATGCTGAACAGTATCAGAAAGCGGCTTCAATGCTTAAAACACTTGTAAAGAATCAAGCCAGTAAAGGCGAAAACTACTATACTTTAGGAGAGGTATATTTACTTATGGAATATCCTGATTCTGCACGTGCAGTATTTACTCAGGGTGTGGCTGCTGATGCTAAAAATTCATTAAATTATATTGGTCTTGGTGAAGCGGATTTAGCTTCAAATAATCCAACTTCAGCAAAAACAAACTTTGCTAAAGCGGTAGAAGTTTCTTCTAAAAAAGATTATATCCCTCAATTGTATATTGGAAAAGCGTATATCTCAGGAGCTAAGCCTGATTTTGAGGCTGCATTGCCATACCTTCAAAAAGCTGAAGAGCTGGATGTAAATGATAAAGACGCAGAAACGTTTTTAGCATTAGGTGATTATTATGCTTTGCAAAAGAAAAATTCTGAGGCTTTGCAAAATTATATGCGTGCAGGTAACATCAACGAAGCTCTTTTAAGAGGTAAAGTTCAGATTGGCCGTATGTACAAAGAATCAAGGGCATTTGCGGAGTCGGAAGAAGCGTTAAAAGAGGTGATTGCTAAAGATCCTAACTATGGTCCTGCTTACCGTGAAATTGCGGAGCTGTATATGCAGTGGGCACTTCAACTGGCTAATGAGTTTCCAGCAAGATCTGCTCAGGCTGTAGAAAATTACAAGAAATATATTGATTTAACTGATAACTCTTTTGAGTCGAAATTGCGTTATGCGCAGTTCTTGTTCTATGCAAAGGATTTTAAAACTTTAGAGGAAGTAACATCTGCACTTGCAACAACTAACCCTAATGATCCAAAAGCGCTTGTAGTTTTAAGATTACGTGGTTATTCGGCATTTGAGAATAAGAACTATCCGAAAAGTTTAGAGTATATGAATGATTTCTTTGCTAAGAATAAAGATACTTCACGTATAGTAGCAGGTGATTATTTATACTTGGGTAAAGCTTTATTGCAGAATGGTAATGATAGTTTGGCTTTACCTACGATCCTTAAAGCAGTGGCTAAGGATTCGACTACTACTGAGGCTTTGGACGAAGTAGCGTTGGCTTTATTTAAAGGTAAAAAATATAGTCAAGCAGGTGATGCGTACGCAGCTTCTGTGAAGGCTAATCCTGAAGGAAAAAATGCTTTAACCAATTATTATTACTTAGGTACAGCTAGATACTATGACTATGCAATTAAAGACAGAGATGGTAAACACCCTGATAAGAAAATCATGGTTGAGGCGGATTCTGCTTTTGCGCACATCATTAAGGTGAAAAATGATTTTGCTTTAGCTTATACTTTCAGAGCGCGTGTTGCTAAATATTCTGATGACCCTAATAACCCTAAATGGTTGGCTGTTCCTTATTATGAGCAGTTGATTCAACTGGTTACTGTGACTAAGCCTGAATTGGCTACTGCTTCAGCTAAGGACCTTGTAGAGGCTTATGTTTATGTAGGTTCTTTTTACGCTCAGACTGATAAAGAAAAAGCAAAAGAATACCTGAATAAGGCTTTGGCTATTGACCCTGCAAACGTAGGTGCTCAAAACCGCTTAAAGGATTTGACATCACCGGCTCCTAAGGCTCCGATGAAGAAAAAGTAATAAATTAAATAATAAATAGAAAGGCAGGGTTGTTATCCTGCCTTTTTGTTTTATTTTTGTCCCAAATTATTTTCAAATGGAAACGCAAAGTGTACCTGTAGATTTTTTACCAATTATAATTCAAGTAATCGTTGCTTTAGGATTTGTTGTTGTTACTTTAATTGCAACACACTTTTTAGGGCCAAGAAGGAAGACCAAAGATAAATTGGAAACCTTTGAAGCAGGGATTAAGACCATTGGTAATGCGCGTCAGCCATTCTCTATTAAATACTTTTTAGTAGCTATCCTCTTTGTCCTTTTTGATATTGAGGTAATTTTCATGTATCCCTGGGCAGTTAATTTCAGGGAGCTGGGCATGACCGGCATGGTAGAAATGTTTATATTTATGGGGACCCTATTACTGGGTTTTATATATGTGATAAAAAAGAAAGCGCTGGACTGGAATTAATCTATTTAGATCGGTTCTAAATGCATATAGCGTAGACCAATTGCTTCAAAAAATTGTAAATTTGTGGTTCATTCTTTAAAGGAATGAACCTTTTTCGTTTTGTATCATGAGTGACATCAATATAGTAGACGCGCCGCCAGGCATTGAAGGATCTGGTTTTTTTGCCACCTCTTTAGATAAAGTTATTGGTTTGGCTCGCTCCCATTCGTTATGGCCGCTACCCTTTGCTACATCTTGTTGTGGTATCGAGTTTATGGCAACCATGGGTTCTCATTACGATCTTGGCCGTTTTGGGTCAGAACGTTTAAGCTTTTCTCCGCGTCAGGCAGATTTGCTAATGGTGATGGGTACCATCGCTAAAAAGATGAGCCCGGTTTTAAAACAAGTTTATTTGCAAATGGCTGAACCTCGTTGGGTGATTGCTGTAGGTGCTTGCGCATCAAGTGGAGGTATATTCGATACTTACTCTGTTTTACAGGGTATTGACGAAATTATTCCTGTTGACGTATATGTTCCGGGCTGTCCACCAAGACCTGAAGCTATTTTAGATGGCTTTGGCAAAATTCAAGAATTGGTGAGAAATGAATCTTCGAGGAGAAGGGATTCTGATCAGTACAAAGAAATGTTGGCTTCATACGGAATACTATAATGGCAAAGGTGACTAATCAAGAAGTAATTGCATTGCTAGACGAGAAGTTTGGTAATAAGATTACAGACGTGAATGAGCCTTATGGCTTGCTTACTTTTGAAACGACTAAAGATGTAATTATTGAAGTGCTTAAGTTTTTGAAAGAAAACACGGCAACTGACTTTAATTTTCTTACAGATATTACAGCGGTTCATTATCCTGAAAAAAAGCATGGTATTGCAGTGGTTTATCACTTGCATAGTATGGTTAAAGGGATCAGAGTAAGGATCAAAGTATATATTGATGAGCAGCATCCTACTATCCCTACCGCAACTTCGGTTTGGAATGGTGCAAACTGGATGGAACGCGAGACTTACGACTTTTTCGGTGTGAAATTTGAGGGACATCCTGACTTAAGAAGAATCTTAAACATGGATGATCTTGGCGTTTTCCCGATGTTGAAGCAATATCCTTTGGAAGATCCAAATAGAGTGGATAAAAAAGATGAATACTTTGGTAGATAAGCATATGAGTCACAATCAACCAGTATATACAGATAATGATCCGCAGAGTGAATTGGTAACCCTTAATTTGGGCCCAACACACCCGGCAACCCATGGTGTGTTCCAGAACGTGTTACAAATGGACGGTGAACGCATTGTGAGTGGTGTTTCTACCATTGGGTATATTCACCGTGCATTTGAAAAAATTGCTGAACACAGGCCGTTTTATCAGATCACGCCTTTAACAGATCGATTAAACTATTGTTCGTCGCCCATCAATAACATGGGATGGCATATGACAGTAGAGAAATTGCTGAATATTCAAATGCCTAAGCGCGTGGATTACCTTAGGGTAATCATCATGGAATTGGCACGTATTTCTGACCATATCATTTGCAATACCATTATTGCTCAGGATACGGGAGCAACTACAACTTTCCTTTACCTTTTCCAGTTCAGGGAACATATTTACGAGATTTACGAAGAGATTTGCGGTGCGCGTTTAACAACAAACGTTGGCCGTATCGGCGGTTTTGAAAGAGATTTCAATGACATCGCTTTTGCAAAGATCAATAAGTTTTTGAAAGAGTTTCCCGTAGCATTGAAGGAGTTTGAAAGTTTACTAAACCGTAACAGGATCTTTATTGATCGTACTGCGGGGGTAGCTTGTGTGACTCCGGAACAGGCCTTAGATTTTAGCTGGACTGGTCCATTATTGCGCGCTACAGGTGTAGATTATGATGTGCGAATGAGTGAGCCTTATTCATCTTATCAGGATTTTGATTTTGAAGTTCCTGTTGGTACTAGCGGTGATATTTATGATCGCTATAGGGTTCGTAACGAAGAAATGTGGCAAAGTGTACGTCTGATTGAGCAGGCAATGGAGAAATTGAAGAAAGAACCTGCGGGAATATTCCATGCAGATGTTCCTGAATTCTATTTACCGGCCAAGGAAGAGGTATATAACAATATGGAAGCATTGATTTATCACTTTAAAATTGTGATGGGAGAGATTGATGCCCCTAAAGCTGAGGTTTACCATGCTGTTGAAGGTGGTAACGGTGAGCTTGGTTTTTACCTGATCAATGATGGTGGAAGAACACCTTACCGTTTGCATTTCAGAAGACCTAGTTTTATAAATTATCAAATGTATGCGTCCATGAGTAAAGGTATGCTGTTGTCAGATGCCATTATTAACATGAGTAGCATGAATATTATTGCAGGAGAATTAGATGCTTAAAGTAGAAGAACAACAACCTGTAGAGTTTTCGTCAGCTTTAATAGAAAAGTTTGATGAGCTCGTTAAAAGATATCCTGAAGGCAAGCAAAAGTCGGCCTTACTGCCTATTCTGCATGAAGTGCAGGCTGAGCTAGGCTGGTTAAGCCCAGCTGCAATGGATAAAGTTGCCGCTTATTTGGACATTCAGGATATTGAAGTTTATGAGGTAGCCTCGTTTTACAGCATGTATTTTTTAAAGCCGCAAGGTAAATATGTACTGGAGGTTTGCAGAACAGGACCTTGCTGTCTTGTTGGTGCTGAGAAGCTGATGGGCCATATTGAAGCGAAGCTTGGAGTGAAAGAAAACCAGGTGACCGAAGATGGTTTATTTAGCTGGAGAGGTGTTGAATGTTTAGCTGCTTGCGGTTACGGCCCGGTTTTACAAATTGGCCCTGAATATACATTTTACGAAAACCTGAACGAGCAAAAGGTAGACGAATTGATAGAAGATTTACGCAAAAAATAATGGGACGTAAACTATTATTAGAACATATAAACGTACCGGGCATCAATACACTTGATGTTTATCGCCAAAAAGGCGGGTATCGTGCCGTTGAGAAGGCTTTAAAGACCCTTACTCCTGATGAAGTAGTAGAAGAGGTTAAGAAGTCCGGATTACGCGGTCGCGGTGGTGCAGGATTCCCTACGGGAATGAAATGGAGCTTTTTGGCTAAACCAGAGGGCGTTGCCCGTTACCTGGTTTGCAATGCAGATGAGTCGGAGCCGGGTACTTTTAAAGACCGGTATTTGATGACACACATCCCCCATGCATTGATTGAAGGAATGATTGTTTCCAGTTTCGCATTGGGTGCTAAGACTTCTTACATCTATGTACGTGGTGAGATGATGCCGCAGATCCGTATTCTGGAGAGAGCAATTGCCGAAGCCAAAAATGCTGGATTTTTAGGTAAAAATATTTTAGGTTCAGGTTACGATCTGGAACTATACGTTCAGCCAGGTGGTGGTGCCTATATCTGTGGTGAGGAAACAGCTTTGCTGGAATCACTGGAAGGTAAACGCGGAAACCCAAGGATTAAACCACCTTTCCCTGCTATTGCGGGATTGTATGGTTGTCCGACGGTAGTGAACAATGTGGAATCTATTGCTGCTGTTGTTCCGATCATTAATGATGGGGGTGATGAGTATGCAAAGGTTGGTATTGGTCGCAGTACTGGAACGAAATTGATTTCTGCTTCGGGTAATTTAGTGAGACCGGGAGTTTATGAAATTGAATTGGGCCTACCTGTTGAGGAATTCATCTATTCTGATGAATGGTGTGGTGGTATTGCTAATGGCAAACGTCTGAAAGCTACCGTTGTCGGCGGATCATCGGTGCCTATATTACCTGCAAATTTGACTTTAAAGCTGGCCAATGGCGAACCAAGGTTGATGAGCTATGAGTCATTGTCTGAAGGTGGTTTTGCTACTGGTTCGATGATGGGATCGGGTGGTTTTATCGCTTTTGATGAGGATCAGTGTATCGTTAGAAACACCTGGAACTTCTCTCGTTTCTATCACCATGAAAGTTGTGGACAGTGTTCGCCTTGTAGAGAAGGAACGGGCTGGATGGAAAAAGTGCTGCACAGGTTGGAGTATGGACATGGCAAAATGAGCGACATTGACTTATTGGTTGATGTGTCTAAAAAAATAGAAGGAAATACGATTTGTCCACTTGGTGACGCGGCTGCATGGCCTGTAGCAAGTGCGATCAGACATTTCAGAGACGAATTTGAATGGCATGTAAATGAGCCGGTTAAAAGCTTATCTACAAATTATGGTTTGGCTAATTATGCTGAGCCGATTGCCAAAGCTGTTACGGTAGAAAATTAACAACAGAGAAAAGAATAGCTGCAACAATGAGTGATACAGTTAAAGTAACCATAGACGGAATAACAGTAGAAGTGGCCCCCGGTACCTCTATCCTAAATGCTGCAAGGCAGATAGGCGGAGATATTGTGCCACCTGCAATGTGCTATTATTCTAAATTAGAAGGCAGCGGTGGGAAGTGCCGTACTTGTATTGTTAAGGTAAGCAAAGGTTCTGAAAAAGACCCGCGTCCAATGCCTAAACTGGTAGCATCATGCCGTACTGCTGTAATGGATGGTATGGAGGTGATGAACATTACTTCTCCAGAAGTAATTGAAGCCCGCAGTGGTGTAGTAGAGATGTTGTTGATCAACCATCCATTGGATTGTCCGGTTTGTGACCAGGCTGGTGAATGTGATCTTCAGAATCTTGGCTACGAGCATGGTTTGCAGAAAACAAGATATGAGTTTGAGCGTAGAACGTTTGAGCGTATAGATATTGGCGATAAGATCCAGTTGCACATGAACCGTTGCATTTTATGCTACCGTTGTGTGTTTACTGCGGATCAGATTACAAATAAAAGGGTACATGGTATCTTAAATAGAGGTGATCACTCGGAGATTTCAACTTATATTCAGACTGCGGTTGACAATGATTTTTCAGGAAACGTAATTGATGTTTGCCCGGTTGGTGCTTTAACTGATAAAACTTTCCGATTTAAAAACAGAGTTTGGTTTACTAAACCTATCGATGCACACAGAGATTGCCCTACTTGTAGCGGTAAAGTAACGTTGTGGTATAAAGGTGAAGATGTGATCAGGGTTACTGCACGTAAAGATATTTACGGGGAAGTAGAGGAGTTTATTTGCAATACTTGCCGTTTTGACAAGAAAAAAACTGCGGATTGGGTAATTGAACATCCTACACAAATTAGTGATACTTCAGTGATTTCTTCTAATCACTACGAAACTTTAAAACCATTGCCGGTTATTCAGCCGAATCCGAAATTGCAGGAAGCGAACCGCATTGAACTAGAAAAAACTATAAAATTCTAATGGATATAGCTTTTGTAATTGAAAAATTTGTACTTGTAGCTATCATATTTGGTATCAGTTTAGTGATTGCCATGTATTCTACTTATGCAGAAAGAAAAGTGGCTGCTTTTTTACAGGACCGTTTAGGACCGGATAGAGCAGGCCCTTTTGGCATATTGCAGCCTTTGGCTGATGGACTAAAAATGTTCATGAAGGAAGAGATTATTCCTACAAATGCCAGTAAATGGTTGTTTATGATTGGTCCTGGTTTGGCCATGTTAACCGCTTGTATTGGTACTGCAGTTATTCCTTGGGGTAGTGCAATCACTATTGGCGACCGGGTTATCCCTTTACAGGTAACGGACATCAACGTTGGTATCTTATACATTTTTGGCGTTGTGTCATTAGGTGTATATGGTGTGATGATTGGTGGTTGGGCATCCAATAACAAATATTCGTTGTTAAGTGCGATTAGAGCTGCTTCTCAGAATATCAGTTATGAGATTGCGATGGGCTTATCGATCATTGCTTTATTGCTGGTAACGGGTTCTATGAGCTTGAAAGAGATTGTAGAAGGACAGCATGGCTGGCACTGGAATGTATTGTATCAGCCAGTTGGCTTTATACTTTTTATGGTTTGTGCTTTTGCAGAGACGAATAGAGCGCCTTTCGATTTACCTGAGTGTGAAACGGAGCTAATTGGTGGATACCACACAGAGTATTCCTCTATGAAACTTGGTTTCTATTTGTTTGCTGAATACATCAATATGTTTGTTTCTGCAGCAGTAATGGCTACTTTATATTTCGGTGGTTATAACTACCCTGGTATGGATTGGGTATTGGCCAATACTGGAGCTGTAATTGGTCCGCTAATCGGAGTAGGCGTATTCTTTATTAAAATATTTGCATTTATATTTTTCTTTATGTGGGTTCGTTGGACTATTCCACGTTTCCGCTACGATCAGTTGATGCATTTGGGCTGGAAGGTATTGATCCCTTTGGCTATAGCGAATATAGTAGTTACCAGTGTGGTGATTGCGGTAATTGAAGGATTTTAACATCCACGTAAGTGGAATAATAAGGAGGTTTAATGGAACCATTAACCAGTAAGAAGAAAGTATTAGAACAAAAGCCCTTAACCTTTGCAGAGCGCATGTATTTGCCTGCTATCGCTAAGGGGATGGCTATTACCATTAGTCACTTCTTTAAGAAAGAAGCGACGATCAGATATCCTGAGGTGGAGCGGGAGTTCTCTACCAATTTTAGGGGGATGCACTCTTTAAAAAGAGATGAAGAAGGTAAAGAGCGTTGCACAGCTTGTGGTTTATGCGCTTTATCATGCCCGGCAGAAGCAATTACGATGATTGCCGCTGAGCGTAAACCTGAGGAGAAAGACCTTTACCGTGAGGAAAAATATGCTTCGGTATATGAGATCAACATGCTACGCTGCATTTTTTGTGGTTTGTGTGAAGAGGCTTGTCCGAAAGAAGCAATTTACCTGGATGGACCAATTGTACCTGCTGATTATTTGCGTAAAGACTTTATTTACGGTAAAGATAAGTTGGTAGAACAACCATTAAATAAATAATAAATGACTACATCAATATTCTATTTTGTTGCCACACTAAGTATCATCTTTTCACTGATGGTTATTTTTGCAAAGAACCCAGTGCATAGTGTGCTTTACCTGATTGTTACGTTTTTTACGTTTACGGTTCATTACATTTTGCTGAATGCACAGTTTTTGGCCGTGGTAAATTTTATTGTGTACATGGGTGCGATCATGGTTTTATTCCTCTTCGTATTGATGCTACTGAACCTGAATAAGGACAATGAACCACTAAAATCGACCTTGATTAAGGTAGTGGGGGTAATTGCAGGATGTTGTTTACTGGTTACATTCGCTGGTGCTTTAAAAGCGACAGCGATTTCTGATCCTGTGGTATTGAGAAACCCTAATCTGGGTTTGGTAAAGAACCTGGGTAAAGAGTTGTTTGGCCCTTTTATGTTGCCATTTGAACTGTGTTCTATCTTATTGCTTTCGGCAATGGTAGGTGCTATATTATTAACTAAAAAAGAAAAAGTATAATGGGGAACATTACTCAGGAATTACAAGGAGTTCCGCTTAACCATTACATTTGGCTAAGTGCAATCATCTTCACCATTGGTGTTATTGGTGTGCTAACACGCAGAAATGCAATCGTGATCTTCATGTCTGTAGAGCTGATGCTGAATGCCGTGAATTTGTTGTTAACCGCATTCTCGGTACATAACAATGATGCTTCAGGTCAAGTATTCGTGTTTTTTATTATGGTACTGGCTGCCGCAGAGGTGGCAATTGGCTTGAGTATTATTGTAATGATTTACAGAAATACCCAGTCTACAGATGTTAATGTGTTGAATCGCCTTAAGTGGTAATTATTAAGAAGAAATTATAAGATGATAAATTTAGTTTGGCTGGTTCCGTTGATTCCTCTGTTGGGCTTTATAATAAATGGCCTTGGCAGAAATTCATTGTCCAAAAACCTGATCGGGTTTATAGGAAGCAGTGTAATATTCATTTCGTTCGCCATCAGTTTGGGAATATTTTTTGAGCTGGGTGCTGATGCGAATAAATCTCATGAGATATTTCTTTTTGATTGGATCAGCGCTGGAAGTTTACACATTCCTTTGTCTTTTTTAGTTGATCCATTAAGTTCATTAATGCTCTTAATCATTACAGGAGTAGGCTTTCTGATCCACATTTACGCTATTGGCTATATGCATAGCGATGAGGGTTTTGGTAAGTTTTTTAGCTACCTGAACCTGTTTATCTTCTTTATGTTGCTATTGGTTTTAGGATCAAACTATATTGTGATGTTTATCGGTTGGGAAGGTGTAGGATTATGTTCTTACTTACTAATTGGCTTCTGGTATACAAATAGCGCGTATGCATCGGCAGCGAAAAAGGCCTTTGTGATGAACCGTATTGGTGATTTAGGTTTCTTGTTGGGTGTGTTTTTAATCTTCACAACTTTTGGTAGTGTAGAGTTTGGTAAGATCTTCCCTCAAGCACAAAATATGTTGCCCGGTAATGGTACCATTGCTTTAATCGCTTTATTCTTATTTATAGGTGCCTGCGGTAAATCTGCGCAGTTGCCATTATTTACCTGGTTGCCAGATGCGATGGCGGGTCCAACTCCGGTTTCGGCGCTAATCCACGCAGCTACCATGGTTACAGCAGGTATTTATATGATTGCAAGATCGAACCTGTTATTTGACCTGGCACCAATGATACAGCATGTAATTGCTATTGTTGGTTTGGCTACGGCTGTTGTTGCAGCGATCATCGCCTTGACACAAAATGATATTAAAAAGGTACTGGCCTATTCAACCGTATCTCAATTGGGTTATATGTTCCTTGGTTTAGGTGTTGGTGCTTACAATGGGGCTTTCTTCCACGTAATTACCCATGCTTTCTTTAAAGCTCTATTGTTCTTATGTGCAGGTTCTGTGATTCATGCTTTACACCATGAGCAGGATATGCGTCATATGGGGGGCTTGCGTAAGAAATTACCAGTTACTTTTATCACCATGTTAATTGGTACCATTGCTATTGCAGGTTTACCACCCTTTTCAGGGTTCTTCTCTAAGGATGAGATTTTAGCACATGTTTATTTACATGATAAAGTAATGTGGGGAGTTGCAGTATTTACAGCTTTCTTAACGGCATTTTATATGTTTAGAATGTTGTTCCTTACTTTTTATGGAAAATACCGCGGTACACACCATGCTGAAGAGAAAATTCATGAGTCACCAAAATCTATGACCGTTCCTTTGATCGTTCTGGCTGTTTTATCTGCCATAGGTGGTGTGATTGGCATTCCAGAAGCATTAGGTGGAAGTCATTGGTTATCGCATTGGCTGTCTCCAGTAATTAAACATGTAGGTGAATCTCCGGATCATGCTACAGAGTATATGTTAATGGCTGTTTCTGTGGTTGGGGTGTTAATTTCTATCGCTGTTGCTTATGGTAAATATGTTAAACAAAACCATATTCCTATACCAGACGAAGGCAAGCGCACCGGATTGGCCAACCTATCTTACAACAAGTTTTATTTTGATGAAATATATAATGTTTTATTCACGAAACCTTTAGATGCGATTTCAGGCTTCTTTTATAAAATCGTTGACAATAAAATTGTAGACGGAATTGTAAATGGCTTGGGCTGGACAACTTCTGAGGCTAGCAAGGGCTTACGTTTATTGCAAACGGGAAATGTTGGCTTTTATATTTTTATGATGGTGATAGGAATCATCTCAATGTTATTGTATACTTATTTATCACTATAAAAGATCGTTCAAGAAAAGATAATGGAACAACTTTTAGTACTTCTTATATTTATACCATTGCTTGGCGCCTTGGTTACGGCGTTTACGGGAAATGGAGCAAAACATGTTGCATTGGTTAATGCAATTGTTTCTTTAGCCCTGGCCTTGGTTATGGTATGTAATTTTATCCCGGATGCAAGCACACAGTTTGTGGTAAACTGTCCATGGATAAAAGATCTTGGAATTAGTTTCCATGCCGGTGTTGATGGGATCAGCATGATCACGATACTGTTGACTAACGCATTGGTTCCGCTCATCATTCTTTCGGCTTACCAACATCAGTATAAAAATGCGAATGCTTTTTTCGCTTTGATATTGTTTATGCAAAGTGGTTTATTGGTGGTGTTTACCGCTATGGACGCTTTCCTATTCTATATTGGATGGGAAGCAGCTTTGATTCCGATTTACTTTATCTGTGCGATATGGGGTGGTAAAAACCGCATTAAAGTAAACATGAAGTTCTTTGTTTACACCATTGCAGGTTCATTGTTTATGTTGTTGGGTATCATTTACCTTTATTTACAGAACCCTTCAAATAATTTCGACATACAGGCATTTTATAGCCTTAGTTTAGATTCAACTCAACAGGCATGGATATTCTGGGCTTTCTTTATTGCTTTTGCGATTAAGATGCCAATATTTCCTTTCCATACCTGGCAGCCTGACACCTATACCGAAGCTCCGACTCAAGGAACCATGTTACTTTCGGGTATCATGCTTAAAATGGGTATTTATGGTGTGATCAGATGGCTATTGCCTATCGTGCCAGCTGGCGTTCAGCAATGGGGACATGTAGCGATCATTTTATCTATCATCGGTGTGGTTTATGCTTCTTTGATTGCATTTACACAAAAGGATGCCAAAAGATTGGTTGCTTACTCTTCGATTGGTCACGTTGGTTTAATCGCTGCTGGTATCTTCGCTTTAAATGTGCAAGGTATGCAGGGTGCAATGATCCAGATGTTGAGTCATGGTATAAACGTGGTAGGTTTGTTCTTCGTGCTGGATATTATTGCCGGCCGTATGGGGACTTACAAAATTGCTGAATTGGGTGGTATTGCTAAACAAGCACCTAAGTTGGCTATTGCATTTCTGATTATTCTTCTGGGAACGGTAGCTTTACCGGGAACGAATGGATTTATAGGGGAATTCCTTTTACTGATTGGTATTTATCAATATAGCTTATGGGCTGCAATATTTGCAGGTTTAACCATCATTTTTGGTGCGGTTTATATGTTCAGAATGTATCAAAACATTATGCTGGGCAAAACCAATGAACTGACCATTGGTTTTACAGATATAAAAGGATCAGAGCAGATTGTATTGTACGTTATCTGCGCATTGGTTATTGTATTGGGTGTTTATCCAAAACCAATTCTGCAGCTTTCTGAGGCATCGGTACAACATTTAATAGAACAGGTAACACAAAAATTAACATCGGTAAACTAAGGAAATGAATATCATTATAACAATAACTGTTACAGCTTTAGTGGTGCTTTACGCAGGTTTGTTTAAAGCTAAAAAAGCGTTATTACCCATTACCTTACTTGGTTTACTTACCTCGTTGGCTTTTGTGGCTACAGGCTGGAATGCCGATCACAGCTACTATGGCATGATGCAAATGGATAATTTTGCATTAGCATTTACCGGAATAACGGTATTTGGTACTTTACTTATATTTTTACTTACTCAAAACTACTTTGCTGCAGACAGCGAAAATATTGCGGAGTACTTTACCTTGATTCTTTTTGCCCTTACAGGTATCGTGATCATGGTTTCTTATACAAATATGTCGATGTTGTTTATCGGCGTAGAAATCATGTCGGTGAGTTTATATATCCTTGCGGGTATACGTAAAAGTAACTTTGCCTCTAATGAGGCTTCATTAAAGTATTTCCTGATGGGTGCATTCTCTACAGGTTTTCTTTTATTTGGGATTACGCTGATTTACGGTGCAACAGGATCTTTTGATCTTGGAGTAATCAATCAGTATTTGGTGACCAACTATAAATCAATTTCTCCGATGTTTTATCCGGGGATCATATTGCTAATGGTTGGCTTATGCTTTAAGATTGGTGCAGCTCCATTCCACTTTTGGACGCCTGATGTATATGAAGGTGCGCCTACATTGATTACTACATTCATGTCTACCATCGTTAAGACTGCGGGTTTTGCTGCATTCCTTCGTTTGTTTGCGGGTACTTTTGCGCCTTTACATGATTTCTGGATGCCACCATTGATGGCTATCGTATGTTTAACCTTGTTAATCGGAAACGTAACGGCCTTGTTCCAAAAGAACTTTAAAAGAATGTTGGCCTATTCGAGTATCTCACATGCGGGTTATTTGTTATTCTCACTAATTGCTTTAACTGCAAATTCGGCTAACAATGTATTGGTATATGCTGCTGCTTATACTTTTGCAACGATCATTGCTTTTGCGGTTTTAATTTTGGTGAAGCAGAAGACTGGAAACGACAATTTCGATAGCTTTAATGGTTTGGCTAAACGTAATCCATTTACGGCGCTAATATTGACTATAGCGATGCTTTCGCTTGCAGGTATTCCGCTTACGGCTGGGTTTATCGGGAAATACCTGATGTTTTTAAATGTGATGAAGGAGTATCAGGTATATCTGGTTGCTTTTGCTATTTTAAATGCACTGGTAGGTTTCTATTATTATTTTAGAGTTATTGTGGCTATGTATTTCAAAGAAGGTAGCGAGACGGAATTACAAACACCTTTTCAATACCAGTTGGTGCTTGTTTTCTCGGCTTTGATTACCATATTTTTAGGGGTATATCCAGCGGTAATTTTAAATTTGATATAGGCTTTTCTATTGATAATTATTTGTAGTTTTACGAATAATTGAAATATGCACGATTTCTGGACCACATTACAGCACTTCATTGATCCCGAAAAATTACTTAGAGAAGGTGGTTTTTACGTTGTAATGTTCGTGATATTTGCCGAGACAGGCTTGTTCTTTGGGTTTTTTCTACCTGGAGACTATCTTTTGTTTCTTGCCGGTATGTTTGTAGCCACAGGCAAATTGGATGTAAATATCTATGTCCTGATTTTTGGTCTGTGTGTTTCTGCAGTTTCAGGCAATTTTGTAGGGTATTGGTTTGGTCGAAAGACGGGCCCGGTATTGTATCATCGGAAGGAGTCTTTCTTCTTTAAACGCCGTTATTTAAAGGCTGCAGAGGAATATTACAATAAGCAGGGAGCTTTTGCACTGATTATGGGTAGATTTGTACCCATCGTTAGAACTTTTGCACCGATTTTTGCTGGTGTAGTAAAATTGGATTTTAAAAGATTTGCCTTGTACAATGTTGCAGGTGCATTAATATGGATAGCTTCCTTAACTTTGCTTGGTTATTTTCTGGGCAAAAGATTTGAAAAAGAGATTAACGATTATTTATTATATATAATTATAGGTTTTATTGTCATCACTTCAATTCCGCTGATTTACACCTTTGTGAAAAAGAAAGTGGTTAAGGATGGCAATGATGAATTATCAAATACTGAACAATAAAAATGAGTAAAGACGACCATCACCCGTGGCACAGTGTATCTCCAGGCCACAATGTGCCAGAGATAGTGAATGCAATTATTGAAATCCCTAAGGGATCAAAAGCGAAATATGAAATTGATAAGGATTCGAATCTAATTAAATTAGACCGTGTTCTTTTTTCTTCTGTAATGTATCCTGCAAATTATGGCTTTATCCCGCAAACTTATTGCGATGATAATGATCCATTAGATATTCTGGTACTATGTTCTGTGGATGTTTATCCTATGACCATTATTGAAGCCAAAGTTATCGGTGTAATGCACATGGTAGACAATGGTGAGCAAGATGATAAGATTATTGCGGTAGCTAAAAACGACATGTCAGTAAACTACATCAATGACCTTGCGGAATTGCCTCCACATACAATGAAAGAAATCGTGAAGTTTTTCCAGGATTACAAAGCTTTGGAAGAAAAACAAGTAACAATTGAACATTTACTTGGAGTGCGTTACGCACACAAAGTAATACAAGAAAGCATGGAGCTTTACGACAAAGAGTTTAGAAATAAATCTTAAATGGAGTTATTCAAAATATTTTTTACCTTTTTTCTGGTCGCCCTAAACGGCTTTTTTGTTGCTGCTGAGTTTGCAATTGTAAAAGTTCGGGCTTCTCAGATTGAGATAAAAGCTAAATCCGGGAGCCGTGTTGCTAACATCGCAAAACACATTACCCAGCATTTGGATGGGTATCTTGCCGCAACACAGTTGGGAATTACCCTGGCCTCTCTTGGTTTAGGTTGGGTGGGTGAGTCTGTTATGCACAGTCTTGTGCATGACTTGCTGATCAATTTCCAACTTTCTGAGGTATTGATAACTTCTATTTCAACCGGATTGGCCTTCTTGTTCATTACGGTAATGCACATTGTTTTTGGAGAATTGGCACCAAAATCTATTGCCATCCAAAGACCAGTGGCTACCACATTGTTTATCGCCCTGCCACTTCAGGCATTTTATTGGTTGTTTAGACCTTTTATATGGGTGCTAAACGGTTTTGCCAATATTGTCTTGAAAGTATTTGGTATCTCTACTATTGGCGGACATGATTCTGTTCACAGTACCGAAGAGCTTTACTATTTGCTGGATCAGGGAAAGCAAAGTGGCGCATTAGACACGAATGAGCATGAGCTGATTAAAAACGTTTTTGATTTTAATGAGCGTGTAGTAAAAAATATTATGGTTCCACGTACTAAGATTTCTGGTGTAGAGCTTTCTACCCCTAAAATGGAAGTCGTTGAAATGATTATTTCGGAAGGATATTCGCGCCTGCCTGTATACGATGATATTATTGATAAGATTATCGGTATTGTGCATGCTAAGGACATCCTTCCGTTGTTGGCTCAAAATAAGGACTGGACGTTAAGTGACATCATTAGAAAGCCTTATTTTGTTCCTGAGACTAAAAAGATCAATGATCTGTTGAGTGAACTTCAGCAAAAACGCATTCAAATTGCTATTGTAATTGATGAGTTTGGTGGGACTGCCGGTATGGTTACCCTTGAAGATATTGTAGAAGAAATTGTTGGCGAAATACAGGATGAGTATGATGAGGAGAAGCCTACAGTAGAAAAGATATCTGATACCGAATTTATCATTAATGCTTACGCTACAGTTTATGATGTAAATGAGCACCTCCCACACGACCTTCCAGAGGATGAAGATTTTGATACTGTAGGTGGATTGGTATCTCATGCTTTTGGTAAAATACCTGAGGTTGGAGATAGCGAAGAATGCTATGGCTACTTGTTTACGATCTTAAAAAAAACAGAACAAAATATAGAGACCATTAAGCTGGAGTTGGTGATCAATAAAAGCGATGCGATAGACTTACATTAAAATCAAACCAATGCATGTTTTTTATACCCCGGATATCAGCTCCAACGAGTATGTTTTAAATGAGGAGGAGAGCAAGCATTGTACTAAAGTTTTGCGCTTGGGTACCGGTGCAATGGTTTACTTGATTGATGGTATTGGCGGTCTTTATAAGGCTGAAATTACAGGGGAGCATAAAAAGCATGTGAGCCTTAAGGTGGTGGAAGCAAAGCATGAATACAATAAGCGTAATCATCACCTGCACATTGCAATTGCACCCACCAAAAACATAGACCGCTTAGAGTGGTTTCTGGAGAAGGCTACTGAAATTGGTATTGATGAAATTACCCCAGTTATTTGTGATCGATCGGAGCGGAAAATCGTTAAAGAGGACCGCCTGTATAAGGTCATCACCTCTGCAGTAAAGCAATCGCTGCAAGCTTATCACCCGGTATTAAATCCCCAAATTAGCTTGTCCACTTTTCTAAAACAAGCTAACGATAGCGTTAAAATGATTGCGCATTGTTTGGATAATGAACCAAGGCAGTTTATTGCCGAGGTAACCAGACCAAAGGAACGTTACACGATCCTTATTGGCCCCGAAGGCGATTTTACAGGTGCTGAAATTGAATTGGCTTTGCAAAGCGGCTATAAACCCTTAACTTTAGGTAATACACGATTAAGAACAGAAACCGCGGCCCTGGCTGCTTGTTTTGAAGTGAATTATTTAAATAGATGAGGGGACGGTTTTTACTTCTTTTAACAGTTGTGCTGCTGAGTAGTTTCTGGGTGCCTACCTATAAAATAGCGAAGTTGAAATACAATGGTGGTGGCGATTGGTATGCCAATCGTACGGCATTGCCAAATCTGATTGAATTTTGTAATCAAAACCTTAAAACCAATTTTGCCCCACAAGAAGCAATTGTGGAAGTAGGTAGTGCTGATATTTTTAATTACCCCTTTGTTTATCTTACCGGACATGGGAATGTGGTTTTTAGTGATGCTGAGGCTGCTAATCTCCGTAAATATTTAATTGGCGGTGGTTTCCTCCATATTGATGATAATTATGGCCTGGATAAGTTTATCCGTATAGAGATGAAAAAGGTCTTTCCTGAATTGTCATTTGTAGAATTGCCAGCCAACCACAGTCTATACAACCAAAAGTTTAAGTTCCCTAATGGGCTTCCTAAAATACACGAACATGATGGTAAGCCTGCTAAAGGATATGCCTTGACATGGCAGAACAGGATTGTTTGTTATTACACATTTGAATGCGATCTAGGCAATGGTTGGGAAGATTTTGGCACCTATCCTGAGGATACTCAGGAAAAGCGGACAAGCGCACTTAAAATGGGTGCAAATTTAATTCAGTATGCATTAACACAATAACTATGAATGTAAAAGTAAATGACCGATTTAATTTTGATGTAGAACTTGAGCAAAAGCTATTGAAAGTAGATGGTGTGGAGTTACAGATTGATTCGACAACACTTGCAGATGGCCATACACATGTTATATACAATAACAAATCATACAATATAGAATTGGTTTCTGAGGATAAGGCAGAAAAGAAAAGTGTGGTTAAGGTGAATGGAACACTTTATGAAGTGGCCATTGAAGACCAATACGACCTGTTGCTTAAGCAGCTTGGCCTTGACAATACAAAGGCTAATAAGATGCTGGAAGTTAAAGCACCGATGCCTGGTTTGGTATTGAATATCATGGTTGCAGAAGGACAGGAAGTGAATAAAGGGGATAACCTATTGGTATTGGAAGCGATGAAGATGGAGAATATCCTTAAATCACCAAGTAGTGGTACGGTTAAGAAAGTTCTGGTTAATAAGGGCGTTAAAGTCGAGAAAAACGAGGTGCTGATACAGTTCTCTTAAATCGGTCGTCATCCTGAATTTATTTCAGGATCCCTCTTGGCTATGTTTTTGACTAACTGGTGCGAGATCCTGAAATAAATTCAGGATGACGAAGCATAAAAAAAGCTGCGCTTCATTTGAAGCGCAGCTTTTCTTGTTTATAATTCGGTTGGATTATCTTCCTTTGAAACCTCTAGGTGGTTTGTTTTTAAACTGAGCTTTCCCTGCTGGATGAATTTCAGGTGCACCTAGCATACTCATTGCGCAACGGAAACCGATATCTGCTGAGGATTCGTCTTGTTGCAAAAATCTTCTGCTTGCAGGATTAAGCCATAGTGCCTGATCATTCCATGAGCCGCCTTTATATACCTTTGATTGGTTGTTTACCAAGGTAATCTCACCATACAATTCGCTTTCTGGATCTCTGTAACCACGTTGATCGGCATTGAAGGTTTTTACAGAATCAGGTTTTGCTGCTGCTGCTTGTTTTTCTGCCCAGGTTTGTTTTTTTGCGTTTAAGGCATTGATCATGACAGGTCTGTTGTACTTGTCAACAGCAATCTTACCCGTAACTGCATCAATGATCTTTTTATCCTGGTAAAGGTTACCCCTGAATGGGTTGAAAGCCTCTGCCGCTTCGAATGTACTCACACGGTAGGTATCTCCAGTCCATTCATTTACGTTTCCAGCCATGTTGTAAAGTCCGAAATCGTTTGGTGTGTAGGATCTTACAGCAACAGTAATTGCTCCTTTATCATTTAATGAACCACCAACACCCATATAATCACCTTTAGTTCTTTTAAAGTTGGCCAGTATCAATCCTCTAGTGCTTTTCTTAGCCGAGCTTAAGCCTAAGCCGCTCCATGGATATATTTTATTGTCATTGATGTTTTCATATTGAGTATTACCAATAAGTCCCAATGCAGCATATTCCCATTCCGTTTCCGTAGGTAAACGATAAGGCTGTTTCAAAATACCGTCTTCAAGTCTTACATTTCTGGTTGCCATGTTTTTGCCGGTGGCTGCTCCTGCACTGGAAGGGTTTAAATCTTTCATTGCTCTTTTCCCCTTATCATCGATCTGGTCGTTTAAATAAGTTCCAGTACTAAAAGGTCCGGTAGATTTGGGGCCAGCTGCAGCATTTGCGTTAGCGCCGGCACCATTAGCTCTTGCAGTACCACCGTTTAAGTCTCTAAAGCTGGTCATATAACCACGCTCGCGAAGCAACAATTCGTTAACCCTATCTGTTCTCCATTCGCAATAGCGTGCTGCTTGTTCCCAGCTCACACCAACTACTGGATAATCCTGATAGGCAGGATGTCTTAAATAATTATCTACGTATGGCTCATTATAAGAAAGTGGTCTACGCCAAACCAATGTATCAGGTAGTTCAGTGTAGTAATATTCGTAATCTTTAGGGAAGTTGGTACGTATCCAGTTTAGATACTCTAACCAGTTGGTGTTAGAAACCTCAGTTTCGTCCATATAAAAGGAGTTAACTGTAGTTTCCTTTTTATGGTTGTAATTGCCTAATTCTTGTCCGGGTACATTAATTGCACTACCACCAACTACAAAGGCACCACCCTCAATCTCCACCAAACCGGGGCCTGGGCCACGTCTGTATCTATTATTTACCGCAAAACCGCCATATTCCTGTTTGTTGTAGGCCATTCCCGTTTTATCTGATGATCCTGATTTAGATTTACAGGAAACAAAAGAGGTAATAGCCATTACGGAAATAAGTGAAAATAAGGATGTTTTTTTCATTTAATGTAGTATAAATCTATCTATAAGCGTTATCGTATGAGGTTAAATCACCTTTAACATTACTAAGAGTTAAAATTACACAAAAAAAGGATTACGCTGCAAGAACATAATCAATAATTTAAAATAAGGAGTTAATTTAAAACTATAGAAGGACACAATACTTTGAAATTACTCCTTACTATGTTAACTTGCGTTCAATAATTGTTAAATTATTCAGAGCTGATGAATTTAGGGCGCTTCGTTAAAACTGCTTTATGTGTATTTTCTTTGCTTGCAGTTTCTAAGGATCTGTCTGCCCAGGAGGTGCAACCTGGTACCCTAACTAATGGCAGTGTGACCAACAACATTATTACAGGTGTGCCTTTTTTACTCATCACACCCGATGCCCGTTCGGGAAGTATGGGAGATGTGGGGGTAGCTGTGCAGCCCGATGGGAATGCAATGGCTATAAACCCCTCTAAATTAGCCTTTTTAGACAAGAAATATGGTTTTGCGATTTCTTACAGTCCTTGGCTAAAAAGTCTTGTGCCTGATGTAAACCTGACTTATGTTAGCGGCTTTTATAAGCCGAATGAAAAAACAACAATAGGTGGCTCTTTGCGATATTTTAACCTCGGAGAAATCCAGTTGACCGACGTAAATCAGCAGGATTTGGGTATTTACACACCTAGTGAATTGGCTGCCGATATTACTTATGCCCGACAGCTGGACGCCACTTTTTCCTTAGGGACTTCCTTAAGATATATTTATTCCAATCTTACTTCGGGCCAATTTTCGGCAGGACAGCAGGTTAGTCCAGGTAGAGCGGTCGCTGTTGATGTTTCTGCTTTTTTTAAAAAGCCTACTATATTTTTGGGCACTGATGCAATTGTTTCTGCGGGACTTAACATTTCGAATATTGGTACAAAGCTCAGTTATTCGGATAAAGGGAATAGTTATTTTCTGCCCACAAATCTCAAAATTGGTGGTGCTTCAACTTTTCTGATTGATGATTATAACCAGTTTACTTTTGCATTGGATTTTAATAAATTATTGGTGCCTACCCAACCTATCTATGATGCAAATGGAAAAATTATTGCCGGCGAAGATCCCGATCGCTCGGTGCCTGCCGGTATTTTTGGTTCCTTTAATGATGCTCCGGGCGGCTTTAAAGAAGAGATAAGAGAAATCAATATTGCTGCCGGCATGGAGTATTGGTACAATCAGCAATTTGCTTTAAGGATCGGTTACTTTTACGAAAGTCCGACTAAAGGAAACAGGCGTTATTTTACCCTTGGAGCTGGTTTAAAGTATAATGTGTTTAATATTGATATTGCCTACCTGGTCGCAAATGTGCAGAAAAGCCCCCTGGCCAATACGCTAAGGTTTAGCATGCTATTTAATTTTGGAGCTGCAGGAAACCAGCCTTAATAATTGCGCTAAACCCGACGAGGGTGTAATAGAACGCGTGTAATAGAAAGAGTGTAAAATAGAAAATACGTAAAGAATGAAAATTAAAGTAGGTTTTGGATTTGATGTACACCAGTTAAAAGAAAACCATCCATTTATAGTTGGAGGGGTTAATTTGGAACATCATAGTGGGGCTTTTGGGCATTCGGATGCCGATGTATTACTACATGCCATATGCGACGCATTACTTGGAGCTGCCAACTTAAGAGATATAGGCTATCATTTTAAAAATACCGATCCTCGCTGGAAGGGAATCAGCAGCCTGATCTTGCTACAAGAAACCGTTAAACTATTAACCGATAAAGGTTACGAAATAGGTAATATCGATGCCATGCTGTGCATTGAGGCACCTAAAATCAATCCTCATATTCCTGCTATGCAACAGCATATTGCTGAAGCAGCGGGGATCTCAACTGAAGATATCTCCATAAAAGCGACTACCAATGAACAAATGGGTTTTATTGGTCGTGAAGAAGGTGTTGTTGCTTATGCAGTGTGCTTAATTCAACGTGAAAAATAACCGTTCTCTTCAACGGCTGCATTAATCGCCGAAGAAGCGAAGAACGCTGAGGCCGTTTCTGAGAAGGTAATTTTTCTTTCACAATAAGGATAAACGGAACTGCTTTGAGAACTTAGTTATTCCTATAAATGAAAAAGGCAATGCCCCGGAATAGATTCCGGGGCATTGCCTTTTTTTCTTGTTACTAGAACGAGGTTTCTGTCTTTTTTACCCCCTTCTAGGTCTGTAGTAAGCAAAGAAATTACCTTCTCAGAAACGGCCTCAGCGTTCTTCGCCCTTCAGCGAAGCAATGCAGCCGTTGAAGAGAACGGTCATTTCTTCTCTTATTCTTCTTCCAAATACCCAAACTTACCTTGATTATAATCACTAATAGCCTGTTGTATTTCTTCCGCTGTGTTCATCAGAAACGGTCCGTATTGCGCAATAGGTTCATTAATAGGTTCGCCACTAAGGATTAAAACCACACTATCTTCTAAAGCTTCAATTTTAATTTCCGTGCCCTCATTTTTAAAATGAACAAATTGGTCTGTTTCAGCTACTTCAGCATCATTCACCTGTATCCGGCCTTCAATAATCACAAAGCCAGTATTATACGTTGCGGGGAAGCTAAACTCCGCTTTTCCACCTTTGTTTAGGCGTGCATTGTACACATTAATGGGGCTGAAAGTACTGGCAGAACCTTTGGTATCCTGGTATGTTCCGGCAATGACTTCAATGGCATCACCATCATCAGATAAAATGTGTTTGGCAATATTTTCATGTTTAATGCCCTGATATTTTGGCGGACTCATTTTATCCTTGGCTGGTAAATTAACCCATAGTTGCACCATCTGAAAATCACCCCCCTTTTTACTGTATTCTGCTTCGTGAAATTCTTTATGCAATATTCCTCTCGCTGCAGTCATCCATTGTACATCGCCAGGATAAATTACGCCACTATTGCCAGCACTATCGTGATGCGCTACGGCACCGTGATAGGCAATGGTTACAGTTTCGAAGCCCCTGTGTGGGTGTACGCCAACGCCTCTAGGTTCATTTCTCGCCGAAAATCCAATTTTAGCGTTGTAATCAAGCAGAAAAAATGGGCTCATTTTAATTTTGTAACCGCTGGGGAAAAAGTTATGTACCCTAAACCCATCACCAACCATATGTGGTGCCGGCGGACTTAATACAGCCGACACCTGTTTTGTATTTGCTTCCATCTTTTCTCCTTTCTCTTTACAACTGGATGCGTTGTTTCAATTCCACTTAGGCTTGTTTTACGAATTGTAATTCACCTAAAATTCTTACATCTTCACTTACCATTACGCCACCAGTTTCTAAAGCAGCATTCCAGGTTAAGCCGAAATCTGTTCTTTTAATTTTTCCACTTAAGGTAAATCCAGCTTTAGTATTTCCCCATGGATCAGTAGCGATACCACCAAATTCTACATCTAATTTTACCGATTTGGTTACATCCCTAATGGTTAAATTACCTGCTAGTACATAGTCACTTCCGTCCTTTTCGAACGAAGTAGATTCAAAGCTAACTTTTGGAAATTCATCAGCATTAAAAAAGTCGCCGCTTTTTAAGTGCGTATCACGATCGGTATTTCCAGTATCAATTGATCCAGTCTCAGCTTCAAACTTAACATGAGCGCCTTGGAAATCGTCTGATTCAGAAGTTAATGTTGCCGTCAATACATTCATGCTACCAGTTACAGTAGTGATCATTAAATGTTTTACTTTAAATTGTAATTCACTGTGAGTAGGGTCCAAAACCCAAGTTGTAGTTGCCATAATATTGTTGTTTTATATATTTCTTTTAATTAACAACACAAAGTTATGGTGATATGTTTAGCGCTACATTGATGTATGTTAAGAAAGCATTAAATTTTAAAATGCTTATGTGCCAGATCTTTGCGGACCCTACTTAGCGACTCTGGCGTGATGCCTAGATAGGATGCTATCATCCATTGTGGTACCCTTAAGGTAAGATTTGGATAGAGTTTTATAAAATTCAGGTAACGCTCTTCGGCGGTTGCACTTAGGAGCATATTGATCCGTTTTTGCATAAACCTGATAGAATTGTTGAGGATGGTATGGTTTAAATCATGCATGCAGGGAACAATTTTCGCAGCATCATTGATATAATCTTTGGGAATCACTACAGCTTCTGTCCGTTCTATGGCATCAATAAAGAAATCAGAAGCTTCGTTAAAAAGCATCCCATTACGGTCAGATAGCCACCATTGCTCAGGTGCAAACTGTATGATATGTGTTTTTCCTTTGCTATCTATTGAGTAACTGCGCAATAGGCCGCTCATTACAAAATAACCGTGGGCCGAAACTTCACCTTTCATCAGGATCATTTCATTCTTTTCAAAGGTTTTTATTTTTAGTTTGCCGGAAATAAGTTCAAATTGCTCATCTGTGATGGCGACTTTGTTCTGTAGGTAGGCTTTAAATTGCTCCAGCATATAATTTTGGATGAGATCTATTTCTTATTGGGTTCGATATTAGAAAAGTCGACACCGCATTTACAATTCGAAGCACAACCTCCGCTTTTAGGAGATACAGCGCGATATACCATACGACCGACATAAAATATGGCGGCAGCAAATAGTAAAGTCACTAAAATCATTTGAATATCCATATTACAAAAATATAAAGCCCTTGGGCAAAAGGGGTCTGTTAAATGTAAATTTAGCGTTCCATCAAACCGACAGTGCCACCTACCCAGTCAAAATCTTTATTATAGCTTACGCCAATCATTTTACCTCTGCTTAACCTGGTCAGGTTAATACAAAGTTTGGGCTCCTGTCCATCTGGCCATAAATACATCAGCCTGATTTCTACTTTTATACCACCTTCAGGTGCCTGTACTACAGGTTCATAAATCACCTTTCTTTGCAAAATCCAGTTCTGAGGATCCTTTATGTTATGGATATCAGCCAGCGTCACATCAATAATTACATCCTTTCCTGCAAAAGAGAACAAAGGTTTCAATACGTAATTCTCCAGATCCGCAGGGATAGTAGTTAACGTATTTAAAAAATGCGTTTCTGGGACAAACTCAGTTTTGAGAAAAGGCATGGTATACTTGCTGATTCTGTAGAACCAGTTGGGATGGGTAATCCATTCTATATCTAATGCCTCTCGTGGATCAAAGTTGCTTTTAAACAATTCTGTTTGATCCGCAATCTCATCAAATACCAGCCGGTTGTATATTCTTTTTAACTGTACTTTTTTTCCATTTTCCTGATAAAATAGATTTTGTCCTTCTTTAAAGATGTCGGTTAGGCTCAGTATTTTTAGACCAAGAAATTGTTTGGTGATCAAGAAATCGATCAACGTTTTTTGTTCCGGAGCATCTACATCCATCAGGGCCACTTCGTGTGGCTGATGCTTACCTAAAATAATCGATTTAAGTAAATCAATATATTGAGCCTCATTTAGTCCGTTAAAATAGGGGCTTAAATGATGAGGCAGGTCAAATGTCGTTTTGTATGTATTTGCTAAATGCGCCTGAAAGCCATAAAGAGAAGGGAAGCCCTGCATCTCAATTAGTTTAGGCAGCAGATTACCCTGATCGTCTTTGCAAATACCAAAATCGAAGGACAAAAAATGGGGATGGTCGTTCTCGTTAGCTACGTTCCAAGCTGCAGGAATAGCATCATTGGTCAGAGTTTTGAAGTCTGGTTGTTTAATTAAGGCAATGAGCTCTGCTCCGGCAGCAATTAGCTGCTTTTCTAAGGCTTTGGGTATAAATATAGGAGTTTCAGCCACTCTAAAAGGAATTTTTACAAAGCCTTCTTCAAGATTATGGATAAAATTGTTGTACTTTTCTTTAGTAAATAAGGTGTTAAAACTGCTCCTGTAGCGCTCGATCATGTCATCCTTTCTGTAAAGTGTTTATGGCCTCGTTTAAAAAGTTTGGCAAAATAACCTGTTGCGTTAAAGCAATCCGGGTAGGATCATCAATACTATTGAGCATCTCGTTATACTTTTCTATGCCATGGTTTTCGATGATGGTCTTCTTTTTATCCTCCTGAAGCAGATATAATTTTATGCCTATGGGATCGGCCTCCGGGTGAAACTGAGTGCCAACAATCTCTTTTGTAAAACGGATCGACATCACACATCGTTCCAGATCAATATGCGGTCTGTCTTTTTCGAGTGCGAGTACCTTGTTGTCCGTAATATAAAAGGGGGTATGCTCAGGGTTTATCACTTGCCAGTGGCGACTATCAACGGCATAAAAGGGGGTTGGCAGACCATTAAACAAGGGGTCGTTTTTGCCCTCTTCTGTTAAAAACATGGGAAAGATGCCAAAAGCAGGAGACTGCCTTTGGATGACATGGCCGAGCCCGAACTTGCGGCAAGCCATTTGGAAGGAATGACAGATTAGGAAAGCATACTTCTTAGTCTGCTCATTGTTTACATTAAAACTTTCAATTTGTCCCAGCAGATCAAAAAAGTCATTTTCCCATTGTTCACCATCATAAGGGCTCCCGGGGCCACCACTTGAAATGTATATGTCATAATTCAGATCAGGTATTTCGCCTTTCTGTCTCAAGTCAAACACATCAAATGATAAGCTTAGGCCCATTTCGGTCTGATAGCGCAACAAGATTTCGGCTATGCCACGCATTCCCTCGTTGGCATTCCCCTTATTCATATCAATAACGGCTATTTCTATCTTATTCTTATCCGTCATTTACTGCTTTGCTCCAATTAATGTTTGAGTAGTTATATAGTCTACCACAGCTTCAAAGTTGCCAGATTGTTCATAAATGGCTAACTGTCTGTCTGCTCCCGTTCCGTTTTCCAGTATTTTTAACACATAGTTGATCTCATTTCTACAGCCCAATTCGTCTACCACATCATCAATAAAGTCCAATAATTCCAATACAAGGTTTCGGCAGTTTACCTCCATTTCCTTGCCAAAATCAATCAGGTTTCCGTCAATACCGTATCTGGCCGCCCTCCACTTATTCTCATTGATCAATGCTCTGGAATAACTGATAAATTCCATGTTCTGTAAACGCAACTTGTATAGTTTGGCGCATAATGCCTGGAACAGGGCTGCAAAAGCCATCGTTTCCTCGATTAACATCGGACAGTCGCAAATTCTGAACTCTATGGTTTCGAAAAAGGGATGTACCCTAATGTCCCACCAGATTTTCTTGGCATTATCTATACTGTTGGTCTTAATCAGCAATTTCACATAGTTGTCGTAATCCTCAATGCTGTTAAAAGTATCAGGGATGCCTGTACGCGGGAACTTGTCAAATATCTTGGTTCTGTAGGATTTGTATCCTGTGTTCCGACCTTCCCAAAAAGGGGAGTTGGTGGATAAAGCAAACACATGCGGTAAAAAATAGCGCACCTGGTTGGCAATGTGTATGGCTAACTCGCGCGATTGAATGCCTATATGTACATGTAGACCAAAGATCAGGTTAGAGCGTGCTGCTTCTTGCAATTCATTTACAATATTGCTGTAGCGTGGATGCTCGGTGATGAGCTGTTTCTCCCAGTGAGAGAAGGGGTGAGTTCCTGCAGCGCCAATTCGCAAGCCCAGCTCGCCAGCGAGTTGTGAAACGGTGTACCTCAATTCTGAGATCTCCGCGCGTGCCTGTGCTGTATTTTTGCAAATTCCGGTGCCTACCTCCACAACAGCCTGGTGCATTTCTGCCTTTATCTGGTCCTTATGGATTTTTTGAGCCGCCTCCACTATTTTCTGATCATGTGAGCTGAGCTCCCTGGTTACAGGGTCTATCACCATATACTCTTCTTCAATTCCGAGCGTAAAATCGTTCATCATGTTTTTCTTTTTTCAGATTAATGGGCATCCACACGAAGCCTTCCCCAGGATTAAAATTTAGGGATTTTAAATTAGATAAACAATTGTTGGGATCAAAGGATTAAAGGAAAAACTGAATTCTTTACATTCTGTCTTAGCTAATTGCTTGATATATCGATAATAAACCCTATCTTTGCGCCAAAAATCATACGCATTTTATGCAAAAAATTAGAAATATAGCTATCATAGCCCACGTTGA
Source organism: Pedobacter hiemivivus (assembly GCF_005144565.1). Lineage (NCBI taxonomy): Bacteria > Pseudomonadati > Bacteroidota > Sphingobacteriia > Sphingobacteriales > Sphingobacteriaceae > Pedobacter > Pedobacter hiemivivus. Next base: position 38,060 of record NZ_SWDX01000011.1, read on the forward strand.
CCACGGTAAAACTACACTGGTTGATAAGATCTTACACGCTTGTTCAATCTTCCGTGATAATGAGCAGTCGGGAGATTTAATACTTGACAACAATGATCTGGAGCGTGAGCGAGGAATTACCATCGTGTCGAAAAACGTTTCCGTACAATATAAAGATGTAAAGATCAACATTATTGATACACCTGGTCACGCCGATTTCGGTGGTGAGGTTGAGCGTGTATTGAAAATGGCTGATGGTGTGTTGTTATTGTGTGATGCTTTTGAAGGTGCAATGCCTCAAACGCGTTTCGTAACTCAAAAAGCTTTAGCTTTAGGCTTAAAGCCAATTGTGGTTGTAAATAAGGTAGATAAAGAGAACTGTCGCCCTGAAGAAGTTTATGAGCAAATCTTTGAATTGTTCTTCAACTTAGAAGCAACAGAAGATCAGTTAGACTTCCCGGTAATTTACGGTTCATCTAAACAAGGATGGATGAGTACTGACTGGAAAGTGCCTACTACAGATATTTTTGCATTGTTAGATGCAGTTGTTGCTAATATTCCTCCTGCACCAACCAATGATGGTACTTTACAAATGCAAATCACTTCGTTAGATTATTCATCTTTCGTAGGTCGTATTGCAGTTGGACGTGTACACCGCGGTAGCATCAAAGAAAACCAACCGGTTACTTTGATCAAACGTGATGGAAAAATGGTGAAATCAAGAGTAAAAGAATTATATACTTTCGAAGGTTTAGGTAAAATCCGTACTACTGAAGTAAAATCAGGTGATATCTGCGCAGTTGTAGGTATTGATGGTTTTGATATCGGTGATACTATTGCTGATTTTGATGCTCCAGAGCAATTGCCAGTTATCAAAATTGATGAGCCTACGATGAACATGTTGTTCACGATCAATAACTCACCATTTTTTGGTAAAGAAGGTAAATTTGTTACTTCTCAACGTATCAGAGAGCGTTTGTACAAAGAGATGGAGAAAAACTTAGCCCTTAAAGTGGTTGAGACAGAATCTCCTGATGCTTATTTGGTATACGGAAGGGGTATTCTCCATTTATCAGTACTAATCGAGACTATGCGTCGCGAAGGGTACGAAATCCAGGTTGGTCAGCCACAAGTTATCATTAAAGAAATTGATGGTAAAAAATGTGAGCCAATTGAGACCTTGATCGTTGATGTTCCGGGTGAAGTTGCTGGTAAGGTTATTGAATTGGTTACTCAACGTAAAGGTGAGTTGTTAGTTATGGAGCCTAAAGGTGATTTACAACACTTAGAATTTGAGATTCCTGCACGTGGTATCATCGGATTGAGAAATAACGTATTAACTGCAACAGGTGGTGAAGCGATTATGGCTCACCGTTTCAAAGCTTACGAGCCTTGGAAAGGTACAATTCCTGGTCGATTGAACGGTGTATTGGTTTCTATGGAAAAAGGAAGCACAACAGCTTATTCAATTGATAAATTACAAGATCGTGGTCGTTTCTTCGTTGATCCGGGAGTAGATATTTACGAAGGTCAAATCCTTGGTGAGCACATCCGTGACAATGACTTAGTAATTAACATCGTAAAAGGTAAAGCTTTGACTAACATGCGTGCTTCTGGTACAGATGATAGTCAGCGTATTGCTCCGGCAATTAAATTCTCTTTGGAAGAGGCAATGGAGTATATCCAGGCTGATGAGTACATTGAGGTTACACCGGCAAGCATGCGTTTACGTAAAATCTACTTAACTGAGGCTGAACGTAAAATAAAAGGTAAAAACTAAGCGTTTTTATATTTTATTGATAAATATATGAAGGTGTCCTAAGAAATTAGGGCACCTTTTTTTTATTTAAATAAATAGCCACTATATTTACTTATGAATTTGTTTAGCAAGCTTCAATATAAAGTTAAGAGTCGTTTAAATACTTATAAGAACAAACAACGTTCGGAAAAGCGGAAAGAAACCATATTGGATTATTATGCCAAAAATGAACCGGCTACTCCTGAATTAAAAGCTGCCGTTGCCTATCTTAAAAATCACCCTTTAGGTGTTTTCCAGGATTCATTTACAGATAAATATAATTTTAAGGATGTTGAAGTTCATAAAGACGAATCCAAAAATCTTTTGTGGGTAAATCATGGCGGGCATCGTTTGTATTTTAAGCGGTCATATAATGCCATTACGGTTAAGTTGCTTTACAATGGTTTACTTGCAGAACAGGATCCAGAATCTCCGCACCGCTATACTGCTGTGGGGTTTGATCTTAAACAGGGCGATGTCTTACTGGATGTTGGATCTGCTGAAGGGATATTCTCCTTATCGAATATTGAGATGCTGGAAAAGGCTGTTCTTTTTGAAAGAGAACCAGAATGGGTTGAAGCACTGGAAGCCACATTTGAGCCGTGGAAGGATAAGGTAGAGATCATTTCCAAGTTTGTATCAGATCAGAACGATGCGGATAACATCTGTATCGACACCTTTCTTTCAGGAAAATCTTTTGTTCCGGATTTGGTAAAAATTGATGTCGAAGGGGCCGAAGACCGGGTGTTAAAAGGGATGGAGCTAACCATTACTCAGCATCATCCTAAAATAGCTTTATGTACCTATCATAAGCAGGATGATTTTAATAAATTTAGTAAGTACCTGTCGGAAAGAAATTATACCATCAGCTCTACTAAAGGTGTGATGTTTTTCTTGAGCCCCGGAGAAGCTTTAATCCCGCCTTTCTTTAGGAAAGGACTGGTAAGAGCTATTTTTTCAGGAGATACTGTTTAACAAGGTTGTTAATTAAGCCATTGATATCTTCAGATAACCTAAGGTAGTAAACAGTTCCCCCATACAATAAGGTGATTATTCCCGAGCGCAGGATGGTATCCGCAATAAAGTTGGGGATCGGAGGTATTATGTTCACTATAAAATACACTACTACACCCGTAACGATGGTAAGGGGGGTTCTGTAGGTGTAGGGTTGCATCTTAAACAGAATTAAGATGAATAAGAATCTGAACAGGTTAAAGATAAAGAAGGTAACAGCGGAGGCTACTGCAGCACCGGTTATCCCATAAATTGGGATAAATATCAGGTTTGCACCAATGGTGATCCCTATTAAGGCCACATAGAAAAAAGAATCGTATTTATAAAACCTGGAGGTAGCCAGGATAACTCCATTTACGCCTGTCGAGGCGTCAATTAAATAGCCCAAGCCAATAAAAAATATCACATACTCTCCTGCGGCATACTCGGCAGGAAGGTAATGGTAAATGTTATGGATATTTGCCCAAATCAGTAAAAACAGAAAGAGTGTAGCGATGAGCTGACTGATGCAGCTTTTTTGATATACAGATTTAATTTCCGCCATATTTTCATTTTTCCAGGCTTCAGCAATTACTGTATAGGCAATACTATATAAAGAGCGTGCAGGTAAGCTAATAATCGTTGCAAAAGCAAAAGCTATTGCATAGATTCCTGTACCAGTAAGGCCATAACTTTCAATGATCATATACTTGTCTATGTTTTCGACGATAAATGGGGAAGCGCCGGTTAGTATGCCGAAAAAACAAAGATTGATGATTTGCCTTCTTATAGGCTTGTCAAGGAATTTTAAATTAAGGCTTAAGGACAATTGATTGCGCTTGTACAATCTAAATGCGATCATTCCTGTTGGAATGATGTTACACAAGAGCCATACCCACATAAAAGCCTCAAAACTTACCGATGTAAAGAGTAGCAATAATAAAGCTGCAAGGATAAATATACGTTTGGTAAATTCTCTTAATATCCTACCTGTAGTAGTATCGTAGAGCATTCTAGAGTACAACTCCAGAATATTGAAGAGCATAGTGAAAAAGGTCAAGGGAATTAAATACCAAAAGTAGGTTTCAAAAAGTTGGTTTTCGGAGCTTTTTTGCTGGATAATTTGATCTTTTAAGAAATATGCCGCAATGCAAAACAGTATAAATCCAATAGTAGAAATTAAACAGGCAAGCCCCAGGTATCCATTGTCATGATTTTTAGGGTTCCTAAAATATGGGAAAATCCTTGCTGTTGCATTAAAACCGAGTATGGAAATTTGGGCAAACAAAATTGGAAAAGAGGCAAGGATACTTATTAAACCAACCTGTTCCGGTGAGAGCACGTGTGGTTGTATTAGATAAATGGATAAGAAGCCAATTAAAACACCTAAATATGAGTAGAAGGTTCCTTTTAATGTTTGTTGCTGAATAATGCCCATCCGTAATAAAGATCGTTTTTAATTTAAATATAGCCTATCCTGTTTTGCAAATAAATTTTCCGTCGTTTGTAATATGTGTTTATATGTCGTAAACTTGCCGGGATAAGATGGCAAAGATAACATATAATATTTGTGTGTTAATTGTAACCTATAGTGATAGGTGGCAATTTTTAGAACAGATACTGAGGAGAGTTACTACCCTTGAAAATGTAACAAATGTTATTGTGGTAGACAATGCTTCCATTTATAATGTGGAGCAGAATTGTAAGTTGCTACAAGATAATCGCATTCAAGTTGTTACCCATACTGAGAATTTAGGATCTGCTGGCGGTTACAAAGGCGGACTGGAGTTCTTTATGCAAGAGACTGATGCTGATTTTGTCTGGTTATTGGACGATGACAACCTTCCTAATCTTGATGCCCTCGAAAAGCTAACGGATACATGGAGTACGATATCTCTGGATGACGATCAGAAAGCCTTATTTTCGCTCCGCTTAGATCGGAAAAATCATGTGCAGATCGCACAGGGAGAAGACGCAAATCGCTTTTTATTGGTTGAGAATAGCTTTATGGGCTTTAATTTATTTCGGGCTCCGATTAATAAATACTATAAATTGCGCAGTAAGTTTAATAAGCCTGTAGATTTTAAAGAAAAGGCAGTGATGCCATATGCCGCTTATGGTGGTATGTTTTTTCATAGGCGGATGGTTGATTTGATTGGCTACCCGGATGAAAGTTTTTTTGTGTACGCTGATGATTCTGAATACACTTACAGAATGACACAAAAAGGGGCGACGATATGGCTGGTTCCTGCTAGTCAAATTGTCGATATCGATAAGTCTCAGGGGATTACCTATGTAAAGCATTTCTGGCGATCCGTGTATTTGGATTTATGGAGTTTTAGGACTTATTACCAGGTGCGAAACAGCATTTACTTTTATGCCAGATTTAACGTAACCAATCCTACAATGTATAGTATTAATAAGTGTTTTTTTTTAACGGGACAATGGTTGATCAGTCAAATTACCGCTAAGCAAAAAAACTATAAAAAGTTTTTAGGAGCTATTAATGATGGATTAGCAGGTAGAATGGGGACGGTAAAAGCAGATAAATATAGTTAGATTTGCAAATGCAAAATTTTGCCCCCATAGCCCTCTTTGTCTACAACCGTCCTGTACATACCCAACGGGTAATAGAAGCACTTCAAAAAAATGTACATGCGGAATTATCCGACCTATATATATTTTCTGATGGGGCAAGGAGCGGGGATGAAGATGTCGTTAATGAAGTGCGGGATTTGGTGAAAAAAACGGAAGGCTTTAAGTCCGTAACCGTTGTCGAGAGACCGTCTAATTATGGATTGGCAAAATCAGTGATTAGCGGTGTAACACAGCTCAACAAAGAATATGGACATGTCATCGTTTTTGAGGACGATGTGGTTTCTTCTCCTTATAGCCTAAAGTACTTTAATGATGCTTTAGAAAAATACAAAGACACACCCAAGGTGATGCATATTGGTGCTTTTATGTATGCGATTGATACAAAAGGACTTCCTGAAACCTTCTTTGTGAGGCACATTAGCAGTCAGTGCTGGGCTACATGGGATCGTGCGTGGCAATATTTTGAACCTGATATAGATAAGATCATTCAGCAGTTTGATGAAAAGAAGAAGTTTGCATTCCAGCTAGACGGAGCAATGAATTTCTGGAAACATGTGATGGAATTTAAACATGGTAAAAATAACTCCTGGGCAATCAGGTGGTATGCCTCCGTGTTTTTAAAAGGTGGATTGGGCTTGCAGACATCTGTCTCTATGGTCGATAACATCGGTCATGACGGTTCAGGAGTGCACTCAGAAAAAAGCAATATCTATGCGGTGACTGTTAAACCTGATCCGGTTGCCTCTTTTCCTGATAAAATTGAGGAGCATCCGGAAGCTTATCAGGCCTTGAGATATTTTTTAAAACATAGAAAAGGAAATCTGGTTCAGCGCGGAATTAGGTATTTAAGAAACCATATCCTGAAAGTTTAATGAAGGTTACACTGATTAATACTTCGGATTCTGGAGGAGGGGCACCTGCGGCAAGTCTTCGACTTTTAAAAGCGCTGGCCTCAGAAAATGTAGATGCTGGATTTCTGGTTCAGACTAAAAAAACGACTGGAGCAAATGTTAAAGCGGTCCAAAAAAGTTTCTTCGATAGACTAAGGGCAAAGATTAATTTTTTGTACGAAAGATTACCATTCATTTTCTTCTATGAAAGAGATAAGTCCGTTCGTTTTGCTTTCTCTACCGCAAATGCAGGCGCAAGTATTGTTAATGACCCAATGATCTTAGATGCTGATATTTTACACTTACACTGGGTAAATTCGGGCTTTCTTTCTATTGCCAATCTAAAAGAGCTGGTTAAACTTGGAAAACCTATGGTCGTAACACTGCATGACATGTGGTATTTTACTGGTGGTTGTCATTATGCTGGGACTTGTGATCATTTTATCCGACAGTGTGGGGATTGTTACTTTTTAAAGAAACCTGCTGTAGCAGACATTTCGCATGAAGGATGGTTGCGTAAAGAAGATTTATACGCCTATGCAAACAATATAACCTTTGTAACTTGTAGCAACTGGCTTGAAGGTGTTGCACGACAAAGCGCATTGTTAAAGAAATTCCAGATACGGACTATTCCGAATCCCATTGATATCGATGTTTATTCGCCCCGAGATAAGCGTAAGGCCAGATTAAAATGGAACATTAACCCTGAGGCTAAAATTATTTTATTTGGTGCTGCTAACATTTCAGACAGGCGTAAAGGAATCGATTATCTATTTGAAGGATTACAATATTTACGTGATCAGTATCCAGAATCTGCAGCCGTGGAAGTTGTCATTTTTGGAAAGAACAAGCAGTTTGATGTTACAAAATTGCCTTTCCCGGTTTACGAACTGAATGTAATTACTGCTCAGCAAGATCTTGCCGAAATATACGGGCTGGCAGATGTGTTTGTACTTCCTTCTATAGAAGATAATTTGCCAAATACGGCTATGGAATCCCTTTCTTGTGGAACACCAGTAGTTGCTTTTAATACCGGTGGCTTGCCAGATCTGATCGATCATCAGCAAAATGGCTATTTAGCTGATTTCAAGTCAGCATCTGATCTAGCTAAAGGGATGTACGAAATGCTTTATTCGGCACGTTCAGAAGAAATTTCCTCAAATGCCAGGGCGAAAGTGTTAAACACTTTTACAAATAAAAAGGTCGCACAACAATATATTGAAGTTTATCAATCAATTTTAAAGAAATGACAGCCATGATGCCAACACTCTCCGTGATTACTATCGTTTATAATAATGTAAGGGATATTGAGCGCACGATGCTGTCTGTTCTGAACCAAACTTATCCCAATATAGAGTACATCATTATTGATGGGGCATCAACAGATGGGACAAAAGATATTATTTATAACTATAAGTCGAGGTTAGCTCAGTTTATTTCTGAACCTGATAAGGGCATTTACGATGCCATGAATAAAGGACTTTCGCTGGCTACGGGTGATTATGTGCTGTTTATGAATTCTGCGGATGAGATTTACGCTCCTGAAACGGTTGCAGATGTCTTTGAAACTGCCTCTTCGGCCGATATTTATTATGGTGAGACAGAGATGTTCGATGAACAATGGCAAAGCCTGGGGCAAAGAAGACATCATGCGCCAGAACATTTTAGCTGGAAAAGCTTTAGATACGGGATGAACATTAGCCACCAGGCGATCTATGTGAAAAGGAGTATAGCGGGGCAATTCGACTTGCAGTATAAATACAGTGCGGATATAGATTGGATTATACGTGCAGCCAAAAGTGCATCAAGTATTGTAAATACACATATTTATGTAGCCAAGTATCTGGTGGGCGGAATTTCCAAGAAAAAGCATTTGGCCAGCTTAAAAGAGCGGTTCCGCATTTTCAGTAAATATTATGGACTGATTCCAAACCTGATTAACCATCTATTTATAGCGGCTAATCTGGCACAATATTACATCAGACACAGGAAGACAAACGATTAGTGTTCCTGGTCTTGAAGCTTAAAAGTGCAACATCAACTCTTCTAAATTGGTAATTTGCCATTCTACATCACTAGGCTTTTCCTTTTTTAATGGGTTAAAATAAATGGCTTTAATTCCATAATCCTGTGCCCCACGAATGTCGGCTTCTAAACTATCCCCGATCATAATGCTTTCATGCTTTTCTGCGGCAGCTTTATTTAAAGCATATTCAAAAATAGCCTTGTGTGGTTTGTTTACACCTACATCTTCAGAGATGATGACATTCTGGAAATAGGGGTTTAAGCCAGAAACGTCCATTTTAGTAAGGGTAGTTTCTTTAAAACCATTAGAGATGATATGTAGTGTGTATTTCTCGTATAGATAACCGAGCACCTTTTCTGAGCCCAGAAAAAGATTGGTTTTAGTAGGACTGATGCGCACATAGTCCTCTTCGAATTGCAAAGGAATTCTATCAGGTTTTACACCGAGCTGTCTAAATGTTTTATGAAACCTTTCCGACCTCAGCTGCTCTTTGGTAATTCTACCTACATGATAATCTGCCCACAAACGATGGTTATTCTCTGTATAGGTCGCAATAAATTCCTCACAAGAATTGAGGCCCAGTTGCTCCAGTTTATACAATTGATAAAGCTCTCTTAAAGTTTCTTCTGCATTTCGGTCAAAATCCCAGATGGTATGGTCCAGATCGAAAAATATATGTTTGATCATTTTGTAATGTTTAAAAGGCAGGGAACCTGCTAAACCTTGGCGCCATAAGCCAGATCTCCTGCGTCACCCAATCCGGGCACAATGTACGATTTACTCGTCATTTCTTCATCAATTGCCCCTATCCATAATTTTGCTTTGGGTAAATTTGCCCTTACATGTCTAATGCCTTCTGAGCTGGCAATTGCGGAAACGATATGCAACTCTTTAACTTTATATCTGCCCATCAACTCCTTGCAGCAAAGCACCATGCTCATGCCCGTAGCCAACATTGGATCTACCATGATGACGATTCTATCTGTCAAATCGGGTGAGGAAATATATTCTATAGCGATTTCAAAGTGGCCGCTTTTATGCGCTTTTCGATAAGCCGCAACAAAAGCACAGTCTGCGCGATCAAAAATATCAAGCATCCCTTTGTGCATGGGTATTCCGGCACGGGTAATGGTAGCCAGAACGGGGAGTTCTGCCAAATGTACCGTTTTGGCAACACCTAAAGGCGTTTGTGTTTCTGTATTCTGGTAAATAAGTGTTTTACTGATTTCGAATGCGAAATATGCACCTATTCGCTCCATATTAGTACGGAAACGCATAGGATCCTTTTGAATTTGTTCATCCCTGATCTCAGCGATAAAAACATTTGCAATAGAATTGGTTTTACTGAGGTCGAATATCATTACATGAAGATAAAAAGTAAAAATTACCGTTAACGAGCTTAACGCTGTCTATAAGCTCATTAATTTGTAATAACAAGTCTTCCCTTGTTTTGTTGTTTAATAAAGCAATATCTGTAGCGGCAACAGGATGTAGCAGCAACTGCGTGTTTTTGTCTAGTTGTAAATCGTACCAATAGAAGGGGCTACAGGTGCCTGCTCTGAAGCCAGGATGATTGTGATAATACATGCTGTAATCATTCTGGACTTTGTGTTTTATGAGTTTAACATAGCTTTTGGGGATATGTATGTTTGAACCAATGTGGTGTTCATTTTTTTGAGGAATAAAAAAGCGAGGATTTTGCACAAAGCCATAGTGCTGCATATCCGCTATTACCCGGCTGATGTCGGCAAGTCTTTCCTTCCGCTTGGTTCGTGTCTTGTCTATAAAGGTTCTTAGGTAAGTAATGGTATTGGAAACGATATTGCTGTCTTTTGTTTTCGGGGGTGGATGATCGACGTAAATGGGATCAAAAGAAAAATGTTTGCTTCCAAATGACAGGGATGGGAAGTGTTTTGCCAGGATGTTTTTAAGGATCAAAGCCCATCCATCTATTATAGGCAGCTTTAAAATGTCGAGTTGATATTGTAAGCTGGATTCGGCCGGATAGTGCTTATGTTTTTGATCGCTGATCACTAGGTACTCCTCGTATCGGCTTAAAAAATAAAAGGATGCTGCAAAGACATCAAATGGCAGTGTGCTTTTTTGGACCGGAAAAGGTACTTTGATCCCCCCAAAGGTTGTTATTTTTATCTGCTGTTCAGTTAACTTATGTTCCAGCAGCAGGTTTGTGCTTTTGAAAAACAGTTCCTCGCCAATGGGCTGCGGGGCATAACTGAATTTGGGGAGGTTGGATTTTGTAAACTCTTCTTGATCTTGGGTAAAACCGATCTCGGTCTTCAGTATATCGTTAAATATAAAGCTGAAGATGTACTTTATGCGCGGGCTAAGCTGCGGAACGTAAACCAAAAGTTTCATATCATAAATTTAACATTATCTTTGATATTCAGCATTGTATTTATAGTTAGAGATTAGAATTGCCACTTACACCAATATACGGCGGGCCTGAAGGACTGCAAGGAGAAGAAATAGTTGAGGACAGAAAACTACTGAAGGCTACAGCTAAAGGGGATCACCTTGCTTTTTCCGCTTTGTTTGAAGCCAAGTATTCCAATCTTTATACGTTTGCTTTTAAACTTACGCGATCTAAGGTATTGGCGGAGGAAATTATTCAGGATGTGTTTTTAAATATCTGGCTAAACCGGGCGTCTTTAGAAACAATTGTAAATTTTGACGCCTATATCAATAGAATTACCCGCAACCTATCTTTCAATGCTTTGCGAAATATTGCAAAGGATAAGGTGTTGGATAGTTTGGAGGCCGATGAGAATTTTCCGGATCATACCACCGAGCAGTCATTGGCCTATAAGGATACGCTGCAGCTGATGCAGGATGCTATTGCCAAATTGCCCCCTCAGCAACAATCGGTATACAGGCTTTGTCACAAAGAAGGACTTACCTATGAACAGGCTGCAATCAGACTTAATATTGCGCCTTCCACTGTTCATTCGCACATGAAGGCAGCACTCGGCGGTTTAAGGAAACATCTAAAAAAAATGGGAATCCCCATTGTTGTGGTGACGCTGTTGGTGTCGTAAAATTTATTTTCAATTAGACTCCCCCGAGCCCTATTTTTTCGTGTCAATGTATATGCAGACGGTCTATAACGGACTAAATAATGCTTATTGGCTATGATGAATCAAAGACTTCCGTACCTGTTAAATCAGTATTTAAATAAGAGTTGTTCTGAAACTGAGTTGGCAGAATTTTATGCCTTGGTTAATGACCCTGCCAATGAATTGGAGTTTAGTGATCTGTTGGCAGAGGCAGTCCGCAATACAGGACCTGAATACCAATTAAATTCATCAGAAAAGGAGAATCTGTTACAGCACGTATTCAATCATGAAGTGGATGTTGAATCCGCTGTGGTTACGCCAATAATAAGGAAGCGTAACTGGAGCAGATTAACCGCTGTTGCCGCCTTGTTGCTAACGGTTAGCGCGATTGGTCTTTATTTTTTCAATAACAAAAACCTATCAGAAAATCAGCAAGCACAAAATACCAGCACAGACGAACAACCTGTAATTACTCCCGGTGGGAATAAGGCTGTTTTAACTTTAGACAATGGTACTGTTATCAACTTGGAAGACGCAAAGAACGGTCAGCTTGCCAATGAGGCTGGTACTCTGGTCATAAAAACTCAAAGCGGCCAATTGGTCTATAACAATAAACAAGAAGGTACGACCAAGGCAGCGCCTGGGCATATGAATACCTTAACCACTCCGAGAGGAGGTCAATATCAAGTGAATTTGCCGGATGGCACCAAAGTATGGCTAAACGCCGCTTCTTCCCTTAAGTTCCCATCAACCTTCTCTGGTTTAACCAAAAGAAAAGTTGAATTAAGCGGCGAAGCTTACTTTGAAGTAGCCAAGATTAATGCACCGAAAAAACTGCCTTTTATTGTCGTTAGTGGCAAGCAGGAGGTAGAAGTATTGGGTACGCATTTTAACATTAATGCATATGCCGATGAGGCAAATACAAAGACTACTTTGCTGGAAGGGGTTGTAAAAGTTAGCCAAGCCGGTAAAAGCCATAATGTGATCTTAAAACCGGGCCAGGAGGCTGTATTAACTGCTGATGATTTTGTCGTTCAGCAAGCTGATCTGGAAAAAAGCATAGACTGGAAAAGTAACAAGTTCATTTTCAAGAATGAAAGTTTGGAAGGCATCATGAGAAAAATTTCACGCTGGTACGATGTAGAAGTCGTATATGCTGGTAGCGTGCCTAAACAAGAAACCTTTAGCGGTACATTATCCCGGTTTGATCGGGTAGAGAAAGTACTACGTCGACTTGAAATGACCGGAGTGGTGGGTTTTAAAATTAAAGATCGAAGAATAACCGTATTAAAATAAATCATTAACCATATCAACAAAAACCAACACACAAAATGAATAGACATTTACTATAATCCTGAAATCAAAAAGGGTACTATAAAAAAAGCCGGAACGTGTTCTCAGCACGATCCGGTTAAAATGATGAGTTAACCCCTTTCCGGTAATGCACCGGAAGAAAAAATTGTAACCATTTCTGGCATTAACCCAACTAAACAAAACTATGAAATTAAATGCTTTTAACCTAGGCATGCCACAGTCCCGGCTGCCTCAAAAACTCCCGTTCATCATAAATCTAGCAATGAGCAGATTTAGTGAGACTGGGAAAAGAAAACTACTTATGCGCGTTAAATTAGTCGTATTGATCATGACCACCTGCCTGTTACAGGTTGCTGCTGCTGGTTTTGCCCAGAAACTTACTTATAAGCAGAAAGGTGCAACATTGGAGCAGATATTTAAAGAGATCACCAAACAAACGGGTTATGAGGTGTTTTATGCTGATAAAAGCATCAATGCAGCAAGAACCATCAATGTTGACTTTAAAAATGCTGATTTGAATGAGGTCCTGGATAAATGCTTATTGAAACAGCCTTTATCTTATGCTATTGAAGACAATAGTATTGTGATCCGGATCAAACAAAAGACCTTTTTTGATAAGGTAATAGATTTTATTGCTGCTGTAGAGGTAAAAGGGAGAGTCCTGGATGAAAAAGGCTTGCCTTTACCTGGAGCGACTGTAAAAACAAAAGACGGCAGTAAAACCACGCAAACCAACGGAAACGGAGAGTTTCAATTGGCAAGTGTTGATGAAAATGCCGTATTGGTGATCAATTATCTGGGCTATAAAACCATGGAAATTACTGTGAATGAGTTGAAAGCTAATCCTTCAATTAAAATGGAGGTTAAGGCTGGAGAGTTGGATGAAGTGAGCGTAATGGTAAGTACAGGTTATCAGACGCTTCCAAAAGAACGTGCTACAGGTTCATTTACGCATATTAGTAATGAAAAGCTTAATGAGCAGGTTGGAAAGAATATACTCAACCGCTTAAATGGAGTTGCGAATAGCATTTCTTTTGATAACGGTGTTGGACGTCCTAGTTTTACTGTTCGTGGTTTAAGCAGTATCAAAGGAAACCAAGCGCCATTAGTTATTTTAGATAACTTTCCTTATGAGGGAGATTTTAATAATATCAATCCGAACGATGTGGAAAGCGTTAGTATTTTGAAGGATGCACAAGCATCTTCAATTTGGGGCGCAAGAGCCGGTAATGGTGTGATTGTTATTGTCACAAAAAAGGGGACATTAAATAAGCCCTTAGCAATCAATTTCAATTCCAATATTACGTTTACTGGAAAGCCAAATCTTTTTGATTACAATTTAGCGAGTGCCAGTGATTATATTGATGTAGAGCAGTTTTTGTTCTCGAAAGGCAGATATACTGTGCAGGAGAGCAACAAAGATAAGCCTGGATTATCTGAAGTTATAGAAACGTTAATTGCGCAAAGAGATAATAAAATTACAGCATCGGTAGCTAAAGCTCGTATTGATGCACTTAGAGGTAATGATGTTAGAAATGATGCTGCTAAGTATTTATATAATAATGCTGTAGATCAACAGTATGCAATTGCTTTTCAAGGTGGTTCCGCAACTAACGCTTATAACCTGTCAGCAGGTTACGACCATGGGTTATCTGTGCTTTCTGCTAAAAGTGATCGTATAAATCTGCGAGCTTCAAATACTTTTAAGCCTGCTGATAATTTGCAGATTATTACTTCCTTATATTATACAAATAGTAATTCTAAATCTGGAAAACCGGCCTATCAACCTGGGGATATCGGTTTTCCAATTTATCCTTATACTCAGTTAAAGGATGGAAATGGAAATGATGTCCCGATTGATGTGTACCGTAAATCTTATACTGAAGGGGTGGGTATGGACCGACTAAAGGACTGGAAGTATTATCCTTTAGAGGATTATAAATCAGATCGAACAACTTCTAACTTACAAAGTATTTTGGCTAATGCAGGCTTAAATTATGAATTTGTAAAGGGTTTGAGTTTGGATTTGAAGTATCAGTATGAAAATCAGCAAGTCAAATCCAAAACGCTTCACGAAGAGAATAGTTTTTTTACCAGAAATGCAATTAACAGAGGGCGTTATTTAGAAAATACATCTCCAGGTTCGGAGCTTAAATATGCTGTTCCTGAGGGTAGTATTTTGCTTAATGATATTTCCAGCATTATTTCTCAAAATGCACGCGCCCAATTGAATTTAAACAAAACATTTGGAGATCATTCGATTGTAGCTATTGGCGGTGTAGAGGTACGGTCAACAGCAGGGAAATCCAACTCAAATTTGATTTATGGATATTATGATGATATTCTTAAAACGGGACTTGTAAACTATGATGTTAAGCGTAAAGATTTTATAACGGGAATCGATAAAAATATCCCGGATGGAATACGCTTAAGAGAGACAATGAATAATTACGTTTCAGTATTCGGAAATGCGGCTTACACTTACAAAGGTAAATACACAGTTTCTGGAAGTGCACGTAAGGATCAATCTAATATTTTTGGGGTGAAGACGAATAATAAAGGTGTACCATTATGGTCGGCAGGAGCATCATGGAATCTTTCCGAGGAGTCCTTTTATAACGTTTCCTTTCTCCCTTATTTAAGATTAAGGACTACTTATGGTGCAAGCGGAAATCTGGATCCCAGACAGGCCGCTGTTACTTCCCTGGTAGGATCAAGTTCGGGTGCTTTTTACACCAATTTGCCACAATCATTCGTATATAATTATCCAAATCCTGAATTGCGTTGGGAGAAAGCAAAGATGTTTAACATCGGTGCAGATTTCGAACTGATTAACAATGTGCTCTCTGGTAGTATTGAGTATTATCATAAAAGAGGAAATGATCTTTTTGGATTGGCGGAAATGGATTATACCACTACAGGTGTAAAAGTGATGACGAAGAATGTGGCCGATATGAAAGGAAATGGTATTGATGTAGAGTTGAGTAGTAAAATTTTAAATCGTGGGATAAAATGGTTCCAAAATTTCAATTTTAGCTATAATACTAACGAAGTGACTAAATATTATAACAGGAGTATTATTGGTAGTGATTTTGTAAATAATGGTACAAATACAGCTACGCCAATGGTTGGTCAGCCGGTCTATACCGTTATTTCCCAACGCTGGGCTGGTTTGGATCCGCTAACTGGAGAGCCTCAAGGTTATTTAAATGGGACGGTTTCTAAAGATTATGCGGCTTTAAAAGGGATTCAAAATCCGATAGAAAACATGGTGTTCAGTGGCTCGGCTATGCCCACTGTATTTGGTAATTTCACCAATACGGTGAGCTGGAAAGAATTGACGCTTAGTGTAAATGTTACTTATAAAATGGGCTACTATTTTAAAAGATCATCGGTAGATTATACCGAGATCAATAAATTTGGTGGTAAAAATTTACATGCTGATTATGCGAATAGATGGCAAAAGACAGGTGATGAAAAAAACACCAACGTTCCTTCTTTTATCTACCCAAATAACGAAAATAGAAACAGTTTTTATAATTCATCAGAAGTTTTGGTTAGTAAGGGCGATCATATTCGCCTACAATTTGTTAATCTGGCTTATAGTTTAAAAAAGAGCCAGCTGGTAAAACTTCCTGTTAAGGAGTTGCAGTTTTATGCCAATGCCAGTAACCTGGGCATATTGTGGAAAGCCAACAAGTTTGATCTCGATCCGGATTATAACAATGTTATTCGCCCGCGTGCAAGTTATGCACTTGGTTTCCGTGCAAATTTTTAACCCTTAAACCTCGAAAAAATGAAAAGAGCTAATTTATATATCTTGCTACTTGCAGGGGCAAGTCTATTCCCTTCCTGCAAAAAGTTTCTGGATGAGAAACCAGATAAACAATTGTTGATACCTACTACTCCTGAAGAATATCAGACTTTAATGGACGCTAATTTTGAGATGAATTTAGCGACGGCAATGTCCGGGATTATGAGTTCGGATGATTATTACCAGACTACGGCAGATTTCAATGGGCTAAGTCTTTTTAATAGAAATTTATATACTTGGGCAGACAATAGTATGTCTGAAGAGCAGGGTGGGAACGATTGGAGCACCAGTTATAGTCAGATTTACAATGCGAATATTGTAATTGAGGGTATAGAGGGCATAGCGAGAACTGCTAGCAATAAGGATAAATGGGATAATGTAAAAGGAACTGCCTTGTTTTTTAGAGGGCGTGTTTTTCTGGAGGCGGCCCTGATATGGGCTAAGGCTTATGAGCCTGCTACTGCAGAAACTGACCCAGGGGTTCCATTAACAAGGACGACCAATTTTAATATAAAAACAACCAGGCCAAATGTAAAAGAGACTTATGATCAGATTTTGAAGGATTTGAAGGCATCTCTACCATTACTTCCTAGACTGGCGGCTCATGTAATGCGTCCTTCTAAGGCAGCTGCGTATGCTTATTTGTCGAGAACTTACCTTGCGATGCGTGATTATCCGACTGCAGGTAAATATGCCGATTCCGCTTTACAGATTAATAATAAGTTGGTTGATTATGCAACGTTGGATTCATTCTACCCATGGCCAATGGAGGGGTATAATAGCCCTGAAATGATTATGTTCTTTCAAACAGATGTTTCATTAACATTTAGAATAGCTAAGGAGTTTTTTGATGCTTATTCAGATGATGATTATCGTAAAGATCTATTCTTCGAAGAGCTTAGAAATGGTACTGTCGGATTTAGAGGAAGCTATACTGGCGATTACTCCTACTTTACAGGAGTAGCAACGGATGAATTGTATTTAACCCGCGCGGAGTGTTATGCTCGAGTTGATAATGCAACCGCCGCGATGAAAGATCTGAATACACTATTAAAAAAACGTATTTATGGGTTTACCGATTTAACTGTCGCTGATTCTAAAGCAGCACTTAAAATGATTCTGGAAGAGCGTAGAAAAGAATTGATCTTGAGAGGTACCCGTTGGATGGACTTAAAGCGCTTAAACAAAGAACCTGAATTCCGGATAACCCTAAAAAGGGATGTTGCCGGAAAAGTTTATGAGCTGCTTCCAGACCATCCGAAGTATGCATTGCCGATTCCAAATAGAATCGTTGAGCTAGCTGGCATACCTCAAAACATCCGCTAGTTTTTAACATTAAAATATAAATATCTCCCTATGATATGCTCCCCTTTGGACGATTGTCCAGGGGAGTTTTTTTATGCCCAAAATAAATTATCCTTATATTTGATAGTTCCAGGTTCTTCAGAACAGGAGTGCCTGTCTTAAATATACTTTACGGATGAAATTTAATATTGTTTCCGATTACAGTCCCACTGGAGACCAGCCAACTGCCATTAAACAGCTAGTTGAAGGTGTAAATAGCGATGAGCATTATCAGACATTATTAGGCGTAACAGGTTCCGGAAAAACGTTTACCATTGCCAACGTTATTCAGGAAACCCAAAAACCAACACTAATTCTGAGTCACAATAAAACCCTTGCTGCCCAACTTTATGGAGAGTTTAAACAATTCTTCCCCGAAAATGCAGTGAACTATTTTGTATCCTACTACGATTATTATCAGCCTGAGGCCTTTATTGCCAGCAGCAACACTTATATAGAGAAGGATTTAAGTATCAATGAGGAAATAGAAAAATTAAGGCTGCGGACTACATCTGCTCTGATGTCTGGTCGCAGGGATATTATTGTTGTATCTTCTATCTCCTGTATCTATGGTATGGGTAATCCCGAAGATTTTTCAAGATCAGTATTCCGCTTTTCTGTAGGGACAAGGATTTCCAGAAACTCTTTTTTACATAGCCTTGTAGAGATTTTATACGCACGTACCACCAATGATTTTAAACGAGGAACGTTTAGGGTCAAAGGAGATACAGTAGATATTTTTCCAGCATACCTGGATAGCGCTTACCGCGTTTCTTTTTTCGGTGATGATATTGAAGAGCTAACGGTGATCGATCCGGTGACGGGGAAAACACTGGAAAAGCTGGAAGATATGGCCATTTACCCAGCCAATTTGTTTGTTACCCCTAAGGATAGGTTTACTTCATCCATCTGGGGGATACAAGAAGAACTGGAAGTTCGCAAAAACCAATTGATTGGCGACAGGCATATGCTGGAAGCAAAAAGGCTGGAAGAGCGTGTGAATTTCGATATCGAGATGATGAAAGAATTGGGTTATTGCTCAGGTATTGAGAACTACTCCAGATTCTTCGATGGCAGATCGCCCGGTATGCGTCCCTTCTGTTTGCTGGATTATTTTCCAGATGATTATCTAATGGTGATTGATGAAAGCCATGTTACCGTGCCTCAAATTAGAGCTATGTACGGTGGCGATAGATCGCGGAAGTTGTCGCTGGTTGAATACGGTTTCCGTCTGCCTTCGGCATTAGACAATAGACCCCTGAATTTTGATGAATTTGAAGCCCTGGCACCACAAACAATTTATGTGAGTGCAACGCCGGCAGACTATGAATTGCAAAAATCGGAAGGTGTCGTTATCGAGCAGGTGATTAGGCCTACAGGATTGCTAGATCCTTTAATTGAGGTGCGTCCGGCCATTAACCAGGTTGATGATTTGCTGGATGAAATTGACAAGACCATTAAAATGGGCGACCGGATATTGGTCACCACCCTAACTAAGCGGATGGCCGAAGAGTTGACCAAGTACATGGATCGACTGAATATTAAAGTTCGTTACATTCACTCTGAAGTGAAAACACTAGAACGGGTAGAGATTTTGCGCGGCCTACGTTTGGGCGAGTTTGATGTGTTGATCGGAATTAACCTGTTAAGAGAAGGATTAGACTTGCCGGAGGTGTCCCTTGTTGCTATTTTAGATGCGGATAAAGAAGGTTTTCTTCGTTCAGATCGTGCCCTGATTCAAACCATTGGTAGGGCCGCCAGAAATGATAGAGGAAGGGTAATTATGTATGCCGATAAGATGACCGATTCCATGTCCCGTACCATAGAGGAAACCAATAGACGTAGAGAGAAACAAGTTGCTTACAACCTTGAACACGGTATTACACCTAAAACTGTGGGTAAAAGTAGGGAAGCGATACTCGAACAAACTTCGGTGCTCGATTTCTCTTCGGGGGAGACGAGACGTGCCAAAGCCTATGTTGAAGTAGATGAAGTGAGCATGGCCGCTGATCCGATCGTACAATATATGACTAAAGCCGAAATGCAGAAGTCAATTGATAAAACGCGTAAGGACATGAGTAAAGCGGCAAAAGATATGGACTTTTTATTGGCTGCCCGTTTACGGGATGAAATGTTTGCCATGGAAAAAATGTTTGAAGAAAGATTTGCTAAGTCGTAGCTTTGTATAATGGACGGAAAGAGCAGACAGGATATATATCCAGGGTTAGAAGTGGACATTATCCTTAAAAAGGACCAGAGAAGCGGAAAATTAACAAGAGGCATAGTTGCAAATTTGCTTACTTCGGCATCATTTCACTCACGTGGCATTAAGGTGAGGCTGGAAGATGGACAAATAGGCAGGGTAGCCGCTATTGTGGATGACAATTAAGCCCATGGTATTGTAATTGCTATGCAATAAACAGAACGGTGCTGTAATATTAAGATTTCAACTCCGTCTATTATAAAAGTTAAAATAAGAAAATGGGAATTATAAAATTCATATTAATCACTTTACTAATACTTTACATCATCCGCGTTATCATTCGTTTGGTATTTCCTTTGGTGTTGAGGAACTTGTTTAGCAAGGTTCAGCGGCAGGCTGAGAAGCAGGCAAGACAACAGAATGCCAAACCAGAAGGATCAATCTCCATTGATTATATGCCACCAAAAGATAAGACCGGGAAATCCGATAATCTTGGAGATTTTGTAGATTACGAAGAGGTAAAATAGCCGCGCTTTACTCCGCTAAATATTTTTTTTAAAAAAATTCTCGTACGCTGATAAAAATAAATCATTTTATCTAAGTTTGGGGTTAGTTTAATCTTAAACAAACCTTAATGAATAACTGGTTAAAAGCGAATGGCATTCATCTGGCCATATTTGGATTTTTTGTAATCATCTGTTTCGTCTATTTCAGTCCTGTCTTCCAAGGCAAGGTTCCCTTTCAAAGTGATGTAGTGGCTGCTAAGGCCATGCAAAAGGAGATCATGGAGTACAAGGATAAAGACGGTAAGGCTCCTTTATGGACCAATCAAATGTTTGGTGGAATGCCAGCTTATCAGATTTGGACTCAGTATGCTTACAATGGAGCTACCTACGGAATCAGATTTATAACAAGCACGCTGCCGAGTCCGGTCGGTACGGTTTTACTGCTGTTAACCGGAGCTTATTTCTTATTCATCGTATTAAAAGCAAATCCATGGCTTGCCGCCGCAGGTGCAATCGCATTTGCCTTTACACTATATAATTTTGTGCTCATAGGTGCCGGACACAACAATAAGGCCCTTGCAATTGGATTTTTTGCGCCCATCATAGCAGGGTTTATCCTGACCTTACGTGGACGATATTGGGTTGGGGGCTCGCTGACCGCTTTGTTCCTCGCCTTATTGGTTAGGGCCAATCACATACAGATGGCTTATTATCTGTTCCTATCTGTCCTTATTTTTATGGGAATCGAAATTTACCATGCCTATAAAGCAAAAACACTTCCTGCATTAGGCAAGGCTATCGGAGTGCTAGCGGGCGCATTGCTTGTCGCTGTGATGGTAAATGCAAGTGTATTGTGGACTACAGCTGAATATGCTGCAGAAACCAATAGGGGTAAACCTAACCTAACAGCTCCGGCTGCAGGTGGTACTGATAACAATGCCAAGGCAAAAGAATATGCTTTTGGCTGGAGTCAGGGCGTTGGTGAAAGTTTTACCTTTTTAATCCCTGACTTATATGGTGGGGCGACCAGCATAAATGAATTAGTTAAGCCTGAAAGCCATATGTACAAGGCTATATCAGAGGTTACAGGTGGTGATCCTAACCAAACTACCCAGGCTATTCAGCAATTGGCACAAAGTTTAAATATGCAGCAGTATTGGGGCGAAAAACCTGGGACTTCTGGTGGATATTACTTCGGGGCCATTATGTGCTTCCTCTTTGTATTCGGATTATTTATCGTAAGGAGCCACTTAAAGTGGTGGATATTGGCTACAACAGTGTTGTTCATCCTATTGTCTTTCGGTAAAAACTTCCCGATGTTGTCAAACTTGTTCTTCGATTATTTCCCATTGTACAACAAGTTCAGAGCCGTTGAATCTATTTTAGCTGTAGTTGGATTGATGGTGCCATTACTAGCTATACTTGCTTTGAAAGAGGTACAGGACGGTAAGATTGATCAAAAAATATTAATTAAAAAATTACAATGGTCTGCTGGTATTACAGGTGGCTTTGCCTTAATCGTGGCGATAGCACCGACTTTGTTTTTCAGTTTTACTACAGAAAACCATCAGCAGATGGTGCAGGCATTAACGCAGAGTTTGCAAAATAATGCTGCGCTGGCACATAAAATTGCCAATGCATTGATCGAGGACAGAATCTCTATAGCTCGTGCAGATGCGATTCGTTCATTCATTTTTATCGCAGTTGGTTTTGTGTTGGTTTGGGCATTCATTACGAAGAAAATGAATATGCAACTGGCATTTGGTTTATTGACCTTAGCCGTGTTGATCGATATGTGGCAAGTGGATCGTCGTTATTTGAACAATGCCAATTTTTCAAGCAAAAGTGATTTAGCCAATCATTATCAAGCAAGAGATGTAGATACGTTTATTGCTGCTGATAAAGATCCTGATTTTAGAGTATTAGACCTTACCATTAATACTTTCTCTGATGCGAGTGCCTCAGCATTCCATAAAACAATTGGTGGATATCATGCGGCTAAATTAAAACGCTACCAGGAGTTAATTGATCACCAGTTTTCTAAAAGCATCAATCAGGATGTGTTGGATATGTTAAATACCAAGTACATCATCACTCAGGATCAGCAGAACGGTTCTTACAAAATGCAGCGTAATGCTACTGCTGCGGGACATGCCTGGATTGTACCACATGTTCAGTTTGCAAAAGATGCTGATGAGGAAATGAAAGCAATTAGCAGTTTCGACCCGAAGCAAGAAGCGATTGTTGACGTGAAGTATAAAAACATGATTGATGAGAAGCGTTTAGGCCCAGGTGCCGGCGCACTGATTAAACAGGAGAGTTACAACCCAGATCACCTTGTGTATACTTATAGTGCGCCTACAGACGTTATCGCGGTGTTCTCTGAGATCTATTATGATAAAGGATGGAACATGTATGTGGATGGTGTGAAGAAGCCTTATTTTAGAGCAGATTACGTGTTACGTGCAGCACAACTTGAAGCTGGTAACCACAAAGTAGAATTTAAGTTTGAGCCAGTAGCTTACTATACAGGAGAGTGGATCTCATTAATTGGATCAATTTTATTGGTTGCAGGTTTAGGCTATGCATTTTATACGGAAAACAAAAAGAAAAAAGCTGCTTAGGAGAGCGCGTGTATTATAACGCGTCCGTCATTCTGAACTTATTTCAGAATCACTCCTGAGGTGTTTTTGAATAATTGGTGCGAGATTCTGAAATAAGTTCAGAATGACGGACGTAGAAAAAAGAGGTTGTATCATCGATAAAAAAAGATGATGCAACCTCTTTTTTATGTGGTTTTGAAGGATTTAACGATAACTTAACGCCTTGTTAATTTGACGCTTGCATCTTTGTAAAGTAGAAAAGTATTGCTTGAAAAGAATGACGCCAAAAAGAGAAGTTGATATCGCCGTAATCTCTGATGTACATTTAGGTACTTACGGTTGCCATGCTAAGGAATTGTTGAAATACCTTAAAAGTATTAAACCCAAAATGCTGGTTTTAAATGGCGACATCATCGATATCTGGCAGTTTAGCAAAAGATACTGGCCCGAAACCCACATGAAAGTCGTTAGGAAGCTAATGAAATTTGTGGTAGAAGGCGTGCCTGTTTATTACCTTACGGGTAACCATGACGAGCTGCTGCGGAAATTCGCAGATATGCATATGGGAACATTTCACTTGCAAAATAAACTGGTAGTAGAGTTAGATGGCAAAAAAGCCTGGTTTTTTCATGGTGATATATTTGATGTCACCATGCAGCATTCCAAATGGCTGGCCAAGTTAGGAGCGGTGGGCTATGATACACTCATCCTAATTAATAGTATGGTAAATTGGTGTCTGGTGCTTATGGGACGAGAAAAAATGAGTTTCTCTAAACGGATTAAGGCAAAGTTTAAAGACGCGGTAAAGTTTATCAATGGTTTTGAAAATACAGCGGCCGAGCTGGCTGCGGAAAAGGGATATGAATACGTAGTTTGTGGACACATTCATCAGCCTGAAATGAGAACAATCGCTACGGAGAATGGCGAGGTAACTTATTTGAATAGTGGTGATTGGGTGGAAAACCTTACTGCACTTGAGTATTATGATAACTCCTGGAAGATCTTTAAATACGAACAGGAAAACTTTCAAAAGGATGAGGTAGAAGAAGGAGAATTGTCTGACGGGGATGACCTACATAGCAAACTCAATATCAATATCCTATTGCAAAAGATTAAATTAGAAATTGCCTAAAGCCTAAAAATTACAGATATTCGGTGCGGATGAAGATACTTTATGCCATACAAGGTACAGGCAATGGCCACGTTAGTCGCGCAAGGGAGATTGTGCCCCTATTACAACAATATGGCGATGTGGATCTATTGATTAGCGGGACACAGGCAGATGTGAAATTGACCCAGGAAGTAAAGTATCAGCTGCATGGCTTTAGTTTTATTTTTGGAAAAAAAGGCGGTGTAAATCATTACGAAACCTGGAAGTCTATGGATCTGCCGCAATTTGTAAAAGATATGCGCCAGATACCCCTTAAAGATTATAATCTGATCCTTAATGATTTTGAGCCGGTAACCGCATGGGCCTGTAAAACCAAAGGGATAGAAAGTGTTGGCCTTAGTCATCAGGCATCTTTTCAATCCCGCAGAGTTCCAAAACCTAAAAGTATTGATTGGGCACAGTTGGTGATGAAATATTATGCTCCAGCTACACATTATGTAGGTTTTCATTTTGACAGGTATGATGATTTTATTCACACACCAGTCATCAGAGCAGAGATCAGAAATATGCTGACCACCAATCTGGGCCATTATACAGTATACTTACCTGCAATAGATGATCAGTCTCTGGTTCCATTGCTAAAGCAAATTCCACATGTCAACTGGGAAGTGTTTTCTAAACATTGCAAGCAGAGTTATGTAGATGGGAATGTAAATGTTAGCCCAATAAACAACGAATTGTTTAATAAAAGTCTCGCTTCTTGTGAAGGATTATTTACAGGCGGTGGATTTGAAGGGCCCGCAGAAGCACTTTTCCTGGGAAAGAAATTGTTGGTTGCACCAATGAAATTTCAGTACGAACAACAGTGCAATGCTTACGCCCTTAAACAATTTGGTCTGCCCGTAATTTGGGCCAGCAATAAGAATTGGCTGCCAATAATTAAAGATTGGGTAAACCGGCCGCAGGAACATCAGTTTGATTTTCCAGATGAAACGGCAGCCGTAATTGATAAAGTTGTCAAGCAGTTTGCCAGATAATTTGCTTTACTTTGCTTTCGTAAAGCGGCATGATCAATCAATTTAGAAATTTAAACCCCATAAACCTGCTCCTGCTATTCGCATATACTTTTTTTATGCGCATGGCTATTTTTGCAGACCTTCCACCTCAACTGAATTTCGAGTTTTTAGAATCTTATACCCGGTTCTTTATTAAAATACCGGTACAAAGTTTCTTTTCTCCGGTAAGCAACGTTTTTTTTGCAGGCATTTTGATTTATGTCCAAGCCATTCTGTTCAACCGAATGGTAAATAATCATGGCTTATTGAATCGCCCGGGGTTTTTACCCGCCCTGATGTACATTACTGGCGCAAGTTTATTTATGCCTTTTTTGGTATTGAGTCCTACATTGATCTGTAATTTTCTGGTCATCTGGATGATGGATAAGTTTTTGAAGATTGGCAAATCGCCAAATGCGATCATGATTATGTTAGATATTGGGATGATCATCGCCATTGGAACATTGATCTACTTCCCCTTTATCGTGATGCTGGTGATGATTTGGCTGGCCTTACTGCTATACAGATCCTTTAACTGGCGCGAGTGGGTATCTGGCTTGGTGGGATTCTTAACCATTTTCTTTTTTGTAGGTGTATTTTATTACTGGAACGATAGTTTGTCCATGTTTTACAAGATATGGCTGCCACTTGGTAATAAATTTCCGTCAGTTTTTAAGATCAATTATAACGACTATTTAGTGTTGGTGCCTGTTTTGGTCATGATGGTTTTGGCGGTACTTCAATTGAGAGAGAATTTTTTCAGGAGCTTTATCAGCACCCGTAAAGCATTTCAGCTGTTATTTTTTATGTTCATCGTTAGCATTGCCAGCTTTTATACCAAACCTGATTTCAGATTATATCACTTCTTATTGTGCGTGCCTTCGGGTGCCGTATTGCTTGCTTATTATTTTTCAAATGCAAAAAAGAGATGGTTTTATGAAAGTCTGTTCCTGATCCTGGTTTTTGCCATTCAATACTTTTTGTTTGTTTAACTTTTTTTAACAATTTGAGACCTTGAAACTAGCTAAAGATTGATAGCTTTGTGCAATGAACTTTGGAGCCGTTAATGCATAATCTGGTTATAGATATAGGTAATACAAATAGTAAACTGGCTGTTTTTGATGAAAAAACAATGGTTAACTACCAGGTTCTTAAAGAAATTGTACCTGCTGAACTGATCAACCTCATAAAACAATACCATATAGTTAATTCATCTATTTCCAGTGTTAGTGAAGATTTATTAGACGTAATTCATGTTTTGCAATCAAACACAAATTACATCCCATTTTCTACCAGCATCAATACGGGAATAAAGAATAATTATCAAACACTTTCTACACTGGGCTTAGACAGATGGGCTAAAGTAATAGCCGCCAATCGCTGCTACCCCGGACAAAATTGTTTGATGATCGATTCAGGAACATGTATTACTTATGATTTACTGAACAGCAATAGCGAGTATTTTGGCGGGAGCATTAGTTTAGGGATTGATATGCGTTTTAAAGCGCTTCATCATTTTACAGGCAGATTGCCATTGGTAAAATGGGAGGAGGAGGCAGAAATACCTAAAGGTACGGATACCAATTCGGCGATTAAAAATGGTGTTTTACAAGGAGTAATAAACGAAGTCGAGGGTTTCATATCGGCTTATAATAAAGAAAATAAAGGCCTGACGGTATTGTTGACAGGGGGTAATGCAGCTTTTTTGCTAGAACAATTAAAAAACAGCATCTTTGCGCCTCAAATTACACATGATCCGTATTTGGTATTAAAAGGATTAAATGAAGTTATTGCATTTGAATATGTACAAAAAAATTAATTATATAGTAGCCGTTATGATCTTGTTAACCAGTGCTACTGTAAAGGCACAGGTTACTTCACAATCACCATATTCGAGATATGGTCTTGGAAATGTTAAAGGGTTGTTGTTGCCTCAGTTTAGGGCAATGGGCGGCATCTCTACAGGCGTTTTCAAACCTAGCATGTATTTCAACAATATCAACATGCAGAATCCGGCAACTTATTCGGGCATTACATCAGCAACAGTTGATATGGGGCTGACCGGAACACTTAAGACTTTGAAGAGAGATAACGCTAGTGAAGGTAGCTTTAATGCTACTTTAAACCATGTAGCCCTTGCTTTTCCAATTAAAGCGGGCCGTACAGGACTGAGCTTTGGTTTGTTGCCATACACAGAACTTGGGTATGAGAATAGCAATACCGGAAAATTGGACAATGATACCAATTCCGTGACTAGGCTGTTTTCCGGAGAAGGTGGATTGACAAAAGCTTACATGGGAATTGGTCAGCAATTTGGTGATCACTTTAGAGTAGGTGTAAACGTAGAATACATTTTTGGAAACATGGTGGAGAACCGCGGATTAGAACTACAAAGTATCGGATCTGTGAACACCAAGCAACAGGAAAAAAATAGTATCGGTGGTATTGGTTTCTCTTATGGCGCTCAATATGAGATTCCATTAAGCCTTAAAAGCCGCATCACAATCGGTTATTCAGGCTCTTCACCATCTTCAATAAACTCTAAAAGGACGTTTTTGGTAACAAGATATCTTAGACAGAGCACTGGAGAAGAAGGAACAGCTATTGATACGCCGATTTTTGTTGAAAACGGTTCTGCAAAGTTAAAACTGCCTTTAGTTCATAATTTTGGAATTAGCATACAGAAAGATAACAAATGGTTGATCGGTGCAGATTATAGAATGGGAAATTGGTCTAAATTGAGTATTGATGGGGTGAACAACGGCCTTAATGACAGCTGGGGAGCTTCAATAGGTGGACAGCTTACGCCAGATATGACCTCAATTGGAAGTTACTTTAACAGAGTAGACTATAGATTAGGTTTTGCTTATGATAAGACCTATATCAATGTAAAAGATCAGGATATTAAACAAATGGCCGTTACTTTTGGTCTAGGCCTTCCGCTTGGATATACCAGATTTGCGGTTAGTAAACTTAATTTTACAACGGAACTGGGTAGAAGAGGAACATTGACCAATGGTCTGGTTCAGGAAAATTATATTAATTTTCATTTAGGAATTACACTTAACGATACTTGGTTTAAGCGATTCAAGTTTGACTAATGAACTCATAATAAGTTTATGAAAGCTTTATCAGCATTAAAAAATACACATACCTGGATGAAAAGTCCGGGTATGGTTTTTTGTATAGCAATGCTTTGTGTTGTTCAGCTTTCTCTGAGCTCATGTGGCGATGATGATCTGAAAAAGGTAGCAAAACTTTCAAAAAAAGTTAGTCTGGATACGAACAGGACCCTCGGTGTAGAGATTATTTATAGTGATTCTGCAAAAGTTAAGGCCAAAGGATTTGCCCCTGTACTGGATAAGATTACCCCCGCAAGTGGTGCCATGTTTCAGGAGATGCCAAAAGGCGTAAAGATTCAATTTCTGGATGACAAGCTGGCTATTACTGGGTCTATTACTTCAGATTATGCCATTATGAAGGAGGCTGAAAAGCTAACCATTTTTAAAAGAAATGTGGTTGTAGTGAACCAGTCGCTGACTTTTAATACAGAAGAGCTGACCTGGGATCAGAATAAACAAATGTTTTTTTCACCTAAAGGAATAGTGACCAGGCCTGATGGCTCTTTTGCCAATGCGGTTAACTTTAGCGCACCTCAGGACTTTAGTTATTACACGGCTGGAAGTGGTTACGGTGAGACTTATATAGACGAAAAATTGGGCGAATAATTTAATGTTTTCTTTTTTTCGCAAAAGTTGTATCTTGCGCGCTCTTAAAAAAGAATTATAAATAAGAATATTATGGGATTAATGACATTTTTGCGTAATCGTGCTGGCTATATTTTGATAGGAGCCATCGGTTTTGCAATTGTTGCATTTTTAGTTGGCGATGCAATTAACGTAGGGAAGCCTTTTTGGGCCGAATCTCAGAAAGTTGTAGGATCAATTGATGGTGAAGAAATTAGCATAGATCAATTTGGTCCGAAAGTAGACCAGAGTTTAGCTCAGTTTAAACAACAATATGGGGGTTCCGGCAATGCGCAAATGCAAGCTATGGCTGTAGATAATGTATGGCAAGGTGAAGTAGCAAGTGTCCTTTTAGGTAAGGAATATGCTCGTTTAGGTTTAATTGTATCAGGTGATGAATTGTTTGACTTGCTTCAAGGAAAAAATCCAAGTCCACTGATTGTACAGTATTTCGGTAATCCTCAAACTGGCGAAGTAAATCGTGCTGAAATTATAAACTCACTGAAAGAACAAGGTAAAAACCCTCAGTTAAAACAACAGTGGGATCTTTTGCAAGTTGAGATCGAGAAACAAGCATTACAGAAAAAATATGCCAACTTAATCAGCAATTCTATTTATGTAACCACTTTGGAAGCAAATGACGAATATCTGAACCGTAATAAACTGGCAAGTTTTAAATATGCATTGTTGGATTATGCATCAATTCCTGATGCAACTGTAAAACCAACAGAGTCTGATTATTCAGATTATTACAACGAAAACAAAAAACGTTTTGAAAACCCTACAGAAACTCGTTCATTCGAATATGTGGCTTTCAGTGTAAACCCAACGAAATCCGATTCTGCAGCAGTAAAAACGCAGGTAGATAAATTGGCTGCTGATTTCAAAATCGCTGGAAATGACTCTTTATTTGCAGCAGTTAACTCTGATGTGAAAGTTCCTTATACTTATATGTCTAAAGGTAAATTGGATCCTGCTATTGATTCAGTAGTATTTAACCTTCCTGCAGGTAGTTTTTATGGACCTAAATTCTCAGGTAACTCTTACAAAATAGTTAAGGTTATTGATACTCGTTTCTCACCAGATTCAGTAAAAGCAAGCCATATCTTAATTGACCCATCTAAAATGGGTGGTAATGATAAAGCGATAAAATTGGCTGATTCATTGAGAACATTGGTTCAAAATGGTGGTGATTTTGCTAGCCTTGCACGTCAGTACAGCGTTGATGGTTCTAAAGATAAAGGTGGCGACTTAGGTACATTTAGCCGTGGTCAAATGGTGCCTGTATTTGAGAATGCAGCATTCAATGGCAAGCCGGGTGATCTTAAAGTGGTGACTTCTCAATTTGGTGTACACTTAATTAAAATCGAGAAACAAATTGGTTCTTCAAAAGTAGCTAAGCTTGCTTACATAGAGAAAGGACTAGTTTCTAGTAATAAAACAAGAGATGCAGCTTATAAAAAAGCAAACAGCTTCCTAAACGAAGTTAAAGGTGATAATTTTGCTGCACTAGCGCAAAAAGGTGGTTATACAGTAGGTGTAGCAGATAAAGTGACTCCAACTCAAGGTTTTGCTCCAGGTTTAGATAACCCACGTCAATTGATCCGTGATGCTTATGCAGCAGAGAAAGGTGATATCTTGAAAGAGGTTTATCAAATGGACAATGCTTATGTAGTAGCTCATGTAACCGATGTGAAGCCAAAAGGTCAACTTTCGTTAGAAGCAGTTAAAAAAGAAATTGAGCCAATGGTTCGCAATGCAGTTAAAGCTAAAATGCTTATAGAAAAAGCAAATAAAGCTTTAGAAGGTGCAGCTAAAATTGAGCAGGTGGCTCAAAAATTAGGTAAGCAACTTAATCCTGTAGAGAACATTGTATTTGCTAACCCAATTATTCCGGGTGCATCTCAAGAAAATAAATTGGTTGGATCTGTATTCGGTTCTCAGCCAGGAAAAGTTTCAAAACCAGTTGATGGTAACATGGGCGTATATGTGTTTGCAGTAGATGGGTTTAGCAATCCAGCTGCATTGTCTAACACTTACAAGCAAAAAGAAACGATGATGGCTGCTAATGCTCAGCGCTCTTTAGGTGCAGCATTCCAGGCATTACAAGATAAAAGCAAGATAAAAGACAATAGGGTGAAATTCTATTAATCTTATTTTACGTAATTTTGTAGCCGGAAGCCTAACAGCTTCCGGCTTTTTTGTGCGTTATATGTCATCTTGAGTTCGTTATGCCGGTGAAGGCCGGTATCAGGAATCTCATTTAACTAGCTTTGAAGCCAGTTTTGATCTGGTTAATAATATTGAGAACATGGATATTCAGGAAAATTTCGTTAATAAAGTGGCAGCAAGTGGTTTGATTACACTTAACCTTGAAGATTATTTTAATCATGGTGAACGTGTTGTCTACGACATAAAGGAGAACCTTTTTCATGGCCTGATGTTAAGAGAAAAGGATTTTAGAGCATTTATAAAAGAGAATGACTGGTCTGCCTATACCGGTAAAAATGTAGCAGTCATTTGTAGTGCAGATGCAATTGTACCAACCTGGGCGTATATGTTGTTGGCTACTAAAATGAAGCCTTATGCCAATGAAGTCTCATTTGGAAGTTTGGAGACATTGGAGGCGGTCTTATTTACCAAAGCATTAGCTAAAATAAATTTAGATGACTTTGCAGGAGAACGCGTTGTAATTAAGGGTTGTGCAGATATAGACGTTACAGTTGCTGCTTACGTAGAAATCACCAATTTGTTGACCCCGGTTGCGAAAAGTATTATGTACGGTGAGCCATGTTCTACCGTGCCGATTTACAAGCGCAAAGATTAATTGGTTTGCTTTTTGTTTTAACTCAGCTATGAGAAGATCCCTATTGTTTGTAATTGTCGTATTTCTGAGTTTTAAAGGCCTTGCCCAGGAGCTGCCTTTTGTGAAGGAACCCGTTTTTCAGGCGGGAGAAGTATTGAAGTATAAATTGAAATATGGTTTTATCACTGCTGCCGAAGGCCAAATTCGGGTGCAGGAATCAGATCTGAAATTTGATGGTGAGCCTACTTATAAATTATTAGTTGATGGGGCGACTTCAGGCACCTTCGATATTTTTTACAAAATAAGAGATCATTACGATTCGTTTATTGATAAGGACAATTTAAAGCCTTATTTCTACCAGGAGAATATACGCGAGGGTGGATACCGTAGACAGGATAAGGCAAGGTTTCAACAGGAAGAAAAGAAAGTTGTGGCTACACAGGGTACATTTAAAACCCCCAATACGCAGACTTTTGATTTGGTGTCGGCCTATTATTTTGCCCGGAGCCTGGACATCTCGAAAATGAAGTCGGGCGATTTTGTGAAGTTGAATTATTTCCTGGGTGATGAAATTAGTCAGCTCGAAATTCAATTTGTAGGCAGGGAAGTGGTTAAAACTAAACTTGGTAAAATAAAGTGTTTAAAATTTAGCCCTTCTATAAAGCCTGGGCGAGTTTTTAGAAAAGATAGTAAATTATACCTTTGGATAACAGATGATGGAAACAGGGTGCCTGTGAAGGCTCAGGTGGAGATTATAGTTGGATCTGTAACCATGGAGATTAAATCGGCAGATGGATTGAAATATCCATTGGCCATAGTACAATAAGAAAATGATAGAAGTACAGAATACGCTGGTTCATGAGGACGTCATTACGGAAAGTTTTGTATGTAACCTGAACAAGTGCAAGGGCATTTGTTGTGTGGAAGGAGATGCGGGTGCGCCGCTTGATGTAGCTGAAACCGCTATTCTCAAAGATATTTATCCAAAGATCAAGCACCTGCTTGAAGCTAAAGGAATTGCCGCTATTGAGGCGCAAGGCACATCTGTGGTAGATGCTGATGGCGACCTGACTACGCCCTGTGTGGATGGGAATAAAGAATGTGCGTATGTCACATTTGAAAATGGAATCACTAAATGTGGGATAGAGAAAGGGTATGAGCAAGGCCTGGTAGACTGGCAAAAGCCAATCTCTTGCCATTTGTATCCAATCAGGATTACCCAATACCCTGAATTTGAAGTGTTGAATTATGACAGATGGCACATTTGCCATGATGCTTGTTCATTCGGAAGAGAGCTGAAAGTTCCTGTATATCAGTTTTTAAAAGGACCACTGATTAGAAAATATGGTGCTGAATGGTATGCTGAACTTGAAAATAGTGTATCTTCGAGATAAGTAATGCCTGAGCTAATCAAATTAAAAATCAATCTTAAATATTAACCTCAAATATAATATAACTTGAAAGGAATAATTCTAGCCGGAGGAAGTGGTACAAGACTACATCCTTTAACCTTGGTTATGAGCAAGCAAATGATGCCTGTTTATGATAAGCCAATGATCTATTATCCATTATCTATCCTGATGTTAGCCGGCATCAACGAAGTGCTGATCATTTCTACACCTCATGATTTGCCAAACTTCGAGAAGCTATTGGGAGATGGTTCGAAGCTGGGCTGTAAGTTTTCTTATGCTGTGCAAGAGCAGCCTAATGGTCTAGCTCAGGCATTTGTGATCGGTGCTGATTTTATTGGCACGGATAAAGTCGCATTGGTATTGGGTGATAACATTTTCTACGGTGATGGAATGTCAAAACTTTTGCAATCCAGTGCAGACCCTGAAGGTGGGGTTGTATTTGCTTACCGGGTTTCTGATCCGGAGCGTTATGGAGTCGTAGAATTTAATGAGGAGAATGTGGCGATCTCTATCGAAGAGAAACCCGCTCAGCCAAAGTCTGATTATGCCGTTCCTGGATTGTATTTTTACGACAATAGCGTTGTAGAAATTGCTAAAAATATTAAGCCTTCTCCAAGGGGCGAATATGAAATTACGGATGTAAATAAAGTTTATCTGGAGCAAGGGAAATTAAAAGTTGGGGTATTGAGCAGAGGCACAGCCTGGTTAGATACCGGAACTTTTGCTTCTTTAATGCAAGCTGGTCAGTTTGTGCAGGTCATAGAAGAACGTCAGGGATTGAAAATTGGTTGCATTGAAGAGGTTGCTTACCGTATGGGATTCATTGATAAAGAACAGTTAGGAGTGATTGCTGAGCCATTGGTGAAAAGTGGTTATGGGGAGTATTTGCTCAAAATTATTAAATAGTAAAATGACCGTTCTCTTCTACGGCTGCATTACTTCGCTGAAGGAGCGAAGAACGCTGAGGCCGTTTCAGAGAAGGTAATTTTACTTTTAAACATGATGCACAAAAGGGAGTTTACAAACGAAATGGTTGTTTACTCTTAAGCATGATGCATAGATAAATGTTTTTGTATTGCAGTATAAGATTTAAGCTTCGGGTAACCGAGGCTTTTTTGTTTTACACTTTGTGCGGTTTTTTCCTTTTTGAATCTTGTGAGGAATAAAGTTACCTTCTCCGAAAAGGCCTAGGAACTTTGCCTTTTTCAGGCAAAGATTCCAGCCTTAGAGGAGAATGGTCACTTTATATGCTAAAATCGTTTAATGATATGATAATATCATAAAATAATTACTGCTAGAATTCGCGTCCTTTGAATAACCAAATAATTAAACCCGATGACGAAAAATAAATATCTTTTCCCTTTTATCATGATTACCTCATTATTCTTTATGTGGGGCTTTGCTTATGGATTATTGGATGTGCTTAATAAGCACTTTCAGGAAGCACTTGATATCACAAAAACTAGGTCTACTTTATTACAAGCTGCCTATTTTGGCGCTTATTTTCTCGTTGCCTTACCAGCAGGAATGTTCATGAATAAGTATGGTTATAAAAAGGGGATTATTATGGGACTCCTTTTATACGCTGTTGGTGCATTTTTGTTTTATCCGGCGGCAGAGCAGGCGAGTTTCAATTCTTTTTTACTTGCCTTGTTTATACTTGCATCAGGATTAGCTTGTTTAGAAACAGCCGCCAATCCGTACGTAACTGTACTTGGTTCACCGGAGACTTCAGCTACCAGGTTAAATCTATCTCAATGTTTTAATGGGGTAGGATCTTTCCTTGGGCCAATTATTGCTTCCTACCTGTTTTTTGGTGAAAGCAACAGTTCAGGAGGTAGTAACCTGGACTCGGTTAAGCTGATTTATGTAATTATAGGCATATTGGTCTTGCTTGTTGTAGGTGTATTTTTGAAGATCAAATTGCCTGAAATTAAAGAGAGCGAAATTGTTAGTTCCTCGGAATTAAATAAAAGACCTTTATTTAGCCATAGTAATTTTGTATTGGGAATTGTTGCTCAATTCTTTTACGTGGCGGCTCAGGTTGGGATAGCAACTTTATTTATCAACTACTGCACTGAAAGTGGTGTAAAGTTAGATAACGCTACCGCGGCAAAATTACTTTCCGGAGGACTGATTTTATTTACCGCGGGCCGTTTTGTTGGTACAGCCTTGATGCGTGTTTTTGAACCCAATAAATTGTTGGCCCTGTATGCTGTGATAAATGTGCTGTTGTGCGGAGTAGTGATGCTTAATGATGGTTGGATCTCTATCTATGCCCTTATGGCGCTGTTCTTTTTTATGTCTATCATGTTCCCTACAATTTTTGCGTTAAGTATCAAAGATTTGGGGCAGCATACAAAAAAGGCCTCATCTTTCATTATTATGTCTATTGTAGGGGGGGCACTGGTGCCTTATGTGATGGGAAGTGTTGCGGATCATTATTCCACTCCTATATCATACATTGTACCATTGATTTGCTTTGTAGTTGTTTTTCTATATGGCTTACAAGGATATAAAGTTAAAAAGTCCATAAAATATAATTTAAACAATAATGAAGAGATACTACCTAACGCTGGACTTGATACCCAACGATAAATTGATTGCTGAGTATGAGGAGATGCATCGTAAAGTGTGGCCGGAGATTATAGAAAGTATAACCAGTGCCGGGATTGAAAATCTGGAGATTTATAGAACGGGCAATCGCTTGTTTATGATTATGGAGGTAAATGATGAGTTTAGCTTTGATCGTAAGTCGGCAATGGATGCAGGTAATGATAAAGTACAGGAATGGGAAACCTTAATGTGGAAATATCAGCAAGCAGTACCTGGAGCTAAGCCTGGAGAGAAATGGATAATGATGGATAAAATATTTGAGTTAAAAGCCTAATGTCAGTAAATACAGTGAAAAGTTTTCTGCAAATCCACCCCGATGACAATGTGTTGGTGGCTTTGCAAGATTTGCCGAAAGGTCAAATCGTAGCGTGGAAGGGTAAGGAGATTACCTTAAAAGATGATGTACGGGCTAAACATAAATTCTTTATTGAGGATCTTTCCGTTGGAGGAGAGGTTTTAATGTATGGCGTGCTTGTTGGAAAGGCGACGGCTTTTATCCCGCAAGGTGGATTGATGACTACCGATAATGTACATCATGCTTCGCAGGATTATGCTTATCGGAAAGTTAATTATGAATGGCAGGTGCCAGATGTAACCAAATTTAAGGACAGAACTTTTAATGGTTACCATCGTGCTGATGGTAGGGTCGGGACTGCAAATTATTGGCTGTTTGTGCCTACGGTATTCTGCGAAAACAGAAACCTGGATGTCATAAAAGAAGCCTTATACAATACTTTGGGCTATACTGTAACGGATAAATACAAACAGTTTACAGAGCAATTGTTGGAGGCCTACCAAAATGGAGAGGATATTACCTCATTTAAAATTGATGAGCTTGCCCCTGCGGAGCCTCTTAAAAAGCGCGTATTTAAGCAAGTTGATGGCATTAAGTTTTTAAATCATCAGGGTGGATGTGGTGGTACAAGACAAGATTCTGCGTTGCTTAGCCAATTGTTGGCTGCTTATGCCGATCATCCAAATGTTGCCGGTATCACCATATTAAGTTTGGGTTGTCAGCATTTACAAACACAGAATTTACTGGACGACGTTAAAAAGAGAAATCCTTCATTCGATAAACCTGTCATCATATTTGAACAACAGCAAAGTCAGAGCGAAGAGCAGCTAATTAAAGATGCCATTCTAAAAACATTTGTAGGCTTAGAAGAGATCAATAAGGTAGAAAGGAAACCTGCACCCTTAAGTAAGTTATGTGTAGGAGTTAAATGTGGTGGAAGTGATGGCTTTAGTGGAATATCTGCTAATCCGGCAGTTGGATATACGTCTGATTTATTAGTAGCTTTAGGTGCAAAAGTTTTACTTGCAGAGTTCCCTGAACTTTGTGGGGCCGAGCAGAATTTAATAGACAGGTGTGTAAATGAACCAACTGCGGAGAAATTTATTAGGTTAATGCAGGAATATGATGCACAGGCTCATGCTGTGGGCTCAGGATTTCACATGAACCCTTCGCCAGGTAATATTAAGGATGGTTTAATTACTGATGCGATAAAAAGTACTGGAGCGGCTAAAAAAGCGGGTAATTCGCCAGTAGTAGATGTGTTGGATTATACAGAGCCGGTAACAAAACCTGGACTTAGTTTGGTTTGTACACCCGGAAATGATGTGGAGGCGACTACAGGAAAGGCAGCAAGCGGGGCTACTTTAATTTTATTTACAACTGGATTGGGTACCCCAACAGGAAATCCTGTTTGTCCGGTTATAAAAGTAGCGACCAATACGGCGCTGGCGACAAGGATGAGTGATATTATTGACATTGATACAGGTGCCATTATCCGTGGTGAGAAAACCATTGCAGAAATGGGGACCGAGATTTTGGAATACTGCATTAAAGCTGCAAGTGGAGAGGAAATCCCTAAAGCAGTGTTATTAAATCAAGACGATTTTATTCCTTGGAAAAGAGGAGTTTCATTATAATTATAAAAAATGTTTAGTTTAAAAGGAAAATCAGCAATTATTACAGGTGGAGGAAGTGGAATTGGCAAGGCAATATCAGTGCTTTTTGCCAAACAGGGTGCTCACGTCCATATTATAGAATTGAATGCAGATGCAGGTTTACAAACTGTAAATGAAATAAAGGCCGAAGGCGGATCAGCCGATGCATACGGTTGTGATGTCAGCAACCAGGAAGCTGTTGTTAGCATCTTTAAGCAAATCGGAAAAATTGATATCTTAGTGAATAATGCGGGCATTGCCCATATTGGAAGAGCCGATAATACCAGCGAAGCCGACTTTGTGAAAGTATTTGATGTAAATGTTAAAGGAGCTTATAACTGCTTGTATGCGGCTATTCCGGCAATGAAAGCACAAGGTTCAGGAGTAGTGCTAAACATGGCTTCTATTGGCGCGGTAGTGGGCTTGTCAGACCGTTTTGCTTACTCTATGAGTAAAGGGGCGATTTTCGCGATGACGATGTCTGTAGCCAAAGATTATATGGCTGAAGGGATCAGGTGTAACAGCATTTCTCCAGCAAGGGTCCATACCCCTTTTGTAGATGGTTTTATTGCTAAAAATTATGCGGGTCAGGAAGCTGAAATATTCGAGAAATTGTCGAAAAGTCAGCCAATAGGCCGGATGGGGAAACCAGAAGAAGTAGCTTCATTGGCGCTTTATCTGTGTTCGGAAGAGGCTGGTTTTGTAACTGGAAACGATTATCCTTTAGATGGAGGATTTATTAAGTTGAACAACTAAAACCCCAAACGCGTAACCTACCATTCATAACTCATAACCAAAAAAATATGAAACTACGCTTGATTATCTTACTTTTTGCGATGAGCTGCTCGTTTGGCTTAAAGGCGCAGCAGTACAGCCCAACGGCCGAGAACCTTGCTTCAAGAAAGGATTTTCAGGACATGAAATTTGGGATGTTTATTCATTGGGGGGCTTTTAGCGTCCTGAGTGATGGCGAGTGGGTGATGAACAATAAAAATATCAAAGTAGAGGACTACAAGCGGCTAAAAGGGATTTTTAATCCTACAGCCTTTGATGCAAAAAAATGGGTGGATGCGGCAAAAGGTGCCGGTATGAAGTACATTACACTGATTACCCGTCACCACGATGGTTTTAGCAACTGGGATACGAAGCAGTCGGACTGGAAAATAACGGAAACACCTTACGGAAAGGATATCGTAGCCGCAATGGCTAAAGAGTGCCATAAACAGGGCATAAAGTTGTTTTTATACTATTCATTGCTGGACTGGTCGCGCACCGATTATCACTACGCCACAGGGAAAACAGGAAAAGGTACCGGACGTACAGAGAAAGGCGATTGGAATAATTATATTGCCTTCATGAAGGCACAGTTAACAGAGTTGCTTACCAATTATGGAGAAATTTCCGGAATTTGGTTTGATGGACATTGGGATCAGTTGGATAATGACAAGGATAAAACCTTAAAATCGAAGGTAGATTGGCATTACGATGAGATTTACAGTTTAATTCATAAGCTGCAGCCGCAATGTATGGTGGGTAATAATCATCATTTATCGCCTATTGCAGGTGAAGATTTTCAAATGTTCGAAAAGGATTTGCCAGGTGTGAATACGACTGGTTTTGGTGGAGCAAGCATTTCTCAGCTTCCACTGGAAACTTGCGAAACGATGAACAATTCATGGGGATTTAGCATCACCGACAGGAAGTATAAAACCGTAAAACAGTTGATCCACTACCTGGTAAATGATGCCGGACGAAATGCCAACTTTTTATTAAATGTTGGCCCGATGCCAAATGGAATCATTCAGCCAGAAAACATTGATACACTAGCTAAAATCGGCGAGTGGACGAAGGTATACGGCGCAAGTATATATGGTACCAGAGGTAACCTTATCGATGTGCAGGAATGGGGTGTAGTTACTGCAAAGGACAAAACTTTATATGCGCATGTGATCAATAAGCTTAAACAGCCGTCCATTACTTTGCCAAAATTAAAGCAAAAAGTGGTTTCTGCTACTTTAATGAATGGCGGTGCTAAATTGAAATTCAAACAAACTGCAGATCAGACAATAATATATTTAGATGGGGTGGCAATGGACGACATTGACACCATCATTGAATTGAAAATTAAATAGGAACAAAAAGATGAAATTAATTAGATGGGGAGCTGCCGATCAAGAGAAAATCGGTGTAATTGTAAACGATACTTGGTATGATACTTCTGCCTTCGGTGGAGATTATAACGAACAGTTTTTTAATGACAATGGATTAGA
This sequence comes from Pedobacter hiemivivus, assembly GCF_005144565.1. Lineage (NCBI taxonomy): Bacteria > Pseudomonadati > Bacteroidota > Sphingobacteriia > Sphingobacteriales > Sphingobacteriaceae > Pedobacter > Pedobacter hiemivivus. Next base: position 78,168 of record NZ_SWDX01000011.1, read on the forward strand.
GAGACTTGCAGAGTTTGTGAAAGCAAATGAAGGTAAGTTAACCGTTATTCCTGCCGGAACAAGGTTAGGATCTCCAATAGCCCGTCCTTCAAAAATTGTTTGTATCGGATTAAACTATGCCGATCATGCCAGGGAAACTAATGCAGCTATTCCAACTGAGCCGGTTATATTTATGAAGGCCAGTACTTCAATGGTTGGGCCTTTTGATAATGTAGTGATTCCTAAAAACTCTGTAAAAACAGATTGGGAAGTAGAGCTTGCCGTAGTTATTGGTAAGAAAGCATCTTACGTTGAAGAGGCTGATGCATTGGATTATGTAGCAGGTTATGCTTTACATAACGATGTATCTGAGCGTGAGTTTCAGTTGGAGAGAAATGGTACATGGGATAAGGGAAAAGGTTGCGATACTTTTGCCCCGCTAGGTCCATTTTTGGCTACTCAGGATGAAATTTCGGATGTGAATAATATGCGTCTTTGGTTGACCGTAAACGGTCAGAAAATGCAGGATGGCAACACGTCTAACTTTATATTTAATGTTCCCTTTGTGGTGGCTTATGTAAGTCAGTTCATGACTTTATTGCCGGGGGATGTGATTTCTACAGGAACTCCTGCTGGGGTAGGCTTAGGCTTTAACCCACCAGTATACCTTAAAGATGGTGATGTGATAGAGTTGGGTATTGATGGCTTGGGTACCTCTAAGCAGCAGGTAAAGAACTATGTTAAAAATTGATTCCCATCAGCATTTCTGGATTTATGATGCGGTTAGGGACAGCTGGATAACGGATGATATGGCAGTATTGAGGGCTGATTATACGCCCTCAACATTGTTACCAATACTTCAACAACATCATTTTGATGGGAGTGTTGTCGTTCAGTCGGACCAGTCTCCTGCTGAGAATCTTTTTCAGCTAAAAAATGCGGCGGATCATTCTTTTGTCAAAGGGGTTGTTGGCTGGGTAGATCTACAAGCTGAGGATATTGAAGATCAACTGGCAGATTTAAAACAGTACGATAAACTGAAAGGGTTTAGGCACATCCTGCAAGGTGAAAAAGACCGCGCATTGATGTTAAAGCCTGCATTTTTAAATGGGATAAGTAAATTACAGTCATACGGTTATACTTATGATATATTGATCTTTCCAGATCAGTTAAAGTATGTCGCAGAACTGGTAGCCAAATTCCCGGATCAACCGTTTGTATTGGATCACATAGCCAAGCCTTACATCAAAGCTGGTAAAATTAAGGAATGGAAAAGGGATATTAGAGCCTTGGCCAAGCACAAAAATGTATATTGTAAGGTGTCTGGAATCGTTACTGAAGCCGACTGGGAACTAGGGGTGGCAACCGATTTTTACCCTTATATGGATGTCGTCTTTGAGGCCTTTGGTCTTGAGCGGGTTATGTACGGATCTGATTGGCCTGTGTGTCTTCTAGCCTCTTCTTATCAGTATACGATTGAATTAATGGAGGGGTATGTCTTCATGTATTCTTTGGATGAGCAGGCGCTCTTCTGGGGAGGTAATGCAACAAAATTTTATAATTTATAATAATAATAAAGCAATCTATGGATCTGCAATTAAAAGATAAAGTGGTTATTGTTACCGGTGGTGCCAAAGGTATTGGAGCGGGTATTGTTAGGGTGCTGGCAAGCGAAGGAGCTATTCCTGTAATTGTTGGTAGAAATGAACAGGATAATTTGAAACTGGCAAATGAGGTGATCGCGAATGGCGGTCAGGCTTTTCAGCTTATAGCCGAACTTGCTAACCCGAAGGATATAGAAAAAGCAATAGCGACTGTTTTGGAGAAGTTTGGCCGTATTGACGGACTGGTAAATAATGCTGGTGTAAATGATGGCGTTGGATTGGAGAGCGGTAATTATGAGAAGTTTGTAGATAGCTTGCATAAAAACGTGATTCATTACTATTTAATGGCGCATCACGCTTTACCAGCGCTTAAGGCTTCCAATGGTTCTATTGTGAATATTGGATCAAAGGTAGCGGATACCGGACAGGGTGGAACGTCTGCTTATGCCGCATCAAATGGTGCAAGGAATGCGTTGACACGTGAGTGGGCTGTAGAATTATTGCCTTATGGTATCAGAGTGAATTCTGTGATCGTAGCAGAGTGTTATACGCCATTGTATCAAACCTGGATCAGTTCAATTCCAAATTCTGAAGAAAAACTGGCCGCCATAAAGGCTAAGATTCCTTTAGGACAAAGGATGACAACAGCTGAGGAGATTGCGAATGCAGCGGTATTTTTGCTTTCTAATGTGTCTAGCCATACTACCGGGCAATTGGTGTATGTAGATGGTGGGTATGTGCATTTGGACAGGTCGATTAGTCCGGCATAAAATATTAAGGGAATACTACATAAAAAATCGGATACACTCTTCAAAGACTGCCTGATCTTAGGCTCCCCGAAAAGGGAGCAAAGCTCAGAAGGTCTTTTCACAGTATATCCGATTTTTTTGTGAATACTGCAGCATGAAAAGCCTGTCAGTTTAGCGAGTTATGCTGTGGTGCAATATTATTTAAAAAGGGAAAGTGCTAATGAAATTCCTAGCGTTGTTCGCCGCTTCTTCAGCGTGCGAATTATGCAGAATTGAATAGCAGATTCCCTTTTTTGTAGTATTTAGCGCTATTAGATAGCTTTAACCTCAGCTTTTAACCAAGCGGCCTCATCTGCATTTAACAGCGGACTTAGCTTTTCAAATACCAAAGCATTGTAGCTGTTTAACCAATCAATTTGTGATTGATCCAGCAATTCTTTCTTTACAATTTTAGTGCTAATAGGCGCGATGGTTAAAACCTCAAAAGCATAGAATTCATTAAATTCATTGCTTACATCAGCAATTGTATTCACCAGGTTTTCGATACGAATACCATGCTTGCCCGGACGGTAAACACCAGGTTCAACAGAAGTGATCATACCCAATTCAACCGCTACAGGAGTAGCGCTAGCGTTAAATACCTGAGGTCCTTCATGCACATTTAAGAAATAACCTACCCCATGGCCAGTTCCATGTCCGTAATTAATGGCATAGTCCCATAAAGGCTTTCTGGTAATGGCATCAATCTGATAGCCGCAAGTACCTTTAGGGAAACGTACTTTACAACCATCAATCATACCTTTTAAAACCAAGGTATAATCGGTACTTTCTTCTTCCGTATTGTTTCCCATTGGGATGGTACGGGTGATGTCGGTTGTTCCATAAAAGTACTGACCGCCTGAATCTACCAGAAACAAACCTTCCGCTTTTACTTCGACGTTACTTTCTTCCGATGCACCATAATGAGGTAAGGCACCGTGTGCTTTGTAAGCGCTGATGGTGTTAAAACTATCCCCTACAAAGCCTTCTTGTTGTTCTCTAAACTTTCGCAATTCAGCAGCTGCAGAAAGTTCTGTGATGGTAATTTTTCCGATATTTTCTGAAAGCCATTTTAAGAAACGAGTGATGGCAACCCCATCCTTAAGCATTGCTGCTCTGGTGTTAGCCAACTCAGTTTCGTTTTTAATGGCCTTTAAGTTCGTCGTAGGATTGGTGTCTTTGATAATTTTAATAGAGGCCGGAATTAATTTATAGAAGGCAAAGCAATTGCGTTTTGGGTCTATAAAAATAGTACTGCTGGCAGGGATATCTAATATGGCCGGCTCAATATCAGTGTAAGACAATACCTCAACACCACTGCTCCATAGGTCTTTTTTTTCTTCGACGCTCAGCTTATCTTCATCCATAAATAGCGTAGCATACTTTTGGTTGATCAAAGCGAAACTTAGTACGACAGGATTATAGCTTACATCTTTTCCGCGGATGTTAAACAACCAGGCTAGGTCATCTAAAGATGAAATTAGGTGATGGCTTGCAAATTGTTTTTGTAAGGCCGTTCTTACCTGGGTCAGTTTCGACCTTACAGACTGACCGATGTGTTTTTCTTCAATTAGAAATGCTTTTTCTGAAGGTAATGCCGGGCGATTTTCCCAGATAGGACTTAAATAATCTTTGCTAGTCAGGCTAATTTCTTTAACAGCGAACTGTTGAGTAAGCAGGTCGCCCAATAAAACAGACAATAATTTATCATCAGCAGCTACTACACTGCCTTTATCTAACTTTTCAATTAACCATTGAATATATTCAGGTGCATGTTGAACTTTTTGCTTCATCAACTCAAAACCACTATCCTTAAGTTCATCTACAGCTTGTTCAAAATAGCGGAAGTCAGTCCACAAACCCGCATGATCATGAGTGATGACTAATGTTCCTGCAGATCCTTTAAAGCCAGAGGCGAAGGGAATGCACTTATAATGTTTCGGTAAGTATTCGCTAATATGAGGGTCGGCAGATGGAATAATGTAGGCATGTACATTATCGGCCTTCATTTGATTGCGTATTTGCGCTAGTTTTTCCTGATAAGTCATAGTCAGTTTTTTTATGTCTGTTTGCAAATTTATAGAAAATATGGAGAAGAAAGCCTAATTTCGTATGGATCCAATCAGATCAATTGAGCCATGCCAGTTTATAGTAATTTCAGTGATGAGGAACTGACCGTTTTGTTAAAACAGGAGGATCAGATCGCTTTTACTGAAATTTACAATCGTTACTGGGCGGAGATGTATTATCATACTTTTCGGATGCTTAGGGATGAGGATAGTTCAAAAGATGTTGTTCAGGACGTTTTCAGTAGCCTATGGTTAAAATCAGCTTCCCTAAATGTGAGTACTAAGTTATCCGGACACCTTTATATTTCTGTAAGGAACAAGGTCTTGAACTTGGTTGCCCAAAATAAGGTCCGGAATGATTATTTAAGCTCGGTAGCGGCTTTTATTACTGAATCAACCAATGATGCATCAGTATTTGATGAACAACAAATATTGGATATTGTAGAGGCCGAGATTCAAAAGTTGCCACCGCGGATGAAAGAAATCTTCGAATTGAGCCGAAAGGATAACCTCTCCCATAAGGAAATTGCAAAAAAATTAAATCTTTCTGACCAGACCGTTAAAAAGCAAGTTCAAAATGCATTGAAAATCATAAAAAATAGACTTCCAATGGTAGAGTCTGGCATTTTTGTGCTTTTTTTTCTGCGCTAGACCCCAATTGGGCCGAATTTAACGCCTTTTAAAAAATATTTTCATATTGTCTACCCCCAAAGGAACTTTCAGCTGTTCTTTCATTTAAATAGGCCATCTGTAATAAGTCTGCCTTCTGTAATAAGAAAGAATGAATAGGGATCAAGCAAAAGAACTCATAGAAAGATATAACGAAGGATTAGCTACCGCCGAAGAAAGGTTATGGGTAGAAAACTGGTACCTGGATGAGTCTCTTAAGTATCAACTGTCTGATCAGGAAAGTAATTTCCTGCATTTAAAAGACGAGATTTGGAATGGTACCCTTGAAAAATCGGGACAGCCTATAAAGCCAAAGGTGCTACGTTTAAATGTATGGTCCCGCATTGCTGCGGCAGTGGTTCTATTAATTGGATGTGGTCTGGGCTTATATTTTTATAATATAGGGCCTAAGCTAAAAGATGGTAATGCAGTGGTAACTGATATTGCACCCGGAGGTAATAATGCTATTCTTACGCTGGCCAATGGAAAGAAAATTGTGCTGAATGATGCTGCTAAAGGAGAAATTTCTAAGCAGTCGGGAATTAGTGTCAGTAAATCTAATGATGGCGAACTGATTTACACAGTCGTTAATGGGGGCGAGGATGTACCAACTGAAAACACGCACAATACAATTTCTACGCCTAAGGGCGGGCAATATACCATCATACTTTCTGATGGGACTAAAGTGATGCTGAACTCGGCATCCTCTGTAACCTTCCCGACATCCTTCAAAGAAGGAGATCGTATGGTCGAGTTAAATGGTGAAGCCTATTTTGAAGTAGCTAAGCATAAAAATAAACGATTCAGGGTAGTTTCAGGTGTACAGACTGTAGAGGTGTTGGGTACCCATTTCAATGTCAATGCTTATGCAGATGAACAAACCATAAAGACAACATTGCTGGAAGGCGCGGTAAAAGTTTCTACACTTAAAGAATCAGCCTTAATTGAACCTGGAGAGCAGGTAGTATTGGATAGAGGCGATGCAAATTCTATCGTTAAACATCGTGTCAATATCAATAAGGAAACTGCATGGATCAATGGTATTTTCTCCTTTGAAGGCGATGATCTGAAATCTGTCATGCGACAGGTTGCCAGATGGTATGATGTCAATGTAATCTACGTAGGGCCGATAAGCGAGGAGAAATATTTTGGAGAAATTTCCAGAAGCAGTAAACTTTCAGAAGTATTTAAAATACTGGAACTCAATAATGTAAATTTTGATGTTGTAGGGAAAACCGTTAAAGTGTCGTATAACCAGCGACCATCCACAGCAACAAGCCCAAAATCAATAAAATAATCAACTTAATCTTTAATCAACTAAACCAACCACAAATGATAAGAAAACTACAATAGATCGAGAACCACAAAAGATTTGACTAAAAAACCGGAAGCATCTCACCTCTTCCGGTCAAAAAAAAGTCAGCAGCCAGATGTTGAGACCGGGTTGCTATTTATTCACTTAATTCTATTCCAAAAGTATGAAATTAACTTTTCTTTACAACCCCGTATTTTCTATACGGCAGGTAAAGTACAAATTACTAATAGTGATGAAATTAACTGCTATTTTATTACTGATCGGCACGATGCATTTGTCTGCTGCGAGCTATTCACAAAGTGTTACTGTTTCCAGGAAAAACACTACACTTGAAACCGTTTTCGGAGATATTAAAAAGCAAACAGGCTACCTGTTTTTCTATAGTGGAAAGGTAAACCTGAACAGGCAAATACTCAATGTAGAATTGAAGAATGTTCCATTGGAGGAAGCCCTTAAGGCATGCCTTACTGACCAGAATTTAACTTTTAATATAGTCGATAAAACCATTGTAGTCCGAAACAAGATGGTTGACAATAATATCGAAACGGCTAATGCCCGGATTGATGTAACAGGGAAGGTGATCGACCCACAAAGCCAGACTGGAATTCCGGGGGTAAACATTACTATCAAAGGAAACAAAAGCATAAGGGCCCAAACCAATAGTAACGGGGAGTTTAAAATCGATGCCCAACCCGGTGATGTACTGGTTTTTACTTATATCGGATTTAAGGAAAAAGAAGTTAAGGTGGGTGATGCCAAGTTTTTAACCGTAAGCCTTGAAGCACAGATCAATCAAATGAACGATGTGGTGGTTACCGGTTACCAAACCATAAAGAAGGAAAGTTATACGGGTAATGCCATTACCATAAAAGGGGATGACTTGAAAAGAACAAATCCGCAGAATGTGCTCAAGGCGATTCAAAGCTTTGACCCTTCTTTCAGGTTGCTGGATAACAACTTAGCTGGATCAGATCCAAATGCCATGCCCAGAATAAACGTAAGAGGTGCAACCGCATTGCCGGGGCTGCCGCAGAATAAAGACGATGTTCTGGATCGTAATAACCTGTCCAGCTCCTTTAACTTACCCGCTTTTATCCTGGATGGTTTTGAAGTTTCCTTACAAAAAGTTGTAGACCTGGACATCAACCGCATTGAGTCAATAAACATATTAAAAGATGCAGCGGCTACAGCTGTATATGGTTCAAGAGCTGCCAATGGTGTAATGGTCATCACCACCAAAGCGCCCGTTTCCGGAAAACTGCAGTTATTTTACAATTCGGAACTTACCCTTTCTGCTCCGGATTTGTCTGGTTACAATGTACTTAATGCAAAAGACAAGATTGCTTATGAACAAATGGCCGGCTTGTACCGCAAACTTACGCCAGGTGTAGGTGATCTTACTCAAGACGCCCTGGACCAGGAACTTTTTAACAAGTTGAAAAATGTAGCCAGTGGTGTAGATACGTATTGGTTATCTCAACCACTTCGTAATGCATACGCACAGAAGCATTCCCTAAACATTCAGGGTGGGGACCAAAGTTTTCGCTATGGTATTGATATGCGTTACCAGACCCAGCCCGGTGTAATGAAAGGTGTAACCAGAGATCGATACAGTGGGGGCATGGATTTTACTTATATGCCATCTAAAAAGCTGATTTTCAGAAATAACCTTTCCATTAATCAAACCAACGGTGAAAACTCTCCTTACGGCAGTTTTTCTACCTACGCATCCATGAACCCGTATTACCCGAAAACCGACAATGCAGGCCGGATTGTACAGGAATTGGCCAGATGGCGCATAGACAGGAATGATGGAAACGGGACTGGTACTGAGCAATATAGAACCGCCTATGTTTTTAATCCGCTTTTTGAGGCTGGTCTGAACAACTTTAGTAAAGACAGCTATCTGGAATTGATAGATGCATTCACCATAGATTATAAATTGTCTGAAAGTTTCCGCTTAAAAGCGCTGATGAGCTTGAATCAAACCACATCAAAGTCTGATCGTTTTACGTCTCCTTTGAGCAGTCAGTTTTATACCTATGCTACCGATAAACTGAATAACAGGGGTAGTTACGATTATACCACTACGAATGCTTTTGGACTTGATGGAAACGTAACGTTGAATTATAATAAACAACTTGGCGAAAACTTTTTCAATCTGGTACTCGGTACAAATGTGATCGCGAGAAAATCAGATTTCAAATCTATCTCGGCTCAAGGTTTCTCGAATGACAAATTCACCAATATTGGTTTCGCCCGTATCTATAAGGAGAACTCAGCTCCCGGTGGCAATGTGCTGATCAACCGGACCCTGGGTGCTTTCTTTTCCGGAAACTATTCTTATAAAAACAGGTATCTGGCAGATGCCTCATTTAGAATGGACGGTTCTTCGTCATTTGGATCAAACAAGCGTTTCGCCCCTTTTTGGGCTACTGGTTTGGGATGGAACGTACATAACGAAAGCTTTCTGCAGGATGCTAAAATAATCAGCCAGCTGAGATTAAAAGCAAGTACAGGGCAGGTGGGGTCAGTTGGTTTTGATCCTTATATGTCACGGGCCATTTATCAATATGAGACAGGGAACTGGTATTCTACAGGTATTGGAGCTACGCTTGTAGGCTACGGCAACGATAACCTGGAATGGCAAAAAACCACGACCTATGACGCAGGTTTGGATTTAGGGCTTTTAAAAGATCGTATTGTGATCTCTCCACGTTATTATTACAAACTAACCAAAGGGTTGATTACAGACATTACACTCCCGCCATCCACGGGTTTTACAACCTATAAGGAAAACCTGGGTGACATCGCCAACAAAGGGTTTGAACTATACCTGACAGCAAATGCCTTCCGAAACGCGGATTGGAATGTCAACATTACGGCAAATGCAACGCATAATACGAACAAGCTGGTTAAGCTGTCTAATTCGTTGCAGGCCTTCAATGATAAAATCAATGGCATCCAAAACAGCCCGGACAACAATAAAGAAGGGGAAATTGGTTTAGCGACAATCCCTATCGTCCGTTATGCTGAAGGACAATCCCTTTATACCATTTATGGGGTGAAATCACTGGGCATTGATCCGGAAAACGGAAGGGAAATTTATGTTAAAAAGAACGGTAGTCTGACTTACGACTATGACATTGCTGACACTCAACCGATTGGCGATGGTACCCCAAAAATCTCCGGAAATTTTGGAAGTAACATCAGTTACAAAAGCTTCATGCTAAGCTTCAGCCTTTATTACCGCTTTGGTGGGCAGACTTACAACCAAACTCTGGTAGACAGGATCGAGAATGCTGATCCCCGCTTTAACGTAGACAGCAGGGCACTATCACAAAGATGGGTGAAGCCAGGCGATCATGCCTTGTATAAAAACATTGCTGATTTAACGGCAACAAAGGTAAGTTCAAGGTTCGTGCAAAAGGAAAACTTAATCGAACTGCAGTCTGTCTATATGAGTTATGACTTTAAAAAGGACTTTATCCGCAGAGCAGGCTTCCAGTCATTGAGGACAAGTATTACCATGAACGATATATTCAGGACATCAAGTGTAGGGATTGAACGGGGTATAGATTCTCCTTTCGCAAGAAATATCACCTTCTCTTTACAGGCTTCATTTTAACACAACTGACATGAAAATAAAATATTTATACATCATCGCCTGCATAATGGTATTTACCTCATGCAAAAAGTTCCTGGATGTTCAGCCAGAATCGGATGTGACGAAGGAACAGCTGTTTAGTACCGAAGAGGGCTTTAAAGAAGCACTTAATGGAGTGTATACCTATTGCAGTACCCTGGATTTGTACGGCGGTAACCTGACGGTGAGCAATCTCGACATTATTGCACAGAATTACGAGTTTACCGATCTGAATACGCAAAACGTGGCCGCTTTCAAATATGACGATCCGCAATGGGTGAGTAAAGCAGCACAGATCTGGACCAATGCCTATAAAGCAATAGGGAATTGCAACGCAATTCTGGAAGCTATTGATGAAAAGAAATCTGTATTTGCAGGTAAAAACTATGAGTTGATCAAAGGTGAAACACTCACTTTGCGGGCATATCTCCACTTTGATCTATTGAGAATGTATGCACCTTCTTACAAAAATAACCCAACGGCTAAGGCTATTCCCTATGTGACAGCTGTTTCCATTAAGGCCACCCCATTTTCTAATGTAACTGAAGTGTTGAATAAGCTCATTGCAGATCTTAATGAAGCCAAAATATTATTGAAGACTTCAGATCCGATCCTGGCCGCAGATTACAAAGTCGGTTATCCCGATAAAACCTATCCGGAAGGTACAGCCGAAAGTGCAAAATCTACAGAGACCAAAAATCCATCCCTTTTTCTCCAGAACAGAAGACACCGGATGAATTACTTTAGTACTTGCGGCGAATTGGCCAGGGTTTATTTGTACAAACAAGACCTGATCAATAGCCTCAGCAATGCTAAGGAAGTGATTGAAGCTAAGAAATTCCCATGGGCTCAGCAAGTTGATGTATTCAATACCAACAAAGAACAACGTGACAAGCTTTTTTATCCCGAAATAATTTCCTCCTGGGCTTTAGGTACTGATGCGATGAAGCATTTCGAGAATCGTTTTTCTGATGATAATGCTGATTTTGTGCCTACAATCATTCAAAAAGACCTGATTTATGAATCTGGATTGGGGGGAGAAGATTGGCGCTACAGACAATGGTTCCTCGATAACGTCGGGGCAAAACGTACTAATCTTCAGAAATATACCCGGAACTCACCCCCCCTGCGCAATATGCACCCGGTGGTTGCACCCGCCATCCGGTTGTCTGAAATGTTTTACATCGCCGCCGAAGCTAGCTTCGACAGTAATCCGAACCAGGCAACGGCCTATGTAGATAGTGTCCGTCTTCACCGTGGAATCCGGACTGTTTTATCCAAGACCATTGTAAAAGGTGATTTTATCAGAGAATTGGTCAAAGATGCCAGAAAGGAATTTTATGGAGAAAGCCAGATTTTCTATATGCACAAAAGGCTGAATCTGGATATTTTCAATACCAACGGGTTGATCTATCCTGCATCTGATAAAATCTTTGTTTTTCCTATGCCACTTGATGAGTTAGGTTACAGAAATTAAATTGATAAGCACCATGAAAACCAACATCAACTATATACTCTTGCTCAGCACACTTTTGTTTGCCTGCAAAAAAAATGAAATTACTCAGTATGAAACGCTTACTGACAATATTTCCCTGAATTATTTAGATGTCAAAGGCAATCCCGATACTGCAGCAATTACTTATTCTTTTGCGGAAAGTCCAGGTTTGGCCAGCGATACGATTTTTGTACCGGTTACTATAGCTGGTAAACGGGTGTCGACAGCCAGGAAATTTATTTTAACTGTGGTCGATAGTTTAACTACCGCCCGCGTAAACCTGCATTATGAAGCCTTGAAACCTTATTATGTAATTCCTGCGGATTCTGGAAAGGTACTCGTTCCGGTTATCCTTAAAAATATAGATCCCGAACTGGCCAATAGTTCGGTTGTCCTTGGTCTGAGGGTTATTGGAGGAGAAGATTTTGAAGGATTATTGCCGGTTCCCATTCGTACGAAGCGGATTATGTACTCCAACAGGCTGGAACAGCCGGTATGGTGGGTATGGTGGCAAGGCAATCTCGGTCCTTATAGCAGAACCGCGCACAAGTTGTACCTAATTTCAGGTGGTGGTGAATTGGTGAATACCAGTGCGCCAAATGGCTTTCTTGGTATTCCAAGGTCACTTTACTATCTTCAAAATGCCCGGAATTTCACCCGGGATCCTTTTGCATGGGTAGCAAGATATCCCGAAAAAGGATACATACTCACGAAAAGAACAGACGGAACGGAAGATTATGATTTTTATCATGCGGATGCGCCAACCATTAAAACGTATGTCAAATTCTTCCCGCAAGTCAACAGCTACTTCTTTATGAATGAGAATGGCAATCAAATTATCATGAACTAAGTATATACCATCATGAAACAAAAACTTTTATACCTACTGGCTTTTGCAGCCATCTTTTATACCTCCTGTAAAAAGGACCTGGGAAACTACACCTATTCCCCGCCATCGGAGCCAGTCGTGAAAGGCATTCTGGATGCTAATATTCCTGCGTTAATCGGTGATTCGCTGATTATCAAGCCCGAAGTCAGCCTGGCAGGAGCAGATCCTTTAAAGGATCTTACCTTCGAATGGAGGATTACATTACTGGAAGAATTGAGAGAGATCAGTTACACAGGCTATCCACTAAAAATGCTGTTTAACCTGGGAACGGGCGAACGGAGTTCAACTTTAATTGTTACTGATAAAAGGAACGGCCTGATCTATAAATACAAGTTTAAAATCACCGGAACCACACAGTTTTCTCAGGGAACGCTGATTCTAAGTAACGATGGCGGAACAGCTAAACTCTCTTTTGTAAAGCCAGACAATACCATTTTGGCAAATATTTATGAGAGCCTTCAAACGGGATCTCTGCCGAAAAATCCGGTGCAGCTTTATTATTCCAAACCACTTCCTTACCAATTGCTGTCTAAAGAGGAATATTGGATATTGTGTAATGACCCCGCAACGGGAAGTGCGATTGTTAATCCAAGTACGCTATTATACAAAGACAATTTTAAATCCCAGTTTTTCTTGCCGGCAAGTACAATTGTTCCAGGGCGTATGGAGACGTTGATGGGGACAGTTGCACAGGGGGTCATTAATGGAAAGCTTTTTATAGGCGTGCAGTCTACCGCACCGTTTGCCCCTGATTATGGCAAGTTTGCCAATGAACAAATTGGCGATTATACTTTGTCTCCTTACTTTACCCATGGCGGTGCCTTTTACCTGGGGTACGACCTTAAATCCAAAGGCCTTGTTACGTTTGATGGTGGAGGAAATTACCTTGGAAAAACCTATACCTCCAGTACATTGCCGACAGCTCCATTTGATCCTAAAAATATCGGGCTGACAAATCTTATTTATATGAAAGCAAGTTCAGCTGGTACAACCTATGCTTTTTTCAAAGAAGCTGACGGCAATACCTATGAGTTGAGATTCAACAATCAGCTTACGGCAGATACGAAGTCGATCGTTGCCGAAGAAAAGCGCATCTTCGCAGGTTCTTCGCTTGTTCAGGCAGATTCCAAATGGGTACGAAACAGTATCAACGTATTCTATTTTTCAACCAATGATAAGGTTTATCGTTACAATCCGATCGGGCAGACCTTAGAAATGCAGGAGGCGAATTTTGCAGGAAAGAAAATCTCAATGATTAAAATCAGCGATGACGGCAATAAGTTGTATGTCGGTGTGGAGGGAGCCTTACATACACTTGATATCTCCGGGACTAAAAAAGGGAATATCTTGAGTACCATAAACGGCATACCGGGCTCACCCGTAGACTTTTTAACCAGGACAAATTAATAGCGGGAAATGAAAATGCATCCGGTCAGGCTCAGCCAGGCCGGATGCATATCGCACCGCTCAAATGGAAAAATAGCTAAAAACACAAGAATCATGAAACTAAAAATTTTAATGCTGGCGACTTTATTACCCGTCATGGCCATAGCACAAACACCTAATTTTACAATTACTGGTAAAATAGGAAACCTTAATGCACCTGCAAAGATGTATATTGATTATAACTCAGAAGGAGAAGGGAAATCAGATTCCGCAACGCTTGTAAATGGGGCGTTTAAATTTACCGGGAATATAGCGGGAATTGCTAATTCAAGAATGACGCTTTCTCGTGAAGGCATCCGCGACAAAGAGATCTACGGAACCAAAGGCTTGGGAGATGTGGTTTATGTCAGCTTTGGCAAAGAAAAGATACAGATCAATTCGCCAGATTCGCTCTACAATGCAAAATGGACGGGCTCCAAAGTCTATAACGAAATGCTGGCTTTTGATAAACAAGTTGGCCCTACAGTAATGACTGTACACCACAATGCCAATGTTGCTATCAACAGGTCGAGTCCTGCGCAGCAAAAAGATACAGCTTATTTCAAGGCGCTGGATAAGCAAGTGCAGGCATTGAGAATTGCACGCGGACAAAAGATGCTGGTTTTTGCGAAAAATAATCCTAATTCTTACTTTGCGTTGCAAGCATTGTCAGAATCTGTAAGTGGATATGGTGTGAAATCAGATATGGTATTGCCTTTGTTTAATAAACTAAGTGAGCCATTACGCCTGTCGTATACCGGTCAGGGACTATACAAACTATTAAATGCACACATTGTCACTGCCATAGGCGTTAATGCACCCAATTTTACCCAGCAGGATGTCAACGGTAAATCCGTTTCATTAGTTGACTTTAAAGGCAAATATGTGCTGATAGAATTTTGGGCCAGCTGGTGTTCTCCATGTCGCGCGGAAAGTCCGAATTTGCTGAAGCAGTATGCTTCATTTAAAGACAAAGGATTCGAAATCCTGGGTGTATCCGTAGATAGCGACAAAGCTAAATGGTTGGAAGCAATCAAAAAAGACGGACTAACATGGCCGCAAATCTCTGACCTCAAAGGCTGGGATAATGAAGCCCGCAAGGTCTATGGTATCTCAGGCGTTCCTGCCAATTTCCTGGTCAGCCCTGAAGGCAAGATCATCGGTTCCCACCTGATGGGTGAGGCCCTGAATAAAAAATTAGCTGAATTGATGAACTAATGAAGAAACTATTCACGATCGCGTTGGTGTTGCTGACGATGCAGCAGGCGTTTGCGAAGGAGAAGATCCAGCTAAAGGTATTATACGTAGGTTACAAGCCCGAAAAACCAATGCCAGCTGATGTGGTCTATTATAGTACCTCTGCCACTGTGGTCGCCAAAATGTACCAGACACGAATGGCGGATTTCAAAGCTTTTTTAGAGACCCGCTTTCAGGAAGTCAAAACTGTGGATGTACGCGATTACACTGCAGAGATGTCTAATGGTGTGGATGTCACGATCATGGATGCGGGCCCGGTAAAACTGCCAGCTGATTTCAGTCGTCCGATGATCCTAATGCATGCTATGGCACCCAACGTTGGGTTGCCTATAGGCCTTAAGTTCGATTGGTACTGCCAGTGCCTGGATGATGAAGCCCTGAACATCAAAACCACACATGCCATCTTCAATGCCCCTAACAAAGTTAAATTGACGATGCAGAACAAACCCACTCCGGGTTCATTTTTCAACGGACACCAAGGTGAGAAAACGCCAAAAAGCATGCCGATGTGGCAAGTGGTAAAAGGAGATCTTCCCGCAGGTCAAAAATACCTGATCGGTATGGTCTCGCATGGTGAAGGCTTTGAAGACTCTCCGGATGCGGAAGTGATTTCAGGGGGTGTATGCCTGAAAAATGCCGAAGCAGTAGCACTAGGCAGGCAAGGGAATTATTTCATGTGGGGCTTCTCAGGATCTCCAGATTACATGACCGATGAGGCGAAAGATGTATTTGTAAACACTGTTTGTTATATAAAAAAATACGATCATAAGCCCGCCATCGTCAAAAAGGTGCAGATTGAAACCCGTACCAGCATAGATGAAAAAATCTATCGGATAAGCAGAGCGCTGTATGACAAAGCAATCGTGTCCCGGAAGGTAGGAAACGAAAGGCTGCTTAAACTACAAAAAGAACTCAGAGATAAAAAGGATGCCGGAGAAGATATCGGTAAAGGTAATGAGCAATTTCTTAAAATGCCGGTTACCAATGCGATGGAAAGCTTTGAAGACTACCTGAAGACGCAAGCGGGTGACGCGCTATTTGCGAAGTTCGGCACCAATACCGCACTATATCACCAATACTTCCGAGAAAACTATGAGTATTTCTATCCTGCCAATGCCTATGCTTTACAATTGGATGCGGATGCAGCTCAAATGAAGAAATCCAATCGCAAGCCAGCCATACTGGAACATTGCATTACAATGTTGGAAAGAAAGCAGGATGAAGCAATGGCAAAACGCGTACTCTTGCGTTATACTAACGAAAGCTTTACCACTGCGGCAGAATGGAGAAATTGGTTCAATACCAATAAACAAAAGCTTTTCTTTACCGAGGCTGCTGGGTTTAAATTTATCGTGAACACCTTTGGTCAATCCGGGCAGCAAAACAAAAGCGCATCAGTAAGTCTCACTGAGAAAACTTCGGCTCAAATTGCCGGGCCTACAATTGAAGACCCGGTAGCAGTTTCGGCGAAACTGGTTTACGGACAAAATAGCAACACCGCAAGGCTTTATATCGATGCAGCCATCTTAAAAGGCTGGCATACCTATGCACTTCTTCCTGATGACAGCCCCTTCATACCCGTAAAAGTACTCCTGGAACTGCCAGAAGGCGTAAGCATTAAAGGGGAGTGGCAATCTTCTCCATCCGTTCCGTTTCCCGGATATGAAGGCGTATTTATCTTTGAGGACAAGGCTACGTTTTCCATAGAATTGAGTCTTGTAAATGTAAAGCCAGGCTCGGCAATCAGCTGCGGCATGTCTTACCAGACTTGTGACGAAAATAAGTGTTTCCCGCCCGGCAAAAAAATGGTTGACATCAAAATCTGAATTTTCAGTGAACACACAATATGAAATGTAAACTCTTAGTTGTTGCCGCATTCTTATGCGCTTTCGGCTGCGCTGCTTCTATAAATAGTGCCTTCGCGCAAAGCCGCACGGATCAGCGCCCGCTTCAACAGTTGCAACAAGCTTTTGTCGACCTTGGATTCGGGATGTTTATCCATTACAACATCCCTACCTATATGAACGATGATTGGGCGGATCCAGATGCATCCCCCGAAATCTTTAACCCTAAAAAACTTAATACAGATCAATGGGCTAAAGCCGCTAAATCCGCAAATATGTCTTATGGTTGTTTAACAACCAAACACCATAGCGGATTTGCGATATGGGATACTAAAACGACAGATTATAATGTGATGAATAGTCCCTTGAAACGGGATGTGGTTAAAGAATACGTAACTTCTTTTCGTAAAGCAGGATTGAAGGTGATGTTGTATTATTCTATTTTAGATACACACCATAAACTTCGTCCAGGCCAAATTAGCCCGGTACATATCAAAATGGTCAAAGAACAACTCACCGAGTTGCTGACTAATTATGGTGAAATCTCTGCTTTGGTTATTGATGGATGGGACGCACCATGGTCCAGAATTTCCTACGATGATGTCCCTTTTGAAGAGATTTACAATTTAATAAAGTCCATACAGCCAAACTGTTTGGTGATGGATTTAAACGCGGCCAAATACCCGACTGAAGCTTTGTTTTACACCGATATTAAATCGTATGAGCAAGGTGCCGGTCAGCACATCTCTAAAGAGCACAATAAATTACCTGCCCTGGCGTGTTTACCCCTACAGGAAAACTGGTTTTGGAAAACATCTTTTCCAACCACAGCAGTCAAGTCTCCTGAGAAAATGATAAATGAAAATGCTGTTCCTTACAACCAGGTTTATTGCAATTTCATCCTCAACGTGGCCCCTAACCGTGATGGTTTAATTGACGACAATGCCCTTGTTGCATTGCGTGAAATGGGTAAACTATATAAACCAATCGGCGGATTTCCTAAATTTCCTGCGGCAGAAGCACCTGTTATTTCGTCGAATCTGGCCAAAAGAAAGCCGGCCAACGGAAGCTGGAGCTGGGACATGTCCATCATGGACTTTGCTGTTGATGATGATTTCAGCTCTAACTGGACCTCGCACCCGACAGTTAAAAACCCTTGGTTTGAGGTCGACCTTATCAAAGAAACGGCCTTTAACGCGATTGTAATTACCCAGGCAAAATCTGATCAGGTATCCTATACTATCGAGTATTTTGCTAACAGTTCATGGCATCCTTTAGCCGAAGGGAAAAGCAAATCGAGAATCTTAATACACCGTTTCGGCCGTATCTGGGGGAATAAGGTGAGGATTAAATATCTGTCGTTTGATAGCGTTCCTTCGATTGCGGAATTCGGAGTATTCAACGAGAGAAGGTAAAACCTGTAATATGACAAAATTTCTTATTTGTATTGCTACACTGTTCCTAATCACAGGAACAGGTAGCAATGCCTATGCACAAAAATTCAACCCCGACCGTTTAACGATTACCGTCCAAAAAGTCATTCAAAAGGCATCTGCGGCAAGTGTCAGGATGTGGGGTTATGATATAGAAAAGCAAATCCGGACCGGTGGACAATTCAGTGGCGTGGTTGTCAGCGCAAGCGGGCATATCCTTACCGCTGCACACGTAAACAAGCCTGGTGCTACCTACAAAGTAATGTTCCCGGATGGATCGGAGCATATTGCCCGAGGCTTGGGCGAAATCGAGCTAGAAGGCAATACCTCGGTTCCCGACGTGGCGATGATGAAGATCATCGAGCAAGGTACATGGCCCTATGCAGAGATGGGCTGGTCGTCGAGCCTGAAAAAACACGAACCCTGTATCAGTATAGCCTATCCTGAAAGTCTTAACCAATCCCTGCCTACGGTACGCTTTGGCTATGTGGCTGAAGTACTAAATAAACGCGGCTTCATTACATCCACCTGTATCATGGAACCAGGAGATTCAGGTGGCCCGCTGTTCGATTACCATGGCCGATTAATCGGTCTGCATAGCGCAATTGATGTTGGCGAGCAGGATAACTTTGAGGTCCCGGTTGATCTTTACCGAAAATACTGGACAGCATTAAATAAAGCAGAAACTTATAAAGCATTTCCTGCTTTGGAAGATGAGATTGGCATAGATCCAATCGTTGCGGAGCTTACAGGATTACCGGGACTGGAAACACCGGAGATCAGTTTCGGGAAAAATGCAGCTAAACTCCAGGGGACTGTCTGTCTGCTCAAAAGCCTGCTGGATGGTAAATTGCAAACAATACAGGCCACGCTGATTCAAGCTGACGGTTCTCCTTTAAACAATAAACTTAAAAACCGCAGCCTTTTAGTCAGCAAAAGTTCTTTGGTTGGACAAAATCCAGTCATTGAGCTTGATGGAAAAGAAGTTGCCGCCACAGTTATTGCCCGGGACAGAAATAATGATCTGGTTTTGCTTTCCACTGCTGTTAAACTTAAAGGAGGTATAAAATTGTCGGCACTAAATTCCGATACTTTGACACTTAGCCAGTTGGGGGAATTTTTAATCTCACCGCAATCCAATAATACTTATAAAATTAGTGTCATCGGTAGTGCTGCATTTGAATTGCCTAAAATGAGCAGTGCAGGGTACCTGGGTGCTGGAATTGGATTTAACGAAGGTAAACTAACCATAACCGGCATAAACCCTGGTTCAGCTGCCAGCAAAGCTGACTTGCAGCCTGGAGATCATATTGCTGGTATTGATAAAATAAACATCATTCAGCCATTTGATTTTATCAGTGCTTACCAGAAATATTGGCCGGGGGATAAAATCGCCCTTAAAATAACTCGTAAAAATAGTGAGCCCTTAAAAGATACCATCCTGATCAGGGAAGTTACCCTGGGAACAATGCCTCAAATCAGTTTTAACCATCCTGCGGAGAATTTTGCAGGAGGGAAAAGTTTCAGGCGTGATGGGTTCAGTAAGGTATTCTCACATGATGCCATCTTGAGGCCAGAGCAGTGCGGGGGGCCTGTATTTGACGCGAAAGGACATTTCTATGGAATAAATATTGCCCGTTACAGTAGAGTAAGCGGCCTTGTGATGCCCACAGCACTTATTCTGCAGTTAGTTAAGGCATACAATTAAAAATTATTTTTTTCTTCCTATGTCCGGCAATTGCCCCCTTCAATTTAATCCCTCATTTTCTTAATCGTGTTAAAATTTTGTAACTTTCCCATTAATAATCGAAAGATTGAGATTCTGAGATAAAATCTACTAAATTTGTAGAACATGAGGTTGTCTGTCGGTAGGGAAATAGAATTATTAGAAAAACTTAAACTACAAGATCCAAAAGCATTTTCGCAGTTGTACAACTTGTATGTAAAGAAGATCTATGCCTATGCCTTGGGAATTCTTAAATCTCCTGCACTTGCTGAAGACATCACTCAAGATACTTTTGTTAAATTATGGGAACATGCCGCCAGCATTCAAACAGACCGCTCTGTTCAGGCTTTCCTTTTTACCATTGCCAGAAACCTGTCGCTAAATGTAATTAAACGAGCATCAAGGGAAACCTGGATTTCGGATGAACTATTTACACATGCCATACATCAATCTGAAGATGGTTTGCAATATACCGAGCGAAAACAAACAGGTGAGTTCATTAGTTTGGCGGTAAATCAGCTTCCACCTAAGCGGAAGGCCATTTATGAACTTTGCAGAGAGGATGGTTATTCCTATAAACAGGCTGCGGAGAAATTAGGCATTAAAGACAGTACTGTAAACAGTCAAATGGTAAAGGCACTTAAAACGATTAAAGATTTTATGGTTCGTAATGGGGCCTTGCTATTCATTTTGTTTTATCCCCATTAGCTTCCCTGATTAGTTTAGAACTATTGGGGATAGCCATCTAAAAGAATTTATCGAGTATAGAAGGTTCCTTTGCCTACTCCATGTTTTTGAAGTTGTTTTTGTAATGCCAAATTTTCCAAGTGCTTTTTGATCGTATTCCTATTAGCCCCGGTAATTGTAACAATATTACTAATAGTTACTTGTCCCCTGGATTTTACCAGTTCTAAAATATCTACAGATAATTGTGGAAGTTGCCCCAAGAGTAAGTATTCTTTCTCGAGTTTTATCTCCAATCTTTGTTTTTGCTTCAATAAGGCTTTCAAGAAAAACAATACCCAAGGTTGCCAATCAGGAGCGTCATTTTCCAATGTTCCCTGAGTTTGCCTAAGTGCCAGATAATATCCTTCTTTGCTATGTTCAATGATTGATTCAAGTGAACTATATGGCACATATGCATATCCTGTGGATAACAATAAATAAGTAGTCAATACCCTTGAAAGTCTTCCATTGCCATCTTGAAACGGGTGTATGGCTAAAAATTCTACAACAAAAATAGCCGTAACCAATATTGGATGTAATGATTTATTAGCCAGAGTTTCATTTGTCCATTCCACTAAATGTTGCATTCTTAATGGTGTATCAAAAGGACTCGCTGTAACAAAAATAACCCCAACACTTTTACCACCGGAATTAAACACCTCTACCTGATTACTATGTTTTTTATATTCACCACGATGACGAGAGTCTTTATCACTATATCTCAGTAAATCTCTGTGAAACTGACGTATATAATTTTCAGTAAGAGGGATTTCCTGGTAATTCTCAAAAACGGTACTCATTACTGCTGCGTAACCCGCAACTTCCTGTTCGTCACGATTTTCAAATTTTTGAATTTGTAAATTAGAGAGTAGCATTTCTACTTGCCTGTCATTTAACTTACTACCTTCTATGCGGGTTGAGGATCCTATACTTTCGATAGTAGCGACTCTTCTTAAAGAGGTTAGTTGTTCAGGTGCGAGATTACCCAATACCTTCCACGTACCTTTAAATTCATCTATGCCCGAAATAATGCTTAAAATTTCAGGTGTTATCGTAAGTGAGTTGATCTTCATTATCCAAAAATATACCCAAATATACCCATAAAAACATATATACTATCTAAAGTGACAGTCCTCTTCAAAAAAAGAATATTTATTTTCAATTGGAGTAAATGTACCCTGCCTGTTAATTGTAATATAATAAACAGGCAAAGAAAAATTGGAAAATCAGGTCAAAGAATTATTTATAAATTTCATTTTAAACCGCTGTAGTCTTGCTGAAATAAAGCAGGTCGAGGCTTTTGTTAAAGCTGGTGGTTATGAAGAAGAGTGGCGCCAGGCATTGGAAGCTACAGAACAGGAATTTGCCAATTCGGCGCATCCAAATCTGAATATAGATGAAGCTAAGCTTTTTGAGAAAATAAATCAAGCTATTGAGGATAAATTACCGGTAAAAAAACATTGGAATTGGACATGGATAGCTGCGGCAGCAGTGTTGGTATTGGTAGCAAGCATTGGTGTGTTACAATTAAGGTCAGGTGTTGAACAAAGAGATTTGGCCGGAATAAAAAAGACGAGTCAGGCACCGAAAAAAAATGAGGCCCATAAATGGGTTAAACTACCTGACGGAAGTTCTGTGCAATTAAATCAGGGTAGCTATCTGGAGTATGCCGACACTTTTGAAGGGAAGGCCCTACGGGAAGTTCGCCTAATAGGAGAAGCGTATTTCGATATTAAGCATGATGCCAGGCATCCCTTTGTAATCCATACCGGAAAAATTAAAACTACTGTATTGGGCACTGCCTTTAACATTAGCGCTTATGATGCCAATAATGCGGTAACTGTAACGGTAACACGCGGAAAAGTTAAGGTAGAGAACGGAAAGAAAATGCTGGCCGTTTTAACCCCAGACCAGCAATTGGCATGGAATACCAAATTACCCGATCCAGTAAAAATGAAAGTCAATGCTGCTGAGGTTGTGGAGTGGAAAAAACATGATCTGATCATGGATGATATAACCTTAGGCGAAGCTGCAGAAATGATAGCAGAGCGTTATGGTGTGAAAATTCAGTTTAACAATGAGAAGGTGAAATCGTGTCGCTTTACAGCGGCTTTTTTAAATAGAAATGATATTACTCAGGTATTGAGTGTGGTAGAAGATATTACAGGAGCAACATTAACCTTAAAAAACAATCTGGTTACGATCGACGGACCGGGATGTTAAATAATAAAAAAACCTAAACAACCAGAAATGAACAACAAGGCATCACCATAATATTTACACGCCAAACCAAAAGAAGCAAACCCCGGTTGCACCCGGAGTTTGCGGATGGTTTCAATTCTCGTATCAGTTCAAACTAAAACCAACGCAATGTATTACAATTCTACTCGTTTTGCAAGCCGGTGTGTTCCGGCATTTTACGCTCCGTTTAATTTTAAAAAATTAAGATTTTTTATGAAAGTAAACGCGATCCTCTTATTGGTCATTCTTTTTACCGTTGGCAGCTTAACGGCCTCCCCAGGTTCTGCTCAGACACTTTCCGACGTGAAAGTCTCCATCGACATCAACAGGGGGACACTTCGTAGTGCTTTTTCTCAGATAGAAAAACAAACCGACTTTAGGTTTGCTTACCGGAATGAGCTGATTTCCTCTGTTAAGGACGTCACCCTTAACGGAGAAAGCCGATCCGTAAAAAGCACATTGGATGAGTTGTTGAAAGGGACGGGCTTAAATTATAAACAGGTCAACAATAGTGTCATTATTTTTAAAGACGCGCCTGCCAAGGCTCAGGATATAACGATCAATGGTGTTGTGAAGGATGAAAATAACCTTCCATTGCCGGGTGTGTCTGTTAAAGTAAAGGGAACAAACACCGGGGTTACTACAGACGGTGAGGGTAAATACATTATAAGAGTCGCTAATGAAAATGTGATACTTGTTTTTAGCTATATCGGGTATGTTACGGCAGAGGCCCCGGTAAAAAACGGGCGCATGACGAATGTTTCTTTAAGGCCTGATGTGGGTACGCTTGATGATGTGGTTGTCATCGGTTATGGAACTACAACAAAAAGAAACAATACCGGATCGGTAAGTTCCATTACGGCCAAAAGCATTGCAAATCAACCGGTAGCAGATCCACTTGCAGCATTACAAGGGAGAGTCGCAGGTTTAGATATTTCTGCGGTAACAGGATATCCTGGCTCTGGATATAATGTGCGTCTGCGCGGACAGAATTCCATATCCTCCGGTAATTCGCCGTTATATATTGTGGATGGAATACCATTTATTTCGGAAAGTTTAAGCCAGTTTACTGGAGCAAATGGAACGCAAAGTCCATTGAGTAGCATCAATCCCTCAGATATAGAGCGAATTGATGTATTGAAAGATGCGGATGCGACCTCTATTTATGGATCCAGGGGTGCAAACGGCGTGATCTTAATTACGACAAAAAAAGGTAGATCTGGAAAGGCGGAAGTCAACATGAACGTATACCAGGGATTCGCGCAGGTGAATCATAAAGTTGACATGCTCAATACTGCGCAATATCTGGAATTAAGACGCGAAGCCTTTAAAAATGATGCAGTCACCCCAACTGAAACGCTGGCTCCCGATCTGTTAACCTGGAGTCCGGATCTGGACCAGAACTGGCAGGAAAAATTATTTGGAAAATCTGCAGGCCTCACCGAAGCACAGTTAAGTTTAAGCGGTGGAACTGAACAGACTAATTTTTTGGTTGGCGGAACATTCCGCAATGAGAAATCCGTATTGCCAGGCAATACTGGTTATACAAGAGGATCCTTAAATTCATCCTTGAATTACAATTCGCAAGACAATAAATTCAGAATGACCAGCTCGATAAAATATGTGATTGACGAAAACAATTCGGCAATCACAGACCTGGCAGGTTCGTTCAATCTGGCGCCTAATTTGCCGATATACGATGCAAATGGCAATTACTATTGGTATAGTCCTTCTGAGCAGAACCCAATGGCTTTGCTCGAACGCACAAATGTGACCAATACCAATAATATGTTTGTCAACACCTCATTGGCCTATACCATTATCAAAGGTTTGAATGCAAAATTAAGTGCCGGATATAACCGTTTGGAAACGAAACAAGTGCAAACGCTGCCTAAAATCAGTTTCAATCCCGCTACCTATAGCGGAAGTACCGGGAACTACGGAAATGGCTCATTCAACTCCTATATCCTGGAGCCTCAGCTGGATTATACCATTCAATTGGGAAAAGGCAATCTTTCTGCCTTGGCCGGGGGAACTTTTCAGCACAGTATTACCGAAGCTCAATCCGTGATCGGCGGAGGCTATGTGAGCGATGAACAATTAGAAAATATCAAAGCAGCAACGGTAGTCACACCTCGTACTTATACCTACACCAAATACAGATATGCTTCTTTCTTCGGGCGTTTAACTTATAATTTTGATGAAAAATACATCATCAACGGTACATTCCGTCGTGATGGTTCTTCCAGGTTCGGACCAGGAAAACGATTTGGTAATTTTGGATCGGTTGGTGCAGCCTGGCTCATCAGCAATGAATCTTTTGTCAAAGATCAGTTGAAATTCTTATCCTTTGCTAAATTGAGGACAAGCTACGGAACAGTAGGTAATGATCAGATCGGAAGCTACCAGTTCTTAGACAGCTGGTCTTCAACTTCACTTCCTTATGGTGGTTCCGCGGGAATTTATCCTAGTCGTTTCCCCAATCCCGATTACAGCTGGGAAGTCAATAAGAAACTTGAGTTTGGAATTGACTTAGGATTTGTTCAGGATCGGTTTATGCTGACGGCGAATTTCTACCGCACCCGTTCAGGTAATCAGTTGATTGGCTACCCATTGTCTTCGCAATCCGGATTTACCGAATATACGGCGAATTTACCGGCAGTGGTGCAGAATCAGGGTTTCGAGTTCGAAATCACTTCAGCAAATGTGCGTGGCGGAAACTTTACCTGGAATACTTCCGCGAATCTGACCATTGCCAGAAATAAATTGATAGACTATCCAAACCTGGCCACAACGGCAAATTCAAACCGATATGTGATCGGACAGCCACTTACCATTGTGAAAGGTTATGACTTCACCGGCATAAATCCCGCCACAGGTGTACCCTTATTCAGAGATGTGAATGGGGACGGAGCATTTACGGAAACGATGGATATGGTCGTGATGGGCAATACCATGCCGAAGTTTTACGGCGGATTATCGAATAGTCTGACTTACAAAAAAATTAGTCTGGATTTCTTTTTCCAGTTCGCTAAACAAGAAGGACCAGGACTTAACTATGGTTTCCAGACTTTTTCCAATGGAGCTTTGAAAAACAAAGATCTGAGTGCATTAGACAGATGGCAGAGTCCAGGTCAGGTGACTTCCATTCCGGGGGCAAGCACAACATCAGGGAAGGCTATTTATAATGCCTATCAAAACTTATACAGGTTATCAAATGCCAATTGGGTTGATGCTTCCTTTATCCGGTTGAAAAATGTCTCCCTGAAATACAATCTTACGGATGTGATAAAGAATTCGAAATTTAAGAACCTGAGTGTATATGTTCAGGCGCAGAATCTGTTTACCATCACCTCATACGATGGTTTTGATCCGGAAACAAAGGGGTATGCATTGCCACCATTAAGCGTTTATACTGCAGGTTTACAATTGGCATTTTAAAAAAAGAAATTATGAAAACATTATATTCTATTCTGTGTGTTGTGATTTTAAGCACACTGGTTTCCTGTAAAAAATATGTAGATATCGAGGATCCAAAAGATCAACTGATCAGTAAACTAGTCTTTGTAAATGATGCATCTGCTACAGCTGTGCTAACGGGAATTTACAGTGATATGAACGGATTCAACTATCAGTTTGCTAATGTAGTCACTACCTTTATGTGTGCCATGGCTGCCGATGAGTTTACCTATGCTTCTGCATCAGCACCTTTTGATGAATTTAAGAACAATTCACTTACGGCAGGAAATCAGTACGTCAAAATCATGTGGGATCAACCCTACAGTTTCATTTATCGTGCAAACCTGGCTATAGAAGGTGTATCCGCATCTACCACACTCACACCCGAAGTTAAAAATCAATTGCTTGGTGAAGCCTTGTTTGTACGGGCCTTTTGCCATTTTTATCTTGTAAACTTTTTCGGTGATGTGCCATTGATCCTGGATTCTGATGTGCTTAAAAATACGAATCTGCCGAGAACACCAAAGGCTGAAGTATACGCTTCCATCATTAAGGATTTGACTGAAGCCAAAAAAGTGTTGGTTCTTGCTTATCCGGGAAATAAGGAGCGCATACGCCCAAATAAAACAGCAGCAACGCTGTTGCTTGCCAGGACTTATCTATACAACGGAAACTATCCGCTTGCGGAGCAGGAAGCAGCTGAGGTTATCGGTACCAGCGGCTATGCCATACTTAATCATCCTGATCCCAATAATGCGGCACACATGACCAAGGTTTTTCTGAAAAACAGCGCTGAAACGGTATGGCAACTGCAGGCTATTAATACCAGTATCGGAAGAAATACCTGGGAAGGCAATACACTATTATCTACTGGTGCACCATTTTATCGACTGAATAAAGGAGCTGGCAGCTTAATTGAAGCATTCGGAACTACTGACCTGAGGAAAACAAATTGGGTTGGCGAATATACAACAACAGCCGTTCCGCCGGTGATCCATTACTACCCGTTTAAGTACAAAGTGAGGGTGGGGACTATTAATGCACCCACTGAATATTCCATGGTACTTAGGTTTGCTGAAGCCTTTCTGATCCGCGCAGAAGCCCGTGCGCAGCAGCTAAATTTCTCTGGAATGAAGGACGATTTAGATGTGATACGTCAGAGAGCCGGCTTAAATCTGTTACCAGTAACAGCAGATCTGGCTGTCGCCATGGCACAGGTAGAAAATGAAAGAAGGCTGGAGTTGTTTACCGAGTGGGGGCACCGCTGGTTTGATTTAAAGCGTTGGAAAAGCGTTACTGGCGATCCGACTAAAACCAGAGCAGATGACGTATTGAGTCTGACGAAAACAGCATGGAAATCAACTGCCATTCTTTTCCCGATCCCATCTTCCGCTTTAAACAGTAATAACAGTTTGGTCCCAAATCCGGGCTATAACTAATTCGCATCCTTATGTTAAAACACATGCTCATGAGCTGCCTCCTTGTACTTGCAATTTTGCAAGTACAAGCACAGGCGGTACAAATTACCCCCGAAAAGCCACAACGAGGAGAAAAGGTGACCATCACTTATCATCCTGGAATCGCGGGTGCTGCAATCGGCAAAGATGCCAGCAGCATCCTCATCAACTTTACTTATTCTACATTTTACGATCAGCCCTGGAAGTTACCAATGACCAAACAGGGCGACAAATGGATCGCGTCTTTTGTTTTACAGCGCTACGGTACCTTTGCTTCCTTTTATCTGCAGAGCGGTGAAATCATCGATAAGCCTGCGGCCGATCGGCACTATTCTATTGCCGTATATAATGGTAATAAGCGGGTAAGAGATGGGTTTTTACATGAATCCTATAGCCTTGGGGTTCAGATGTCCAAATCTCCGAAATTGCCTGCTTTGCAACTGGCACTGCTAAAAAAAGAACTGACCAACTATCCCAATAATTACGAAGCCAAAGTACGTGAGCAAAGCGTACTGATGACCCTGGCAAAAACGCCAGAGGAAAAGATGAAGCATCGCCTGGAGGCCAGAAAGATCATCGCTGCAAAGTTCGAGGAAAATCCCACCTTCGGAGGTAACCTTAACAAAGTGACCATGGGCTATCTGATTATTGGAGAAAATTACAGGCTGGACTCTATCCGTAAGGTGGTTTCAAAACGTTTCCCCGAATCAGACCTGGCAAAAGACTATCTGATCTCCGCTATTTCCAAAGAAAAGGATGAAACTAAAAAAGTAGCCCAGCTCGAAGCATTACTAAAAAAAGATAAGGAAGCAGGTGAAAATTCGACAGAAATCCACCGGATCCTTTTTGAGCATTATGTCAAGCTTAAAGATGAGACGAAAGCCGTTTATCATGCTCGTAAAAGCATGGGTGCACCAGAGCCCTATACACCTCAGAAACTAAAAACAATTGCTGAAAAATTGACTGCGCAAAGACTCGCCGCCGATACTGCACTTGCTTATGCCGAAGCATCTTTGAAGGTTGCTGATCAATGGCCGATAGGTGTCATCAGGTATTTTCCCGAGTACGGTCATATTTTACCTTTTGTGGCGGATAGTGTGCGGACCAAGACTATTGCTGAAGCAAAATCAAGCCTTAATGCCATCGTCGCCCTGAATAAGTTTTACCTGGGAAATAAAGACGAAGCGATGAAGCTTGCGGCTAAAGCCGAAGGCAATGGCGCAAATAAAGAAAGCCTGATGAACATAGCGCTGCTTTATGAACTAGCCGGTAACCTTGAAAAAGCATTTGAGGCGACATGGAAAGTGCTGCTGGGAGATCCTTCAGATACTGCCGCAATCAGATCAGCGAAAACGAATTTTCTAAAGTTTAATCCTTCTGAAATCGAATTCAATGCGAAACTCAAGAAGCTGGAAGAATTAAAGCTAGCACAACTCAAGGCAGCCCTGAAAAAGCAGTTGATGAACAAGCCTGGGCCGGAGCTAACTGGTTTAACCGATCTTAAAGGCAAGCCGGTTACCAAAGAAATGATGCAAGGTAAAATCGTGGTCCTTGATTTCTGGGCCACCTGGTGTGTGCCCTGCATGCAGGAAATGCCCTATCTGCAGAAAGTGTACGACAAGTATAAAAACAACTCCCAATTGATGTTTATGGTTGTAAATAGTGGGGCGAAAAATACCATAAAGGATGCTATTGGCTGGGAGGCTAAGAACCCACAGTATACTTTTCCATTGTATTTTAACAATGACCCTGATATAGGAGATAAAGTTGGCTTTGCGCTTATTCCCACAATTGCAGTGATAGATCATCAAGGGAAAATGCAATTCCGTACTATTGGTTTTGAAGGCGCAGAGCTGGAGCATAAGTTGGCTGTACAGATTGATATCTTGCTTGAACAGGCTAAGCAATAGTTTCGATTAATCTTTGCAATTTAATCGTATATTGGAAGAGATAACCCTCCTTCCCATATACGATTGATGAAATACTTTTGCAAGCTTTATTTCACGATTCTTTTACTTCTTACGACTCAATTCGTCCACGCCTTTGAGAGAAAGGAACCTTTACAGTTTTATTTTCAGCAGTTTGATAATCGTAATGGTTTGTCAAATAGTGCCGTAAATGTAGTCTTTCAGGATAAGGACCAGCTGTTGTGGGTAGGTACCTGGGATGGATTGAATATGTACGATGGTACGGATTTTAGAGTTTTTAATTACAACAGTGAAAATCCAGCGGGTAGTATTGGGAACAATGTAATCCAGGATATTAAGGAAGACAAAAGTGCCAATATATGGATCAGTACCATTGGTGGGATAACCCGTTTTGAGAAGATTACTGGGAAGTTTTATCAGTATTTTTATAATCAGGCGACAAAAAGAAGTATTGCCGAAAAAGAATATGAATTGGTGGTGGCTAAAGATGGAACCGTTTTTTGTTACAGTAAAATCTATGGCTTAAGCAGGTTTGATGCACAGTTAAATCAATTTAAGCGCATTCCTTCTCCGGCAGGGAATAAACGGCTTATTAAAATGGAAAGTAGTGACGCTGGATTGATGTGGTTTCTTCAAAATGATGGAATCTTGATGGCCTGCAAAACAAATCCGGCAGGATTAAGTCTGATCAAAAAGATAAAGCAGCAAAAGCCGATTAGTAATTTCTTTCTGGCAAATAACCGGGTTTTTTATACTGTCGAGGGGGGAGATTTGTGGACTGTAGATGAGACTCAGTTTGTTCCTAAAAAAGTAAGCAACAATCTGGGCGGCATTAAATCTATTCAATATTACCAATCTAATTACATTGTAGGTTGGGAGGGCCAAGGGATCGGCGTATTCGATCATGAATTTAAACCCGCTGCGCTGATGCTGGAAGAGGTAAAGCAATTGGCCAGTACTAGGGTAACAACGATTGAATCGGCAAAAGACGGTGTATTGTGGATTGGGACAGATGGGAATGGATTGATTAAGATTTACCCAAAGATCAACTATTTTGGGCTTGTCAATAAAAGCAACTTTAATGATTTGAATAAGCCTGTGCGTGCTTTTGCTGAGGTAGATGGGAATTTATGGGTAGGTACCAAAGGCAAGGGAATTGTGATCTTAAAAGATTTCCTGGCTCGGTTCTACCTACAGCCATCAAAAGAAGGCTTAAATGCAAGCAATGGATTGGAGAATAACTCCGTTTATGCCCTAAAAAAGGGCACTGATCCTTATGTCTATATTGGTACGGATGGGCGAGGGATAGGTATTTATGATTTAGCTGCCAAGCGTAGCATGACTTGGTCGGATGTCGCGGGCTCGGCCGAATTGCCAGCTTTCGGGTCGGTATATGCTATTTTGCAGGATAAGGATAGTTCATTGTGGCTTGGGACAAGTGGGAGTGGTCTGATCCACTTAAAATTGGCCAAAAACAGGCAAGGTGTTTTGAGTGTAACGTCCTTCCGACAATATCTTTCAGGGACAGAGAACGGCCCTGCCAATGATATTATTTATGCTTTGAGCAATGGCGATGATGGGAATCTTTGGATTGCTTGCCGATATGGCGGATTAAGTGTATTGAACAAGCAAACAGGCAGGTTTAAAACCTTTAAAGCAACTTCCTCGTCAAATGGCCTCTCTAATAATGATGTGCTGTCGCTATATAAGGATAGGAAGAAAAGACTGTGGATAGGTACCAGCTATGGTTTAAATATGCTAAGCTATGAGGAGTCTCTAAAGGATAAGCCTAAATTTAAGCAGTTTACGATGAACGAGGGACTGCCAAACAATACCATACATGCCATTGAAGGGGCCAATTCGGGTAGCATTTGGGTCAGTACAAATAGAGGCCTGGCCCGGTTAAACCCCGATAATGATGCCGTGGCCAACTTTAGGGAGAGTGATGGCTTACAAAGTAATGAGTTTAGTGATGGGGCAGTTTGGAAATCGTCAAAAGGATTACTCTTTTTTGGGGGGATATACGGTTTTAATTACTTCGTTCCTGAACGGATTACTGGGAATAAATTGCAACCCAATTTATTGATTTCAGGCATCCAGATGGGTGGCAAAAATCTGGATGAGAATAGATTGCAGGTGCTAAAAACTAACCGGTCTATTATTCCCGAGTACACTTTAGCCCGTAAAAGCAATTTCTTCCAGTTGAGTTTAAAGCCGATGAGCTATTTGAATGAAGCCAAGAATGAGCTTGCTTATAGGCTAGTGGGGCTGGATAAAACATGGAGCTATTCAGGGGCTGTTGGTACAATCATATACAACAATGTGCCACCGGGCAATTATACGCTTCAGGTACGATGGAGTAATGGCGAAGGAGTTTGGACTGAGGGCATAAGCGTATTTAAACTGCATGTCGAGCAATACTTTTGGTTAACCTATCCGGCTTTATTGGCCTATATCCTGGTGCTCGGAGCTTCGGGTTATGCTTTTCACGTGTATCGGAAAAACAAGCTGCAGATGAAATATCAATTGCAGATGGAGCATCTGTTGAGGGAAAAGGATGAAGAGGAGCATCAGCAACGTTTAAATTTCTTCACCAATATCGCTCATGAAATCCAGACCCCATTAACGATGATCATGGGCTCTGTGGAGCACTTTTTACAGAATAAGAAGTCCGAACTCCTTAAAAATAAAGAGAACAACTATTTCATTTCTATCGTTCATCAGCACACTGCCCGGTTAACCTATCTGGTGCAGCAATTGCTGGAGTTTAGGAAGGCCGAGGCGGGCTACCTAAAAAAGAATGATGATTATGTAGACATCAGCAAGATGTTGGATAGTCTTTCAGAACTATTTGTCCCGGCAAGTGAAAAAAACAATCAAAAATACATTAGGACGATTCAGGAGGGGATTGCGGGTTTTATAGATAAGGATAAGTTTGAAAAGATTCAGTTTAACTTGTTGTCTAATGCCTTTAAACACGCTGGTCCTGTTGAAACAATTAAGTTCAATGTAGTCTTCAACCCTGCTTTCAGTATTCTGGAGGTCAGTGTTTCCAATTCTGGATGTACCTTGAAACCGGAGCATCTAGAGCAGATCTTCAATAAGTTCTATGTCAGCAATGAGCAGCAAACGGAAAAGTTTAGCACCGGTATAGGTTTGGCCTTTACCAAAGAGCTGGTTACCCTAATGGGGGCGGATATTAAAGCAACGTTGCAAGATGACTGGATAGATTTTAGGGTAAAAGTACAGTTGGCAACCGCTGAGGATCAGGATGCAAAGGTGATTACTTCTGCGCCTTCGACCTTGTACGAATCATTGGTACAGGTTTACGAGCAGCCAGAAATGCGTACTGCCGAGTCAGAAAATAAAAATAGCCTGATTGATGATCTACAGCGATCGGATAAGCCCAGTATCTTATTGGTGGAAGACGAACCGGAGCTGCGGTACTTGATTAAAAATGTATTGAAAGACCAATATGTGATTTACGAGGCTGGTACAGGACTGGAAGCACAGGCATTTTTACAAAAATCATTGCCTGATTTGATCATCAGCGATGTGATGATGCCCGATATGAATGGGTTAGAGCTGTGTCGGGTAGCCAAACAAACGCCTGCATGGGCACAGATTCCTTTTGTGATTCTATCGGCAAGAGGTTCTGAGGACAATAAAGCGGAGGGTTATGAATTGGGTGCTGACGCCTATATCCCTAAGCCTTTTCAGATTAATTACCTGCTTGTCAGAATTCGTAAACTACTAGATTACCGAAACCGAATGCAAAGCCTGATCAAGGATCAGCATATTACCACTCAGTTTATGGATGCGGATATTGCAGATACAGATAAAAAATTCTTAGAAAGCCTGTTAAAGGTGATCGAGCGTAATTTGGATGAGCCAGAGCTGAATTCGGCCACGATAGAAGGTGCATTGTCGATTAGTAAGATGCAATTGTATAGGCGGTTAAAATCGCTGGCTGGAATGACTCCTGCAGAGTTTATCAAAAGGATACGGTTAAAGCATGCGGCAGATATGCTGATCGCTTCCCAATATACCGTTTCTGAGATTTTTTACCGTACGGGTTTTAATAACAAATCGTACTTTTTCAGGGAGTTTAAAAAGATTTACCATTGCGCACCAAATGAGTATCGGCAGCAGCAATATGAGGAAAATACCAGCTCTTTGTAATTATAGTGAACTAAAATGTAACTATAGTGCACTACTTCTGGACGGGCCCCGTCTAAATTTGTTCTAACCAAATATAATTACAGATGAAAAGAAATCTACTCTTCTCTCTGGGTGTGGTACTAGCCATAGTACTATCAGGCTTTACCGCCTTTGCCCAGCAAAAATTAAGTGGAAAGGTTACTGATGAAAATAATCAGCCTTTCCCTGGGGTTGTTGTTCAGCAACTCAATACACAGAACAAGACCGCTACTGACGCAAATGGTAATTATACTATTGTCCTTTTGGATGCAGGCGGGAAGTCATTGGTGTTTAATTATGTAGGTTATACGCCGGTAACCATAGCTTATACGGGAAACGCGATTGTCAATACGGGGATGAAACCCAGCAGTTCTGATTTAAATGAAGTGATTGTAGTTGGATATACCTCACAACGTAAGGCTTCCATCTCGGGAGCTGTCGCTACCGTTGATATGAATGATTTAGCAAAAACCCGTGTTGCAGATGTAGCTCAAGCCCTTCAGGGTCAGGTTGCGGGTGTATTCGTTGCTGCCAATACTGGTGCGCCAGGTGATGGGATAAAGGTCCGGATCAGGGGAGAGGGAACACTTGGGAATAATGAGGCGTTATACATTGTGGATGGTGCACCTACTCGAGACATCTCCTTTTTGAACCCAGCTGATATTAAATCCATGACCGTGCTGAAAGATGCTGCTGCCAGTGCAATTTATGGTTCGAGAGCAGCCAGTGGTGTCGTTATCATTACCACAAATAGCGGTCAAAAAGGCCAATCGAATGTCAATGCCGAATATTTCTCAGGGTTTTATCGGGCAACCAATTTGCCCAAGCTGTTAAATACCGATCAATATTTGACGGTTAAAGACAGAGCCTGGCACAATGGAGGGAATTCTCCTACGGCTGTTAGTCCATATGAGCTAGCAAGGAGTAGAACAGATCTGGCTAACACAGATTGGCTGGACGAACTGTTTGAGACTGGCCATTCTAAAAGTCTTCAGCTTTCTGTTGATGGCGGTTCAGAAAAAGTACAATATTTAATCTCAACTGGTTACTTTAATCAAGACGGTATTGTTGTTGAAAATCACGATAAGTACGAACGATTTAATTTCAGGACAAATATTAATGCTGATGTAACTGATCGTTTTAAAGTTGGAGCGAATGTGCAGCTGGCTTATACGAAACAGGATAAACTGTCATCTAGTGGAGATGTCCCGGGAATCATTCGTCATGCCTTAATCAGGCCACCTGTTTTAGGTGTGTATAAAAATCCATCTGATCCAACATGGTCGGCTGATGATCCATTTACAGACCTGCCTTTTTATAAAAATAATATTGGTCCAGGCGGTTGGGATCAAAACTTTGAGTTTAGCTCAAACCCGATTGCCATTGTTCACTTTACAAATGATAAGCGGAAAACCTTTCAAACCTTCGGAAATATATACGCTGAATATAATTTCTTAAGTGATAAATCGCTGAAATTCAGATCGAATGTTGGGGTTGATATCAGTTTCTCACACAATAAGAACTTTGCTAAGAATTTTGGCGACGACAATGACAACGATCCTAATGAGCTTTATCCGGGCATGGGGCGTAACAATAGGCCCAATAATCTGGATGAAAACAGAGGCGAGGTGATGGCTTTTACTTTTACAAATACCTTAAATTATTTAAAAACGTTAAATGAAAAACATACGCTTAACCTACTGTTAGGTACCGAAAATATTAGCAATAAATCTTCAGGAATAGGTGGGAGCAGGCAAAATTTCGACAATGCAAGTCCGGAGTTCCAGTACCTTGATTATGGTAGTTTAACCAATGCGCGTAGTGCGGGAAGCGCAAGTAGCTTTAATCTGGTGTCTTTCTTTGGTTCAGCTACCTATGGTTATGATAACAGGTATTATGCTTCGGCAACATTTAGGGCTGACGGGTCATCGCGTTTTGGTCCGAATAATAAATGGGGATACTTTCCTTCTGTTTCTGCAGGTTGGTTAATTTCCAATGAAGCATTTATGAAGGATGTAGATTGGATGAGTAACTTAAAACTGCGAGGAAGTTGGGGTAAACTAGGTAACCAGGAAATTCCAAATAATGCCTATGAAAACATTGTTTCAGAAGCAGGTGGTGTTGTAAATGTAGTGAGATATGGTAATCCTGATATCAAATGGGAAACAACTACCCAAACTAATATTGGATTAGATATGGGGCTTTTGAAAAATAAATTGTCTTTTTCGGCGGATTACTTTATTAAAAAAACGACGGATATTCTATTAACGGTAGAACTACCTGCGGTTGCTGTAGGGATAATCGACAGGACTTATGTTAATGCTGGTGAGGTGAGCAATAAAGGCTTTGAATTTGGATTGAACTTTCAGAACAATGACCATAAATTTAAGTATAATGTAAATGCCAATTTTGCAACATTAACCAATAGAGTAGACAAGCTCTATGAGTTTGTAAAGAATATTTCAGACGGTAAAACGCATACTAAAACTGAAGTGGGACAGCCAATCAATTCCTATTATGGTAGAGTTTTCGACGGTATTTATCAAAATGCAGCAGAAGTAAGCAGTCATTTATTTACGAACGTTAATGGGAGGTTACCTGGTGATATTAGGTTTAAGGATCTCAATAATGATGGCCAGGTTAATGATGACGACAGAGCCTTTGTTGGTAGTCCTATTCCTAACCTCACTTATGGCCTGGCATTTTCCGCATCCTATCAAAGATTTGATTTCTCGTTTTTATTTCAGGGGGTTAATGATGTCGATACCTACAATGACTTAAAACAGATTTTAAATTATGATACTCGCCCTTTTAATTCAATGGTTTCCGTATTGGATAGCTGGCATGGTGAGGGTACGAGTAATACTACCCCTCGGGTAACATCAAGTGGCAATGGCGGAAGTGAGGTTTCGAGTGTTTTTGTAGAGGATGCTTCTTATTTAAGACTGAAAAATATTGAAGTTGGGTATACTTTTAATGTTGCAAAAATAAAGTTGAAAAACTTACGTGTTTTTGCTTCAGGGCAGAATCTGCTTACTGTTACGGATTATACAGGGCTTGATCCTGAATCAACATCCTTGATTGATAAAGGTACTTATCCGCAGTCTAAGGCATTCATTCTTGGGTTAAAAATTAAACTTTAAACACCATCTTAAAAATATTTGTTATGAAAAATTTATCAATAATAGGTGTGCTGTTTGCTCTCGCTACTTTAGCCGGCTGTAAAAAAACACTTACCACAGAAGCTATTGGCTTAACAACATTAGAAAAGGCAAATTCTACACCTACGTTAAATACGGTAGAGAATTCTGTCAATTCTTCTTATCTGCTGCTTTCAAACCGACTCAATTTATTAGCGGAATGGGATTGGAATGGTGGATTGGTTTTTCAGAATGATTATATCATGCAGGATATCGCTTCTGATGACATGGAAAAAAAATGGAATCCCGATGGTGATCAGCCATGGATGGACGATATCAATAACTTCACTTTTACATCTAGCAATGGCGGCCCAAATGGCTTATGGAAGTATGATTATGAAGGAATTAAAAGATTAAATATCGCTATTGGCTTGCTTACTAAAACAGATATTGAGGCAATTACGGGAATTACGACAGCCAGAAAAAATCAGTTGTTGGCCGAAGCCTATTTCTTAAGGTCTTATTATTATTTTTCGCTGGTGACTAATTTTGGTGATGTACCATTAATTACGGAGACGGTTAAAAGTTTTCAGGAGGCCTTTAAAGTGGCTGTGAGAGCAAATAAAACAGTAGTTTGGGATAGAATTAAGTCCGATTTGGTGCTTGCAAAGGCCATGTTGCCAAATACTAAGTTCAGCTCTGCTACTCAAAAGTGGAGAGTGTCTAAAGGTGCAGTGATCGCATTGCAAGCAAAATCCGCACTGTATACAGAAAAGTGGGATGATGTAATTACGCTGGTGACAGAATTGGAGGGATTGCATTTCTATAATCTAAATGCCAATTACTTTGACAGCTTTAGCACGGCTAAAGAGTTTACGGATGATGAAGTGATTTTTTCTTATGATCATATCAGTGATCAGAACCCAAGAAATGGAAATGGAATCTGTGCACCGCTAGGCTGGGGATTTTTTGCACCAAGCACCGACTTCCTGAATGCTTTTGAACCGAATGATCCCAGGAAACTCTATACCGTGGATGTTCCCAATCAAAATGTAAATAAAATGCTGGGCACGCTAAACGGGGGAAATAAGGGGAATGATGATGCGCCAACCAATAAAGTATATATCCGTTTTGCCGATGTATTGCTTTGGAAAGCTGAAGCGTACAATGAAAAAGCAAGTTATCCGGAAGCCATTGCCTTAATCAATAGAATTAGGGCAAGAGCTAGAACTACAGTTACCGCTACCGGGACTACCCCACCGGCGGGGACTTTGCCTGATCGCCCTGCATCTACAAATAAGGAGGTGATAAAAGGCTGGCTAATTTCGGAAAGAAGAGTAGAACTTGGATTTGAATCTCAAAGGTTGCTGGATTTGAAGAGATGGAAAATAGCAAAGGCAGTCTTAACGGCACAGGGGAAGAACTTTTTGGATAAACATTATTTGTATCCAATTCCTCAGAATGAAATTGATGCCTCTGCCGGAACTTTAACGCCAAATCCAGGTTATTAATACCCTTCTTACTTATGAAAGATCAAGCGCAAAGATTTATACAAAATCCTTTACTCTCACCAAAGGACCTGAAACCGAGCAGAGCAGGATTAGAAATTGTCTGCCTGTTAAATCCTGGGGTTTTTACCTTTCAAGGAAAAACCTGGTTGCTGGTGCGTGTGGCCGAAAGACCCGCGCAGCAAGAAGGGATCATCTCCTTTCCGGTATTGAAAGGAGATGGCATTGAAATTATAGAAATATCAGCTAGTGATCCTGAACTGAATGCCAGCGATCCGAGGGTAATTAATTATAAAGGCGTAGACTATTTAACCACGCTATCTCATTTGCGACTGCTTTGCAGCGATGATGGGATCAGCTTTTATGAGCCGAAAGGTTATCCCTTATTGCAAGGCCAAACCGGCCAGGAAGCCTTCGGAGTCGAAGATTGCCGCGTAGCCCTGCTGGATGGAACCTATTACCTTACCTATACCGCCGTTTCAGAACAAGGCGTTGGGGTGGGTTTACGTAAAACAAAAGATTGGAAGAGCTTTGAGTCAGAGGGGATGATCATTCCGCCGCACAATAAAGATTGCGCCATTTTCGAAGAAAAGGTAAACGGCAAATTTTACGCCCTGCACCGTCCAAGTAGCGTTGATATTGGGGGTAATTACATTTGGATTGCCGAATCTCCCGATGGCATCCATTGGGGTAAGCACAAATGCATCATTACCACCCGAAAGGACAGCTGGGACAGTGCAAGGGTAGGCGCGGGGGCTGCGCCCATCAAAACAGAAAAGGGTTGGCTCGAGATTTACCATGGCGCAAACAAAGCCCACAGGTACTGTCTGGGTGCTTTTTTACTAGACCTTAACGATCCTTCTATTGTACTCGCCAGATCCGGAGAACCCATTATGGTGCCCACCGCAGATTACGAGTTAACCGGTTTCTTTGGTCAGGTAGTCTTTACCAATGGTCACGTGGTTAATGGTGATGAACTGACCATTTATTATGGGGCTGCGGATGAGTTTGTATGTGCTGCTAAATTTTCAATTGCTGAAATTCTGACCTCCCTAACCTATCCCTCATGATTAGTAAATTAAAAACAGAAATAGCGCATTTTAAAGCGCAGTCGCACAATTTCAAAGTGCTCACCCTAACCAATCTGATCTATAGCATTGTGTTGCCGGTGATTGATATTTTTGTGGCGGCCTATGTGATGCGTAGTTCCAACGATCCGGTGAAGGTGGTGGTTTATCAATTAACTATTTACACCGGAATCCCATTAACTTTCTTAATCAATGGCTGGCTGCTAAACCGCTTTCCAATTAAGGTGCTGTATTCTTTGGGGATGGTGCTGAGTGGGATTTCTATGATCATCATGATGTCCCTAACCACGCTGGATATTACCGGAATTGCGATTGCTGGTATTGTGATGGGGATGTCCTTCGGGTTTTACTGGGCTAATAGGGATTTTCTGGCTCTGGCCACCACCAACGACAGCAATCGTAATTACTACTATGGACTAGAAACCTTTTTTTATACCATTATTGCCGTAGTCATTCCGGTGATGATTGGCTGGTTTATAGAGAGTTTTGCAGGAACTGGTGACGCGAAATTGGCTTATAAAATTGTGACCGGTATCGTATTGGTCGTAACCATTGGAGCCTCTATTATGTGCTTTACCGGCAAGTTCAGCAATCCGCTCAACAAGAAGTTTATCTACTTTAAGTTTGATCCTTATTGGTACAGGTTAATGTTCCTGGCGGTATTAAAGGGCTTGGTACAAGGCTTCCTGGTTACTGCACCGGCAATGCTGATCATGTTGCTGTTAGGGAAAGAAGGTGCATTGGGGACAGCTCAATCTGTAGGGGCTATATTTGCCGCCATACTGATGTATATCATTGGTCGTAATACCAGACCAGAGCATAGAATTTATGTGTTTGGAACTGGATTGGTGTTATTTACCATTGCAGCCCTGATCAATGGAATTTTGTTCAATGAAATGGGAGTGATTTTATTTATGCTGTTCCTGTTGCTGGCCAAACCACTGCTAGACCTTGCTTATTTCCCTATCCAGTTTAGCGTAATCGATATTTTGACTAAAAAGGAGAAAAGAAGCGAGTTTGCCTACATCCTAAATCATGAAGCAGGTTTATACATCGGTCGCTTAACCGGTGCCGGAACATTTTTACTGCTCGCCTATTTTTTCTCCAATGAAATCGCCCTGCGTTATGCCATCATTATTGTAGCTGTATTGCAGTTAAGCTCATATTGGGTAGCCAAGGGAATCCTTAAACAAGGGAAAATTATGAACGAAGAATTAGAACTTGAAGAAAAAAGTATGGCCAGTGTGGTTAACCCTAGCCATTCGGTCGTGTAACAACCTACAATACCTGAAGTTATTTTTGATATATTTTGAACACCATAATGATGAGATTTAAACTGACCGTACGACTTACATTCCTTTCCTTATTTATTGTTGCGCTTTGCTATGCTCAGGTTAAACAAGTTCCTATTGGCCGTGTGGCTGCGATGGCAGATTTGCCTAAGCCCTTACAAATCATCGACTGGAAAGCGATGGCGCTTGATTTTGACCGTACCATATATGATTTTAAGGCCAAAGGCGAATACTGGCCAATGGTTTGGATGGATAGCACAGGTAAGAATTTTAACGAACCGACATTGGGTATGTATACCGCGGTTGGCGATGTAAGGCAAGGACCACAAAACAACAAAGGAATGTTCCATGAGTCGCTGGCCAATATGGGCTCCGTTTTGGGCGCTACACTGGTTGGATTGGATAAAAGTAAACAAGCATTCAACTATGTCGGGATGCTCAAAAACTACTTCAATAAGGATAACGGTTGGGATATTATGATGAACAATACCGCGCCAGAAGTGGCCCTGCTGGGTGGTGGTTATGGTAGGGACTGGTGGTATGATGTATATCCAAATGTGTTGTTTTATGCCATCTATGATAAGTACTCGGCAGAGCCCGAGTTTGAGCGGATGGCCAGAAGTATAGCCGAGAAATTTTATAAAGCGGATTCTATCTTAAATGGCAATTACAATTACTCCTATTTCGATTATGGACAAATGAAGCCGATGACTAACCAGATTTGTGCGCAACCTGATGCTGCGGCCGGACACGCCTATGTATTGTATTCGGCCTATAAAAAGTTTGGTGATCCACGCTATTTAAAGGGGGCAATCAGTGCGATGAAAGCATTAGAGAGCCAGAAAATTAACCCTACCTATGAGTTGTTGATGCCTTTTGGTGCCTATTTGGCGGCAAGGATAAACGCAGAGCAGGGGACTACTTTTGATACGGGGAAAATGCTGGACTGGACTTTTGATGGGACTGCTGTTTGTCGCGAAGGCTGGGGCTTTTTAGTGGGCAACTGGAATGGCTACGACATTTCTGGAACAGTTGGCAGCACCGTTGATCATGGCGGTTATGCTTTTTTAATGAACACATTTGATGCCGCATGGCCATTGGTGCCCATGGTTCGTTATAAAACGGAATATGCCAATGCAATAGGCAAATGGATGTTGAATGCCGTTAATGCTTCCCGGTTATTTTATCCGCAGTATATGCCAACAGCGCATCAAACCATACCCGCACTTGCAGGTGTAACAAAAGGGGTAATTGCTTACGAAGGCTTTGCCAAAGCCTCTACTTTCGATACGCTGTATCAAACTTTAAAAGCACCGGTAGCGCAGGGCGATGGACCGAAATGGGTGCCAGGTAAAAATCCTGAAGTTTCGCAGTTCAGCGTATATGGTAGTGCACATGCTGGTATTTTTGGAGGTATTGTGAAGGAGACTGAGGTTAAAGGAATACTTGGGCTAGACTTGCTGGCTACTGATTTTTATCGCCAAAAAGCTTATCCAACTTATTTGTTCTATAATCCTTATCAATCGGCTAAAGCCATTTTGTTTAAGGTGCCAAAGGGCGCTAAAGGAAAAACTGATGTTTATGATGCCGTGGCGCAACGCTTTATCGCGCGTAATTTAGCTAAGGGCGCTAAAGTGTTGATTCCTGCACAGCAATCCGTGGTATTGGTTTGTGTTCCCGTGGGGAAAAAACTACAAGTTAAAAACAAGCAAATGCTAATTGATGGTGTGGTGGTTGACTACAATTACAAATAAAGCGCATCGTCATCATGAATTGGTTGTCCTAAATCGGTCGTCATCCTGAGTTTATCTTCGGATCTCGCTTATGCAGGTTCTGATTAGCCAGTGCGAGGTCCTGAGATAAACTCAGGATGACGATACGCATAAAAACAAATGCCCCTGTGATTATTCACAGGGGCATTTGCAATATATGAATGGCTATTACTTCGTTAAATTTACTCTAAGGTTCAATTCAAAACTACCATTGGTATAGCTACTCAATGCCGAAGTCTGGGTGGTATAAGTACCACTAACCAGGTATTTTTTCTTGTAATCCATACCTAAACCGAAAGTTGCATTTTTGGTACTGTGGTACATACCCAGCAACATTACCTGCTTGTTGGCAATGCTCAGTTGTGCACCAGCATCGAAGATATTGTCAAAGCCTTTTACACCACGGTAAGCCACTTTAGGCTCTAAATCTGCACCCTCAGCACCTGTGCTTAGGTTGATCTGGTAACTTGCTGCTGTGTAAAATGTAGCCACGT
The DNA here is from genome assembly GCF_005144565.1 of Pedobacter hiemivivus. Taxonomy (NCBI): domain Bacteria; kingdom Pseudomonadati; phylum Bacteroidota; class Sphingobacteriia; order Sphingobacteriales; family Sphingobacteriaceae; genus Pedobacter; species Pedobacter hiemivivus. Next base: position 121,612 of record NZ_SWDX01000011.1, read on the forward strand.
CGGCCGTTTCAATATCATCTTTTTTCAATACACGTTTAAGATTCGGTATCGCAGCCTGTACATTTAGCTTGTTTGAAGTATAGGCGACACCGAAATCACCATCCAGGTAAGTTTTGCGGTCGTTATATTGACCTACGCTCGGATCGGCCGGATTACCATAAATATCAGCATTCTCCAATCGCTGACTCATAAAGCCTAACGACACCCCGAAGTGTAACTGGTGTCCGTTGTCATTTAATGGCAAGTGGTAAGCATAACTACCTACTACGCGGGTTTCTCTTTGCAAACCTGCGCTTTCATTGTTTACAGCTAAACCCAAACCTACTTTGTTAAAACCGTAATCGGCAGTTAAGTTTTGGGTTAAAGGTGAGCCTGGAACATTGCTCCATAGTTTGCGGTAGGCACCGTTTAATTTCAAACCTTGTCCGGCACCAGCAAAAGCTGGATTGATTAAGTACTGGTTGGTAAAGTACTGCGCTGATAGCGGGTTTAATTGTGCTTTTACCGAAGTCGCCATTGCAGCGAAGGCAAATAGCAGAGCCGTTTTAAATATTGTCTTCATATATTTTTTGTGGTGTTTGTGTCTAATTGGTTATAATTTTTAATGGTTATTTAAGCAATTCGTCATCCTGAATTTATTTCAGGATCTCGCAATAGAAGGGCGGATTTCCTCTTGAGAGATCCTGAAATAAATTCAGGATGACGACCGTATTATTGATGATCAACTCATTTACGTTATGTTGGATTTACGTCCGTAGTATTTTCTGACGTAATATTACTAATTTGTTTTGATGATCGTAACAAAACCTTTTCCTTTAGGTTTATCCGAACCAAAATCGATCACATAAAAGTATGTTCCTTCAGTTAAGTAACGCGAATAATAGGTGTCATTTCATTTCTAGTTTAGCATTAATATGTTAGCTTAGCGAAATGTTTTTAGTTTCGCATGAAAGTTATTCTTGTTTTAAACAGCAAGACGCTTTAATTTAACCTGTGATTTTATTCCGATACTTGATCGTATATAATTATGCCCTTAACGCTATCTAACTCTCCCGCCGTAAATGCTGTTATCGAACAATTCTCTTCTTTTCATCCTTTAAGCGATGAATTAATTCAGGACTTTTCGGATAATAGTTTCGAAATTTCTTTAAAGAAAAATGAGTACCTGATGCGGAAAGGAGAGCTGAGTACGCATGTTTATTTTGTGTTAAAAGGTGTCGTCTGCGGACAGGTGAGCAATGAAAAAGAAACGGTTACCAGTTTCATTACGGTAGATGGAGAGTTTCTTTCTGCTATAGAAGGGATGTACGGGGATAAGCCCTGCGTTGAAGATGTGAAGGCCGAGGAAGATTCTCATTTATTGGCCATGTGTTCCACTTATTTCCATGGCTTGTATGATCGATATCCGGAAATGAATGCGCTTTTTCGTAAGATCCTGGAATTGTACTACACACAGGCGCATTACCGCTCTATCTTTATTCGGATGGGGAGCTTAGCGGATAAATATGCTTATTTTCTGAAAGCATTTCCAGATCATGTCGAGCGCATTCCTTTGTCGGTTGCAGCATCTTTTTTGAATCTTAAGGATGCCACACTTCAAAAGATGATCAATAAGACGAAAGATCAAAAGGTATTAGATCAGCAATTGTCGCGGGAAAGTATGCTGATCAGCATGGAGGTGTTTGAGCCCTATCTGCAAAAGAAGCTCACGCTCCAACAACTCGCTTCCCATTTTAAGATTAAGCCGCACGAACTGTCATACCTGTTGAATGAATATTTTAGCGAAAATTTCAACAGTTTTATCAACCGTTACCGGATCAATTATGTCCTTAAACATTTCGCTGATCAGGTCAACATGGGCCAATACAGTATGGAGGGGGTGGGACGTCATGCTGGCTTTTCTTCTAAAAGCACCTTTTTTACTGAGTTTAAAAAGAGAGTAGGAGCCAGCCCGCAAATTTATTTTCAAAAGCAAAAGGTCTGATCATCCGTTAGGATAATCAGACCTTCATTTTACTTGCTTAAATTTACCCTAAGGTTCAATTCAAAACTACCATTAGTGTAGCTACTCAATGCAGAAGTCTGTGTGGTATAAGTACCACTAACTAAGTATCTCTTTTTGTAATCCATACCTAAACCGAAAGTCGCATTTTTGGTGCTGTGGTACATACCCAACAACATCACCTGCTTGTTTGCAATGCTCAGTTGTGCACCAGCATCGAAGATATTGTCAAAGCCTTTTACGCCACGGTAAGCAACTTTAGGCTCTAAATCTACCCCTTCAGCACCTGTGCTCAGGTTGAACTGGTAACTTGCAGCGGTGTAAAATGTAGCCACATCAGCTGTTTCAATGTCATCTTTTTTCAACACTCTTTTAAGGTTCGGTATAGCAGCCTGTACATTCAGCTTGTTCGACGTATAGGCAACCCCGAAATCACCATCCAGGTAAGTTTTGCGGTCGTTGTATTGACCTACGCTCGGATCGGCCGGATTACCGTAAATATCGGCATTCTCCAGACGTTGACTCATAAAGCCTAACGACACCCCGAAGTGTAACTGTTGTCCGTTGTCGTTTAATGGCAAGTGGTAAGCATAACTACCTACTACGCGGGTTTCTCTTTGCAAACCTGCGCTTTCATTGTTTACCGTTAAACCCAAACCTACTTTGTTAAAGCCATAATCGGCAGTTAGGTTTTGGGTTAGAGGAGAACCTGGAACATTGCTCCATAGTTTGCGGTAGGCACCATTTAATTTTAAACCATTTCCAGCACCGGCAAATGCTGGATTGATTAGGTATTGATTGGTAAAGTACTGCGCTGATAGCGGGTTTAATTGTGCTTTTACCGAAGTGGCCATTGCAGCGAAGACCAATAGTAGAGCTGTCTTATATATTGTTTTCATGTGTTTTTTTTAAACGATTCGTCATCCTGAGTTCATCTCAGGACCTCGCAATAAAAGGGGGAACTTTCTCTTGAGAGATGCTGAGATGAACTCAGCATGACGATCGTATTATTGCTGAGCGTGTTATTTAGTTTCGTGTTATTGACATGTCTGATATTAACTTGGTCTGGTAACCGTTATAAAACCTTTTACTTTAGGTCTATCTGGCCCAAAATCGATGACGTAATAGTAAGTGCCTTCGGCCAGTGGTAAACCATTTAAGGTGGCATCCCAGCTGTTGTCATAACTTTTTTTACTGTACATCAAACGACCGCCTTTGTCAAATACTTTCACCTCATTGTTAGGGTAAGCATCAATATTGTCAATCAACCATTTGTCATTCACTCCATCACCATTTGGCGACATGATGTTCATGGCTTTAACTTTAGCCACATCATCCAATACAGTAAGGGTAAAGGTTTTTGTCTCCGAACATCCGCTGGCATTGCTTGCCGTTACGGTGTAAGTCGTGGTTTCCATTGGTCTAACCAAAATTGTAGCCGTATTGTGTCCGCTTTGGATACTGTTGTTGGCTACCCAAACATAGTTGGTGCCACCAGTAGCATTTAAATACACCTTTTCACCTTTACTAATCTGAGTACCTTTGTCACTGTTGATAGAAACAACAGGTAAAGCATTTACTGTGATGGTAAAAGTTCTGCTGTAAGTATCTACACCACCATTGGCTGTACCACCATTGTCTTTTACGGTTACTGTTACGGTAGCTGTCCCGGCTATAGCGCCGGCTTTTATCCGGTAGTTAATCGTTGCCGTAGCTCCACTGCCAGTTACCGTTAAGCCATCAAACAGGTTAGGGTTGTTGCTACTAACCGTTAAAGCTGTAGTCTGTGCCGTTTCAGGGCCAGCACTGATGCCTGTTAAAGCCACAATTTGTCCTGTTGTGGTAAAGCAGATTGCCTGATTGCTGATGGCAGCAAGTGTCGGGATTTCATTTACATCACTTAAAGTAATGCTCAACTCCTTATCCAGCGACTGACCGTATTGAGTAGTTGAACGCAGCCTTACTTTGTAAACAGCTTTGTTTTCGTAATCCAGTACTGCATTGGTGTTTAGCTTATTTCCGGCGATACCAAATAATGCATTGTCAGTATCACCTGTGCCAGCCACCAATGTATAGGTAAAGGTAGCTGAAGGATCATCAGAGGTGCTGCTTAGTGTACCTGCATTTGTTCCTGAAGCACCGTTTTCATATAAGGTGATTGCTGCGAGTGTAATACTTGTTGGCACTCCTGCTTTTACTTTCAGGTTGCCAGCCACATAGCTGATGGCATAGTTGGCCGCCGCTGCCCCGTTGACCGTGATTGGGTAATCTCCGGTTGGACTGCCTGTAACCGCAGTGGTCGTGATCGCTGGCTGAGTAGTCAATATAGCATTGGTCTCCCCATTCGCAAGCCCAGTGTAACTCACTGTCAATGCAGGATTTACCGTACCTATGAATTTTTCTTTAGGATCCGCAGTAATGGTTAAAGCTTTTCTGGCAACAGTCAACGCACCGTTCAGGTAAGTGATGTTATAGTTACTTAACCCTGTACCCGTTGCTGCCGAAGCCACAATCGGGTAGGTTGAACCTACAACCGTTGCTGTTGCTGCTGCACCAGTCGTGCTTAAATTTACCGAAGTAATCGCATCGGCATTTGACAGGCCGACAGGAGTGTACTCATTTCCTGTGAAAGTAACTGCATCACCATAAGTTTTAACGCGATTATTAGCTGTTATGGTCAATACCTTCTGAGTTACCGTTAGCGTCTGCTGAACATTTGCTGCAGCATTGAAGCTGATCGTTCCAGCCTGACTTGCGGTGATGACCGTATTTCCTGATTTCAGGATTGTAGCCACATTACCAACAATAGAAACCACTGTAGGATCGGTCGCAATATAAGTTACCGGAAGACCTCCTGATGAATTTGCATTTCCAAGCTGGAATGTTGGATCACCATAAGTTTTCAAAGCGATCGCATTGAAAGTGATGCTTTGATTGGCTTTTGGGATGGCAGATACATTAGCACTTGTGGCACTGATGTTTCCCGTCTGGTCAAGGGCCTGAATCTGGTAATAATAGGTAGTACCGTTTGTTAATCCTGTGTTTGTATGGGTTGTAGTTCCTGCTGCAACGTCTACTGTTGAAGTAAGTGAGGCAGGGTTTGTTCCATACGTAATTCTGTATTTCGAAAGGTCAGTTTCCGCGTTAGCAGTCCAGTTAAGGATGATCTGTATATTACCAGATGTTGCTGCTAAACCTGCAGGAATTACAGGAGCAGTTTTATCAAGCGTTACAGATCCTGTACCTGTAGTAACTGTAGTACCAGCATTACCAGTAAGATCACTGAAAGCAATGGCGTAAGCAACCTGTCCTTCTGCATCACCAGATACAAAAGTATAAACTGCAGTCCAGTTGTTGCCCGTAGCAGTTGGTGTAACCGCATGACCAGCGATGGTTACCGTTGGTGTTTGTACTGTTTTGCTTGATGTGAAAGTAAGCGTAGCTACATCTCCGACTTTCGCAAGTGTAGGTGTAGTATTGTTCGACGCAATATTTACTGCACTTAATGTAGGAGCCGTTTTATCAAAAGTTACAGATCCGGTGCCTGTGGTAACGGCTGTACCTGCATTGCCGGCAAGATCACTGAAGGCGATGTTGTAAGCCACCAGTCCTTCTGTATCACCAGATACAAAAGTGTAGGTTGCAGTCCAGTTATTTCCCGTAGCAGTTGGAACAACCAGATGACCAGCGATGGTCACTGTTGGTGTCTGAACGGTTTCACTTGCCGTAAAGGTTAATGTTGCAGTGTTACCAACTTTAGCGCGTGTAGGAACTGTATTGTCAGATACAATGTTCACTGCACTTAAGGTAGGCACTGTTTTATCAAAGGTTACAGATCCTGTACCGGTGGTAATGGCTGTACCCGCATTGCCGGCAAGATCGCTGAAAGCGATGTTGTAAGTAATCAGCCCTTCTGCATCACCCGATACAAAAGTATAAGTTGCGGTCCAGTTGTTGCCCGCTGCTGTCGGTGTAACCACATGTCCAGCGATAGTAACTACCGGAGTTTTTAAAGCCTCACTTGCAGTGAAAGTAATCGTAGCCGTATTGGAAACTTTAGCAAGTGTAGGTACTGTATTGTTAGAAACGATGTTTACTGCGCTTAAGGTAGGAACAGTTTTGTCAAGCGTTACAGATCCTGTACCTGTAGTAACCGCTGTACCAGCATTACCAGTAAGATCGCTGAAAGCAATGTTGTAAGCAACCTGGCCTTCTGTATCACCAGATACAAAAGCATAAGTTGCTGTCCAGTTGTTGCCAACAGCTGTTGGTGTAACCGCATGACCGGCGATGGTAACTGTTGGTGTTTGTACCGTTTTACTTGATGTGAAAGTCAGCGTAGCTACATCTCCGACTTTCGCCAGTGTAGGTGTAGCATTGTTAGACGCAATATTTACTGCACTTAATGTAGGAGCCGTTTTATCAAAAGTTACAGATCCTGTGCCTGTTGTAACGGCTGTACCTGCATTGCTGGCAAGATCACTGAAGGCGATGTTATAAAGTACCAATCCTTCTGTATCACCAGACACAAAAGTATAAGTTGCAGTCCAGTTGTTACCTGTCGCAGTTGGAACAACAGCATGGCCAGCGATGGTAACTGTTGGTGTCTGTATGGTTTCACTAGCCGTAAAGGTTAATGTTGCAGTATTCCCAACTTTAGCGCGTGTAGGAACTGTATTGTCAGATACAATAGCTACCGAAGAAAGTGTTGGTACTTGTGTGTCAATTGTATAATTGGCCGTAGCTGATGTTCCTGCTCCGGCATTTCCAGCAAGATCCGTTAAACCTTCTTTATCCAGTGTGATGGAATTAACCAGACTTGTAAAGTTATTGGTCGGGGTAAATGTGGCCGTCCAGGTAACTCCAGCATCACCAGTGGTGACAGCTGTTAAGGTACCATTCATAATGGTCAGATCAGCATTAGCAAAATTAGTCACCGCTTCGCTGAAGGTAATCGTCAGCAAAGGAGTTGATCCGATCTTTAAGGCAGAACTCGCGAGAGCCAGGGTTGCTGTCGGAGGGACGATGTCATATACATATCCCTTTGAGTATTCCGTTCCGGTATTACCCAAAGCGTCAACAACTCTAACCTTTAGGGTATTGCTGGCGGTTAATGTTGTGGCTATTGACCAGGCATTATCTCCTGCAGTGATTGTTGCCGGTGCATAGCTTGTACCATTGTTAAACGATACTTCTACAATTTCTCCGGCCACAAGATTGGCACTTAAAGTGCCCGAAACAATTTGATTAGCTGTATTGGTAAGGAAATAAGTGCCAGATGCATTCGCGTCATTGGAAAATAGAGCAGTAGCGATCGTTTGCGTCGGTGCCTGAGTATCAATTATGATGTCTTTATTTGCAGCCAAAGAGCCAGCAGCACCCGGAACCGGTAAGGTCAGGGGCGCATTTGCACCAAGACTATTTTGAATGGTACTTCCACCAGCCAGGGTTAATGACCCGATAGCACTATAGTCCAGATCTGTGGAGTTTTCTCCTGCAGCTACGGTATAAGTGAAGGTAAGCACGGTGGTTCCTGATCCTGATGTATAAAGGGCTTTTCCTCCACTATTCAGCGCGAGTTCAGGTATGCCCGTTACAAGAACAGGCTGATTAAAGGTAACCGTGACAAGAACCACTCCGCCTTCTTTGTAAGCCGTGATTACATTTGGAGAGTTCACATCTGTTACTGAAAAAGACAATAAGGTTTGATGTAAGCCCTGTGTGAACTGCGGGTTTGTTCCGATGGTGCTGATAAAAGGCTCTCCAATGGTGAAACCCAGCGTGTTCCCTCCGGGCAGCGATACGCTACCGCCCCCGGCACTGGTTGTATGGCTATTCGCAGATTGAGCATTTGCTGTCAGGCAAGCCAAAATCGAAACCCACAACAATATAATTGTTTTGAGGTATCTCATAATAATATGTTTAGTGATCTGCTTAACTTGTTTACTCAATACTTAATCCGGCACTGGCATAGCCATTTACGGTAGTGATTAGTGATATCCCTGCAGCTGAAGAAGAGAACACCAATAAAAAGCGTGTTTGTGCCGTTACCGGAATGTTGAGCCCAGTTGTAATTCCATTAGATATGGAACCTATACTAATGATACCCGATAATGAAGGGGCTAAAGTAACCGATGCGCCTGGAACAGCGGTAAAGCTGTTGTCGGGGCTCGTACTGGAATAAAGCTGTGCAGTAATGGTCACCGTTGAGCCGATCAGCGCTAATGCGGCTGTAGTGCTAAAGTAGGCAGACATGCTTTTTATCGTCCCGCTTCTTGGCATAGAAAAGGCAAAGTTCAACGGTGTACCTGCTGCGCCCGTCAGATCAATTGTCGAACCAAGTATAGAAGGGCTGGGTGCACTGCTGCCAAAACCGATAAAGCTCGGTGTACCGGAAAGTCCGCCTGCGATGGTGGTCAGCGATACAGGAACACCTGATGAGAAGGGAATAATCGCACCACCATTAGAACCACCGGAAGCATCGTTGGCATCGGTAAGTCTTACCCATGCACCTGTTTTTGAATAATAGAAACCTTTAGGTGCGTTGGTCTGATAAACCAGTAAACCATCACTTGGTGAAGTGATCGCTGTTGCTGAAGCTACTCTTGGAATCAGGATACCTTTGGTGGTAGACCAGATGTCCAATACCGCATCATTTGCAGGGAATGTACCCGATCCGGGACCGATTCCGACACCTCCGGTATTGTTGTTCAGGATGTTTGCGCCCGCAGCTGCCCAGCGGTTATCGTTGCTGGTTATTGAAGTCGAAGCGTTTAAAGCATAAGGGACACTAACCAGCTCGACAACACCCAGTAAGGTATAAGCCGTTCCGCCGGCAATATCTGCTTCGATTTTGAGATATTTATTACCTGTAGACCAGGGGATGAGTGAAAAGGTACCCGTCACTACGGTTCCGGTTCCAATTTGCAGGTTCACCAATCCAAAAGCATTTGTGGTTGGCAATTGCGTTTCCGTATAAATGGGGGCACCTACTGGCCCGTTTTGTATCGTAAGCCGCATTCCTACTGCCTGATTCGGCACAGGTTGTCCGGTAGCATTTCGGATTACTGCCTGGTAGTTGATTTTTTGAGGAGTTTGTGCGAAAGTATTGAGCGCAATTAAAGTAAAGATTAAAAAAGTAAATATTTTTCTCATGTTTTTTAAATAAAATTTCTTTCGAAATTACTTCATCTGCTAGAATTTCTGGCAGATGAAGTAGTTCAGGATTATAATTCCGAACCACTTTTTTCGAAAAGGGAAGCTTTCCAGTATTGCTTATTCTTTTTTTGGTGTGCGTTTAGCTTTAGGTCAGATTTTATCAGGTTGTTGGGAGGCATCGTTATGAATAGCGAATGAGTAAGGCTAAAATTGGGAATGAATAGGGGGTTGCTTTACCCTTGCTTTAGGGTTGGCTTAGGGTTGCTTTACCCCTATAGTAAACCAAGGGTATAGCAACCCTAAAGCAAGGGTAAGGCAAGGGTAAAGCAACCACCAACTTACTAGCTACTCATTTCCTATTTATCCCCTATTCATTATTATACCTGAAAGCTCCGTTTGCAGGCTTACAACGCCGTTTGTATATTGAATTGTTTGCTGATTTTCGTTAGTCTTACATTTTTTATTCTCGATTTTGTTTGTTTACTGCTGAAATCGGTTGATGCTTGGAATTACTTTCCTGAAAACGATTGTTTTTGGCAACATTTGTCGAATTAAATTATTTCGTAAGTTTGCGGCCATGTTAGCAGCAAAAAAGCCACACATTGCAATCATAGGTTTAGGTTACGTTGGATTACCTTTAGCCATCGAGTTTGCCAAACAATATCAAGTCCTTGGTTTTGATATCAATGAGACCCGGATAACAGACCTTTCGGCAAATAGAGATATTACTAAAGAAGCCGACTTAGGTGCCTTAAAGGATGTTTTGGGCAATGGACTTGCGCTTTCTTCGGATCTAAGTCTGTTAAAAGACTGTAATGTATATATCGTTACCGTACCTACACCCATTGATCAGTTTAAGTCGCCGGATTTAAAACCGCTTCTAGCTGCTACAGAAATGTTGGGGAAATATCTGTCCAAAGGTGATATCGTGATTTACGAATCTACCGTTTATCCGGGCTGTACCGAAGAGGACTGTGTACCAGTGCTAGAAAAATATTCAGGATTAAAATATAACGTCGACTTTTACTGTGGTTATTCGCCAGAAAGAATCAATCCAGGGGATAAAGTGAATACGCTGACAAAAATTATGAAAGTGACCTCGGGTTCTACACCTGAAGTGGCGGATTGGATCGACGGACTGTATTCGAGCATCATTACTGCGGGTACACATAAAGCGCCAAGTATAAAAGTAGCGGAAGCTTCAAAGGCCATAGAAAACGCACAACGTGATGTGAATATTTCTTTCGTAAATGAGTTGGCTTTGATTTTCGATAAAATGGAGATTGATACTGCTGATGTGATCGCTGCTGCGGGAACGAAATGGAATTTTTTAAAATATAAACCAGGATTGGTAGGTGGACATTGCATTGGTGTCGACCCATATTATCTCGCTTATAAGTCAAATGCATTAGGCTATACGCCACAAGTGATCCTGTCGGGAAGACGGGTGAACGAAAATATGGGTGTTTTTGTGGCAAGTAAAGTCGTAAAAATGCTGATTGCGAATGGTTCCTCTGTAAAAGGGGAGAAAGCGCTTATTCTGGGTTTTGCTTTTAAGGAAAATTGTCCGGATGTGAGAAATACTAAAGTGGTCGACATTTATACGGAGTTGCAGCAATTTGGAATGGATGTTCATGTGTATGATCCCTGGGCCATTGCCGAGGAGGTGCATGAGGAGTATGGCATTACCTTAGCGCAAAACTTAGACGAAAAAAATTATAAGGCGATTATCATTGCTGTTGCGCATGATGAATTCCTGAACCTGGATTATGCTAGCTATAAGCAGAATGGAGCCATTATTTTTGATACAAAATCTTTTATTGATCGCAAGTTTGCTGATGCACGCTTGTAGGGAAATTAAATAATTTCGTATGTTTACGCCTGCAAATTAAAAGACATATATTGATGAAAGTAGCTTTAATAACCGGTATTACGGGACAGGATGGTGCATATTTAGCAGAATTTTTGCTAAAAAAGGGGTATTTTGTACATGGTTTAAAGCGTAGATCTTCGTCATTTAATACGGATCGGATCGATCATTTGTATCAGGATCAGCATGAGCAAGGTGTGAAAATGAAATTGCATTATGGCGATTTGACCGATTCGACCAATTTAATTCGCATTATCCAGGAAACTCAACCGGACGAAATCTATAACCTTGCCGCGATGAGCCACGTTCATGTGAGCTTTGAAATGCCTGAATATACCGCTAATGCGGATGGTATTGGTACTTTAAGGTTGCTAGAGGCGATACGGATTTTGGGAATGGAGAAAAAAACAAAAATCTACCAGGCTTCAACTTCTGAATTGTATGGATTGGTGCAAGCGGTTCCGCAAAGTGAGTCGACTCCTTTCTATCCGCGTTCTCCCTATGCAGTAGCCAAAATGTATGGGTACTGGATTACAGTAAACTACAGGGAAGCTTATAAAATGTATGCATGTAACGGGATTTTGTTTAACCACGAAAGTCCGCTTAGAGGGGAGACTTTTGTAACGCGTAAAATTACCAGGGCTGCTTGTAAAATAGCTTTGGGTCTACAAAATTGCTTGTATCTGGGTAATCTTTCTGCGCAAAGAGATTGGGGGCATGCTAAAGACTATATCGAAGCGATGTGGTTGATTCTTCAACAGGAACAGCCTGAAGATTACGTTATTGCTACCGGGATAACCACTACGGTTAGAGACTTCGTAAAAATGAGTTTTGCTGAGCTCGGTATTGAGGTTGAGTTTAGTGGTAAGGATGAGCACGAGCGTGGAGTAATCATTGATGTAGATCAGGAAATGGTTGTGAAGCTTGGCCTAAATGATAAGAACTTAAACCCGGGTACTGTTGTGGTACAGGTGGATGAAAAATATTTCCGTCCTACAGAAGTTGATCTTTTATTGGGTGATCCAACTAAGGCCAATACCAAATTGGGTTGGAAACCTAAGTATGACTTACCTGCATTGGTGGAGGACATGATTCAATCGGATTTACACCTGATGAAGAAAGACGAATACCTAAAAGAAGGTGGTTTTAAAACCCTAAATTATTTCGAATAGCTATTTCTTGTTAATCATTAAAGGATATTGCTATCTTGCTTTTTTAATTTAGCGCGATATCCTAATGATCATCATTATCCAATGCAAGGACCGGGTAGGTCTGGTCGCAGACATTTCCAGAATATTATCTGAAGCAGAGCTGAACATCATTTCTATGCGTGAGCATGTGGATAAAGCTGAAGATCGCTTTTTTATGCGTTTGGAAGTGGATGGCATTGCGGATGAAATCCCATTGGAATTAAGTCTGACACAGATTTTGCCTAAAGGGGCAATGATTAGCGTGAACCCTGTTCCTGATAAAAAGATCGTAGTGATGGTGACTAAGGAGTACCATTGTTTGGCTGATATTCTGATCCGGAATAATTTCGGTACGTTGGGAGCCACTGTGCTTTGTGTAATTGGTAACCATAGTGTGCTTCAAAAGATCTGCGATCGGTTTGATATTCCGTTTTTTCTGATTCCTTATCATGAGGACAAGGCGGTGTCTGAGCGGGATATTATTTTTAAAATCAAAGCGTATCAGCCTGATTATATTGTGTTGGCGAAGTTTATGCGTGTCCTTTCGCCTCAGTTTGTGGCCAACTTCCCCAATAAGGTGGTCAACATACATCATTCTTTTTTGCCGGCATTTGCTGGGGCAAGTCCTTATAAGCAAGCTTTTGAAAGAGGGGTTAAGCTGATTGGTGCAACGGCTCATTTTGTAACGGATGATTTGGATGAGGGGCCAATTATCGCACAGCAAATCATTCCCGTAAACCATTCTTTTACCGCTGCTGATATGGTGAAGTCGGGAAAGGAGATTGAGACTTCAGTATTAGCAAAAGCGTTGCACTTGGTCTTGAATGATCGGGTGTTTGTTTATAAGAACAAAACTGTTGTATTTGAGTAAATACAACAGTTTCATAAATTGAGACTTACCCACCTTTTTTCTTGGTTCTAATTCTTTCGAAGAGCACTATGATTTCATCTTGAAGTTGAATCACTTCTGCTTCTTTTTTGGCAATTTGTATTTTTAACTGTCCTACATTTAAGGCATGTAGGACTTGGGGATCTTCATCTACTGCCATGAGTTGCATTGGACTTACCTTAAATAATCGCGCAATTTGGTTCAATCTGGAGATGTTTAAGTCGGTGGTTCCTGTTTCTATCTTAGAGAAGGCTGGGACTGAGATGTTTAATTGTTCGGCGGCTTGTCTTTGGCTCCATCCGTTTTTCTTGCGCAGTGTCTTAATATTTTTGCTTACGTCGCTCATGTCGTTTTCTCCTTAAGATATTCAAAAGCCAATGAAGCAACCACACAATCTATTAAGTTTTTATTTTTTTTATTGAAAAAACATTGACCTGTTTTAGAATGTTGGCATAAAAAATGACTATGAATGAATCGTTAGATTTGATTAAAATTGTATTTTATTATCATAGATTTGATTAGAAAAATAAGTTCACAAGATAAATGAAAAAACAAGTACTAATTATGCTCTCTCTTTTGCTTAGTAGTACTGCCTTCTCGCAGATAAACGGGGATTATAATTATAGCATCGCTGTCCGGGGCTATAACCTGATGCAGATGCCACGGATTTTAAATCAAAAAGAAGTGGGGAAATTGACAGAAACGTCTTTCCATAGCGGAATGTTAAAGTTCAATGATAACCAGATTAGCTACAGGCTGAGTGGAAGCTACCTTAAAAAGAATGTTCAAATCGTAAATAACTGTCTGAACTGTGAAGAGGCTAATGGGAAAATGACGGATTATAGCTTTAAGCTGGGCTTTGAAAAGAACTTTAATTTCTCCAGGATACAGCCGTATTTTGGCTTTGATATAGGGTATCGGTATAATAAATTTGAGGGGACAATGGTTTCTAAAAATATACAAGCTATGGCTGTTGAAACCGCGTCCCTGGCCGCTACTGGGGTTGACGCTAGCAAATCGGGGTTTATTGCTTCACCAGTAATGGGGCTCAAAATTAATCCAATACCACAAGTTACATTGTTTGCGGAGGCGAGTTTGGATTTTTTTGTTTTCTATGAGCGACAAGAGACGGTTACCTTGGATATTAATAATACCCGAACCTTCAATAAATACAATAAGTCGGAGTTTTTGTTGAATCCTGTCTCGATAGGGATTCAGGTAAATATAGGGAGTAATAGGTGATGGATGCTTCTTGTCATACCTTCATCATAATTCAATTAAATTGATATATTTGCAAGCAATACTAAACCTACATCTACCCTATGAAAGTTAAGTTGACCAAATTTTTAAGTCATAAGCTCTCCATTCTGAATTACGATGCCGAATCCCAATTTTTAGGGCAAGATTTAGTATATAACCATTAAGCTCTCCTCACAATTATGAATTTTAAAAGAACTACTGCTGCAATATTTTTTCTATTTGCTGTTTTGGTCACACAAACAGTTTTTGCACAATCTAATTATGCCAATGTAAAAGTTGACGAGCTTTCAGATGCTCAGATTTTGCAGATGATTAAAAAGGCAGAATCAATAGGGTACAATGAAGCTCAGTTAGAACAAATGGCTGCAGCACAAGGGATGAAGCCTGATGAGGTTCAAAAGCTAAAACTTCGTGTTGAAAAGGTACGTAAACAGGGGGCTTCAAAAGAAGTGGAGCCTGAGAATAAGGCTGCAAGTACTGGTAGGGAAAATAGTGAAACTACGGATGGTGGTGCAGTAAATAACGAAAAGAAGGTGAAAGATGACGAAATTGGGCCGAAAGTATTCGGATCTGAGCTGTTCAAAAATGGAAGCATCACTTTTGAGCCGAATCTTCGCATGGCTACGCCTAAAGGATATATTATTGGTCCGGACGATAAGTTGTTGATTGATTTAACAGGTGATAATGAGGCTAGTTACAATTTAGCTGTCAGCCCCGATGGGATCATTAATTTGCAATATGTCGGGCGAATTGCTGTTGGTGGTTTATCCATAGATCAGGCGACCTCTAAAATTCGTACCGCGATGGGGAAAACTTACCCTTCATTGCGTTCTGGTCGGACTAATTTGGCGATCAATTTAGGAAATATCAGAAGCATTAAAGTAACAATGACCGGGCAGGTGACTAAACCGGGTACTTATACCTTGTCTTCATTATCTACAGTTTATAATGCATTGTACGCTTCCGGTGGTCCTTCGCAAAATGGTACGTTCCGTAAAATCCAGGTGATTCGTAACAATAAAGTTGTTTCTACAATTGATGTTTATGATTTCTTGTTAAAGGGAATTCAGCAAAATAATATTCGTTTGCAAGATCAGGATGTTATTAATGTGCCTGTTTTTGATAAACGTGTGGAGGTACAAGGAGAAGTAAAGACAGCGGCTTTATTTGAGGTAGTTGCAGGTGAAAGTTTACAGGATCTGATTGGTTTTGCTGGAGGTTTTACTACACAGGCTTATAGGGCTAAGATCAAAACGTTTCAAAATACAGATAAGGAACGTCGCATTACGGATGTAGCTGCTGCTGATTTCAGTACTTATGCACCTAAAAATGGCGATAAGTTTGTTATAGAAGCAATATTAGATAGGTTCCAGAATAGGGTAGAGATATTAGGTGCTGTTTTTCGCCCGGGTGTTTATGAATTGGAAAAGGGCGCTACGCTTAGGGGTTTGATCAATAAAGCGGATGGGTTGACTGAAGATGCATTTATGAACCGTGGTTATATCAATCGATTAAATGCTGACAATACGCAGAGTTTGATTTCATTTGATGTCGCCAAAATTGTTGCGGGTACGGTTCAGGATATCTCCTTACAAAGGGAAGATAAGGTAACAATTTCTTCATTGTTTGATTTAAGAGATGAGTACAAGTTGAGCATTCAAGGAGAAGTAAGAGCACCGGGTACTTTTGAATACGCAGATTATATCACTTTGGGGGATATCATACAAATGGCAGGAGGCTTTAAAGAGGGGGCAACACCAAATCGGGTTGAAATTTCAAGAAGGGTGAAAAATAGTGATTCCTTATCAAAATCGGCGATAACTGCTGAGTTGTTTACTGTGAACATCGATCCGCAGTTAAAAATAGAAGAGAATGATTTTATACTCAAACCTTTTGATATTGTTACGGTTCGTAATTCGGCTGGTTATTCCACACAAAAGCAAATTAAGTTAGAAGGAGAGGTATTGTATCCTGGTCTTTATACGATTACTTCCAAGGATGAGCGGATTTCTGATGTGATTAAAAGAGCAGGGGGATTAACACCTTACGCTTATGCAGAGGGCGCTTCGTTAAAACGGCCTGGGGCAGAAAAAGTAAATCCAAAGGATAAGAATGCTATTGATAATAAGGAAGAGGAAAATAAGAAGTTTTTAAATTTAAAGAGAGCACAAGAAGCAGGGGTTAAGGATACGGTTAAAGCGGAGGTAGAGCAGAAGCTAATTCAATCAGATCTGGTTGGGATTAGTTTAGATCAGATTTTGCATAAACCGCATTCACGATATGATTTGATTGTAGAAGATGGTGATGTGGTTCGTGTGCCAAGACAATTGCAGACTGTTAAAGTAACAGGAGAGGTTTTAAATCCGAACAGTATAGTCTATATGCCGGAGAAAAGCTTCAAGCAGTATGTAAATGGTGCGGGAGGTTTTACTTCAAGTGCATTGAAAAAGGGTGCTTATATTAAATATGCAAATGGATCGGTTGAAGCAGGGGGTAAGTTTTTGTTTTTTAACAATTATCCAAAAGTGAAACCGGGAGCGGAGATATTGGTACCAAAAAAGGCGGAGAGAGAAAGAATGACAGCCCAGAGCTGGATTGGTATAGGGACAGCTGTTGCTTCATTAGGGGCGATAATAGTTAGTTTGTTGAGATAAGTTACTTTTAATACACATGTATAAATAAATGAATTCGGAAGATCCAAACAAGCAATCCATTAATTCAGATGAGATTTCTTTAAAACAACTTTTTTTTAATCTTCGAGATTGGTGTAATTATTTGTTATCCAAATGGGTAATAATTGTCTTGATAGGGGGATTAGGTGGGATTTTAGGATTTACCTATGCTTTCTTTAAAAAGCCAATGTACACAGCAACAACAACATTTGTACTGGAAGATGCAGGAAATGGGGCAAGTGCATTAGGAAGCCTAGGTGGATTGGCCTCAATGGTTGGGATAGACGTCGGTGGCGGTGGTGGGATTTTTCAAGGTGATAATATTTTGGAGCTGTATAAGTCTCGAACTATGATTGCTAGGACGCTGTTGACCGAAATTGATTATCTAGGCAAAAAGCAATTGCTAATCGATAGATACATCGATATGAATGGGCTAAGAGATAAATGGAAAGGTAAGCCCGAGCTGAACTTAATTAGATTTAAGAAATTAGATTCAGGATTATCTGAATCTAATTTTACAAGGTTACAAGATAGTATACTTTTAGCAATTGTTAAAGAAATAGGGGAGAAGTATCTAGTTGTAGGGAAACCAGATAAGAAATTGAGTATCATTAAAGCTGAAGTTAGAGCCTTAGATGAAATATTCGCCAAAGATTTTAATGACCAAATTGTAAAAAATGTTAATGATTTTTATGTTCAAACAAAAACAAAAAAATCAATTGAGAATGTCGAAATCCTACAAGAAAAGGTAGATTCTGTGAGATCCGTAATGGACGGAGCAATTAATAAAGCCGCGGCTGTATCTGATGCCACACCAAATTTAAATGTCACAAGACAAATCCAGCGGATCGCACCTATTCAACGGTCTCAATTTAATGCCGAAACGAATAAGGCAATTCTTGCAGAATTAGTTAAAAATCTTGAACTTTCTAAAATTTCCTTGCATAAGGAAACACCTTTAATTCAAATTATTGATTCTCCCATTTTTCCATTGACCATAGACAAAATGGGTAGAATGAAGGGGATTGCTTTGGGAGCCATATTAGCTGTATTCGTGGTCATCTCTTTTTTTACTCTTAGATTAATTTTTAAACATATTTTAAAGGAAAACTGATGTTAGATTTAAAACATAAAAGTATTTTAATAACTGGTGGTACTGGGTCTTTAGGAAAAGCACTTACGAAAGAGATTTTATTAAAACACCCTGAGGTTAGAAGGGTGATTATCTTTTCAAGAGATGAACAAAAACAATTTCAAATGGCCCAAGAATACCCTGAAACTGCCTACCCACAGTTGAGATTCTTTATTGGTGATGTTAGAGATGAGCAAAGATTAACACGAGCCTTTAAAGGCGTGGATTATGTTATTCATGCAGCGGCTATGAAACATGTTCCAATTGCAGAGTATAATCCTGATGAGTGTATTAAAACTAATGTGATGGGAGCACAAAATGTTATTCATGCTTGTTTTCAGACTAATGTTAAACGGGTTGTTGCACTTTCGACTGATAAGGCTTGTGCGCCAATTAATCTATATGGTGCGACTAAGTTAACTTCTGACAAACTATTTGTAGCTGCAAATAACATTAAGGGGGATAATCCAGTGGTTTTTTCTGTTGTAAGATATGGGAATGTAATGGGGTCAAATGGTTCGGTAATACCTTTTTTCCTTAAAAAGAAAGCGGAAGGAGTATTGCCTATTACTGATGCAAATATGACTAGGTTTAATATTTCTTTACAAGGTGGTGTTGACATGGTTATGCATGCTTTGAGCCATGCTTGGGGCGGAGAAATTTTTATTCCAAAAATACCTTCATATAGGATTACAGATGTGGCTACAGCTATCGGTTCTGAATGCGAACAGGTTATAGTGGGGATTAGGCCTGGAGAAAAGGTTCACGAAGAAATGATTACACCTTCTGATTCATTTTACACTTACGATCTAGGCAAGTATTATACAATTTTACCTTCTACTCCTGGATGGAATTTAGATGAATTTAAAGAAAAATTTAATGCCAAAATTGTTCCTCAAGGATTTGCTTATAATTCAGGTGAAAATACTGAGTGGGAAACAATTGACGGGTTAAGAGCATTAATTAAAGAGCATGTTGATCCTAATTTTGTAATGTAATGAGTGAACCAATACCTTATGGTAAGCAAAATATAACGCAAGATGATATTGAGGCGGTAATGGAAGTCTTGCAATCTGATTATTTAACACAGGGCCCTAAAATACTTGAATTTGAACAGGCGTTTGCAACCTATATTGGGTGTAAATACGCTGTGGCAGTATCTAATGGGACGGCTGCATTGCATTTATGTGCTATGTCATTAGGTGTAGAAAAAGGAGATAAAGTTATAACAACTCCAATTACCTTTGCGGCTTCAGCCAACTGTGTCCGCTATTGTGGCGGGGATGTGGTTTTTGCAGATATTAATCCAGAAACCTACCTTTTAGATGTAAATAAAGTTAAAGAGTTATTGGAATCATCACCTAAAGGGACGTATAGGGGACTGATTCCAGTTGATTTCGCTGGTAGGGCGATTGATTTAGAAGCCTACCGAAAGCTGGCAGACGAGTTTGATCTATGGATTATAGAGGATGCGTGCCATGCCCCTGGGGGATATTTTATTGATAGTAAGGGTAAACACCAAAATTGTGGCAATGGTAATTATGCGGATTTAGCTATTTTTTCTTTTCATCCAGTAAAACATATTGCCTGTGGTGAGGGTGGAATGATCACTACTAATGATGAAAACTTATATCACAAGCTATTGCAATTAAGAACCCATGGTATAACAAAAAATGAAGGACTATATGTGAATTCTGCGAGTTTTGCTGCAGGTGAGGACAGTGATAGTTATCCAGGATGGTACATGGAGATGCAAAATTTAGGTTATAATTATCGATTAACCGATTTTCAGGCTGTTTTGGGTTCGAGTCAATTAAAAAGAGCTGATGATGGTATAACGAGAAGGCGGGAAATTGCGGAAGTATATGATAGAGCGTTCAAGAATAATTCATTTGTAAAAGGACAGTCTGGTGTGATAAATGGTCACGCTTATCATTTATATGTTATAGAGGTAGAAAATAGGTTAGGATTGTATAATTATTTAAGAGCCAATAATATTTTTGCTCAAATTCATTACATCCCTTGTCATCTAATGCCTTATTACAAGGAGTTTGGTTGGAAAGTGGATGATATGCCTAATGCGGAGGAATATTATAAACACTGTATAAGTCTACCTATGTATCCAACTTTAACAAACGAAGAACAAAAATATGTTATTAATAAAATATTAAACTTTCTAAATAATGAAAACTAATCAAGAAAATTTTTGGGGTAAAACCTTTGGGAAAGAGTATAGTGATCGTAATTCCTGGCAATCTGATAATGACTGGGATAAGTTTTATGAAGAAACCTGGGGGTTGTCAAAAATTGAAATTAATAATTTTGTTATGAAAGACTTACCTCGTGATATAAAAATACTAGAGGTAGGATGTAACATTGGTATGCAATTGCGAGGATACCAAAGGATGGGATTTGAAAATTTATATGGTATTGAATTACAGCATTATGCAGTGGAACGTTCAAAAGAAATAACTGAAAAAATAAATATCATTCAGGGATCAGGTTTTGATATACCTTTTCGGGATGGTTATTTTGATCTTGTATGTACCAATGGCGTACTAATACATATCGCACCAGAAGACCATCACCGTATTATGTCTGAAATGCATAGATGCAGTAATCAATATATAATGGGATGGGAATATTTTGCAGCCGAAACCACTGATATTGATTACCGAGGTAATACTGGATTTTTATGGAAAGCTGATTTTGCTGATATTTTCTTGAAGAGTTTTAATGATTTGAAGTTAGTTGATAAGAAAAAAGTGGCATATATTACTGAAAAAGATAAAGGCAACGAAGATGAGATTTATTTACTATCAAAGTAGACATGG
The DNA here is from genome assembly GCF_005144565.1 of Pedobacter hiemivivus. NCBI lineage: Bacteria > Pseudomonadati > Bacteroidota > Sphingobacteriia > Sphingobacteriales > Sphingobacteriaceae > Pedobacter > Pedobacter hiemivivus. The sequence continues at coordinate 142,619 of NZ_SWDX01000011.1, forward strand.
AAATGAAAATTAAGTTCTGTAAAAATTGTCTTTTTCCTGAAACTAAGCCGGACCTTTTTTTTAATGAGGAAGGTGTGTGTACAGCATGTCAGGCTGCTTCTGAGAAAAAGGATGTAATAGATTGGGTAGCGAAAGAGCAGGAATTTGTTCATATTATAAACGAATTCAAAAAGAAAGATAACGAAATTGGTTATGATTGTCTAATCCCTGTAAGCGGAGGTAAAGATAGCACATATCAATGTTATATGGCAAAGAAGTATGGTTTAAATCCATTAGCTGTTTGCTTTGAGACAACATACGTTACAGAGCTAGGAAGAAGGAATATAGATAGTATTTCTAAGATGGGAATAGACCTAATTCATTTCAAAAAAAACCACGATGTCTATAAAAAAATGGTTGTGGAATCTTTCATCAGAGTGGGAGATGAAATGTGGCCTAACCACATAGGAATTTTTACTATTCCTGTAATGGTTGCAGTCAAATTTAATATTCCGATCATTCTATGGGGAGAGAACCCACAACAAGAATATGGAGGCCCCATTGAAGCATCGAGAGCCCCTATTCTTAATAGAAGGTGGCTAGAAGAATTTGGAGGTCTGTTGGGAAACAGAATTCAGGATATGATTGGTGTAAGAGGAATAACGACTAAGGAGCTAACTCCTTATTTTTATCCATCCGATGAGGAGATTGAAAAAGTGGGAGTTAGAGGATTATTTCTTGGACATTATTTCTTTTGGGATGCTAGAAAACAATTAGACATTATACTAAAGGAAACTGATTTTGATATCAAAAGAGATGGCCCAATAGAAGGTACATACACTAACTATGAAAATCTTGATGAAAGGTTAGTCGGGCTACATGATTACTTAAAGTTCGTTAAATATGGCTTCGGCCGTGCGACTGATCATGTGTGTATAGATATTCGAAATGCGAGATTAACTAGAGATGAGGGGCTGAAGTTGGTTAAAGAGTATGATGGAAAATACCCACACTTTGGTGTTGAATCTTTTGTTGAATATTCCGGGATGGCTCTGGATGAGATCGATAACGTCATTGATTCTTTTACAAATCCAGTATTATTTAAACAAAATGAAGATGGTAGTTTTGCTCGAGACGAATATAAAAACCTGATTAGAAATTATGAAATAATATAAGAATGGTTGCAATCATTGATTATGGAATGGGAAACGTTTCATCAGTACAAAAGGCATTAAAAAAAATTGGACTGATGAGTAATATTACTGCTGACAGGGAAGAGATAACCAAATGTACACATGTCATATTGCCTGGAGTAGGTTCTTTTAATCAAGCCATGAAGAATCTTAATGAAAGAGGGTTGGTTGACGTTTTGAATGAAGTAGTTTTAGAAGATAAAAAACCTTTTTTAGGTATTTGTTTAGGGATGCAGCTTTTAGCTGATTTTGGTCTTGAAGATGGTGAAATGCCAGGATTGGGATTTATTAAAGGTACAGTTAAGCCAATCGCGAACCATGAACTTCCAATTCCACATATGGGTTGGAACGAGATTTATGTAAAAAAGAATGATTTTTTCGCAAATATTCAGGACAATAATTTTTACTTTGTACATAGTTATTGCTTTGAGGTCGAAGATGATTCTGATATCGCTGCTACAGTTCAATACGGCCATTCAATAACGGCCGCAGTTCAAAAAAACAATATTTTTGCTACACAATTTCACCCAGAGAAAAGTCAATCTGAGGGGCTTGAAATTCTAAAGTCTTTTTTACAATAGATGCTTAAAAAACGAGTTATTCCGGTTTTATCTTTTAATGGTTTCGCTTTAGTGAAAACCAAACAATTTGGAAATCCCAGAATGGTTGGCAATCCCATGCAAGCTGCAAGGGTATATAATAGCAGAAATGTTGATGAACTTATTTTTGTTGATATATTTGCCACCAAACAACATAGAAAGATTAACTTGAGTGTTGTAAAACAAGTTATTAATGAATGCTTTATGCCTGTTACTATTGGTGGTGGGATAGATTCCATTAAAGATATTCATGACCTACTTCAAATTGGCGCAGATAAAGTTGTTATCAAAACTGCGGCAATCCATTCTCCTGATTTTATTAAAGAGGCCGTAAAAACTTTTGGAAGTCAATGTATTGTTATAGCAATTGATGTTGATACGACTGCAGACAAATGTAAAATATTTCAAAATGACATTTATGCATTGGATTTTATCAAGAGTGTACAAGATTTAGGCGCTGGCGAACTTTTTATAAATGACGTGATGAATGATGGATTAATGAATGGTTTTAATATGGATTTTTTTAAATCGATTAGTTCAGAAACCTCACTACCTATTATTGCTTGTGGTGGCGCTGGAAAACCTGATCACTTTCCAGACTTATTTTTAAATAAGAATATAACTGGAGTTGCTGCCGCTAGTATATTCCATTATACTCAATATACACCATTTGACATAAAATTTGCAATTAATAAACGTGGTTATCCTGTTAGGCTTTTCGATCAACATTTAAATGAAGGGGTAAATTTATGAGAATTGCAATAATAACCCAGGCAAGAATAAATAGTAGCAGGTTGCCTAATAAGATTTTTTTGGAAGCCGCGGGGAAATCTTTTTTATCCTATCATATTGAAAGGTTAAAGGAAACGACTGTGCCCATAATAGTTGCAACCACAGATGATGGCTCCGAATTGCCCATAGTTGAGTTTTGTCTGAAAAATAATATAGACTGCTTTAGAGGTAGCGAAATGAATGTTTTAAAGCGCTTTTATGATTGTGCAGTTCATAATGATATTGAGGTAATTGTCAGAGTCACTTCAGATTGTCCATTAATTGATGCCGAATTAGTGAAGCAAGGAATTGATAGATATTTGTCTTTCAGTGATGATAAATTATATTTTTCAAATACATTAGACAGAACCTTTCCAAGAGGAGCGGACTTCGAAATTTTTTCAATTGCCCAGCTAAAGAATGCGTATGAAAATGCGTATGATGAATTAGATGCTGAACATGTTACCCCTTACATTTGGAAAAATAAATCAGGGGAAGTAAACATATTTCAATTAAAACAGTCTGCTGATTATAGCAACTATAGATTGACACTAGATACTCAGGAGGACTTTGAACTCATTAAATTATTAATAGAAGAGTATAAAGCTGACAAGTTAAGCATGAAAAGTATTTGTGAAATTATGGATCAAAATCCTTCTTTGGCAAAAATTAATAGTCATATTGAACAAAAGAAAGCTTGAAAAGGACTATAGCTTTCGTTACTATAGCCTCAGGTGAAGTAGGCATGGGGCATTTGATGAGATCGTTATCACTCGCTGAGATGCTTCAGGAGGAATTTAATATAAAGTTCATTATTGATACAGATAAGCATGAGATCATTGAAATGATTAAAGAAATGCATTACCAGGTGGATCAAATATCGAAATCATCGCCAATAGGAAACTTCTTAAATCTTTGGCCACATCTTTACAACTGCCATATTGTTGTACTAGATTTTTATGGGATAACAAAGGAACTTCAATTAGACTTAAAGGAACAAAATTTTAAATTTGTATGTATTGATGATTTGCATGATACCCACTTCTATGCCGATGCAATCATTAATGTATCAAATGGTGTCAAACCTGAGGACTATTCGTGTGAAAGAAATACTAAATTATATTTAGGGACTGATTTTGCTTTGCTTAGGTCAGCTTTTTTAGAAGCTGCTATTCTTCCGCAAAAAGTAATTAGATCGATTGATTCTGTTTTTATTAATATGGGAGGGGCAGATTTACCAAATAATACTTTGAAATTTCTTAGGGCAATTTTGAAGTATAATATTATAAAGAAAATACATATTGTAATAGGGATTGTTAATCCTTATTTACAAATGATAACCGATTTTACTAATAATAATCAACACTTATCAGAAATTTATATTTATCATGGTATAAATAGCGATAAAATGAAAAGTATTTTGTTAGAGTGCCAATTGGCTATATGCCCTGCAAGTGGTATTTCAATTGAAATTTGTGCTATTGGTATAGGAATTGTGACAGGTTTTACTGCCGAGAACCAAAAAGATGTATTGAAAGGGCTAATTGATAGGAAATGTGCCTTTAACTTAGGGGATTTTAATTTACAGGAGGAAGATGAAATTAGTGCTTCTTTTGGTCAAATTTTAACTAATATAAGAGAGATTAATGAAATGGTTTATAATCAAAAAGTATTGATAGACGGGCAATCACCTCGTCGTTTAAAAGATCTGTTTATTGCATTATGATTCAATTAAATTATAGAAAGGCATGCATAGAAGATCTAGACCTTTATTTTAAATGGAGTAATGATCCGCTAGTAAGACAGAATTCATTTAATCAGACTGAAATACCTTATTCAGATCATGTAAGATGGTTCACGAATAAGTTAAAGGATGAGAGATGCCATTTCTACTTATTTTTAGATTCTAATTTTAAGGCCGTTGGTCAAGTACGGATTGATAAATTTGATGACGAGATTATAATCGGACTTTCAATTGATGAACATTTTAGGGGTAAGGGGTTGGGGCCTGAAATGTTAAATTTGGCATGTATAGATTATAAAAAGTTCCACCCTGATGAAATTATAGTGGCGTACATTAAAGAAGGTAATATATCTTCTTATAAGGTATTCGAAAAAGCTGGATTTGGGAATGGGACTAAAATAATGGTTAAAAATGGGCTAACATACCGATTAATAAAAAAATGATATGAAAGATTTTAATATTGGAAACAGGATTGTTGGGAATGAACACCCTACTTTTATTATAGCTGAATTGTCTGCTAATCATAATGGAAGTCTTGAAAATGCTTTGGAGACAATTAAAGCTGCAAAGCGTGCAGGCGCTGACTGTATTAAACTACAGACATATACGGCTGATACAATTACACTTGATTCTAGAAATGATGATTTTAAATTAAAGCAAGGGACAATATGGGATGGTAAGTATTTATATGATTTATATCAGGAAGCATACACGCCTTGGGAATGGCATAAGGAATTATTTGATGCAGCTGAATCTGAGGGACTAATTTGTTTTTCATCACCGTTTGATTTTACAGCGGTTGATTTACTGGAAGAACTGAATACTCCTGCATATAAAATAGCCTCTTTTGAAATAACGGATATTCCGTTAATAGAATACGTTGCCTCTAAAGGAAAGCCTATTATTATTTCTACGGGAGTTGCGGAGATCGAGGATATAGACCTAGCTGTTGATGCCTGTAAAAGAATGGGCAATAATGACATAGCTTTGCTGAAGTGCACTTCAAGTTACCCAGCCCCAATTGAAGAGGCTAATCTAATTATGATTAAGGATTTAGCTACTCGATATAATGTCGTTTCGGGTCTTTCTGATCACACACTGGGGAGTACAGCTCCAATTGTTGCTACAGTGATGGGTGCTAAAATCATTGAAAAACATTTTATTTTGGATAGGGCTATTGGTGGGCCGGATGCATCTTTTTCTATGAATGAAATCGAGTTTACTGATATGGTAAAAGCGGTTAGGGAAGCTGAAAAAGCAATAGGCATCGTTGATTATAATTTAACAGATAAACAAAAAAAAGGAAGAGAGTTTTGTAGATCCTTATATGTTGTTCAGAATATTAAAGCAGGAGAAAAAATTACTTCTGAAAATATAAAATCTATAAGACCCGGATATGGTTTGCATCCTAAATTTTTTATAAGTGTTTTGGGGAAAAATGTAAATAGAGATTTGGAACGCGGGGAAAGGTTAGATTTAGCTTTTATTCAATAAATACGATGGCAATTATTCATTCGATAATAATAAAATTTTTCGGTTCCTTACAAACGCATTACTGGAAAATCGTTTATAAAAGTTATAGACGGAAATATAAAGTGCCAGATTCCTTTTGGTTTGGAGGAGAATCGATTCAATTTTATGGAGAGGGGGCAATTGAAATAGGTGAAAATTCTTATATAGGTAGATATTCTAGTATTTACGCTTGTAAAGGTTATAAAGTTAAAATAGGAAACAATGTTGCCATTAGTCATTACGTAATGATATATACGGAGAATAACCTCGCCGATCAAGATTTTAATCTGTCCCCAAAAAAGACTAATAAAGCAAATGTTGAGATTGGAGATGCCTGTTGGATTGGAGCAAAAGTATTTATAAAGGAAGGGGTCAAGATCGGCTCTAACTGCGTCATTGGAGCCAATAGCGTTGTGATTAAGGATATGCCTGATAATTCTATTTGTAGTGGGATACCAGCAAAGGTTATTCGTTTTAAAAATATATAAGTGTCAAGTAAGAGTACTTTTTTTGGTAAAAATGAAATCATTTTTACCATGTTACGTTACCTAACTTATGGTCTTATGACCATAAGAGGATTTGTTCTTGCGTATTATTTAGGCCCCTATCTCCTGGGTATATATGGGTATCTAATGCTTTATCAGCAATATATGTCATATACAAGCTTTGGAATAAATTACTCTTTAAATGCTGAATTGGCATTATTAACTGTTGGGCAAAAGCAAGAACGTAAAAGTTTAATTGATTCAGCATTTTCAGGAGTACTTCTTATTTCTGGATTATTAATCTTTATTGGTATCATAGCTTATGGTTTTAAGCTTAAACTATTTCCGTTTGAAAATTCATATAAGTATGCGATAATCATAGTTGCCTTAACTATATTGACTCACTTTCAGCAGGTTTTTGTCAATATTTTTAGGGTAAATAAAAAATTAAAACCTGTTATAGTAGGTGAATTGGTTTTAGCTGTCGGATTATTGGTTGTGATATTTTTTTTTGAAGGTATTGAGCTAATTAATGTTCTATTTTATGTATGGGGTTTGTCTCTACTCTTGATAGTGTTATTTTATAAGATAGTTTACAGCGAAAAAATCACTGTAAATTTTAGTAAAGTTAGATTGCTCTTGAAATCTGGGCTTCCGTTGTTAGTGTATGCGTTTAGTTATTATTTGATGGGTTTGATGATTCGAACCTTAATTGGAGCTTTTTATCCAATTGAGGTGATGGGATATTTTTCTTTTGCAAATAATATAACAACCGCAATTATGTTAGGCTTAGACACGGTGACTTGGATTATATTTCCTTCCATTATTGCAAGGCTGGCCGATAATAATTTGAGCAAGGATGAATTGCAAAAATATCTCGTTTCATTCACAAATAGGCTTTTAGTATTAGTACTGATAATCGTATTACTTAGTATTGGTTCGTTGCCAATTTTGTTTTATATACTTCCTAAATATAGACCGATAGAATTTAGTTTGATTATTTTATTGATGAACCAAATTGTTTTTAATTTGGGATTTGTATTTGTTACGCTTTGTATCGCAAGAAAAATGCATAATCAAATGGCATTAATTAGTTTATTAAGTGTCGTTGTGAGTGGTGTTTTATCACTTGTTTTCTGTCTGAATAAATTACCCTACATATGGCTGGTAATTTCTAACGTAATTGGAAGTTTATTTTTTGTAAACCTTTTGATTTATTTTATTTCCAATAAGTTTAGTCTATTACAAGATGAACTCCGGAGAAGTTTTAATTGGACTACACAGTTATTATTTGTATTAATAGTGATTTCTGCGTTGTTGCAAAGCTATGTATGTGTTGTTATTTTCCTAGTGTTATTGTTGCTTACTAAAATACACTCTATTCGTGAACTTTATTGGCAATTTAGAAATATTTATGTTAAATGATGTTAGATATTTATGATATAAATTATGAGTTTTGTTCAGAGAAGTTAGGTAACTTAAATTTTCCTCCAGACACATTACCGAAAAAAGGGATTCTTCTCAGAATCTTGTCATTATTCAAAGGTATAATGAAATACAACTTTAGGAAAGACAACGGAAAACTTATTGAGCCTAATTCTACACTGTTTTTTGTCATGGCCCAAAATGAAATTAACAGCGTGAAACCTGTTATTACAAATGTCCCTAACGCTGTTTTGTTTGGGCTTGATAACTACAAAAACGGTTATCCTTTGGGTAGAATTTATTTTTTGAGTATATTTTTTATCCCAGTTGTTTTTTATAGATACTTTATATGTAGCGATCTGTACCACAAGCGATCTTATCAATATGCATTTGATGGCTTTTGTCTAGCGTATGCATCACATATTATTTTAAAGAAATATTTGAATAAAATTAAACCTTCAGCAATTATTATTGCTAATCAACTAAGCTGCTATCATAGATGTTTAGCAATCGTTGCTAAAAATTTAAGTATTAATACAATTTATATACAGCATGCTTCTGTTACCGAGAATTTTTCAAACTTGAATGTCTTTTCTGCAGCCTTATTGGAAGGAGAAGATAGCTTAGTGAAATACCAGCGTAATGGCACAATAAATGCAGATTTATTCTTAATAGGGATGCCAAAATTTGATCAATACTTTTCAATGATAAAAAAAAATGGGAAAATTAACTCAATTGGCATATGTACAAATGGGATTGATGACTTGAAATCTTATGATAAATTAATAGAATTTTTTAGCTTGAAATTACCAAATTTTAAAATCATCCTAAGACCTCATCCCTCCGATAGACGAAAGGAAGAGTGGTATCAAATATCAAGGAAATATAATTGTACTTTTTCTGATGCATCAAAAGTGGAGTCATTTAAATTTTTTGATGATGTTAACTTAATTATTGCCGGAGATTCTAATATTCATTTAGAGGCGACTTTATTGAATATATCATGTATTTATTTTGATCCGCTAAAAAGTAATGTCGATTGGTATGGCTTTGCTTTAAATAAATTAGTTTATTATTCTACCAGAATTGATGAAATTCATAATCATATATTGAGAATTTCAGATCTTTCTTTTAATGCAAGGCAAAGAGCAAAATATTATGTTGATACAATCAATACTAATTTTGACGGTCAGAGCTCAAAATTAGCAGCCAAAATTATTAGAAAAGATTTTGCAAATATTTTTTTTGATATTATTATAGACGATTATGGGAACAAAATTTATAGAATTAAGCAAACGAAATAGAACTGAAATCAGCCTTTCAATTTTGAAGGTCCGTTTGTTTTTTCCTTTGTCGCTTGCTATTTGTTGCCTATTAGGGGTTTTATGCTTTTTTTTTGATGATTTCTTCTTAGTGTTTTTTCCCGTCTGTATTGTTTTTTTAATTAGTTTACCGTTAGTAATCCGTACTAAAACCGATGTTTTCTCGATTTGGTCTTGGATATTCTATTCTAGCATATTGGGAGTATTAATAAGGTGCTTGTATATTTATTTTGATATGCCAAATTTTAATGCAATTGATGATGTTTTTCTATACGGAAAAGCTAAATCTTTTTTGTTGCCAGCAATGGTATTGGTTTTTGTTGGTGTCTTTATGTTAGTGTTAGGTTATTTATCGACAAGTTTGAACTTAAATCTTAATGGTAAAATTTTTAAAAATAAAAAATGGAATGAGAAAGCCTTTTTTATTACATCTTCATTGTTAATTTTAATTTCAGTAGGAGGATTAGTCTTATTTATCAATGCTCAAGGAGGTCTTTTCTCTATGGAAAGTATATCAAGTTATCGTGGCGTCTCAGATAATTTAGCTGAGGCCTCACCTCACGCTTATTTAAGGCTATTGGTTTCTTTTTCTGGGATCAATTTGTTTTTGCTTACTACCTGGTTATTAAAGTATAATAGAATGAGGTGGATAGCTTATCTTTTTTGGCTTATTTCATTTCTTACATTTGTATTTTTTAATTTTTACATTAGTCAAAGGGCCGCAATCGTTTTTACACTTGTACAACTAACAGCACTAAGTTACTACCTAAAAGGCTTTAAATTGCCAAAATTAAAATTTGCAGTTGGGGTAATTCTTGCGCTGGCGATATTTCAATTAATGTCAACATTAAGAAATGTAAAAGATGTAGAAAATGAAGATGTAAAATTAAATATCACTAAAGCTTTAGAACCGGCAATCTTAACTACTAATATGATAGATGTCAGTAAAACGGCTCATATTATGGATGCCATTCCTTCAAGAATGAATTATGAATATGGTGCTACATTAGTAACAATATTTATAGCTTGGATCCCAAGAGAATTTTGGCCTGACAAACCAGTCACGAATGTTGATAATACAATAGGGATTAAAGTTTTTGGAGCGACGACATATGGATCTGGAGGGGTCCCCCCCGGATTGATAGCTGAACTATTTTGGAATTTTTGGATACCAGGAGTAATCATCGGTTGTTATTTAATAGGATTATTAATCAAGATAATTAATCAAACTATTCTTAGTAATATTGCAAACCCTAACATTGTAATCATATATGTAGTTAATTTTATGTTTATAGGTTTGTCTTTTGTGGGTAGTAGTTTTAGTAGTGTGTTAATTGGCGTATTGCAGACATTAATACCAATGATTTTAATTTTAAACATAATTACTGAAAAGGGAAAATGCGATATATGAAAACAGCCTTAATTTGTGGTGTATCCGGTCAAGATGGAGCTTATTTGTCAAAATTGTTACTAGATAAGGGATATCAGGTATATGGTGGGTCTAGAGATGCACAGAGTTCAAACTTCGAAAATTTAAATAGATTAGGTGTGTTAGAACTTGTAAAGTTGGTTTCGATTTCTGTACATGACTTTAGAAGTGTTTTGCAAGTTATAATGAAGGTTAAGCCAGATGAAATATATAACTTGGCTGGCCAAAGTTCCGTAGCACTATCTTTTGAGCAGCCTGTTGAAACCTTAGAGAGTATCAGTGTGGGAACTTTAAGTCTTTTAGAGGCTATTCGGTTTTCTGGTTTGCCAATTAAATTATATAATGCTGGATCTAGCGAATGTTTTGGGAATGCAATTGAGGCTGTTGATGAAAATACAGCTTTTAGACCAAGGAGTCCTTATGGAGTAGCTAAAGCTACAGCTTTCTGGGAAGTTGCTAACTATAGAGAAGCTTATAAAATATTTGCGTGTACAGGTATATTATTTAATCATGAGTCACCTCTACGAAAGGAACGTTTTGTGACTAAGAAGATTATTGCGGCTGCATGCCGTATTGCTAAGGGAAGTAATGAAAGATTAGTTTTAGGAAATATTAATATTTGGAGAGATTGGGGCTGGGCGCCAGAATATGTCGAAGCGATGTGGTTGATGTTGCAACAGAGTGAACCTGAAGACTTTGTGATTGCAACAGGAGAGACGATAAGCCTGAAAGATTTTATAATTATAGCCTTTGAATATCTAAATTTAGACTGGACGAAATATGTTAGCTTTGATGATAGTTTATTTAGACCAACAGATATTGAAAAAGGTCTTGCTAATCCTCAAAAGGCAAATAATAAATTAAAATGGAAAGCTAAAATTAAATCAAGAAACCTAATTGAATTATTGATTGATTCTGAACTTAATTCTAAATATCTATAATATGAAAATTGATAGGGATTTTTTTAATGCAAACGGATACGTTATAGTTAAAAATGTATTCACGATAGAGGAAGTTGAAAAATTTAGGCAATTGGCTTATCAAACGCTTGAGGAAGATAAGAGTAATAAATTAGTCAAAAAGGTTGTAAGTGATCTTAAAGATGTTTACTATCCTAAAGGCGATTTGTTGAGCAAGTCTTTAAACGAAGTACTTTTATCAGATAAAATTTTGAAAATTGCAGAGACTATTCTAGAGGAGAAACCTGTATATTTTCAGGATAGCACCTATCAAATAGGAATAGGAGATAGGGGGTTTCATCGTGACAATGTTGATCGGATTGCAAATCAAGGAGAGGATTGGCAAGGTGATTATGATATCATTCGAATTGGTGTTTATATGCAGGATCACGATAAATTTAGTGGAGGTTTGAAGGTTGTTAAGAAATCTCATAAAGGGATTGATGGAAAGAGAGTATTTATAGATAGTAAAGCTGGAGATGTGGTTGTTTGGAATCTTAGGACATTGCATAGTGGTAATGCGGCTCGCTTAAAGATTTTGCCAAATTTAGTCATGGGCTATCGATTAGAAAATTTGCTCCCTTCTTTTTTGATAAAAGACAGCCAGCAAGAGAGGATATCTTGCTTTATGTCGTTTGGTAAGGAAGGTCCACACTTGAACCGATACATTGAAAAGTATATGAAGGTAAAAATGGGAGATCATCTGAAACATTCAGAATACTTTCCTGTAGAAGGTAAGTTGAATAACAAGTTTGTAACTATAAAGAAGGTTTGGAGTGAATAGAATTGGAATAAATCTTTTATATATCAATCCTAAATTGGCGGGAGGCTCTGTCACGTACGCTTTAAAGTTGATTAAAGAAATATCGAAACTTGATAGTTCCAACAAATATGTAATTTATCTGAACAAGGACTGCAAACATTTCGATTTTGAAGTTGGTTCAAATTTTAGTGTTAGAGTTTTAAATTTTGGTTACTCTAGCGTTTACCTTCGTTATTTTTGGGAGCAGATAATTTTACCTTATTATATATTCATTGATAGAATTGATTTATTACATTCATTAGGTTACGTTACTCCCATAGTTAGTACTGCAAAAAAAATAGTTTCTATCTTGGATATTAATTATAAAGGACATGAGAATAATATGAGTAAGCATAAAAGATTCTTATTGGGACTTATGGTTGAGCTATCAGCAAAGGTGTCTAAAAAAATTATTACAATATCAGAATTTTCAAAGAGACAGATTGTTTTGCATACAAACACAAAGCCTAATAAGATTGTGGTTACTTTATTGTCTGGATCGTCAGATGTAATAAATAATCAATACGAACCCTCTGAATTAATCTTTAAAAGATATAATATTAAATCGCCGTACATTATCGCTTTCAGTAGTCCAAGTCCACATAAAAATATACCAAAGCTAATAGATGCCTTCGAAATAATTTCTAGTAAAATACCTGATTTAAGTCTCGTTTTAGTTGGACACCAGCATAAAAGTGAAAATTTGAAACAAATTATTGATGAAAAAAAGCTTGGAAATAAAGTTTTATTTACGGGTTTTGTTCCTGATCAAGACGTTGAACCTTTAATTTCTAATGCGAAAACATTTGTTTTTCCATCATTATATGAAGGGTTTGGAATTCCTTTACTAGATGCTCAGGTATGTAAAGTTCCAGTCGCTTCTTCTAATGCTGGTTCATTACCTGAGGTGGGGGGAGATGCTGTAAAATATTTTAATCCAAACAAATCTGAGGAGATTGCAGACGTATTACTAAGTATTTTAGAGAATGAAATGATCTCAACAAAATTAATTGAGGCAGGTTTGGAAAACCGAAGGCGCTTTTCGTGGTCACAAACAGCAAAACAAACCTTAGATGTTTATAAGGAATACTTAAATTAAGAATATTTTGACGCGGATTTTAATTGTGAATTGTGTTTACGATCCTGAGCCTGTAGTCTCGGCACAACTTGGCAAATCACTGGCAGAGAAATTGTCGAATGAGGGACACTCGGTTTCGGTAATTGCCCCATTTCCTTCAAGACCATTTGGGTTCAGTTTTAATGGGACTGTTAAGAAGAAAGGGATTGACAAGGAGGTTGTAAATGATCAACTTACGGTATATAGACTGCCATCCTTTACCTATCCAAAATCAGGGATATTTGGAAGACTATTGGAGAGTATTTCTTTTGGTTGGGCCGCTTTCAAATATGTGAGAAGAAATTCAGAAAACATAGATACAGTCTATATGAATACATGGCCATTATTTGGCCAATTTGGCGTTGCTGTTGCGTGTAAAACGAAGAAAATTAAGTATTTGATGCACATCCAGGACGTTTATCCTGAATCGTTGACCAATAGATTGCCCAGGCTATTTAGCAAGGCTGTGAATTTGTTTTTGTTCCCATTAGAAAAATATTCTGTCCACAATGCATCTAGGGTCATTGTGATTTCAAAAAAAATGCAGGCCTATATAGCTAGTACAAGAAATATTCCGGAAAATAGTATAGATGTAGTTTTAAATTGGCAAGATCATGATGCTTTTGAGGCTTATAAAGACTATTGGAATCCAGGCAAGCTTACTTTTATGTATTTAGGAAATATAGGTGCGGTATCCGGCCTGAATTTTGTACTTAGTGCTTTTATCAAGACAGGCCTTGATGCGAAACTTATTGTTGCGGGGAATGGAACAAAGAAGCAGGAGTGCGTGGAAATTGCTAAGGAAAATCCAAAAGTTGATATAGAATTTTGGGAGGTGCCTACAGGCAAGGTGGCTATGACACAATCCCATGCTCATGTACTTTTACTTCCTTTAATAAAGGGGGCTGCTGGTAGTTCAATTCCTTCTAAGTTACCAGCTTATATGTTTTCTGCAAGACCTATTCTTGCATGTGTTGATAGCGATAGCGATACTTTTAACGCAATAGCAGAAGCAAATTGTGGTTGGGTTGGGGCTCCTGAAGATGTTGAATGGTTGCGAAAGACCATGATATCTGCAAGTAAATTAAAAATTACTGAACTCCAGGAATTAGGAAATAATGGGCGCAATTATTGTTTAAGTAATTTTAGTAAAGAAATAAATCTTCAAAAATTAGTAACAAGTATAAGTGATGCATAGTGAAATAGAACTTAAAAGATTGACTCATCGCAAAGCAAAAGAGGTCTCGGATTTACATCATGATGTATTCAAGGATTTTTTCCTGACTTCTTTAGGCAAATCATTTTTGGAAGTATTTTATGAGAAAGTTTTATCACATAAGAATGAGGTAAGCATTGGTGCATTTCATAAGGGAAAATTAATTGGTTTTGCAATTGGTGCTGATAATAATTCAGGTTTTTATAAATCTATATTGATATCAAATAGTTTGAAAATGTTTGCTGTTGCGTTGCCAAATTTGATTTCTAAGCCGTACAATATTTCACGATTATTACGGTCGTTGTTATCGTTTAGTGGAGCTAGTCACAAAGATGCACCAGTTTTATTATCCATTTGTGTAGCAAATCAACTTGAATCTAAAGGGGTTGGAAAAAGACTACTTGAGGCATTTGAGCAAGAGCTTTTTAAACGTGAGTTAACTGAGTTAATTCTTACTACAGACGCAGTAAATAATCACTATGTTAACAAGTTCTATCTAAATAATAATTATATCTGTGTTAGATCTTTTTTTCAAGGCAAACGAGAAATGAACCTATATTATAAAGAAATAAAAAAATGAAAATCCCTTTTTCCCCTCCATTTGTAAATGAGGAAATTATAGCAGAGGTTGTAGATACATTAAAATCGGGATGGATAACTACTGGTCCTAAAGTTAAGGCTCTAGAACAAGAGGTCGTCGAGTTAACTGGCTGTCCCGAGGCCCTTGGAGTAAATTCTTGGACTTCTGGAGCCATTTTAGTGATGAAATGGTTTGGAGTAGGTCCAGGAGATGAAGTAATCATCCCAGCTTATACTTATTCTGCCACTGCTTTAAGTGTTTTGCATTGTGGGGCAATTCCTGTTATGGTAGATGTATTGGATGATTTCACTATAGATCCTATTAAACTAAAATTAGCTATAACTAGAAATACGAAAGTAGTTATGCCAGTTGATTTTGCTGGGTTAATGTGTCATTATGAAGAAATAAATGCAATTGTTCAAGATGCTGACATTATTAAGCTATTTTGTCCGAACTCGGAAGCTCAAACTAAATTGGGCCGAATTTTAGTTCTTTCTGATGCCGCTCATTCTATAGGAGCAAGTTTAAATGGAATTCAATCTGGAAAAGCCACAGATGTAACAATTTTTTCATTTCACGCGGTTAAGAATGTAACCACTGCAGAAGGAGGGATTATCTGTATTAATTTGCCTGATCCCTTTGATAATAGTGATGAATATAAATTAATGCGACTATGGTCTTTGAATGGTCAAACTAAAGATGCTTTTACAAAATCGCAGGCTGGCGGCTGGAGATACGATATTCTTTTTGCGGGATTGAAAGTAAATATGCCGGACCTCTGTGCTGCATTAGGTTTGGGGCAGATTCGTTTGTATGCTTCATTAATGGCGGATCGAGCGCGTGTTGCAAAATCCTATGAAGATTTTTTTTCTTTAAAAGCATGGGCAAAATGCCCAGTTTTGAAGGATGAAAGGAGGATTTCTTGCAATCATTTATACGCTTTAAGGATTCATGGCATAGGTGAGTTACAGCGAGATGAAATGATAGAGTTTATAACAGGAAAAGGAATTGCAGTTAATGTGCATTTTATACCGATGCCTATGTTGACAGTATTTAAAAATTTGGGTTACAAAATGACAGATTATCCAATAGCATATGCGAACTATGCTGTTGAAATATCGCTGCCGATTTACCCACAACTAAGTGATGATCAGGTTAAATATATCTGCGATGTAGTTGATCTTGCTTATCAAAGTTTAACTTAATGAAAAGAGCTTTTGATTTTGTATTTGCATTATTTGGGCTAATAATATTGGCACCGATTTTTTTGATTCTTGTGCTGATTATTTTGCTTACTTCGAAAGGAGGAGCTTTCTATAGACAAACGCGAGTTGGTCAGTATAACAAAGATTTTCAACTGCTAAAATTTAGATCTATGTATTTGGATTCTGATAGATTAGGATTGTTGACAGTAGGTAATCAGGATCGAAGAATAACACCAATTGGGATTTTAATAAGAAAGTATAAATTAGATGAACTTCCTCAGCTAATTAATGTACTTTTTGGAGATATGAGTTTAGTTGGGCCTCGTCCTGAGGTACGGAAGTACGTAAGTTTTTACTCTGAATATGAATTAAAAGTTCTAGACTTAAAACCAGGAATTACTGATTTAGCATCTATTAAATATCGGAATGAAAATGAAATTCTTGAACGCCAATCTAATCCTGAAAAGTATTATGTTGATGTGATAATGCCTGATAAAATAAAAGTTAATTTAAATTCATATAATAGAAGTAAAACGGTCATTGGTTCTATAGGGATTATTTTTTTAACCATAAAAACCATTTTGCTTAAATAGTTATTTGAAGATGGACACTAGCATAAGATCAATAATATTATTGAATCTTATTCGGGCAATATAAGACATAAAGTAAATATAGTAAAATGAAAAAAGCGTTAATCACCGGGATCACTGGACAAGATGGAGCGTACCTAGCTGACTTGCTTCTGAAAAAGGGATATGAAGTACATGGCATTAAGCGTAGGAGCTCATTATTTAACACAGATAGAATAGACCATTTGTACCAGGATCCTCATGAAAAGAATGTGAAATTTAAATTACATTATGGGGATTTGAGTGATTCAACAAATCTAATAAGGATTGTTCAGGAAGTTCAGCCTGACGAAATATATAATCTTGGTGCGATGAGTCATGTTAAAGTTAGTTTCGATACTCCAGAATATACTGCAAATGCTGATGGGATTGGTACCTTAAGATTATTGGAGGCTTTACGTATTCTAGGGCTAGAAAAAAAGACAAAAATTTATCAGGCATCTACTTCTGAACTTTATGGGTTGGTACAAGCTGTACCACAATCTGAAACGACTCCTTTTTATCCTCGTTCTCCTTATGCCGTGGCCAAAATGTATGCCTATTGGATCACGGTAAATTATAGAGAAGCTTATGGTATGTTTGCTTGTAATGGTATCTTATTTAATCATGAGAGTCCATTGAGGGGCGAAACTTTTGTGACGCGTAAGATTACGAGGGGGACAGCGAAGATCGCTTTAGGGCTGCAGGATAAATTATACCTAGGTAATTTAGATGCGCGCCGTGACTGGGGGCATGCTAAGGATTATGTAGAAGCTATGTGGTTAATCTTGCAACAAGACACTCCTGAAGATTATGTAATTGCTACCGGAGTTACTACTACCGTTCGCGATTTTGTAAAAATGTCCTTTTCTGAAGTGGGAATAGAAATTGAATTTAAAGGTGAAAGTTCAGAGGAGAGAGGATTTGTGAAATCTTGTTCAAATCCAGATTTTTACATTGAAATTGGGAAAGAGGTTGTTGTTGTTGATCCCAAATATTTTCGTCCTACGGAGGTTGATTTATTGATTGGAGATCCGACTAAATCAAAAACAAAATTGGGTTGGAAACCTCAATATGATTTGCCTGCGCTAGTAAAGGAGATGATGATATCTGATGTAGATCATTTCCGTAAGGAATTGATGTTGAGAGATGCTGGTTATATTGTGAAAAATCAGTTTGAATAATTTTATGAATCAGAATAATTGGATGCTAATTATGGCTGGTGTGGTTAGGTGGACTTGAATAGGTAAATTAATACTTTCTGATTTATATTTATTTGACATCAAAATTGATGTTTAAGGTCGATTAAGAGAGGAAAGTGTTTTATATTTTTTGTTCTATAAAAACACAAATTACTTTTTGGTTTAATTATTGTTAGTTTTGTTGAGGTTATTTTTACGTAACGTCTATGTTTACAAAACTACAAATTGTATCTCGCTGGATTATTTTTACCATTGATATTTGCTTAAGTATCATCGCGCTGCTATTTGCTATTATCTTACAGCATAACTTTAAAATCACGGGCATAGATTTTTTAGCCTTTTATAAAGCGGTGGTAATGGTGGTGATCATCAATTCACTGGTGTTTTATAGCGTGAAAACATTTGCTGGCATTGTGAGGTATACTTCTGCTCAGGATTCATTTCGAATTCTATTTTCGGTAATTCTTAGCTCGTTAATTCTATTTTTTTCACACGCGATTGCGATTGTCATAACTGGCGAACGTGTGGTTAGCAGTGTAGTTATCGTTATATTTACTTTATTTAGTTTCCTTTTATTGATCACCTACAGGGTTATTGTAAAGTACTTTTTTATGTACATCAAGAATGCTAATCTGGACAAGCGAAGGATTATCATTTATGGAGCTGGCGAAGCTGGTGTGGCTACAAAAAGAACTTTTGACCATGATGCTAAGGTGAACAAAACAATTATCGCTTTTGTAGATGATGATATGCGAAAGGTCGGTAAAACGATTGATGGGGTAAGGATTTTGGATGCTGGAGAATTAGAGCATTTAATTGTAAAGCATGAAGTAGACGAAATCATCTTTGCTTCATATACGATTCCTTTGGAGCGTAAAAATCAGGTAGTAGACATTTGCCTGGAAAATGAGATAAAGATTTTAAATATTCCCTCGCCGGAGGTTTGGGCCAGAGGTGAAGTAACTACAGCGCAAATCCAGAATATCAATATTGAAGATCTGTTGAACAGAAAAACGATTGAAATAGATATCGATGGGATTCAAAACCAATTAAAGGGTAAACGGATTCTAATAACCGGAGCTGCAGGTTCCATTGGGAGCGAGATTGTTAGACAACTTTTGAAATTCGAAACGGGATTGATTATCCTTTGTGATCAGAGTGAAACTGCTTTACATCATATTTATCTTGAATTGGAGGAGCATCATGCCAATACCAATTTTCATGCTTTTGTTGGGGATGTTAAAGATCAGAAACGTATGCAACATTTGTTTGATACGTATAAACCGCATTATGTTTATCATGCCGCGGCCTACAAGCACGTGCCGTTGATGGAAGGTAATCCTGCAGAGGCGATCAAAACAAATGTAATGGGCACTAAAACCATTGCAGATCTAGCCGTTAAATATGGCGTGCAGAAGTTCGTGATGATCTCTACAGATAAGGCGGTGAACCCGACCAATGTTATGGGGGCATCCAAGAGAATTGCTGAGATTTATGTACAGTCACTGAACAATTCATTAAACAATCCAGATCTGATTTTCTCTAATGGATTGAGCTATTTGAATGATGGCAATGTAAAACCAATTACTAAATTTATTACCACCCGTTTTGGAAATGTATTGGGCTCTAATGGCTCTGTGATCCCTCGTTTTAAACAGCAGATAGAAAAAGGAGGGCCTGTTACCGTTACTCATCCTGAGATTACGCGCTTTTTTATGACAATACCTGAAGCTTGTCGTTTGGTGCTGGAGGCAGGTTGTATGGGTAAAGGTGGAGAGATTTACATATTTGATATGGGTAAATCCGTAAAGATTGTAGAGCTTGCAAAGAAAATGATTCGTTTAGCTGGTTTGGTGCCCAATCAGGATATTAAAATCTCTTATTCCGGCTTAAGACCTGGAGAAAAACTGTTTGAAGAATTGCTCAATGATTGTGAGAATACAATACCTACCCACCATGAAAAAATTATGATTGGGCAGGTAAGAGAATACATATTCAATGAAATTGAAGTCCAAATTTACCAATTGTTACTTTATGCTACCTCGAATAATACAAGACAGGTAGTTCAACAAATGAAAGTAATTGTACCTGAATTTATCAGTAAGAATTCTGTTTATGAGGAGTTGGATGTCCAGGTACAAGTAGAAGAAAATCCCTAATTTAATGATGAAGAAATACCTATTGCTAGGTGTGTTGGTTGTAGCTATTTTTAGCTTAAAGGCTCAGACACCTAATGTAAACATCCCTTATTCGTATCCATTTTATCAGAAGCTGAATAAGTCGGTATATGATGTGAATAGCCGCTCGCACTCTGCCATTAAAGGGTTTTATGCTGATGATTCCTTGTTGGTAAATCGGTATCAGGATTTAATGGAAATAGGTGTTGACTCTTTAAACAAGCGTTCCTGGGTACGTAGAAAATTGACGCAAGAGCATTTGTTAAATTTTAAAGGAGACGATTATACTGTTTATGCTGATTTTCTCCCTGATCTCCAGATTGGTCGTGATTTTAATGAGAATACAACTACCTGGAAAAATACACGCGGATTTCAGATAGGGGGAACAGTAGGAGATAAATTCTCTTTTTATACCAATGGTTTTGAGAACCAGGGTGTATTCGCGAATTACATCAATGATTTTATCAATACAACTAAAGTTGTTCCCAGTGAGATGGGAGGTGGCCTTAAAGTAGATAAGCGTGTAAAGGATTGGGCTTACGTTACTGCTTTATTATCCTATACACCAAACAAACATCTAAATATTGCCCTGGGCTATGATAAGAACTTTATTGGAGATGGTTATCGTTCCATGTTGTTGTCTGACGTAGCGGCCAATTATTCTTTTTTAAGAATTCGGGCCACTTTGGGTAATGTGCAATACCAAACCATATTTGGTTATATGTTGGATCCCGGAGCAGAAAAGCTGACAACTGATAGGCGTTTAGGAGATAGAGGAAAATGGGCGGCTATGCATTATATTGATTGGAATGCAACTAACCGATTTTCTATTGGCTTTTTTCAAGCCGTAACCTGGGCTGATGCGCAGCCTGAAGGGAAACGTGGTTTTGATTTTAACTACATACATCCCTTTATCTTTTTAAGACCATTAGAGGGCGCGAATACTTACTCTCCGGACAAAATGCGTTTGGGTATCAATACCAAATATGAGATTCTGGATAAAACGACTGTGTATGGTCAGTTTATGATTGACGAGTTTACGGCTAAGGAGTTTTTTAGCAGTAAAGGCTATTGGGCAAATAAATGGGCTTTGCAATTGGGTTTTAGAGGGTCAGATTTGTTTAAAGTGAAAAATTTGAACTATCTGGCAGAGTTTAATACAGCAAGACCTTATACCTATGCCCATTTTGATAGAGTGTCTAATTATTCCGCTATGAACCAGCCGTTGGCACACCCCCTTGGGGCTAACTTTAGAGAGGTGTTAGGTATATTAAATTATAGCTATAAAAGATTTGACCTGCAAGGGCAAATGATGTATGCTAGGTATGGACTGGATCCGGATGGGGCAAATTACGGAAAGGATATTTTTAAGAGCTATCTGACAAGAACAGTTGAATATGGCAGTCATATCGGTCAGGGTATTGCTACTGATCTTTATTTTGCGGAAGGAAGGGTAGCTTATCTGCTCAATCCCAAATATAACCTGCGATTAGAGGTTGGTGGGGTGTTGAGAAGAGAAACAAATGGGATAAAGAATACAAATACAGCATTGTTCACTTTTGGTTTGCGTAGTACCTTTAGAAACCTGTATCAAGACTTTTAACTTATATACTTATACTCCTACTTAAAAATTAATTATTTAAAATGTCGTATTTATTTACATCAGAATCTGTTTCCGAAGGACATCCTGATAAAATCGCTGATCAAATTTCTGATGCGTTAATTGATAACTTCCTGGCTTTTGATCCGGATTCAAAAGTAGCTTGCGAAACATTAGTGACTACCGGCCAGGTGATTCTAGCTGGAGAGGTAAAATCTACTACCTACCTGGATGTACAACAAATTGCCCGTGATGTAATCCGTAAAATCGGTTACACCAAAAGCGAGTATATGTTTGAGGCGAACTCTTGCGGTATCCTTTCCGCGATCCATGAGCAGTCGCAGGACATCAACCAAGGGGTTGATAGAAGCAGCAAAGAAGAACAAGGTGCCGGTGATCAGGGAATGATGTTTGGTTATGCAACCAGCGAAACTGAAAACTATATGCCTTTGGCCTTAGACTTGTCGCATACTTTGCTACAAGAACTAGCGATCTTAAGACGTGAAAACAAGGAAATCACTTATTTACGCCCAGATGCGAAATCTCAGGTAACACTTGAATATTCAGACGACAACAAACCTGTACGTATTGCTGCGATTGTAATTTCTACACAGCATGATGATTTTGCTGAGGAAGCTACAATGTTAGCCAAAATCAAAAAAGACCTGGTTGACATCCTGATTCCAAGAATCATTGCCAAATACCCTCAATACGCACATTTCTTTAACGATAAAATTGAATACCATATCAACCCGACCGGTAAGTTCGTAATCGGCGGTCCACATGGTGATACTGGTTTAACAGGCCGTAAAATCATTGTAGATACTTATGGTGGTAAAGGTGCACATGGTGGTGGTGCTTTCTCTGGAAAAGATCCAAGTAAGGTTGATAGAAGTGCTGCTTATGCTACACGTCACATTGCTAAAAACCTTGCTGCAGCAGGTGTTGCTGATGAAATCCTGGTACAGGTAAGTTATGCTATCGGTGTAGCTCAGCCCATGGGAATTTATATCAACACTTACGGAACAAGCAAAGTAAACAAAACTGATGGCGAGATTGCTAAAATCGTAGAGGGCATATTTGATATGCGTCCTTACTTTATTGAGCAACGCTTGAAATTAAGAAATCCTATTTATAGCGAAACAGCTGCTTACGGTCACATGGGCCGTACTCCAGAAACTGTAACTAAAACTTTCAAAACACCAAACGGTGAAGTGAAAACAGTCACTGTTGAGCTGTTTACCTGGGAAAAACTAGATTTTGTAGATAAAGTGAAAGCTGCTTTTTCTTTGTAAGCATAATTCCATAAGATGCTAAAAAGGGCTGTAACAGTCGTGAGGGCACTGAAAAAGTCCTTTTAAATATTTGGAGTCCAAAAAGAGCAGAAGAACTATGGTTATCTGCTCTTTTTTTGTACCTTAAAAGTAGGTTTTAAAAGGTGCCCAATGTTAGCTCATCAACAAAAGATTCAATTCAGTGCCTACTCAGGATTGTATGATTTGATCATTCCCAAAGACAATTTACTTCGAAAGATCAACGATCTAATAGACTTCAGTTTCATTTATGATGAACTGCTCGAGAAGTACTGCCACACCAATGGACGTACTGCGGAGAGTCCGATCCGTATGTTTAA
>NZ_SWDX01000012.1:0-165517 GCF_005144565.1 Pedobacter hiemivivus
TGCGACTTCCTATGGAATACAGAATATGGAAATGCAGGGGGCTATGGCAATTTTTACCGTAAATTTAAAAAGAATCCTAAAACTGATCTAATATTCAATAAATCTGAGTTAAATCCAGTCAATTGCAACCAAAATGCTTATTTATCCTTCGAAAAAGACAGGTATATATTGATCAGAAAATCAGTATAACGAAATCTCAACTTTGTTCAATAAAAAAAACGATCAAGTAAAAAACATGTTCTACTTGATCGTTCCTTAAGCTGGCTCATAAATGAGGAACTTTTTCAGTGCCCTCGAATAATCTATAGCCCTTTTAATAATTTTCCTGAAAAACTTTAACACTATACTAACACAGCGTTAAAAAAGTGTTCCCCTACGGACTTAACTCAAAAAAGTTTATTGATGATTATAAAACTGACTAATTTATAAAATTCTTATTTTGTCTAAATGGGGTGATTTTGCTAGTGATAAAAATACAAAATCATCCCTACTAGAGGTGATCGATTTTCAATTCTTCACTACTAGAGATTTTAAACATCCCTTTTGAATGTCCATATACTCGAAAATTAAAACCGCCAAACAAAGTCCGCTTTTAGGAAAGATTCATCTTTTCATACATTAAGCGAGGTTGTAGTAGTCTCAGAATTGCCATATGATAGTCACAGATACCACTTAGTGTAGAGTTCAATGGTATTATTCTTATTTTTAGCGTTTAAATAAGAACAAGGGAGGTGATAAATGCCAGTAAAGATTCCGAATAATCTGCCAGCGATTGAGCTTTTAAAGAAGGAAAATATATTTGTTATGAGTGATATGAGAGCGGATACTCAAGATATTCGCCCAATGCGTGTGCTTATCCTTAACCTGATGCCTCTTAAAATATCTGCTGAAACGGATTTTGTTCGTTTATTATCCAACAATCCCCTACAGGTTGAAGTAGAATTTTTAAGACTCGATTCCCACACCTCTAAAAATATATCTGAAGAACATCTGGAAATGTTCTATAAAGGTTTTGGCGAAATAAAGGAAAACTTCTATGACGGTTTGATCATTACCGGTGCTCCTGTAGAAATGCTGGAATTCGAGGAAGTAAGCTATTGGAATGAGATCACTCAAATCTTCGACTGGGCAAGAAAACACGTTACCTCAACGCTTTATATTTGCTGGGCGTCTCAGGCTGCGCTCTATCATTTTTATGGGGTAAAAAAAAACCATTAAACGAAAAATTATCCGGGGTTTTCAAGCATACTGCCACTGAAAAGGGGCACTCCTTGTTGAGAGGCTTTGACGACGAATTCTTTATTCCTCATAGCAGGCACACTACAATATTGAAATCGGATTTGGCTGATAAGGAAGATCTTCGTATCCTGTCAGAATCTTCGGATGCAGGAATAGCCATTGTATTTTCCCGAGGCGGGCGTGAATTTTATCTTACTGGTCACTCAGAATACTCTCCGCTAACCCTTCACGAGGAATATGTCAGAGACCGGGAGAAAGGTCTTGATGTACCTGTACCGAAAAACTATTACCGGGACAATATCCAGAGAATGCGCCATTGGTATGTTGGACAAGTCATGCGAATTTACTCTTCAATAATTGGCTCAACTACTTTGTGTACCAGGAAACACCTTTTAATCTAGAAGACGTGGGTAAATTGGGAGAGATTGTTCAAAATGGCTAGATCAATTTAATAAATTCATCTGGATGTTGCCTTACATACTTTTCAATAAGTTTCATATCCATGCATTATAATGGTTATATAATTTTGTAAAGGCTTTCCTCAGGATTCTTTTTTCTGCGGAAAAGTATCAAAGCCGGGAGATTTTTAATATGGCCACTGTAACCAGCATATTTTAGCATCAAGACATTAAGCAGGAACCATAGCCTTGCGACTATCAAACCGAGTTCTAATGTTTTCCCGGGGAGCTCGTCTTCAGAAAATGGTGAGGTACCGTGTAAGAATTTGTTTCTGTGGTTAAGAATATCTAAATCCTCCTTGGTCAGATTGACTCCATAAATCTCAAAGGGTTTTGACAGCTTCTTGGCATTTGTTGGAGAATTAAGATTCTTTAGTTTTGATTTTAGTATTTCAAGTCCATAGTCATCCAGGAAAGCATCATATTCCTGCAGCGTAGAGAGCATTTTATCGATAATGGTTTTAGAGAGTTTCTTGTCCGCAATAGGATTAACCTTATCTTCATACTGGTCGTTTATAATTCCTGTAATTGTTTCCAATGCGATCGAATAGATCCCAGCTCTAAGTAACATCTGCTTGGATTGATTGCCTTCGATCATCAGTTTACAACATCGTGAAAATTCCAGACTGCCTGCAATTTTTTGGCATAGACTCGAGAATACAGCTTTCTTCATATCAACCCCAAACTGCTCAACTATCCTACTTTGCCCAGTTGCCTCGACATACTGCTGAAAACCTAACGGGTCCAAAATGGCCTGATTGGTAATTGCCGATTCCTCCATCTGCTGGTAACACATATAATCGACCTTATAATTTTCATCTTTATCCAAGGTATGGTAAAAATACTCATCCAAATAAAGGTCTCCACTCACAAAGCCCATAGCTGTGATGATGGCAATGGTGTTATGCTGGAACATCGCAAAATCATCTGGTTCCAGGCCATCAATTATGAGATAATTATCGTCGGTATTGGGATGCTCGTATTTAAATACGTGGTAGGATTTCTTGTTGAATGAAACTTCAATCAGCCCAGCCGGGGTGTAATTTGATCCGATCCTTAAACCTGAATATTCGATCAGGTCCATCTGAGGGTCTGCTTTAATAGGAATTACAAGTCTCAGCAACCTCTTATCAAAATCACTAATTTCTCCCCTCTGAATGTGAGCGATCCATAAGGTTAAAACCTGAGGATCACTTAGGCTAATTTCAACATTTTTTGCTCCATCAGCATCGATTACATAACCCGAACCATTGATAGTGAGCCTGATTCCGTCCAGTATACCATACTTTTGAAGATCCTGATTATAAGTATAATCATAAATCTTGTTAAGTATAATTTTAAAGGTATACCCTTTGATACCATCTTTCTGTATTATCGCTGTACATTCAGATATCGGAAAATCACTTTTTTCTATTTTACCGACCTTCTCATCCTGAAACGATTTGATGGATTCAATAGACCAGTGTACATCTTTTACAATGGCATCGGGAAATTCATTAATTATATCCAAAGGGCTTTGTCTGATAGTTGATTTAAACCTATTTTTAAACAAAGCAAGTTAACAATTTGATCCTTGAAAGAAAGAGGGAGGACTTTCCAAAATTCAAAGATAGAACAGTATATTTATTTTATGAACCAACCAGAAATCGAACTTCCATTCAAAGAATGGGATATTTTGCCAATTGAAGTGTATCAAAAGGCTTTAGATGAAATAAAAGAACATTTTTGCGACCTATCATCTGAGGTAGAAAGTACTACAGACAAATCCATAAAAACACTTATTGCATTTGTTACATTTCTTTCCGGAGCAGGCCTGTATATTTTGAGCAAAGAAACAATTTCGACAACCTCAGCCGTTATTGCAGTTGTTTCAGTTTGCAATATCTATGGTCTATTCTCTATTATTAAAGCAAGAGCTCATTATCTAAAAGGATTGAATATAGAAGGCATGTTCAATGCCGAATTTGATCGGGAAGAATTTAGTGAAGGTGATAAAATCAGGCTCTTTTACTATAACTGCATTGAAAAATATGCAATCAAAATCAATAGACTAACGCTAATTGTCAGTAAAAGAAATCATACTTATAACCGATTTTTCGGTCTAAGTCTAATTTTGGTCATTAGTACTTGTTTTTATATTGGTTGTCTTATTTAGCACCCCTGGTAGAAAGGATTACATCCTGTTCAGTTGTCGAATTACCTCTGTCTTTAGCCATTCTTTTTAAACTATTTATTGTCCTTGGTTGATGTTACTGGCCGATCAACCGTTGTACTGGTACCTCTATCCTTTGCCATCTATATTATAAATCAATTACACTGCTAAACTTAAGCAATAAATATTGATAATCAAAGACTTGATTAATTCATAAAGAATAGTGCTAACTCTATTAAACCTTAACAAACTCAAGGTTATTGCGGCATTAATGGAATGGTCGTATTACTGTCTAGACTATTTATATTTACTAGTATCTAGGCCCGCTATTAACCGTTTTTATTAAATCAACAATTTTACTCTCCTAGGGATATATTGCTCTGGTTCGACTCTCTTTAACTCACCCTTCCGGATATCGAACCTTTTTTTAGAACTTTGAATAAAAAAAACAAATCAAACAACTATATATCAGAACATCAAACAAAATAACGCTTAAAAATTTCTAAAAACACTGAGATTTTAGAGTTCAAAAATCAGCCAATCCGAAAAAATTACAATAATCTAACTGTCAGACATATGAATAAAAAAAAGAGGGAATCTCATTGCTGAAATTCCCTCTTTCTGTAGTGTCCCCGACGAGATTCGAACTCATATCGTTGGTACCGGAAACCAAAATTCTATCCATTGAACTACGGAGACAGGAGCGCAAATATATGGATTCATTTACTTAAAATCCACATCAAATTACTTTACCATAAAAGGAACTGAAATATCACCCCAAACTAAGGCTACTTTACCACCTTTATCAACTGTAAACGTCATTTTCTCCGTAAATGCTGCTGCTTTTGCTGGCTTAACCTTAATACGCAAAGCGTCATCTGCTTCAACATGCTTATCTGCAGATACATCTGATTTTTTACCGAAAATAATAACCCATTCGTTTTCGCCCGGAATAGAATACATACCATATTTACCAGCAGCTAGTGCTTTTCCATCAACCTTCACGGCTTTACTTACTTCAAATGTAGTTGGTTCGTTAGCTCCTGTACGCCACACTTTACCAAATGGTGCAATTTCCTTACCGATCGTCCTACCCTTTACTGATGGCTGACTATAGTCAATAACAACTGTAGCTCCAGAATTTAGTGTTTCTCTTACCACTGCCGGCGGGCTTGGTCTTTTACTCTTATCTTGCTGTGCAAAAACCGTTGAGGTTGCAAACATCCCGGCAACCATTGCTAAAACAATTATTTTCTTCATAATCTATTTTTTTATCTTCTAAGATGATGAAAAATACTTTAAATCGGAAATAATATATCGGAACAAATTTTGATCTCAGCAAATATTTGAATAAATTGAATCTTAATCATACAACGGGAGTTAATACACCTTTATCATGTTCTATCAAAATGCACTAATTATTAGGGAGAATGATCAGAATGCTAATGATGATTCCCTCTATAAACAACTTATAAACATAGGCTACCACTCTTCTCAGGTGGTTACAGTGGCAAAATCAGCTTATCAACAAGAAGACCCTAATAACTATGAAGTCATCTTGTTTGTGACCGAAAACCTGGAACTAGCTGGTCCTTTTGTACTTCATTTAAGTACCGAGCTTCCAGATCATCCATTGATTATCATTACCGCCACAGCTTCGGCCGATAGTATACTCC
Source organism: Pedobacter hiemivivus (assembly GCF_005144565.1). Taxonomy (NCBI): domain Bacteria; kingdom Pseudomonadati; phylum Bacteroidota; class Sphingobacteriia; order Sphingobacteriales; family Sphingobacteriaceae; genus Pedobacter; species Pedobacter hiemivivus. The sequence goes on from NZ_SWDX01000012.1 coordinate 5,526, forward strand.
CACCTGGGGCCGATGACTGGTTGCTTAAATCCTGGGTAGAGCCACTATTGTTAAAAAAAACACTATACCTGACCATCGAAAGAAAAAAGAATTCTTGCAATTATACACGAATTTTTAGGGAGAACCCAAGCCCTATGTACATTTATGAAAAAGAAACCTATCAATTTTTAGAGGCCAATACTTCCGCCTTGCGCCAATATGGATATGATAGAAATGAGTTCCTACAACTTACGGCAAAGGATATTCGCCCTGTGACAGAATTGGATGCTTTTTACAAGATAAATGACGAACTGCCCCCTACTTATTCGAATGCAGGAATCTGGCACCATACCCGTAAAAACGGCGAAACCTTTTATGTACACATTTATACCCACCAAATATTGTTTGCTGGCAAAAGATGTAAACTGGTTACGGCTATCAATATAGATGGCAATGTGAAGGCTGAAAACGTGCTTAAAGAAAAAGCAAGGGAAAAAGAAAACATATTGGAGAGTATTACAGATGGCTTTTTTACCGTAAACAAGAATTGGGAATTTACCTATATCAACAAAGAATTTGAAAGAATACTAAAAAGAAACAGAGAAGATCTACTTGGCAAAAATCTGTGGGATATCTTTCCCGAATCTTTAACACTGGAATTTTTTACGCAATATCATAAAGCCATGGACGAGCATGTATCTGTCCATTTTGAAGAGTTTGACCATACGATTGCTCGCTGGCTAGCCGTAAATGCTTACCCAACTGAAAGTGGATTGGCGATTTACTTTGTCGACATTACCGACCAAAAGAATTACCAACAAAAGATAGAAAGTCAGAATAAACAGTTTAAAGAAATTGCCTGGGTGCAGGCGCACCAAATTCGGGGACCCGTATCAAATTTATTAGGACTTGTTGATCTCTTCAACATTAAGCAACCTAGCGACCCTGATAACCTTGAACTGCTGGCAAGAGTAAGGCATACGGCTATTCAAATGGATGAGTCGATTAAGGATATTGTTTACCTCACACGTAAACTTGAATCTGAGTCCTGAAATTATGCCTAAAATGTTCTACTTTTAAAAAATTATCATTCAACCTTTTCTGATGAAACAAACTATTGCCTTTTTCGTAGTGCTGCTACTGATTAAAAATGCCAATGCACAAAAAAAAACAACAGCAGATGCGACTCTTGTTGTGAAAGAAAAAAGTATTACCCTTCCAGGCAAACAACTGGATATAAATGCTGATGGATTCCCCGCAATGATCCAAACCTCATTTAACCTGGTTACAGAACCGATCCATTTTCATGTGATCAATTCGCTGAACCATAAAGACATCAAATGGAAAAATGGCGCATTCAACTATACATCGCAGAAACCAGACAAAGTAAGTTGGTCAGTTAAAAACACTTCCGACAGTTTGAATATGGATGTGGATGGGCTGATTAAAGCGGATGGAAAATTGGCTTACACCGTTAAAATAACGGCTTTGAATGACATCAACCTGGATAATATCCGTATGCATATCCCTTTTACAACAGCGGCCGCAAAGTTTGTTAAGGGCCTTGGTCAGAAAGAAGAATTAAGGCCTGAGGCCATAGAATGGAAATGGAGCACAGACAAGGCTGCAGAAGCTAAAGTGTGGGTTGGTGATGTTACTGGTGGTCTGCAATTTGAATTGACAGACAACCAGCACAAGAAAATCCCTGCATCATGGGCTAATGATGGGCATGGCGGCATTCATATCGAACAAAAAGGAAAAGCCATACTGGCCGACAACTACAGCGGCGAGCATCACTTGAAAAAAGGAGATGTTTTGTATTATAACTTCAGCATGTTGATCACTCCAGACACGAAAAAATAAATGAGATTAAATCCGATTGCACTGATTATTAACATTGCGATTCCACTTGCCTTTGGAGTTGCTGGTGCCTTTTTCACCTCCAGTTCTGTGACAACCTGGTATGTAACTTTGGCTAAGCCTTCTTTTAATCCACCTAACCAGATTTTTGCTCCGGTATGGACTGCCCTTTATATTCTAATCGGCATTTCGGCCTATCGGGTATGGCAAAAAAGAGATACCATTAACCGTTTTCCACGGACCATCGCCATCTATTTCATTCAACTGATGTTGAACCTGATGTGGTCTTTCATCTTCTTCTACTCAAATCAAATTGGCGTAGCTGTATTCGAAATCGTATTTCTATTATTTATCGCCATCGTAAATGCCATCCTATTTTATAGGATAGATAAAATAGCTGGTCTGCTCTTTATCCCCTATATTTTATGGATAATTTTCGCAACAGTATTAACCTATAATATATTCATTCTGAACTAATTTCCCTATTTTAGGGTGTGACCAATTTAAAAACACTCCTAACAATCGCCCTGGTCTTTTTGGCATTTCATAGTAATGCCCAAAAAGTAGGTTTGGTATTGAGTGGCGGTGGCGCTAGGGGAATTGCCCATATTGGCACTTTAAAAGCGCTGGAAGAAAACAATATCCCAATCGATTACATTACTGGCACTTCTATGGGGGGCATAGTAGGTGCCATGTATGCGGCAGGTTATTCTCCCAGTCAAATAGAAAAGGTGGCCCTAAGCCCTGAATTTCAGGATTGGGTAACTGGCAGATTTAACAGTGATTACAGCTTCTTCTTTCAAAAAAAGCCATTAAATGCCTCTGTAGTCACGGCCAAGCTACTCCTGGATACAGGCTTACGCGTAAGTTTTAGATCTAATCTGGTCAACGACATCCCCCTAAATTTCGCATTGCTAGAGCTTTTTTCGCAAGCATCGGCCATCTCTAAAGATAATTTCGACAACCTATTTATCCCCTACCGTTGCATGGTTTCTGATATTTTATCTCAAACCAGTATTACCGTTAAAAAAGGCAGCTTAGCCGAAGCAGTAAGAGGAACAATGGCAGTACCATTGATCTATCGCCCTATAAAACTAGAGGATAAATATGTTGTCGACGGCGGATTATACAATAATTTCCCGGCTGATGTGATGAAAAAGGAATTTAATCCTGACATCATGATCGGTGCCAATGTTTCTTCCAAAAATTATAGTGAATATCCCAAGAACGGGGATGATCGGTTAATGAACAGGTTGATGAGATTTATGTTCCTGGCCAAATCAGACTCCACACTTATTGGCGACAATGGTGTTTATATCCAGCCAGACGTTAAAGATTATATCGCAAGTAATTTTACCCCAGCACAAGCCCTGATCAAGCAGGGATATGATGCAACGATGGCCAACATGGCACAGATTAAAAAGAAGATAAAAAGACGGGTGAGTATTAATGACCTTATCGCTAAACGAATTGAGTTCAACAATAAAAAGCCTGATCTGGTATTCAACAGTGTAAGGGTAAGTGGTGTAAATACACAACAAAAAAAATATATAGAACGACTTTTTAAAAGTGACCAGGCGACTTTTAATCTGAATGACATTAAGCAAGGCTACTACAAACTGGTTGCTGATGAAACCTTTGAATCGATTTACCCTAAAATATCATATGACCCGGTATCGGACAACTTTAACTTTGAAATACTTGCTCATCCAAAGAAAAGCGTAAAAATAGATTTCGGGGGGAACATCTCCAGCAGACCAATTAGCAATGTTTTTTTAGGTATACAATACAACTTCCTGGATAGGAAAGCTTACGCTTTTGGTGTGAACCTCTATTCCGGGCGTTTTTACGAATCTGTACAATTAACAAGTCGTGTAGATTTCCCTTCCCGTTTGCCGCTGTTTCTTGGTGCCGATATAACCTACAATCACTTTAATTATTACGAGACAAGTTCCATATTTATTGAAAACCCACATCCTACTTATATAGAGCAGTCGGACAGAAAAATTGAGCTTAAAATGGGGATACCATTGAACAGGAATATCCGGATTACCTTGAGCACAGCTTTTATCAACAACAATGACAACTATAGTCCAAACAACAGTTTCTCTGTTGGCAATACCTTGGAAAAAACAATCTTAAATGGCTCAAGATCCAGCCTATCGTTTGAACAGTACACCCTTAACCGTAAACAGTATGCCAATAAAGGTCGTAATTTCTTATTGAGCTTTAATTATTTTGTTGGACGCGAAAGTTATACCCCCGGCAATATCAATGAGCCTACAGCACTGCTTACAACCCTAAAAGTTGGCGTAAACAAGCAACTCAGACAATGGATAAACCTAAAAATGAGCGAAGAGAACTACTTTTTAAGGTTCGGAAAATACACATTGGGTTATCAGGCTGAAGCCGTATACTCCAATCAACCGCTCTTCGCTAATTATTATTCGACTTTATTGGCAGCACCTGCATTTTATCCATTGCAAGACAGTCGATCGATATTTTTAGAAAATTTTAGAGCGACCACTTACCTTGCCGGTGGACTTAAAAACGTATATAACATTAAGAAAAATTTGGATCTCCGGGTAGAGGGATACGTGTTTTTGCCCTACCGTGAATTTGAAAAAGTTGGCTTTCAGGGTGTAGCCAATAAAAAAGCATTTACCACATGGCATTATGCGGGCACTGCGGGCCTGGTTTATCACACTCCACTGGGCCCAATAAGCCTCAGCTATAATTTATACGATGACCCGATAAAAAGAAACGGCGTTTTATTACATTTGGGGTACTTAATTTACAACAAACGATCTTTAGAATGAGACAAATTTATTTATTGCTCCTGCTTTTGGTATTCAGCGGTACGGCCTTTGCCCAAAAAGCAGACATTAATAATTTCGTAGTTAAAGAGAGCTTGCTCAAAAACAGCAAACTTGCGATTATAGCTGCCGATTCTTTAGACAATCCGCTAGAAAAAATCAACGGCACTTATACTTTTACCGTAAGTGGATTTACCCAACCGGTAAACTTTCATGATGGTGTAGCCATCCTCCCTTTGCAGCTGGAGCGCTCCGCATTTGTATACATCAAACATCAAAATGATGCAGGTACACATAGTAAACTACTTTACGTTTATAAAAAAGATGGGGATCTAAATCCATATGCCATTAATAGCATGTGGTTGGTGATTATCCCTGCCCTGATTGTCTTTTTCGCCTTCGCTTTTAGAAAATTCATCACGATAGCTGTGATCCTTTTGGTGATCTATATTTATTTCAATCATAGCAATGGGTTAAACCTATCGACCTTTTTTGAAACTATATTCGATGGCTTAAAAGGGATGTTTTAGAAAGGCATTCCGATACCAAAATTGTATTGTATAAAGCGATAGGAGTCTGGAGAGTTGGCTGCATCATAGGCAGCTCTAAAGGCTTTTCCACCCGTTAGAAACTTACCGATCACCCACTGATCAGAACCTGTAAATTGCGGATCTTTAAGCTTTAATCCCACATCAAACCTAAATACGAAATACTGCACGTCGTATCTAAAGCCAGTACCTGTACCTATGGCAATCTGTTTGCCCAATGATTTAAGATCAAACCTGGTTGCCGGCGATCCACTCGATACATTCCAAATATTCCCCGCGTCCAGGAAGATGGCTCCTTTAAGTTTAGCACCAAAAAATTTGTTTAACAGTTTATATCTGTACTCCAAATTTGCCTCAATATGCAGGTCACCAATCTGGTCAAAGCCATAGAGTATCTTACGTTGGTTCGGATCTGTAATCGCGATCCCTCTGTTGTAATTGCCTGGCCCCAAAGTTCTGGCTTGCCAAGCTCTTACCCCACTTGATCCACCTGCGTAAAACAGTTTCTCGAACGGAATACCTGTTACTTTGGAATTACCATAAGCGTAGCCTATTCCGGCATTTATTCTGGCTACAAACTGTTTATCACCACCAAGCCCTTTATACCAACGAAGATCAATCTCAGGTCGTACATACTGATTAAATGGAACACCAAATATAGTTGAAGAACCCAGCGAATCCACCTTAGTATGGAACAATTTTGATACTCCTTGTAACATATTACCTGCCAAATCCAGATCCCCCCGGAAGTAAATAAAACTTCCGTTGGTCAATAACTTTTCGGCATTTAAAGTATAAGCATATTTGATACCTAATGTTACGTTCTTTCGTTCCAACAATAGCAGGTTGACCAAATTATCTCTGATGATTGGGAAATTCACATTTGTGGAATCAAACTGATCAAAAAGCAAGCCCCCAAAACGGTACTCGAAATTTAAAGGGGTTACAGTATGGAATTTAGACTTGGTCTCACGAAACTCATAAGCAACTGAGGTCAGGATCACCTTACGCTGAAAGAAGTCCTTCTGCAAAGCGTAAACATAGCTAGCAGAGAAAATGGTATGTGGCATGCCTCCTCTATTTGGTTTTGATCGCATAAAAGGAATCATCAATCGAGGAACAGATAAATTTGTACTCACAGAAAAGTCACGCTGATAAATCTCACTAAAAACATTCCCCTGCCCCAACCAGGCTTGCAAACCGCCCTTTATTTGAAATTCGAATTTCTCGGCCCCTCTAAAAAGGTTATTATTGGTATATGTATTACTCAAGGTAAAACCAACTGTACCACCATTAAAGGGTACCTCCCCCTCAATTCTATTGCTCATCAACTTTTGTGGAATCAAATGGATTACCGGATCTACCGTACCGGCGCTATCGTTAGGTTTATTGTATTCAATTTTAACATTCTTAAAAACATTCAATTCATACAAACGATCGTACGTTAAGTTTTCGTTCCCAATATCGTATTGCTGACCTGGTTGCAAAAAGTTATACCTCGTAATGGGGTTCCTTCGAAATTTCCCTGACAGATCGGTAAACCTTACCCCCTTATAAATTCTAGGGTTCATTTTTATAGAATCAGGGAAACCATCAGAATTTGGCGCTATAATGATATTCATCTCACCCAAATTGTATTGTAAATGCCTTGGCTTATCCACAGGATTGTCTATAATCATGGTGATATTCGCTTTGCTGGCATTTAAATTCGAATCCACAGTGAATTTGATATAAGGACGAGAAAAATTGAAATACCCCTTTTGTTTCATCATCAGGTAAACCTGATCCCGCTCGTAAGCCAAAGAGTCATCATCATAACGTCTTCCTTCTCTTAAATGGCTATACGCCGCCTTTTGCGATAAATACAATTCTTTAATTTTCGGATCTGGAATTTCATAGATGATCTTATTCACAGAAAATGCAGATCCGGTATCTGCTTTAAAAAAAACTTCGGCCCGTTTATTTTTAACCTTTATATCGGATTTAACTTTTGCATTAAAATACCCTTTACTCATTAAGTATTTTTCGATCTGATTACGCGAAATTTCAACCAGTGTACTGTCCAGAATTGGAGGTGGCGTACCCAAAGGTTTAACATTATTTGTTTTATAGCGTCCGTCTTTGGTATTAAACATATTATAAATCAAAACATTGACACCGAGCTTAGACGTGGGTCTGATATCCTTTTGTATATAATTAAATGCTTCTTCGTGTAATGACTTTGGGACACTGTCTATCTCTACCCTTTTTACGATAGATTGGTAGTCTTCGATGTATTTTGTTGATGAACATGCTGTAACAAAAACAATAATAAATAGTAATATTGCACGAAACAGAACATTTTTTTTATAATCGTGGTATGCTTTCAAAATCTCAGATAAGTTTTATAAAATCGTTACATCAAAAAAAGTACCGCAAAGAAAACGGAATATTCATCATTGAAGGTATAAAATCTATTGAAGAATTTATCCAATCCAATTACCAGATACACAGTATTTATTACTTAGCGCAATATCATTCTTTACTACCTACTTTAGCAGCAAATATAAAGTTATTTGAAGTAAACAACGCCGAACTGGATAAGATTAGTACTTTACAAACTCCACAGGGAATACTGGCATTGGTAAACATTCCGAAGTCACCAGTATTAAATGTAGCCGACTTAAAAAACTGCTTTACGTTGGTATTGGATGGTATACAGGATCCCGGTAATATGGGCACCATTATCCGCACTGCGGATTGGTTTGGTTTTAAGCAAATCATCTGCTCAAATAATTGCGTTGAGGTTTATAATCCTAAAACGGTACAAGCGACTATGGGTTCCTTAAGCAGGGTAAATATTTACTATGAAGAGCTCCCTTTGCTCCTAAAAAACATTAAAATGCCGATTTTTGGGGCAGTTTTAGATGGAAAAAGCATGTATAAAACCGATTGGGGTAACGAAGGATTGGTGATTTTGGGTAACGAAGGTCAAGGAATCACACCGGAGGTGATAAAATTAATTACAAATCCAGTAACTATTCCACGCACTGGAGGCGCTGAGTCTTTGAACGTTGCGATATCTGCTGCAATTCTGTGTGCAGATATTAGTAGAAATTTTCAGAAATAAATTGCATCCTAATATTTAATTACTATTTTTGCATCCTGAAATTTAATAAGGTCGAGTGGCCGAGTGGCTAGGCAGAGGTCTGCAAAACCTCCTACAGCGGTTCGAATCCGCTCTCGACCTCCAAGTTTTATTAAAAAATAAAAAAAGATTGACATGGCAGTTACCAGATTAAAAAGAAAAGACAGAAGAAATAAAACTTTCGCAAAATTAGATGTGAAATTCTTAAAATTAGCTACTAACATTGAGTTAGGTAGCAGATCAAAACAATCTAGTAAAGATCAGTTAGCTAAAAACAACGCTGTATTAGCTCAACTTACTGCAAAAGCATAAGTTTCTTTAAAGCATAAAAAAAACACCTCTACCATGTGGAGGTGTTTTTTTATGCGCTTTTTTTAGCGGTCTACTAAGGCGTTCGTCGCGCTGTAATCCACTATCCTATTGTATGCTCCTCGTCGTTTTGTAATGAGGGATTATTTTTTTATGCGGTCGTCATCCTGAATTCATTTCAGGACCCCTCAAGAGAAAGGAAGCCCTGCAAGTGCGAGGTCCTGAGATAAACTCAGGATGACGAGTGACCAATGACGACCGACTAAAAGACCGTTTTAGTAGAGTTGGTTATTTCTTAACCAACTCGTTACAAATCCTTTTAACGATACCGGGGCCTTCATAAATAAAACCCGTATACAACTGCACTAAAGATGCACCTGCATCTAATTTATCCTGCGCATCTTTCGGAGAATGAATCCCCCCTACTCCTATAATAGGAAATGCCCTATTCGATTTATCTGATAGATACTTAATCACCTCGGTAGAGCGCACAGTTAAGGGCTTGCCACTTAAACCACCTGCCTCAGTACTGATCTTTTCAGGCGTTTTTAACCCCGTCTTATCAATAGTTGTATTGGTCGCAATAACACCAGCAATTCCGGTCTGTATTACAATTTCCACAATATCATCCAATTGCTCATTGGTTAAATCTGGAGCAATCTTTAACAGTATAGGTCGTGAGATATCATTTTTCTTATTCCGTTGCTGCAAGGTGTTTAAAAGATGCATTAACGGCTCCTTTTCCTGCAACTCCCTTAATCCAGGTGTATTTGGCGAACTCACATTGACTACAAAATAATCAACCACATCAAACAGGCGATCGAAACATTTAATGTAATCATTTACGGCATCCTCATTCGGTGTATTTTTATTTTTACCGATGTTACCACCTACTACAATATCGCTATGCTTACTTTTTAACAGCCTTAACCTTTCCGCAAGCGTATCTACACCTTTATTGTTGAAGCCCATCCTATTGATCAGGGCACTATCTTCTTCCAAACGGAACATCCTTGGCTTATCATTACCAGGCTGTGGCAAAGGAGTTACTGTACCCACTTCTATAAAACCGAAGCCCAGATTACTTAGAGCCTCAATGTATTCCCCATTTTTATCAAAGCCAGCTGCTAGTCCTACAGGGTTTTTAAATTTAATTCCAAAAACCTCACGTTCTAAACCTTTAATGTTGACATCAAAGCTGCTGCGCAAAATGGTTTTTCCCAATGGGAAATGATCGTGAAACCATTTCAACCTTCTAACAACAAAATAATGAACTTTCTCGGGGTCGAACTGGAAAAATATAGGCTTAATTAACTGATACATGGCGCGAAGATAAGCAACGTTTTGATGTATCACAAAAGTACAGCTTCCGCGTTTTTGTATAATATTTCATAACTATGGCAAAAAAACAGCAAAATTCTGTCATTGCGGCTGCTAAATTCCCTCAAAACTGGCCGTAAAGTTGTACTTTTGCAGCCAAATGATTTCTATAAACGACTTAACATTCCTGCTGGGCTCTAGGGCATTATACGATGAAGCAGACTGGCACATTAGACCAGGAGAGAGAATTGGACTTATTGGTGCCAATGGAACGGGAAAATCTACCTTACTAAAAATAATTGTTGGCGAATACTCACCTTCTTCGGGTTCGATTTCTATGTCGAAAGACTTGAAAATCGGTTACCTGAACCAGGATTTACTTTCTTACGATTCACACCATAGTATTTTACATGTGGCCATGGAGGCTTTTGAGCGCCAAAACCAATTACATGATGAGATTGAAGAACTATTAAAAAAAATTGAAACAGATTATTCTGAAGAAGTATTAAATAAACTGAGCGATAAGCAACAGGAGTTTGAGGCTTTAGATGGATATAGTATCGAATATAGAGCAAATGAGATTTTGGCAGGTTTGGGTTTTAGCACCGCAGACCAACACCGCCCGCTAAACACCTTTTCTGGAGGTTGGCGGATGCGCGTAATGCTTGCAAAAATCCTTTTACAAACCCCAGATATCCTATTGCTGGATGAGCCTACCAACCACATGGATTTACCTTCCATTAAATGGTTAGAGACTTACCTGCTTAGTTTTGAAGGTGCCATTGTAATCGTTTCTCACGATAGGTACTTTTTAGATAAAGTGGTAAATAAAATTGTAGAGTCTCGTAAAGGAAAATTAACGCCATATGCGGGTAACTATACCTTCTATTTAGAGGAAAAAGCTTTACGAGGTGAAATCCAAAAAGGAGAGTTTAAAAACCAACAGGCTAAGATTAAGCAGGAAGAAAAGTTAATTGAGCGTTTCAGGGCCAAGGCATCAAAAGCTAAAATGGCACAATCAAGGATAAAGGCCTTAGATAAACTGGAACGCGTAGAAGATGTGGATGACGATAACCCAACGGTGAACTTCCAATTTAAGTTCTCTAAACCATCAGGCCGCCACGTGATCCGTGTTGAAGAAGCGAACAAAAGTTATCCTAACATTGAAATTCTGAGAAATGCTGATGGTTTGATCGAAAAAGGCGACAAAATTGCTTTGATTGGTGCCAATGGTAAAGGTAAATCCACCTTACTAAGGATTATAGCCGGTGCTGAAGGGTTTGATGGAAAATGTGAAATTGGTCACAATGTAACGACCACCTTCTTTGCACAACATCAATTGGAGTCACTTCACCTTGAAAATACCATTTTAGAAGAGCTACAGGCTTTTGCACCTAAGCATACTGACACAGAGCTTCGTGGTATTTTGGGTTGTTTCCTTTTTACAGGTGATGACGTTTTCAAAAAGATCAAAGTGCTTTCTGGAGGTGAAAAATCAAGGGTTGCCTTGGCTAAGTCATTAACGACAGACTCAAACTTCCTGATTCTGGATGAGCCTACCAACCACTTGGACATACAATCTGTAAATATCCTGATTCAGGCTTTAACACAATATGAAGGTACTTTTATAGCGGTATCTCACGATAGGTATTTCCTGGATAACGTGGCCAATAAAATCTGGTTTATCGAAGATAAAGACATTAAGGAATATCCTGGCACTTATGCGGAATATGAAGAATGGAATGCAAAAAGAGTACAACCAGTTCCAACGAGTATCCCAGTAAAACAGGAGAAAGAAGTAAAGCCTAAGGTTGAAGAAAAAGCAGCTCCAAATGCTCAGCAACAGCTTAAAAAGTTAAATGATCAATTGCAAAAATTAGAGCAGGAAATTGCTGCTTTTGAACATAGCGTAAAAACCATTGAAGCAAAAATTGCGGATGAGGATGTTTACTCAAATTCTGGTAAATTAGCTGAAGCGAACGCAGCATACGCTACAGCTAAATTGTTGTTGGATACTGCTCAGAAAAACTGGGAAGATCTAGCTTCACAAATCATGGAATTAGAAAGCAAATAAATGATAAAACGGATAGGATTGTTCTTTTTACTAGTATGCAGCATTCAAATTGCAAGGGCACAAAACCAGCAGTTTGTTTACGACAATAAAGTGTACCTGCCACAGATTAAAACGGTGCAGTGTTACAATACTAAAAAAGAACAATCCATCCCAATCCTGACTTTGAAATCAAATGAGCAGCTTAGCTTCTCCTTTGATGACCTGAATGGAAGCAGCAAGATCTACTGGTACACGGTAGAGCATTGCACATCGGAATGGAAATCTTCAGGGATCTCTCCTATCGATTACCTGGATGGCATATCTGAAGACAGAATAAACGATTACAAGTATTCTTTCAACGCGCTTCAAAAATACACACATTACCAACTTTCCCTACCCAATTACCAGATTAAGCCTAAAATTTCGGGCAACTATTTATTAAAGGTATATGAGGATGGCAACCAACAAAAGCCCGTAATCTCTCAGCGTTTTTATGTGGTAGAAAACCTGGTTGATGTAGGTTTAGAAGTTGTGGCAAGCTCGCAGGTTCCCCTACGTTTTAGCAACCAGAAGGTTAATTTTACGATCTTCCATAAAACGCCAATACAAAATCCATACACTAACCTGAAGGCCATAGTGATGCAAAACGGCATTCCTCAAACTGCCATTTTAAACACTAAGCCAACTTTTATCAAACCGGGTTCATTGGTCTACAATGACCTGTTGGCGAACGATTTCCCTGCTGGGAATCAATTTAGAAAGTTCGACATCCGTAGCTTGCGCTTTAAGGCGGAGAATGTTCAGGAGATTGTTAGAGACAAAATTTTTGAGGTGATATTGTTTCAGGATGTCAATACCAATAAACCAAAATACACCAATCTTGTTGATGAGAATGGTAACTTTTTTATTCGCAATACAGAAGGCAGGGATAACAATACCGATGCCGATTATGCCAATATTTACTTTACGCTAAATGCAACGCCACCTAATGCCAATGGTGATGCTTATGTGGTCGGTCGCTTTAATAATTACGTATTGGATGAAAGCAGTAAAATGACTTTTGAGCCTTCTAAAAAACGGTTTTACGGGAAAAACTTATTAAAACAGGGCCTTTACGACTACAAGTACATTTGGCTTGACAAGGCGACCGGCAAAATTGATCAGGCTATTTTTGAAGGCTCCTATTTTGAAACAACCAATACTTACCAGGTATTTGCTTACTACAAAAAACCAGGTGCAAGATGGGAAGAGCTGATTGGTTACAGCAATATAAATACTTTAAGAAAATAATCCTCTATTCATCCTTCCTGCGGATGTCTATTCAATTTTAATTACTTTTGCAGAAATTATGAGTACAAAAATAAAAAGCCCGAAAGACTCTTTCACCATTATGAATGAGTTGGTATTGCCAAATGATACCAATACCCTTAACAATTTAATGGGAGGCCGATTGCTCCACTGGATGGATATTGCAGCGGCTATTTCTGCTCAGAAACACTGTAATCGAATTGTAGTTACTGCATCGGTTGATAATGTTTCCTTTAAACAGCCTATTAAACTGGGTGATGTAATTACAATTGAAGCTAAAGTAACTCGTGCTTTTAATACATCGGTTGAAGTGAGACTTGATGTATGGGCAGAGAACATCCCATCGGGTACCAGAGCTAAATCTAATGAAGCCTATTATACTTTTGTAGCGGTAGACCAGAGTGGTAGAACTATCCCTGTTCCGGAACTTTTGCCAGAAACGGAGGAAGAAATTGAATTGTTTGCCGGTGCATTAAGAAGGAGACAACTGCGTTTAATACTAGGTGGAAAAATGAAGCCTAATGACGCTATAGAGCTAAAAGCCCTGTTTTTTCCAGAATAATTGCTACTTTAGGAGCTCATGACCACTTACACTACACTCATTATTTTAAGCGGACTGGTTATCTTCTCCTACTTGTTTGACCTGGTTGCCAGCAAAACTAAATTGCCATCTGTCCTGTTACTCTTGCTTTTAGGTATTGGTTTGCGCGTGCTGGTAGACAACCTTCAATTGCATACTTTCAATTTCCTAACCATATTACCTACGCTTGGAACTGTAGGTTTAATTCTAATTGTTTTTGAGGGTTCTTTAGAACTCAAATACGAGCGGGAAAAGAATAAGCTGATAAAGGGAGCCTTTTTATCAGCTTTTTTTATTTTGATCGCTACGGTATCGGTCATCACCTTTATCATCTATCAGATTAGCGGAAAAGACCTTTACATCTGTTTTGCCAATGCCATTCCATTTAGTGTAATCAGCTCGGCAATAGCCATCCCCTCAGCCGCAGCGCTGAGTAAGAAGGGTAAAGAGTATATCATCTACGAATCTTCCTTCTCGGATATTTTAGGGATCATCCTTTTCAACTTTGCCATCACGAACCCGCACATTTCAATATCATCTTTTACAGGCTTAGCAATGACCACCACATTAATTGTAGTGGTATCCGCTGTATCTTGTGTTTTGCTGTTGTATATTATGGGAAAGATATCGCACCATATCAAATTCTTCCTGATCATTTCTATTCTGATCTTGGTGTATGCCATCGGGCAATCCTATCACCTTTCTTCGCTGGTACTGATCCTTTCCTTCGGGTTGTTTTTGAATAATGCCGACACCATTAAACATGTTTGGTTTAGAAGCGTCTTTATTTATAAGAATTTATCAAATGATCTGACTCAATTGTACCAGTTGTCGGCAGAAAGTGCTTTTATCATTCGTACCTTCTTCTTTGTCATCTTCGGCTTTACCATGAACATTTATGAACTGAATGACCAGGTAGTGATTGTGAACGGGCTGATTATGCTGGCTTCTATATTTACCATCAGATTTGTTTACCTAAAGCTCTTCAGGAAAGAAAACAGTGGTGCAGAGGTATTCATTGGTCCGAGAGGACTAATTAGTATTTTGCTATATTTTAACTTGCCACCAGCGCTTAAAATACCCGAAGTAGGCACCTCGTTTTTATTTGTAGTGGTATTAGGCTCTAGCTTGATTATGAGTGTAGGTTTGCTCTTAACAAAGAAATACGTAAGAGCAGAACCTTATTCTTCTATTTAGCTTCCCATTTCCAGGATTTTATCAAATTCTTCTGCTTTTAAGGGCATTACTGATAAGCGGCCTTGTCTAACTAGTGAAACATCTTTCAGGCTTTCTTCGGCTTTGATCTGCTCCAGACTTACTGGATTTTTCAGCGATTCTACAGGGGCTAAATCTACCACTACCCAGTTCGCATCATCAGTTGTTGGGTCTTGATAAAACTCTTTCACCACTTTAGCTACACCCACCACATTTTTGCCTTCGTTGCTATGGTAAAACAGGACTAAATCTCCCTCCTTCATAGCTTTGAGGTTATTGCGTGCCTGATAATTGCGTACGCCATCCCAAAAGGTGCGTCCATCTTGATTGAATTTTTCCCAGCTATATTTAAAAGGTTCAGATTTTACTAACCAATGATTCATCTATTTCTTATTTAAAAGGGTTCTGTTATTTAAAGCCCAAAGCTAACAAATCAGAAAGAATATCGAGGAAAAAATTGGGTGTGTAAAAAGGTACGTTCGTCATCCTGAGTTTATCTCAGGATGGCGAACGTAAAAAAAAGAGCTTATTTTAACTAGTAACCATTGTTTCCAAATTCATCACCATTATTGATTGTATTCAGGAAATTGAAAGGAATAGGTCTGTTATAGTGTTTTGCCGGATTAAAGCTTGCTGCAGCCCTACGGTTGTATAGTGCTAAGCGAGTCTCGAATGCTCTATGACGTTTTAAAAGTGCCCAGCGGTTAAACTCGCCACAAAGCTCTCTGGCATACTCATCAAAAACATCGTTCATCGTTGCTGTAGATAACATCATTCCCGTTCCAGCATTAAAATCCGCAGGATTACGACAAGCACGTTTACGCAGCTCATTTAAATATCCTGCAGCAACACCTGCACTTCCACCAGATTTAAGCGTAGCTTCAGCGGCAAGCAAATAAACTTCAGCCATACGCATCACCATAATATTACCTAGTTTTTGCTGGAAGTTACCACCCAGCCATCCACCATCGAAATTGTGGTTAAACTTACTTAAAGCAGGAAAAAGATTTGCCATAGTTAATGGGGTCAATCCATTACCTGTAGGATCTTTGTATTTGGCACCCGTTGGATCTGAAGGATCAAAAAGGTCGTTGATATTCACCACTGCATATTTGCGAAGTGCTTTATCTGCAGGGCTTAGCTGATCCTTACTTAAAAATGCGAAAAACCTGTCTTCATCTACATCCAGTGGATATGGATGCACATTGGCATTTGCCACAGTAACTAAAGCAGAAGTTGCTCCTGTAGTTACACCTTTCGGCCATACTTTAGAGATGTATTGCCAGGTCGCATTCGGTGAAGCATTTTTGGCATCAACATCCGCATACGGATAGATTTTTTGACCAATAAATGCGGGATTAATGCCATACTTGGTACACATTGCAGCATTAAGCGTAACTGTAGCGTCAGCATAAGTTACGTTTGCAGGACTTGGTGGGGTTGCATTACTTGTTTTTGCCTGAACACCCGAATAGTTTGTAAATGCAGTCACAAATGAATTTTCCCAACGCTTATCATAAGTTGCATTAAAGCAATTGATCAGGTATTTTGTAGGCGCAATAAACGACTGGTTCAGACGTCCGTAATAAGCATTAGATGTATTTGACCCTGCTGCTCTCCTGAAAAGATCTGTACCTGCACCGAATGCATTGTCGAGCGATGGATAATAATGCAAATAAAGATTGGGCTTATTATTGCCTGTAAACACATCGTATGACGCGTTATAAGGATTTAACCCATATGCAGTAAATAAAACTTCAGCATTATTTCTATTGTTAGCAGCAGCAAACACCTGGGCAAAATCGGCATACATGGTAGCACCATATGCTCCTTTATTTAGAATCAGATCTTCAGCAACTTCTTTTGCCCTCAGCCAGTAACTTTTTGTTCCCTCCATTAATCCTTCGCCACCTCCTTGCGCATATGCCCGGGCAAGTAAACCAAGCGCAGATTTTTTGGTTACGCGTTGAAGGTTGCCCTGGTAAGGTGTCACTGGCAAATTCTGGGCACCGGTTGTTAAGTCGGAAATAATTTGAGTATAAACGTCAGCAACGCTATTCCGCACAGGAGTCAGGTTTACAGGACCAGCAGTTGTGATCAATGGAATATTACCAAATTGAGCAACCAGTACAGAATAATAATAAGCCCTCATTACCTGTGCTTCTGCTACAAGGGTTTTAATATCCGTAGCATTTCCGTCTTTTATCAGCGGAGCCAACTCTATAGTTTTATTACAATCTTTAATTGAACCCCAGGCATAATCCCAGGTGTTGGTTACCAGATTAAAATTATTGGTAAATTCTTCATAAGCCATCACCTGTCTGTTACTTACAGAATTCGTAGGCGATGTCCATAAATCTGTTCCAACTTCAGAAACGATCCCGTATGGCATACTGATCAATGTACCCCAAAGCCCTGTATAAATATTAGACTGAAATGATCTAAAACCGTTAAAATCTCTGAGCACTTCTTCTTCCGCCAGCGCATTAGGATTATATTCGTCTAACTTACATGATGGCACGCTCAATATCATCAATAAGCCTAATCCACATGTACAAAATATTTTCTTTATATTTTTCATCTCTATTTTTTTATTTGTTTCAGCTACTGAACAGGTGTTCCTCGCTATTTTATTTTCCAGGATTAAAATGATACATTCAAACCAAACACAAGCTGTTTAGTCAATGGGTAATCCATCTCCCCATTCATTTCCGGATCGTAGTCTTTCAACAGATGGCTTTTTGTAATCACCAATGGATTGGTCAGGGTGCTGTAAAAACGCACTTTACGCATAGCTATCTTTTTTGCAATATTTTCAGGCAATGTATACCCCAGTGTGATGTTTTTGATTTTAAAGAATGAACCGTCTACATAATTCAGTCCTGAAAATCCGGTCATAGTTGAAGGAGACGCAAGAATATTCATTACAGGAAAATCATTAGATGGGTTTTCTGGTGTCCAGTAATTAAAGTCAGCGAGAAAAGTTCTTGGCGGACTGGCAACAGTTGCCAATGCACTGGGATTATACCATCCCAACATCACATAGTTGATTGTTTGTCCCCAACGTAAATAAGAATAAATACCCAGATCAAAATTTTTGTATTTAAAATTGTTTTGGAAACCCAATGAAAAATCAGGCGAATTATGTCCTATAGTCTGAAAGTCATTGGTATTATTGTAATTGTAGAGAGAAGATGGGGCAGTTAATGCAGAATTAAATCTTTGCGCATCGGCCAGATTAGTATAATAATACTGGCTCGTGCCTTCCCTCCTAAATACCCCATCAGCCAGTTTAACAATTCCAGGTGTATTTACTTTTAAGTCTCCCGGGCGTCTTCCAAATGCACCTGCATCTGCTTCCTCGCCTATTTGCCAGATTCCATCAATTTTAAAATTTCTAAATGAAGCAATTGGCTCTCCAATGGTCAGTGTATAATTTCCAGCTGTCCGATTCTCTCCTGCCGTTACGTTATTTGTAATGTTATTGGCAAGACCATTTGTTATTTTTAAAATTTTCTCATTATTACGAGCAAAAGCAATAGAAGAGGTCCATTCAAAATTCTTGCTTACGATATTACGTGTATTCATGGTGACTTCAAAACCTTTGTTGTTGGTTTTCGCAATATTCATATAGGTTTGATAAGGTGTACTACCACTGATGGCTGCTCCGGTAGTGATAGGGGCGTTTACAGCATAAATTACCCCGTCAGTATTCGTATTGTAATAATCTAAGGCCATATCAATACGATTGTTAAATAAGCCCAGATCCAGGCCAAGGTTTAAAGTTTTAGACTTCTCCCATCTCAGGTCTGGATTGGTAAGAATACGCGAACTACGGTAAATAGGAACCATCTCCCCACCTAATGACATATTAGTTTGATCAACGAAATTAGCAGAAGAGTTAGGGGGTATAAAGGAAGTTCCCGCAACACCCCATGTAGCACGAACTTTAAGGTTATTGATATATTTCTTTGTACCCGCCATAAAGTTTTCATCAGAAATTCTCCAGCCAGCAGACACTGCGGGGAAAGTATCCCACTGATTGGTTTCATATAATACCGAAGATCCATCTCTGCGTACTGAAGCCGAAAAAAGATACTTACCTTTATAAGCATAATTGATACGCCCCATCAAACCGAAGGTTTTCTTCATATCATAACTTGATATGGAAGTGGTGTTCACATCGCCACTAAACCTGTACCATTTAAATTTGTTGTTGGCAATATTGGTTTGATTCATCTCGGTCCTTGTATTCTGGACGTGGATATAAGATGTAACACCGGTAAATGTAAAGTCATGATCTTTTCCAAGCAGGTAGTTATAGGTCAACACATTTTCCCACTGATATTCCTGATAACGATTTTGATTAATCCTTGCTCTGGCCGTATTTGCGTTTATATAGGTATAATTTACAGAACCCACCCCATCAAAACGATAGGTATTTAAATAATCCATACGTACGCCCGCACGGCTTAAAATAGTTAGCCCCTTTAATGGTCTGATTTCAATGTATGGATTAAAAAACACTTTTGTATTGTTATCTACGTTTCCATAAACTCCAGGCTGATAGTCGAGTAAAAGGTTGTACACGTTACTTCCCAGATCAGGGTTTATAGACCCATCAGTTTTATAAGGCTGTACCAGGGGATCAGTAACAATAGCATTTTCCAGTTTGTCCTGGGCTTTATTTCTATTCACATACGAGGCCTGAAGGTTGGCTCCTATAGAAAGCCAGCTTCTAATTTTATGATCCAGACGCATGCTTGTAGAATAGAGCTTGTAGTCATCTCCAATATACTGGCCTTTCTCATCATTTAAGTTAAATGAAACGTAAGCTTTTGTAACATCGGTACCTCCAGAAGCAGCTAAACTATAGTTCTGCAAAGCAGCGTTTTCTCTCATGAAAATATCTGCCCAATTCACAAAATTGCCCTGGTTGAACAAATTATATCTAGCAGTCCCAAAAATTGCTTCATCGTTTGCAGGTGATTGCCATAGCGGTGGACCAGCTTGAGGAAATCCATTTGCTGCAGCAACTGCAGTTGTCACCCACTTTCTGGTTGCACCATCGAAGTTATATTTATAGGCCTCTCTTTTCGCCTCCAGATACTGGTCCCTGCTCAGTGCTTCCGGAACAACCGACCAACCATTATACCCATAATAAGAGTTGAAATCGATATTTATTTTTCCTGCCTTTCCACCTTTTGTGGTAATGATGATTACACCGTTTGCTCCTGATGCACCGTATACAGCCGTTGAAGCTGCATCTTTCAATACATCGATAGATTCAATATCATAGGGATTTAAAGTAGCATAATCACCCGGCAAACCATTGATGATAAATAAAGGTGTACTATTGGCATTAAACGATCTGTTTCCGCGCAACTGTAAGTTAACACCTTCTCCGGCTTGTCCTGATGAACGACTAATATCCAAACCTGCAACCCTTCCCTGTAACGATTCCATAGGATTCGGCCCAGGTCTGGCTGTAATTTGTTCAGGTTTTACTGACACCACAGACCCGGTAAGGTCACGTTTTTTGACAGTACCGTAACCAATAACCACAACATCATCCAGTTCGTCAATCGCTTCCATTAGGACTACCCGCATATTGTTCGATGCGACAACTTCTACAGTTTTAAAACCAACTGCACTAAATATCAATACACTGTTTTGATTTTCCAGATCGATGCTAAATTCACCTTTATTATTGGTAGCAGCAGCCCTGATTGTATTCTTGACTTTAATACTTACACCAGGCAGGGGGGCGCCTTTACCGTCTACAACTGTCCCTTTGACGTTTATTGATTTTTGCACAAAAAAAACAGCGCTGTTAAGTTTAGCAACTGTAGAGTTTTCTGTTGCGAAAGAAGAGAATGGTAAAATTGCCACGGCCAGTAGCAACTTAATACCTGACAGTGCTCTCCAATGGCATTTCTTGAGTAGTGTTTTTTGCATAGTTTTCATCAATAATTGGTTAAAGATTTGGTTTATAAATCGCAAAATTCAACACCTTATCAACCAGAAGAAAAAACACTTGATATGTAAATTTATGAACGATACATTCATAAGTAATACCCTGAGAAATGTTTATACTTGGTTATTAGGTCCCGAATAAAGCGGTATCTATGATAACAAACTTACATAATACAGCCTATGGGAAGGTTCAAATTTGTTCGAAAATGGTTCATTTTTATTCGAAGTCCTTCAAAATCTCAGGAATGGGTCAAATGTTTCACGTACTGGGTGGGTGAAGTGTTATATTTCTCTTTAAAGCAGGTGCTAAAGTATTTTGGATTGTTAAACCCAACTTCAAAAGCCACCATCGATATCCTTTCTTCACCTGCGTCAAATAATTGTTTGGCTCTAGCCAAACGCATATCCCTTACAAAATCAACAGCAGTTACTCCTGCTAAGCTCCTAAACTTACTATAGAAAGCAGTACGACCCATCGCTACCTGATCTGCCAAGGCTTCAATGGTAAAATCTGGATTGGCCATATTTTCTTCCACAATCTTAATTACATTTTTAAGGAAGATTTCATCCTTGGAAGTAATTACAACCTGACCAGGTAAAAGATCAACAACCTTGTCTTTAATCTGGCTAAACATTTTCCGTCGCTGTTTGATCAGGCTCTGCATGGCAGTAATCAGCATTTCTTTATTAAATGGTTTGGTAAAATAATGATCAGCCCCATACCGCAATCCCTCTAACTTGCTTTCGATTGATGCCCTTGCACTGAGCAGTACAATCGGAATATGGCTGGTACGTTGATCGTTTTTGAGTTTATCCAACATTTCAATCCCATCCATTACAGGCATCATCACGTCACTAAGAATTAAATCTGGAAGAATTTTAGTCGCTGTTGTAAAACCTGCCAAACCATCATTTTCGCAAATTACGGTAAAATTCGCACCGAGTTCTTTGGTTAGGAAAGCGCGCAGTTCATAACTATCTTCGACAAGCAACAACACGGGGTACAACGACGAATCAGTCATCAGCTCTTCGGTATATAGCGAATTTAAATCCGCAGCCGGTACAGCTGTCTCCTGCGCTTTCCATCCGATATCATTCGTTACATTTTCTAAAACATTTCCCTTTAATGGCAAGATTACTTCTACGGTTAAACCTCCATGTTCATTGTTATTAGCGGCAACAGTTCCATTGTGCAATTCGGCAATTTCTTTCACCAGCGCAAGGCCAATACCGATTCCCTTAATGGCATTGGTTTCCTTTCTATTGTCAATGTGATAAAGCACGAAAACCTCTTCTAGCTGATCAGGTGGCAAGCCAATTCCACGATCGCTAATTGCGATGCTAAAATTATGATGATTGTCTACTTTTATAAATATCTCTATTAAGCCTCCTTCATTAGAAAATTTATAGGCATTAGCGAGTAAATTATACACCATCACATCTACTTTTTCAGGATCAATCTGTACATAAAGTTCATCAAACTCACATTGTATCGCAAAACTGATGTTTTTTTCAGTGTCCGCGCCTTTGAAGTAATCCGGAAACTTTCTGATGAAACCTATCAATTCAACGATCTGGTAATGGAGCTCCCCTTTCCCACTCTGAATCTTCCTAAGATCCAGCCATTGATCCATAAATCGTGTTAACCGACCCGCGTTTCTATGGATCATCTGTATGTACTGACTCCCTTTTACGGAGAGTTGTTCAGTCTCCATGATTGCTTTTATAGGATTTAAGATCAACGTTAATGGTGTTCGCAATTCATGAGAAACCTGTGTAAAGAAGTCTACCTTAAGTGCCGCCACCTCACGTTCAATGGCAACACTTTGTCGCAAGCGTAGTATCGTTCGTATAATTCTAAAAATAACTATTATAGCGCCAGACAGTAAGATTGCATAAAATAGGTAGGCCCACCACGTCCGCCAAAATGGAGGTTGCACATTGATTTCCAGCTCTTTCGTAGTTTCATTTAAATAGTAATCATTTTTCAAGTTTTTAACTTCAAAAATGTATTCACCCGGTGGTAAATTGGTATAAGTAGCACGATGCTGATTACCGCTAAAATGCCAGTTATTATCAAATCCCTTAAGTCTGTAAAGCAGCTGACGCTTTAATCCATCCCGAAAATCAAGCATACCAAAACCAATGCTAATGGTATTCTGATCATATTTAAGCTGTAGTTTATCTACTTTGTCAATTCCTACCTGAAGTACTGATCCAACATCGCCTACATTAACGGACTGATTATTTATCAAAAGGTTATGGAAGATAATCCTACTACTTCTCTGCTTTTCGTTCAGATTTAAGGGATCAAACTTTAAAAATCCTTTTTCCGTTCCAAATGTGATTTCGCCATTGGGCGATGCAGTCACTGTTCCCTCAGAAAATGTGGCTACGAACACACCATCTTCTTCGCGATAATTACGAAAAGTTCCTTTTGTTGGGTCAAATCTAGAAAGCCCCGTTTGTGTAGCGAGCCAAATCTTACCATTTTTATCTTGTTGCGCACTTAATACATAATTACTTAGCAGTCCGGCGGTCGAATTATAGTTTTTAAACTTTATACTTTTTAATGGGTCGGCATAATTTGCTTTACACAATCCGCCACCAGAAGTGGATAGCCACATTTCCTCCTTTCCATCATAAAAAATATGCTGTACATCATTGGCACCAAGGCTATTTGGATCAGTCTCTTTATTTACGTAAAACTTAACTTTTTGTGGAACATCGGAGATACCATTCGGCCGAAGAATCATTAATCCATTTGTCGTTCCAACCCAAAGATTATGATCAGCATCAGCAGTAATACTCCTGATTTTACAGAATTCCGCCGTTTCCTTCATATGCTGACCAACATGAACGAAAGCCGTGATTCCATTTTCTTCTGTGGCTAAATCCAGGCCTCTTTCAAAAGTGCCCAACCAAACCCGGTTACTTTGATCTTCAAACAATGCAACTATTTTATTGCTGCCTAAACTATTCTTATCGGATGGATTATGTTCAAAATGACTTAAGCGATAGGATGTTCCTTCGGTAGAGATAGGATCTGCTTTGAATAATCCCTGTCCCTTCGTCCCAATCCAGATTGTTCCTTTGTGATCTTCAAGTATTGCATATATCGATCCTAAACCATTTTTCGGCAGGTTTTCAATGGGATTAGGTTGTAAACCTCCATTTTTATATAAAAAAATGCGCCCTTTTTTTGTCCCCATCCAGGTACGACCAAAATGATCAGTGGTAATCCCCCTAACCTGGTTAGCTAAACGATTTGAATTTTCAGTAACTAATTGTGGGCTAAAATCAGAATTTGGTGGAGTAATTTCAACGATTCCTTTGTGAGTTGCAAGCCATATTACACCAAATCGATCATATAGGCAATTATTAACCATATCTGGAAACATACCATTCACACTTTCTCCTTCGGCAAGATAGGCACCAGAAATCACCATTTTGGGCTCATCAAAATAGCCAAATCCGCCACCTTTCATATTTACCCATATGCGCCCTAAATCATCCTCAAAAATATTATACTTTTGCAAGCCATTATTGATTCCGTCTGCTCTATTTTGAAACCAATTGAATTTACCTGTACCTGGCACATATCTGATCACCCCTCTTTTACTAGATTCTATCCATAAATTACCAGATCGATCTTCGAAAATCGTGGAAGCATTTATTTTTTCGTCGATTCTTGTATCGTTTACGAGTTCTGCCTTATCGTTAACAGTTAAGAGCGATCCCTTATTAGTTGTACAAAAAAGCAAGGCATTCTTTTTCGATTTCTTCAACCCTACAATAGCATCAGTTGTTATTTTCTTAACCAGTACATTATGACTTATTTTGTTGATGGTTACCAGATGACCGCTTAAGGTTGCGAGGTAAATAGACGATTCGTCCTCTGAGAAGCTGGTAAAATTTAATGATGACAATAGTTGGTTGGTAAGGCGAATTCGTCCATACCTCCCATTTTCATTTGTTTTTACACCATAAACTCCACGATGGGTACCTAGCCAAATTTGATTGTGCTGATCTGAAAAAATAAAGCGAACGCTATCTGAACCTATTTTACCGCCAGCTTTTGCCTTAGTATTGAAAGGAACCGCCCGGAGCTTATCATGCTTAGTCGAAATGATATACCCCCCCATTCCCCGCATAGTTATGCCAACAAGACCTGGACGCAGGTAATAAATTTCAGTTGCCTGTATATTGCTTTCCCCTAAATTAAGCTCCTTCAAAGAGGAAAATTTCTCGCTCTTTTTGACGAAACAGTATATACGTTTGTCCAATCCCTTTAACCAAAGGTTGCCTTCTCCATCATCAATGATGCGCTCTATACGACTGGTTCTTACGGCCGCAGCGATATCACCCGGACCATATTTAAAAGAACTGAAATTTCTACCATCAAATCTATTGATTCCGCCCCATCCACCAATCCAAATATAACCATCCTGATCCTGCACAATGACATTGGTACGATCATGAGACAAGCCATCTTCACTGGTATACCTGGTTACCTTACAATTGATCTGAGCCTGTGACAGAGGTGTCCAACCGAAAATAATTAGTGTAAATAAAATAACACGTAAGAGGCACATGACTATTAAGTTATGCAGCTGAATATACAGGATATTTCGAGAGTTTAATTCCAAAAGTCTTATAAAATCTTTTTTTGAGCTTATATTAGCTAAACAGAAAAACCAAAACATTCACCAACCGCTCTATGTATAAAACATTACTGTTATCCATTCTTCTAGTTAAAGCTAGCTTTTCATTTGCGCAGATTAACTACCAAAAAGATTTGAATAGCGCCTTGAAAAAGGCTTCAGAAACCAAACAGCCACTTTTTATCAATATTGGGGCGACTAAAAAACTACCCAACAAAAGTGGAATTGATAATCCTGATGTTGTTCAGTTTTACAATAAAAACTTTGTTAATTATGCTGTAAACCTTCCAAATGCTGAGGCTTTGAGCTTCATGCGGAAATATCAGCTTAAAATTTTCCCGGCCTACCTGTATCTTGATCAAAAAGGAGTGTTAATCGTTAAAGGGGCTAGAAGCAGTAGCGCATCCAAACTCTATTTAGATCTGGCAAACCAGGCATTAAATAAGCTTTCCAGCAATTCATCTTTAGGCGATTATGAAGTAAAATACAAGGCTGGAGAACTAAGCAAAGATTTTTTAAAAGAGTACATCAGTTTAAGACAACAATTAGGAATGTATGACAATGCCAAGCTAATTGATGAGTATGTTAACTTTTTAACTGTAGCTTCTTTTAATGATTATGACGAGGTATTATTTATTTTAAATGCAGGGCCTTTTACGAATGGCAAAGCATATAAGCTTAGCTTTACCAATCCAAAGATTAGGGATAGTATCTACAAAACACGCCCTTCAAGAGAGAAGGCTGAAATAAATAAACGGATTATTCAAAACACACAAAATGAAGCCATAGCAACCAAAAACCCAACTATGGCCTATTCTGTGTCGAATTTTGCCAGAGGATCATGGGGAAAGAATTATGCCGCGGGCAATAAACAATCTTCTTATCTCATGCTTGACTATTATAAGGCGGTAAAAGACACCGCAAATTTCTATCGTCAGGCACAGTATTATTACGATGAGTATTATATGAAGATCAGTCCAGACTCCATAAAAAAGCTTGCAAAAAAAGAACAGGATATAAAAGACAGTCTGACTGCTTCAATTAAAAAGTACATGTTAGCTAGAAAAAATGTAGAAGCAAAGTCAAGCGGACCAATAACCAAATATACTTATTCAAAAATCTCAGCTTCCGGAACAATTAACAATGTAGCAAAGACACTAAATAATGCCTCTTGGGATTATTACATCTTAGGTACCCGTAATACTACACATTTAACAAAAGCATTATTATGGAGTAAACGCGCAATTGAAATAACTCCAATTCCAGAGTACTATGATACGATGGCGCATATATTTTATCGCATGCAACTTTATGATGAGGCTTTGCTTAATCAAAATAAGGCGATTGAAATGCTTAGTAAACAAAAGAACTCAAATGACAGACTTTCGACACTAAAGGCGGAAGCCGAAAAAATGAAACAAAGGAAATTGTAAATGAACACGAATGCACTAAACCCAGAAATCTTAAAAACTAAACAACATTTTGAAATTCTTGACGGATTAAGAGGAGTAGCTGCATTGGCTATTGTGGTGTTCCATTTCATGGAAATGGTATATCTTCCAGCCAAAAACTTCATTGCACACGGCTTTTTAGCGGTAGATTTCTTTTTCTGTTTATCGGGATTTGTAATTGCATATGCTTATGATGACCGGATCGGGAAAATGGGTATCAAAGAATTTTTCAAATCCAGGCTGATCAGATTACATCCTTTGGTGATCATGGGTTCTGTATTAGGTTTATTGGCCTTTCTGTTTGATCCCTTTGGTGGGACACCTGAAGTATATAGTGCCGGAAAAATCATACTTATTTTCCTTTGTTCCATCTTACTTATTCCATATCCTGTAATTGCCGAGCGTTCATTTAACTTGTTCGGGTTAAACGCACCTGCATGGTCGTTATTTTGGGAGTATGTAGCCAATATCCTTTATGCACTTATTCTTTGCCGACTAGATCGTCGTATTCTGCTTATACTGGCTATAATAGCTGCAGGCACACTTTGTTATGTGAGCTACCGTGCTGGTGGTAGCTTATTGGGTGGATGGGCTGGAGAAAACTTCTGGGACGGCGGTGCCCGAATCGCCTATTCATTTTTAGTGGGTATGCTGATTTTCCGTTTTAACTGGATCGTAAAAAATAAACTAGGTTTTTTGGGCTTATCGGTGTTATTATTGCTGGCCTTTTTTCTGCCAGATTCCAAATGGAACGGTTTTACTCAACCAATGGTAGTACTGATTTACTTCCCGCTGCTTGTGGCTTTGGGTGCTGGTGCAAACCTTAGCCAAGGCGTAAAAAACTTATGTGTATTCTCTGGTAAAATATCTTACCCCTTGTATATGACACATTATGCAGTGATATGGATATTTTTGAGCTACTATACTACCCATAAGCCTGAAACACCACAATTAACGATGATTATACTAACAGGAACAATCCTTTTACTTGGATTCGCTTATCTGGTAATGACGGTTTATGATACACCTGTAAGAGCTTACTTAACCAAATTAAGATCAAAAAAATAAACAATAAAAAACACGTAAAAGCAAAGAGCGGGTGTATCATGATTTTGATACACCCGCTCTTTGCTTTTACCGCGAAATCCTATTCTTCAATATCCGGATCTGCATGCAAAGTATCTTTGTGCGCTTCGGCACTATAGCTTGCTTCCAGCTCAGCCAACTTCTGCTTTCCGTAAGCCAGTTTTGTAATTAGTACAAACAATACCGGCACAATAAATATAGCCAGAATAGTTGCCGACAACATACCTGCGGCTACTGTCCAGCCAATGGTTTGTCTGGATACCGCTCCTGCGCCTACCGACAATACCAAAGGAATTACCCCTAAAATAAATGCCACAGAGGTCATCACAATCGGTCGTAACCTCAACTTAACAGCCTCCATTGTTGCAGGAATAAGTCCCATTCCCCAATCTACACGCTCCTTTGCAAATTCAACAATCAGAATCGCATTCTTCGCCGAAAGTCCGATCAGGGTAATTAAACCTACCTGAGCATAAATGTTATTATCCAGATGAGGCAAGAACATCAATGCCAGAATAGCACCGAATAAACCTAAGGGAACGCTTAGTAAAATTGAAAAGGGAACAGACCAGCTCTCATATAAAGAGGCCAATAAAAGGAATACGACAACAATAATTAATGCAAATATAACTGTGGTACTGTCCCCTGCTTCTTGCTCCTGCTGACTCATTCCGGAGAAGTTGTAACTGTAACCAGCTGGTAGGTTTTCAGCCGCTGCTTTCTCTAAAGCAGCCAATGCCTCACCACTACTCTTACCTGGTTTTGCAGCACCGCTAATCTCAATAGATCTAAACAGGTTATAATGATTGATAACTGAAGGATTCTCTATCTTTTTATAAGAAACCATTGTAGTCAATGGAACCGGAACCCCTTTTATGTTTTTCACATAAATCTGATTCAAATCCTCAATCTTACTTCGGTAATTGGTATCGGCTTGGGCAACAACCCTAAAGCTTCTACCATATTTAGTAAAATCATTGATATAAGCACTACCAAAGTAAGAAGATATCGTACTGTAAACAGCCCCGATGGATACGCCCATCTTCTTCACTTGATCGCGATCCACACTAATCTTATAATTTGGCGTATTGGAATTGAATAAGGTATAAGCCATTCCAATAGCTGGATCTTGATTTGCCGCTCCTAAAAACTTGCCCACAACTTCCTGGAATTTCTTAATGTCACCAGTCTGCTGCTCCTGAACCTGCATGGTAAAACCACCGCTAAAACCTAAGCCCGGAATTGGAGGTGGCTGTACGGCAATTAAATTACCTTCCTTATCACCAGCAAAGGCTCTTTGCACATTAGCGACCACAGCTGATACATCTTTTTTACGGTCATTCCAATGGTGTAACTGCACAAAGAAGGTAGCCGCATTGGATTTAAATGAACTATTTAAGATGTTCATTCCGGAAATAGAGGTCACATTTTTGATTTCAGGATTCTCCTTACGGATCGTTTCAATAATCCTGGCTACATAAGCATCCGTTCTTACTGCGGATGAACCTTCTGGTAAAGTGGCCCCCATAATAAATACCCCAGCATCCTCATTAGGAATAAATCCTGATGGTTTTGCACTAAACAAACCAACTGTACCTACATAAATACACACCAGTAATACCATTACTAAGGGCCCCTTTCTCAAACACCACTGTACACCTTTAGAATATTTACTGGTTACGCGTGCAAACCATGCGTTGAACTTATAGAAAAACTTATTTAAGCCTTTTGAATCTTTATGAATGTCCATCGGTTTTAGCATCAATGAACACAATGCAGGCGTTAACGTTAGGGCAATAAATGCGGAGATCAATACAGATATGGCAATTGTGATGGCAAACTGCTGATACAACTGACCAACCATTCCCGGAATAAAGCCTACCGGAACAAATACCGCAGCCAGAATTAATGCAATTGCAATAACAGGCGCTGTGATGTCCCGCATCGCTTTCCTCGTTGCCTCTTTAGCAGATAGGCCCTCATGATCCATATAATGTTGCACAGCCTCCACCACAACAATCGCATCATCTACCACAATACCAATGGCGAGGACGAAACCAAACATGGTTAATACGTTTACCGAGAAGCCCAGCAAGTTAAAGAAGATAAAAGTACCAATAATGGAAACCGGGATCGCCAATACAGGGATTAATGTTGCTCTCCAACTTTGAAGGAACAGGAATACTACTATAGTTACCAATATCAATGCCTCGATCAGGGTTTTAACTACACCATCAATAGACACATTTACGATAGATACCGTTTCATATCCGATCGTATAATCCAAATCTTCAGGGAAGGATTGCTTTAACTTATCAAGCGTTTTAATAATCCCTTCGTAAGTTTGTACCGCATTACCTCCGGGAGTCTGGTTAACCCCCATCATCGCTGCTGACTTACCGTTGATCTGCGCATTGATGCTATAAGCAAATTCACCCAGTTCAATTCTGGCAACATCTTTCAAATACACTGCAGAACCATTTTCAGAAGTCTTTACAATAATGTTCCTGAATTCTTCTTCAGTACTCAGGTCACCATCCATAATCACCGAGAACTCAAAAGTCTGGTTACCCTTCTGTGGTGGTCCACCTACACTACCTCCCGGAATACGCGTATTCTGCTCCTGAATAGCTGCAGAAACCTCTGCTGGAGTAATCCCCATAGCTGCCATTTTATTGGCATCTAACCATACACGCATACTAAATGGCTGTCCAAAAGCCATCACATCCCCTACTCCTTTAACCCTTAAAAGGGCATCTTTTAAATATAAGTTGGAGTAGTTAGATAAGAACTTTTGGTCGTAGGTGCCCTTTGGAGAATACAACCCAAGCACCATTAACATGTCTGTATTTGCTTTTTTTGTGGTTACACCTAACCTTCTTACCGCTTCCGGCAATGAGGGTTCGGCAATACCAACACGGTTCTGCACATCTAATGCAGCAATGTCAATATCTGTTCCTACTTCGAAAGTTACCGTAATGGTCGATCTACCATCAGCAGTACTTGAAGAGGTTAGGTACTTCATACCTGGTGTACCGTTAATCTGGCTTTCAATAGGTGTGGTTACCGTTTGTTCAACGGTCTGTGCATCTGCACCGGTATAGGTGGCACTCACCGTTACTGTCGGCGGTGCAATATTTGGGTACTGGCTAATGGGCAGCCCTGTGAGTACAATGATACCCACCATAACGATCAGTATGGAGATAACAATCGCCGTTACCGGACGTTTTATAAAAACTTCTGAAATCATAATGTCTTAAAATATTTTGAAACTATTTTTTTGCAGGCTGCGTTGCTGCAACCTCTGGAGATTTTGTAGCTGCCTGAACTACCGAGCCTGGTCTTACGTTTTGCGCCCCTTCCGAAACGATGACTTCACCGGCCTGTAAGCCATTCAATACCACAATCTTTTCTCCCGTTTCCGAGCCAAGCTTAATGATACGTTGCTGCGCTTTACTGCTATCACCAACTACATACACCATATACTCACCTAATTGCTCCGATACCGATTTGTAAGGAATCGTTACTTGCTTGCTTTCGGCTTTGTTTAAAACCTTAACGTTACAAGTCATACCACTCAACAACATACCAAAGGTATTAGGATAACTGATTCTTACTTTTATCGTTCCTGTTCCAGGATCAACCGAACGGTCTACGGCTACAATTTTTCCTGCCATCTTATACACGCTTTTATCCTGAAGCTCTATGCTGAATACAGAATCTTTAACGGTTGAAGCATTTTGTTGTAGCTTAAGAAATCGTGGAATATCTTTTTGATTTACGGCAATATCAACAGCAATCGGATCATTTGCCGAAACGGTGTTCAACAAGGTAGTGCCCTGACTTGCCAACGCGCCAACCTTTACTTGTGAGATACCGATAGTACCTGTTAGTGGCGACACGATAACCGAGCGGTTAAGGTTTGCTTTTGCAGTGGCCAAAGCGGCTTCTGCTACTGCAACCTGAGATCCTGCATTAGCCATATCTGTTAATGCATAATCCACACGTTGCTTAGCCACAGCTTCCTGTTTTGCCAGATTGGTATAGCGCTCAGCATCTTTTTTACTTTTATCGTGATTTGCTTTAGCGACTTGAACATTGGCTTTTGCTGAATTATAAGCAGCCAAATAATTGGTGCGGTCAATTTCATATAGCTTCTGTCCTTTAGTTACTTTTTGGCCATCTTTTACAAAGATCCCCGTAATATAACCACCGACCTCTGCTCTCAGTTCAACTTCATTTAAAGCCACAACCACACCTGGATAAGTATCTACAGTGGTCACGTCTTCTTCAGCTACCGTATAAACACTTACTGGAATAGCCGCAGGGGCTGCTGCCATTTGTGCAGGTTTTTCTGAACTCCCGCATGATGCTAACATAGCAGCGCCTAATATTAAAATGCCTGGTTTTATCGAATTGAATTTCATTGCTGATTTTATTGAGTAATGGTTATTGTTCCTAATGCTTGTTGCACATCTAATTTTGCGGAAAGCAAACTGTAAAGTGCATTTAGATAATTGAGTTGTGTAGTTCTTAGATCGGTTTCTGCAGTCATCAGATCCAGGTATGTTTTAATCCCCTCATCGTATTGAAGCTTTATCGTTCCGTAAACTTGTTTAGAGATTTCTTGATTTTCATTTGCAGTTTTCCAATCGTTTAAACCCGCTTTATAAGTGGCCATCGCTTGCTCATATTGACTATTGATCTGGTTTTTGGTATTCTCCAGGTCTAAATCAATTCTTTTCTCCAATAATTGCGACTTACGGATTTCCTGAGTACGCTTAGTTCCCTGAAAAATTGGGATGCTCAATTTCAATCCTGCCATTGATCCTGGGTACGAGTTACTATATAAATCCTTAAAATCGTTGTTCATATAATTCCAGCTGTAGTTTGCAAAAGCAGACAGCTTAGGCATATATGCCAATTTGTTATAAGAAGTATTGATTTGTTGTAACTGACGCTGGGTTTCTAATTGTTTAAATTCAATTCTATTGCGTGGATTAAGGACCTGTGCCGTATCTAACAACACCTCCTGCTCCATGCCCTTTTCATTAAACACCAGACTTAAATCATTACCGGCATCATAACCTATAATAGATTTTAGATAAGCATACTTGTATTTTAACAATTCCTGCGTTCTTTTTCTATCTGCTTTAGCGTTACTCAAACTGATTTGAGCCCTTTGGAAGTCAGTTTTATCCACTAAACCTGCATCATACTGTGCTTTGGCATCTTTAAATTGTTTTTCTAAACGGGAAATATTTTCATCGATGATTTTAAACTGCTCCTGACTCGTCAGGATATCATAAAAAGCCTTGCTCACTTCCACCACCGTAGTGATTTTAGTGTTTTCAGTACCTTGTTTATACTGCTGTCTGTAATACTTTGCTGACTTAGAAGCCTGAATTAAGCCAGCATTTAGTAATTGTTGATCGGCTTGTAAAGTAATACCCGAAGTATTCTTAGTACCTAAAGTCATGTACGAAGTCTGCCCATCAACAGTTAAAGCATTTACCTGTTGCTTCATGTTGTGGTTAAAACTCGCATCTGCGTTGATTTGTGGCAACCAGCCTGAAAGTGCAGATTTGATATCACGTTCGCCAATCTCTTCATCTACCAGGGTCTGTTTTACACCTGGCTTATTTTTTAGGGCATAGTTAATCACATCCTGCAACGATGCTTGTTGCAATACTGTTTTTGTGCTGTCGGTCTGCGCAAAAATATGCGAAGGAATAAAGACCGTTCCCATCACAAAAAGCATAAATGATATTTTATTTAATTTCATAATGTCTTTCGAATTGAAAATTTTGAAGCTGCAAAAGTAATTTTACCTAGAAGTGGCTGGGGTAAAAGTTGACCGAACTCAACAATTTTGAGACTGAACCGACGCATAAGCAAGCTCAAATGAAATTCATTTATGTAAATTTATAAATCGATAAAGATGTCGGTTGAGTACTGAGATTATCCGTTCTGGCCTTAACTTTACGGCATTCGGTTAGTTTTGCTGATCAGAATGGCTTCTAAGTGGTATCCTTGTATATTAAGCTCGTATAACCAATGGCATTAAAGAAAGAATCTCAAGACTTTTATAAATATTTCAGGTTTATCATTATCCCTGTGGTATTTGTTGGCTTCTATTTGTTGGCCTTCATGATTGACCCTAATAGGCCATGGTCGGGCTTTTTCAAAAGAGATACAACCGAGATCCTTACTGAATGGATCTTTGTATCTATTTTCTGCTTACTAATTACCGAGATCAGTCTAGCCATTGCGCGCACACTGGATCGCAGATTACCTTGGGTTTTGTATCCGCTGTGGAGATTTCTCCTTCAATTTAGTCTGCAGATTATCGCTTCGATAGCCTTCCTTTATATCTATTTACACATTACGCTGGGTGCATTTGGAGGAGAAATGAAGTTTAGTGATCTGAATGCTGAGGGATTGCGACAGTCATTCGTAGTGAGTGCGCTTTTATCTGTGTTGATCAGCTTAATTTTTACGGGCAATTTCTTTTTACAACAATGGAAAGCCGCTATGCTGGAAACTTCAAATTTGAATTTAAAGGCTGCAGAATTGAAGCAGATTGCGCTCGAATCAGAGTTACAATCGCTCAAAATGCAGCTCGACCCCCATTTTATGTTTAACAACTTCAGCACACTTTCTGCGCTTATCGCTGAGGATGCTAATGCTGCTCAACACTTTCTCGAAAACCTATCCCGTGTATATCGGTACATGATCATCAATGTCCATAAAAACATCATTTCTGTAGAAGAAGAGATTCGTTTTGCGGAAGCCTATTTTTACCTCATCAAAATCCGCTTGGGCGAAAACATAAAAATGCAATTGACATTAAGTGATGAGGTGCTTAAAAAGGGGATCCCTCCAATTACGTTACAATTATTGATAGAAAATGCGATTAAGCACAATACTGCGTCACGTTCTAAACCATTGACGATAAATATTAACGAGGATGACCAGAAAAACCTGGTGATCACCAATTCACTGCAACGACTTAATTATAATATACCTTCTACCTGCACTGGATTAAAAAATATTGAAAGCCGTTATCGTTTACTTTCCGACAAACTACCCGAGGTTACTGAGACTGAAAATCTTTTTGTGGTGAAATTACCTTTAATGGACATTTAAATGCTGGATATGAAATTATTAATTATTGAAGACGAGATACATAATGCGAACAGATTACAGGCGATGATTAAGGAGCTCAATCCTGATATTTCAATTGTAGGAGTTTTAGAAAGTGTGGCCGACAGCATTGAATGGTTTTCAGTAAATCAGCAACCTGATCTGATATTAATGGATGTACGACTAGCGGATGGGCTTTGCTTTGAGATTTTTTCGGCTTGTAATATTACAACACCAGTTATATTTACCACTGCATATGATGAGTATGCCATACGTGCTTTTAAAGTGAATAGCATAGATTACTTGTTAAAACCCATCCATAAACAGGAATTGGCAGGAGCTTTGGCTAAATACAAACAGCTTACAGGTAATCAACAGGCCGACCCAATCATTTCTGACCTTATCGACATCATTAAAAAACAGGATCCAGTTTATCGGTCGCGTTTTTTAATTCAGGTAAATGATGGTTACAAAACGGTTGTCGTAAAAGACATTGATTATATCTATTCTGAATTTAAAATCACCCATCTGGTACTTCATCAAGGGCAGGAACATGCAGTTCCTTATACCATGGATGAAATAGAAGAGCAATTAGATCCCGCAGCATTTTTTAGGGCAAACAGGCAGCACATCATTAGCATCAACAGCATTAAAGACATTCATAACTTCTTTAATGGTAAGCTGAAGGTTATTTTGCACAAATATCCAGAAGCAGAGATTTTTATTAGCAGAGAAAAAGCTGCTGCTTTTAAGCAATGGCTCGATAATTAATCCTAATGTAGGATTTTAAACAACATTTCTTTCAATAACTCCCCATCAGTAGTGTTCCCGGTACTATCTACGCCTTTACTTTTCAAATCATATTCCCGCATCAGGCTTATAATATCAAAAGTTTTGGGTAAGCTGTAACTACGTGCAGCTGTTTCGAAATCTTTGACAAAGAATGGGTTTACCCCCAACTCTTTTGCAGCATCACCTTTATTGGGTAAATAGTGATATTTCAATATTTTGGTGAAATAGGAATTCAGATTGGCCATGACCATCACCATAGGGTTGGCCTTCGGATTATCAGCAAAATAATTGATGATCTGATTGCATTTCAAGACATTCTTTACCGCTAATGCTTTTTGCAACTCAAACACATTATACTCTTTACTGATACCAATATTTCGTTGTACAATATCTGTATCAATAGTAGTTTCTTTACTAATATTTAACAGCAGTTTCTCTACTTCATTGGCAATTTTAGAAAGATCGGCTCCCAGGTATTCCGCCATCAAGGCCGATGCCTGTGGAGCTATTTTATACCCCTTCTCCTTTACCAGCTCGTCAATCCATTGCGCAAGTTTGTAATCGCGCACCAAGTCTGACTGAAAAACCACCCCATTCTTGTCAATCGCTTTATAGATCTTTTTGCGCTTATCAAAATTGGCATATTTATACCCCAGCACCAGGATGGTACTAGGCAAAGGCTTTTCGAAATAGTTCAATACAAATTCAGCAGTTTTACTATTGCCTTCCGTCTCTTTGGCCCATTTCAAATCCTGTGCTTCTTTCACTACGACCAGCTGGTAGTCGGACATCATCGGATAGCGCTTAGCGGCATTCATTACCGTAGCCATGTCTGTATCTTTTCCATACAGAACGGTTTGGTTAAAGCCCTTCTCCATATCATTCAGAATATGCTCTTCCATATAATGGATGATCTGATCTATGTAATAAGGTTCTTCACCATGTAACAGGTAAACAGGCTTAAACTTTCTGGCTTTGATGTCTTTTATTATGTCGGCAGCACTCATATAATGCTGTAAACTTAGATAAAAAATTTGTCTACTTTTGCACAATTATCATTTATACCTACCTATGAATAATTTATGTCCAATATGTAAAACCAGCTACCCTTCAGATGTAAAGTTTTGTGTCAATGATGGCGCCAGGCTTATAGCGACCGACAGTTCTGCGGAACAAACTGAACCTCAACTTCACAATCCTTTTGAACGTCAGCCGCAAATTGGCCAATCTTATTACAAAGCCTCCATTGGCAATAGATTCGTAGCGGCCTTGTTAGATGGCTTAATTTTTCTTGCATTGATGATACCGGCAGCAGTGATTTTCGTGTTTGCTTTTATTGCTGCATACGGAAGTAAGGAAGAAGAGGCTGCCGCATTTTGTATTGTTGGCATATTACTATTCCTAATTCCACTAGCCTTCCAAATGTTTAAAGATGGGTTCGGAACGGGACAGAGTCCAGGCAAAAAAGCCATGAAACTAATGGTCATTGATCTCGAAACCAATATGCCATGTACCAAGCAGAAATCATTCTTAAGAAATATCATTATGCTATTGATGGGTATCGTTCCAATTGTTGGCGGATTTATAGAGCCAATTATGGTATTAGCAACTAACGATGGTAGAAGACTGGGTGACCGTGCAGCAAGTACAATGGTTATCGACAAAAGTGATTATTTCAACTAAAAACCGCTCCTTATGAATTGTATAAGATGTAATGCCCCCAATGCTCCAGAAGCAAAATTCTGCAAAAACTGTGGCACAACCATGATTACCCCAGAGATGCAGACAAAAACCGATCATCAAACCATCAAAGCACTGTTGATCATTATTGGAGTAGATTACCTGCTTTCTACGGTCATGTTCCTGATTCAAAAAGCTACCCCACTTGTATCCCACAATGATGGAGACTTTGCTCGAATTGACTTGGTTTATAAAGTATATGGTTGGACATCAGACATTGTGACTTTAGCCGTAATGCTATTCTTCCTGGCCACCATTAAAAACCAGACTGTTAAAACAGCCCTAATAGCATTCATTGTGTTAAGATTTATATTTATGCTTGGCTATCGTGTTTTTCCTTTCTTCCTGTAATAAAAACTAATGTCATTTATACCTACTCCACTTAATCTACCAGAGTATCCTTTTAGAATTACCCATAAGGATACCCAGTATTTTATATTTGATGAAATTAGGAAAAAACACCTGGTATTGACACCCGAGGAATGGGTAAGACAGCATTTTATCCAATTCCTGATTTTTGTTAAGAAATTCCCAAGATCCCTAATCCAAATTGAAGGGGGATTGACACTCAATAAGCTTCAAAAAAGAACCGACATTGTTATTTTCAACAATCTCGGCGAAAGAGTAATGGTGATCGAATGTAAAGCTCCGGCTGTAAAAATCACACAGTCTGTATTTGACCAGGCTGCCCGCTATAATTCGGTGCATAAAACCAAATGGTTGGTTGTAACGAATGGCTTAAGACATTGCTATGCGATTATAGATCATCAAAGTTCGCAGTTTGCTTTTATTGAGGAGCTGCCGGATTATCAACTGCTTTAATAGTCAAAATCAAAATTAGCCATTCTATTCAGAGTCTGGAACTGCGAAGCACTCTTGAGGACACAGTCCAATAAGTACTCCCGAAAAATCTTTTGCCTGAAGAAGGCAAAAGTTCCTAGGTCTCTTCACAGAAGGCAAATTTTGTCTGACCAGCATGATGCTTATCCTGCTGGTCAGACAAAACTATCCTAACACACCTGTTCTTCTATAAAACTGTCCTAACACACCTGCTTAAAAGAAAATTTAGCTTCTCGGAAAAGGCCTCAGCGTTCTTGGAGCTTCTTCAGCGACAAGTAATGCAGCCTTAGAGGAGAACGCTTAATTTTCACCTTCCCCCCCCCCTCCAAGCGCCCTATACAACCCAATCACTGCCTGCCACTGTTGCAATTTATCGTCAACACCTTCTAACTGTGCCGACAATAGATTCTGCTCAGAAGTAAGTACATCAGTATAATTGGTGGCAGAGCTATAACGTAGCAGCTTCTTTGTAAAATCAACCGATTTTTCCAATGCAGCCAGTTGCTTTACTCTAATCCCTTCTTGTTCAACAGCAGTTTGGTAAGCGTACAAAGCATTAGAAACTTCCTCCCCTGCTTTTAACAGGGATCCTTGAAATGCTAGTGCCGCTTCTTGTTGAGCCGCCTTTGCAGTAATTAACCTGGCTTTATTTACACCTTTATTAAAAATGGGCTGTGCAATTCCAGCTGCTATATTACCAAATAGACCATCTGGAGTTAACCAATCTTTTAAACTAAAGCTGGTAAAGCCCCCAGATGCAGTTAGCGTAACAGAAGGATAAAACAGCTTACGCGCTACATTTGTATTTTCAAAAGCAGCCATAAAAGCATATTCTGCCTGTTTTACATCGGGCCTATTTTGCAATAATTGTACAGGCAAGCCAACTTTAAGATCAACCAACAGTTTTTGATCATTTAACGAAGCTCGGTTAACCGTAGTGGATGGCTTTGCCAACAGCAGATTTAAAGCGTTTTCGGTTTCCCTAATTTGTCTCTTCAATCGTGGGATCACAACTTCAGCAGCATATTGACTGGCTTCACTCTGCACCTCAGCCGCTCCGGTTACTACATTCGCTGCTTTTAAAGACTTCATGGTTCGCACGTCTGTTTTTCTGTTATTTACAGTTTGTTCTAAGATCAGCAGTTGCTGATCTAATGCCAATAAAGTAAAATAGCAATTACTGATATCTGCAATCAGTTGTGTTTGCACAGCCTTCCTTGCCTCTTCGGTCTGTAATAAGCTTGCCAACGCAGCTTTTTTAGCACGCTTTAACTTACCCCATACATCAGCTTCCCATGTTGAGGTTAAACCCACATCATATTGGGTAGAGGAATTAATAATTCCAAACCCCTGTGGGAAGGCCAATTTGGATTGTTTAATGCTGGCATTACCATTCAAATCGGGCAAAAAGGCTGACTTGCTCTGTTGAAAGCTAGCGCTTGCAGCTATAATACGTTGGTATGCCATCTTCAGATCTATATTTTGCTGCAATCCTTCTGTAATCAAGCCATTTAAAATTGGATCCGCAAACAACTTGTTCCAGTGCATCGAAGCGATATTAATGGTATCAACCGATTGATAGTCCCGGTAAAGCTGTGTAGTATTTAAATCTGGTCTTTGGTACTCCTTCGATATCTTGCAGGAAGCAAGCACGAGCAGTAGCATTAATCCTATATATGATTTCATTTTTGATTTTCTTTATTAACTATTCAATTTCATTGGTTTTTGTGGTACCTGAGATCTTTTCT
Organism: Pedobacter hiemivivus; assembly: GCF_005144565.1. NCBI lineage: Bacteria > Pseudomonadati > Bacteroidota > Sphingobacteriia > Sphingobacteriales > Sphingobacteriaceae > Pedobacter > Pedobacter hiemivivus. The sequence continues at coordinate 46,084 of NZ_SWDX01000012.1, forward strand.
TGTAAGGATTGAAAAACGACAAACAATACAGGGATTACAAATACGCCAAATACGGTTCCTATTAACATCCCGCCTACGGCAGCCGTTCCGATAGAACGATTACTAATGGCACCTGCGCCTGTTGCCAACATTAAAGGCAATAAACCGAAAATAAAGGCAAAAGAAGTCATCAGGATTGGTCGCAATCTGGCCGTTGCACCCCCTATGGCAGATTGAACAAGACTTCTACCACTCAATCGGTGCATCAGGGCAAATTCAACAATCAGGATCGCATTTTTCGCCAATAGGCCGATCAACATAATCAAACTGATTTGTAGGAATATATTATTATCTAACCCAAATAAACGGGCAAACAAAAAGGCTCCGGCCAAACCGATCGGTAAGGACAACAGCACCGAGAAAGGCAAAATATAGCTCTTATACTGCGCACTCAATAGGAAGTAAATAAACAACAGACTTAGTATAAAAATTAACAAGGTTTGATTCCCGCTGGAAAGCTCTTCTAGCGTTAAACCAGAGAACTCAAAAGTATACCCTTGTGGTAAAGTTTCTGCGGCAACTTCCTGGATAGCCTTGATCGCATCACCCGAACTGTATCCTAGCTTTGGCGCGCCATTTACAGCACCCGCAGTAAACAGATTAAAACGGTTAATGAATTCAGGGCCATAAGTTTTCTTCAGGGTGATAAATCCAGAAATCGGAGCCATTACCCCTTGATCATTCCTAACAAATATTTTGCTTAATGCTTCTTTATTACTTCTTTGCGATGCCTCAGCCTGAATCATCACTTTATATTGCTTACCAAAACGGTTAAAGTCAGAGGCATAAATCCCACCAAGGTAACCTTGAAGTGTTTCCAATACCGTATTTACCGCAACTCCGGCTTCTTTACATTTGGCGACATTAACGCTTACTTCGTATTGAGGAAATCCAGTATTATAAGAAGTTGCCGCGTACATAATTTCAGGACGCTGATTAAGTGTGCCCATAAATTTGCCAATTACAGCATCAAACGCTTTATAGCTTCCACCAGTTTTATCCTGTAGCTGGAATTCAAAACCATCGTTGTTTCCAAATCCCTGTAAGGTTGGTGCTGCAAAAAAGATAATATTGGCACCTTTAATCTCAGCTGTCTTGGCAAACAACTGTCCAACGATGCTCTTAATATCCTGCCCCTTTTTTGTCCTTTCTTTCCATGGTTTCAAACGGATAAAAATTGCTGCATATGAGCTTCCTGTACCACTCATCAAGTCCATCCCCGCAAGTCTGGATGACAATTCCACTTCAGGAATAGACCGTGCAATACTGTCTATCTGATCAGCAATCACTTCTGTACGTTCCAACGAAGTCGCCGGGGGAAGAATTACATTGCCATAAATTGAACCACTATCTTCATTAGGAACAAAACCCGTTGGCGTGGTTTTAACCAAAAACCAGAACAGCACAGCAAACAACGCAATACCCGCAAATGCTATCCACTTTTTGTTGATCAAGAAAATAACCGATTTCTTATACTTGCTGGCCATAGCGGTAAATGAGGCATTAAATCCATCATAAAACCGCTGCATAAAACCCTTTTTAGGTTGATCATGGGCATTGTGCGACTTAAGCAATAAGGCACATAAAGCCGGACTTAAAGTAAGGGCATTTACTGCCGAAATGATAATCGCTACTGCCAACGTTAAACCGAACTGTTTGTAAAACACGCCTACAGACCCGGTTACAAAAGTTACGGGAACAAACACCGCTGCCATAATTAGGGTGATAGAAATAATAGCGCTGCTAATCTCGCTCATCGCATGCATGGTTGCTTTCTTGGCTGATTTTGCCCCCTGATCCAACTTAGCATGCACAGCTTCGACCACCACAATAGCATCATCGACCACAATACCTATGGCCAATACCAATGCAAATAGCGTAAGCAGGTTAATGGTAAATCCAAATAGCTTCAGGAAAAAGAAGGTACCAATAATCGCCACAGGTACCGCGATAGCTGGGATTAATGTAGAACGAAAATCCTGAAGAAAGATAAACACGACTATAAATACCAGTATAAACGCTTCGATAATGGTAAAGATCAGCTTAGAGATGGACGCATCCAGAAACTCGTTGGCATTGGCAAACACGCCTATCTTAATCCCTTTAGGAAAAGTCTTTTCTGCATCTTTTAGTATTTTCTCACACTGTTTGATGATTTCATGCGCATTCGATCCGGAAGTCTGACTAACCGCAACATACGGCGATTCATGTCCTTGAGCGGTTAAGGAGCTGGAGTAGGTAAATGAACCCAGATTAATATCCGCTACATCTTTTAATTTTAACACCTGTCCGCTACCTACCGATTTAAGAATGATGTTCTCAAACTCGGTAGCCTTCTCAAACCGACCAGTATATTTTAAGGTATACTGGAAACTTTGGTTGCTATTTTCACCAACCTTACCCGGTGCAGCTTCAATATTCTGTTCTGCCAGTGCACTTACGATATCACCCGGGATAAGACCATAGGCCGCCATAGCATCAGGTTTTAACCAGATCCGCATACTGTAATCCTTACCACCATAAACTTGAGCATCTCCAATTCCTTGAATTCTTTTAATCTGAGGAATGATATTGATCTTCAAATAATTGTCGAGGAATTTCTGGTCGTATTTTCCATCTTCGCTATAAAGTAAAAAGCTAAACACTTCACTATTCAACCTTTTACTGGTGGTAATCCCCATCTTAATTACCTCTGCTGGTAATAGGCTGGTTGCTTTAGTGATCCTATTCTGCACGTTAATCGCAGCCATATCTGGATCTGTCCCCTGCTTAAAATTGATGGTGATACTGGCGCTGCCATCGTTACTGGCTTTGGAGGTCATATACGTCATATTCTCCACTCCATTAATTTGTTCTTCCAGTGGAATAATTACACTTTTCATCACTACATCCGCACTAGCCCCCTGATAAGCAGTGCTTACTTCAACTGCTGGTGGCGCAATATCAGGATATTGGGATATTGGTAGAGAGAACAGTCCTAACAACCCCAGTATGACAATGATCACCGATATTACAGTAGATAATACGGGATTGTCTATAAATTTCTTTAACATGATTGTTTAATATTTTATATAAAATGTGCGCTATTTTTTAACTGTTGCAGGTTTAATCTTCGTCCCGTCTTTCAAACTTCCCATACCTTCCACTACCACCTGATCTCCCGCATTTAGGCCCTTCTTCACTACATAGAATTCTCCTGAAGGAATGTCCATGATCTCTATTTCAACAGGCTTTACCACTCCATCTTTATTTACCAGTACAGCCATCAGCTTTTCCTGCATTTCATAAGTAGCTTTGGCAGGAATAAGAACCGCATCCTTTGCCGACATAGGGATTCGAATGGTGGCACTTGCTCCACTTCTAATCACGCCATCTGCATTAGGAAAGCCGGCTCTTAAATTCACCGCACCGGTTTCTGTATTGATCAATCCGCCAATACTTTCCATACGTCCCTTTTCTTTATAAACCGTTCCATTGGCCAACAAAAGTGTAACCGCTGGAAAGTGTTTTAGCTTATCCCCCATACTTTTACCTGTAAAGCTGTCTGTGAAGTCTAAAAACTGTTTCTCATTAAAAGAGAAATAAGCAAAAACATGAGCGATGTTGGATACTGTAGTCAATGGCTGTGGCGAAGCGCTGCTAACCAAACTTCCTGTTTTATAGGGTATAGCCCCAACTACACCATCGGCCGGGCTGTTAATCTGCGTATAACCTACATTGATACGTGCATTTGCAAGACTGGCTTTAGCTTGTGCAAGCGCAGCCTCTTTAGCGTGTAAATTAAAGTTCGCCGATTTCAATTCGTAATCACTTACTATGCCTTCTTTTACAAGCGGTAAAGTTTTTTCGACTTGCATTTTTGCGGTATTCACTTCCGCCAGCGCATTTTTGATCGCTGCATCAGCAGTTCTTACTTCCTGGTCGTATTGCGGTGCATTGATCCTAAACAAAGGCTGTCCTTTTTTCACTGAAGCCCCTTCATCCACAAAAATCTGTGCAACAAAGCCGTCTACTTTGGGGCGGATCTCTATATTTTGCTGTCCCTGAATAGTAGCTGGATATTCGGTATTTATAATGGCCTCCCGACGTTCTATCGTCATTACAGGGTATTCCTGAATGGTTTCTACCTGCGCTGTTTGCTGCTCTGGTCCACATGCCTGTAAAAAAAGCAGTGTGATTAATAATGGTAATTGTATTGATTTCATAATGACAGTATTTGTATGATGTATTGGTAAAAAAATAGCCATAACAATCCCCTTACTCCCAAAAAAATAAGATTTCAGGGCTTTGGCTGTATTTAAAAATGGTTAAGAATAGCTGCTAAAGGCCAGGTTAATATAGCGGTGGTCCGGTATGTTGTAGATAAAGGAATTCCAGGTAATTAAAGTACATTGTTGTCTGCTTTAGATTTATTTATACAAATAATAAGAGATTACAATACCGTGCATGGAGAAATTATAATTCCTGATATTCTTATAAGTTCAGCAAAGTTAGTACTTTTGCTAATAAAACAACTAAACACTTGTTTTATTAGATTATGAAGACAAATCGTTTTTTAATGTTACTGAAGACCCGTGGCGCTTTAACTTCCGCAGCTATTTCTAAAGAACTGGGAATCACTAGCGAAGGAGCCAGACTTCAATTACTTAAGCTTACGGAAGAAGGTTTAATCCAATCTACGCATGAATCTAAGGGAGTTGGCAGACCCACCCAATACTTCAGTTTAACAGAGCTTGGCAACAAGGGTTTTCCGGATACGCACGCAGAACTTACGGTGAAATTGATTCAGCAAATTAAAGAAACCTTGGGAGAAGATGCGCTCCAAACGGTCATATCAGCTGGCGAGCAAAAAGCCAAGCAACGATACAGTCAACAATTGCAACAATCCACTACTTTAGAAGAAAGAATACAACAGCTCGTAAACATCCGTACAGTGGAAGGTTATATGGCTGAATACATCAAGGATGAAAAGGGCTATCTATTAATTGAAAACCATTGTCCCATTTGCGCAGCGGCACAAATTTGTCAGGGCTTTTGTACTTCGGAACTTAATACGTTTAAGTTTGTACTGGGAGAAGAGGTCAACATTACCAGAGTGAATCATATTATTGCGGGGGATAGGCGTTGCGCATATAGGATTCAAAATTAGCCATTCTGTTCAGAGTCTGGAACTGCGAAGCACTCTTGAGGACACAGTCCAATAAGTACTCCCGAAAAATCTTTTGCCTGAAGAAGGCAAAAGTTCCTAGGTCTCTTCACAGAAGGCAAATTTTGTCGATAGCATGATGCTTAAATATCGTGCTTAAGTATGATGTTTAATGGCACCTTACTGAGAATAATGCTGCTGGTGTATTTTGAGATGGATGTGCCAGGTTTATAGTAATACTGTCGGTATACACTGCCTGATCGAGAACAATGGTGTTCTTGGTCTGATAATTATCCTTCTTAGTATATATAAGGTTTCCATTACCATCTTTAATCTCGTAATTTCTTACACAAAAAGGCATAACATTTTCCGGATGGCCCATCAGTACCGACTCCATCGGATGGTCATAATCCGTATCAAAAAACAGTTCAATGGTGCTTATTTTTTGTTCCTTGTCCCATTTTAGGTTTATGGATGGCTGAGCATCGGCTAATGTAGCAACCCATGCATTAGGTGCTGTCGTAGGTCGGTAAACTCCTGTTTTGATATTTTCGGCAGTGAATTTAGAAAGTCCTGGTTCTACCTGAATGGCTAGGTTATGTCCTTCTGGTCTGCGCTGTGGGCACCAAAACTCAAATTCGTCAACACCAATATCTTCCGCTGGGGTTTGCTTGCCATAGTTAGACACGGCTTTATTCACGAGGTTAAATACAGAAAGGACTCCAGTAATACGATGTTCTGAATGATAGATTTTTACCGATGGATTTTTGTGTAATACCATAAACACATATGCATCTTCGGCTAATGCTGCAGAAAACTCAATACTTAAAGAGTTCTCGCCCGGTACAATCGCCAATACTTGCTGCTCTAGTACCACATCCGGTGTATAATTTCCAGATTTTCCGCTAATGCGTAGTTCGATATCAAGTGTGGTATCCACAGCCGATTCTACATGTAAAGTAACCTTAGGAACCTTACCTTTGTCCAAAGGAAGCATTTGTGCAACGGACACATCCAAGGTTTTCAGTATATCCAAAGGTAATTCAGTTAAAACATATTCACTAGATGCAGATATTTCAGCAGATTGTACAAGATCCTCTTGATCTGCCAATTCAAGTCCAGGAATATGCTGACCAGTTTTCAACAATTCCTTTTGCAGATCTTCCATCAGGTTTTTAGGCAATAAGTCGGCGGGGTTTGCTTTATGCTTATTGGCAATAAATGCAGCCATACCAACTGCCTGACCTACATGAGCTGCCGTAGCCATTACCCTGGTTGATGCAAATGCCACATGTGAAGCACTGATAATCCGTCCACCAAAGAAAAGATTCTTTATGTTTCTGCTATATAAGCAACGGTATGGGATTTGATAAATGCCTTTACTATGCCATTGATTACAGCCTGGTTTTTCACTAAACACACCATCAGCAGGGTGGAGATCTATAGACCAACCCCCAAATGCAACCGCATCTGTATGGGTATTTTGGGATACAATATCTTGCTGACGGAGCATATAATCTCCTTCAAATCGACGGCTCTCTCGTTTCCCGGGAATAGTGCCTACCCATTCCAATGTCATCGTTTCCGCTTCAGGAAACTCACCTGAGTTTTTGATGTAATCCCATACACCATACACTACTCTCCAAAGTTCCCACTTAATTTTTTCGGTATCATGTACAGTATCTAATCTTCCACCATATTCTAGCCACCATAATTTACAACCAAATTCCTTGGCATTAAAACTTTTAAAACGTGGAATTTCCTTCGTAATGTCTTTCAATGCAAAATCAGGTGCCACAAATTTTACGGGCTTACCTGTATCTTTACTATAGAAATAAAGACTGTGCCCCAATAGTTCGCCGTACTCAACACTTGGTGCAAATTTCTCACCAAACTCCTCTTTACTTTCGGCGCCCATCCTAAAGGCTGCTCCAGCTAAAAAGCCAACAATTCCATCTCCAGATGCATCGCAAAACAAAGGTGCGTCAATGATATATTCAATTGAATTTTGACTACAAAATGCTTTTACAGATGAAATAGTATCCTTATCTGATTTATGAACCTCATAAACAACTGTATTCAATAAAAGTGTAATATTGGGCTCAGCAGCTATCTTATCCAGTAATATGGTATCAAAAATCAAAGCATTACCTTCTTTATTTCGATAAGTATTCTCTACCAGAATTTCATCAACAACCCCACCTTCCCTACTCCATCTATTATTATTCCCCATGTGCGAGGTAGCGCCAAGGATCCATAATCTCACTTCGCTGGATGAGTTACCACCTAAAACGGGGCGATCTTGCACAAGAACAACTTTGAGGCCTTTACGCGCGGCAGTAATTGCGGTACAAACGCCAGACAATCCACCTCCAACAACTAAAAACGCGGTACTTAATTTTTCAGACACCAAGCTACGGGCATCTGTTCCTTCTGATTTTATCATAGTAAATGTTTGGGTGACCCCAGTAATGTTATATATCTTCTATTAAATTTTCTTCTTAAAACTTGCTCTTAACGGAATCCAGGCACTCAGTAAAATTATGGTCGCAATAACGGCCACCATAGTCGTTCCCTTAGTGGTAAAAGCGCAAAGAATGTATAGCAGCAAGGCGATAAAAGCCAATGAAAATGCGATGACTTGTAAACCGAACTTATTTTGTCTTTTAATCTCTGCCACCTCTTCTTCATCAACTTCTGGCACATTTGCAGCACGAAAGGCTTTGAGCTCCTGTAATTGCAAATATTCCGCACTTATTTTCCCTTTGTATGCGGCATACAGTTCATAAATTACCAACAGGATAAAAGGGAGCAACACACCAAGTAGCATTTCACTTGCACGACTGAGTTTATAGTCAAGCACAAGTGGCAATACGATTTTGAAGCATAAATTAACCGCTAGACTGACCATGGTAATCGTAATAGTTGCTTTACCTGTAATGCGTTTAGAAAACAACGCCCATATTGGTGGAGCCAATAACGGTCCGCCTGTAATGGCGCCTACACTTAATGTAAACTCGACAATTCCACCTATATAGGGTACGATTAATGCGATTACAATCATACCAAAACCAAAGCACCATGATGAGGTACGGGCAATCTTCATCAGCTTTTCATCCGATGCCTGCGGGTTTATTGTTCCTTTATAAATGTCATTTGTAAAAACTGCAGACACCACATTTAAAGCTGTATTTGCTGATGCCGAAGTTGAGAAATACATCCCTGTCAGGATCAAGCCCATCAATCCTGCTGGCAGCACTTGCTTGCATACCATTAAATAAGCATTTTCAGTTTCTAAACCTGTTAGGCCCGGATTAATAGTTTGGTAAATCATTGGGGGTAGCATCCACAATACCGGACTTACAATGTATAATCCAGCAAATAGAAATGCCACTTTAGATGCGGACTTTGGGGTATCAACACTCGTATAACGCTGCACAAAAGTCCAGTTCCCACCGATATAAAAGATATGGTAAAGTGCAAAAGCACCGATAAAGCCCCAGGTATACTCCCCATTAACGACGTTAAAGAAATCATCGGGTACTTTAGTCAAAAATGTTTGTACGCCTCCAGCTTCTGTAAAGGCTAAAGGAATGATCAAAAGAACGGCTGCTGTAAGTATTACAAATTGTAAAATATCAGTCACCATAACTGCCCATAAACCACCCACTGCGGTATAAGCAATCATAAGTATGCCTAAAATGAGGGTAACAGGTACCAATGGAAACTCCAAAGATGAGCCCACCAACTTAGCTACCGAATACAATACTGATCCTTTGATAAATAGCGAGACCAGCATAAAAATATAAATAAAGCTTTTTTGTACGTGTGCACCCAATCTGTCTTTTATAAATTCGGCTGCCGTCAGGCTTCCCGTTGCCTTCCACTTTGGCGCAATGTATAAGCCTGTTATTAATCCTCCAATACACATGGTCCATTGAATAGTAACGGCCACCCAGCCGTATTTATAGGCAATAGATCCCCATGCTACAAAAGTACCTGCAGAGAAAAAACTCATGAAAAGGGATAAGCCACCGATAAACCAGGGCACCGCCTCACCACCCGCGAAGAATGATTTCAGGTTTCTCCCCGTTCTGGAAAACAGCAAACCTATAATCATAATAAACACTGAAAAAACGACGATAACCGAGGTATCTATTATTGAATTCATGCGAATGGTTTATTTACTTGTGTTTAAATTTTTAATTGTTTTTTCTGCTACTGTTTTTAAATAGACAGCAAAATCCGCTGGGACATTTTTAGGCACATACTCAATTTTTGACGGAGATTCGTTAAATAAGATTGCATACCAAATTAATCCCCCCAGGTATCTTCCTGCTTCATTGGCATGATTTGGGTCAAATACAATTTTCTTATCTTTCCAGTAATAACCCATGTTAATAGAATTTTCTTGGTTAGGAAGGTTGGGATACACCGGATTTTCATAATCAAAAGCAGGATCCTTTTTAAAACCAAAAACCTTATCTGATGCTACGGCATAAAAGGCATCCCCAACAGGCATAATTTTCGCATTCAACTGTTTGGCCAGGGCATGATAAGCCGCCCTTGATTTCTCCCACATTTCAGTCTGATTTTTAGCCAGCTGATTTGGCGCCACTCGACCAAATTTTAAAGCATCACTTCTATAGGCCCAGGTTTGATGGATAATAATCCTGGCATTTGGTTGAATCTTTTTAATGTAATCGTATAGTTTTTGAGCATAGGGATTGTAGCTTTCCTTATCCGCGGATAGATAAGAAGCCTGTTGAAGCGTAACCACATCCCAGGTACCCGCCGATAAAAGCATACGCAAGGACTTATTACCTTTATAAGGCTTCCCTTTAGGATCTTCAGGATTGGCTTCTGCGGCCTCAACGTATCCCCAATGCTGCTCTAAAGAATGACCGGCTAATTCTGCTCTGCCCACAATGAGTTCTGTGCCCTTTTCCTTTGCAAAATTGGATAAATACGCCGACGCATTTTGAGAAAAACTATTGCCAATAATAAATAGCCTTAAACTTTTAGGACTGGTTTGCCCAAACGATAAACCAGTGATTAGGCTTAAAAGAAGAAGTAAAACGGAGGTTTTAATGTATTTCATTTGTTAGTGTTTTTATATTTCATACTATAATTGCTTTCTGTAGATCAGTTTATCAATGCCCCTCTGATTAGGATTTGAATCTGAACAGGTAGTGCGGGAATATATAAGTATGTAATGCCCGATTTTTTGGATGATAACACATCGCTCATATTTGGTTTGGTCTGGTTTGGTTTAACAGTCATAACAAAAATATAAATTAATCTTAGTTTTCAAACATTATTTATCTTTTATTATCACAACATCCCTGTCAAGAAACAGAATTCAAAAACTAAACAATTAAAATTCAATAATTTAACAAACAAAAATCTTCAATAAAAATATTCAACACCCGCGCTTGGTTTGGTTTGGTATGGATTGTGTTTTCTCAAAAATATCAGTTAGTTTTGCAACGCAACAAAAAAATATATGCCTCAAAATTCAAAATCTAAAATTGAAAAACAAAGTATAGAGACCGATTCCCCCCCTGTTTCTACACATAGAATGAAGTATTTGCAGTTAGCAGAATATATTAACCATCTCATTGAAATAGACGAACTCAAAATTAACGACAGACTCCCTTCTTTAAATCAATTAATTGAAAAATTAAAAATCAGTAAGGAAACTGCGTTAAAAGGCCTCAGTCATTTATCTGAAAAAGGGATTATTGAAGCCGAATACCGAAAAGGCTATTATGTAAAGAAAAAGGCCCAATATCAGCCCTATCGAATATGTCTGATCCTTGATAAAATGAATGTCTTAAGAGATCGGGTATACCAGTCTTTTTTAGAAAAGATTAAAGGTCAGGCAGATGTAGACGTATATTTTCATCATCATAATTTTAAGGTATTCGAAAAACTTGTGGATGAGAATTTACCCAATTACACTCATTTTGTAATCACAACATTCTTACAAGGCAACACTACCGAAGTGCTCAATCGCATTCCCTCACAAAAAAGAATCATACTGGATTATGAAGAGAAAAATCTAACCGGAGATTACACCTGCATTTATCAGGATTATAAAACAGATATTCAGGAATCGCTGACGGAACTCCTTCCCCAGCTAGAGAAATACTCGAGATTAGTTTTAATTGCACCATTAGAAGCATTTCATGCCAAAGAGGTAATAAATGGATTTGAGACTTTCTGTAAGTTAACTCGTAAAAAACATATCATTTACAACACCGTGGATGAACCAAACTGTAAAAATGGCGACGCTTACATCACATTCAGCAGATATGATCAGGATGATATTTCCATTATTAAGCTGGCACGTAAAAATCAATGGACACTAGGAAAAGATATCGGTCTGATTTCTTACAATGATACGGCGGTAAAAGAAATATTGGAAAACGGAATTACTGTAATCAGTACAGATTTCAACAAAATGGGAGAAGAAGCAGCTAAAGCTATTCTGACAGGAACCACGGTTGCAATGCGAGATCCCGCAAAAGTGATCTTAAGGAATTCTCTGTAACGCTCAAAATAAAGGCAAAATAAACCGTTCTATTCTAAGGCTGGCATCTTTTGCTGAAGGGCAAAAGCGCATGAGGCCTTTTCATAGAAGGTATATTTTGTTTTAAAATACTGCATAAAAAAAAGCATGATGCCTATAGACATCATGCTTTTTTTTATTTTCATTGCTTTGCTTGAAATAAAATATACCTTCTCAGACAAGACCTAGCCGCTCTTTGCTCCCCTTCAGGAGCCGAAGAGATGCCAGACTTGGAGGAGAATGGTTTATTTTACCTTTATTTTTCACTTAACTCAAAGCAGCCAAGCTCTCTTCAATAATTTTGATTTTCCCTTCAGCGTCAGCCTGTTTGTTTCTTTCGTTTTGGATAATTTCAGGCTTGGCATTCTGCACAAAGCGCTCATTACTCAACTTAGCGTTAACAGACTTCAAGAAACCTTGCAGGTAAATAAGCTCCTCGTTTAAGCGGGCTATTTCTACATCAGCATCAATGGCTTCATTCAAATGAATAAAGAACTCATCATTACCTACCATGAAACTTACAGCTCCTGGGATTTTATCATTTACAAACTCAACCTGGTTGATATTAACCAATTTGAAAACGATATTTAACCACTTTTCGTAGTCAAGCGTAGAATTTACTTTAATAGCCAAAGGCAAAGCCTCTTTTGGAGAGATTTGCTGGGTATTTCTTACGTTTCTAATCTCCCCTACTAAAGTTTTAATCACTTCTACTTCTTTAAGTAAAGTTGCATCAGCACTTCCAACTACAGGATAGTTTGCCACAATACAACATTCCATTTCCCCTCTTTCGCCAAACAGCTCATCATGCCACAATTCTTCTGTTAGGAAAGGCATAAATGGATGCAATAAGGTTAATATCTTTTCGAAGAAGCCTGCAGTTGCTTTTAGCGTATCCGCATCAACAGGCTGCTGATAAGCTGGCTTAACCATTTCCAGGTACCAGGCACAGAAATCATCCCATACCAGCTTGTAAGTCGCCATTAAAGCTTCAGATAAACGGTATTGCTTAAAGTTATCTTCTATTTCAGCAAGCGCTTCATTAAAGCGGTTCTCAAACCACAATATGGCCTGCTTATTTGGATTTTCTAGATTAGCATCTACTTCCCATCCTTTTACCAGGCGGAATGCATTCCATATTTTGTTGGCGAAATTACGTCCTTGCTCACAGTAGCTTTCATCAAACATCAAGTCGTTTCCAGCAGGAGAGCACAACAACATCCCTACCCTCACACCATCAGCACCATACTTTTCAATCAACCCAATTGGATCAGGAGAGTTACCTAAGGACTTAGACATCTTACGTCCAAGCTTATCTCTTACGATACCAGTTAAGTATACATTGGTAAATGGCTTCTGACCTCTAAACTCATGCCCTGCCATGATCATCCTTGCAACCCAGAAGAATAAAATCTCTGGTGCAGTAACTAAATCATTCGTTGGGTAATAATAATTGATATCTGGATTATCAGGATTTTTAAAACCATCAAATACAGATATTGGCCATAGCCAAGAAGAGAACCAGGTATCCATCACATCAGGATCCTGTTTTACAAATGGCGCAAGCTGGCTTTTGCAACCTGCAGCTTCTTCAGCAGTAAAGTTTCCATCAGGATCTTTAAGCTTCAAGAGCTCAACCAAAGCTTCGTCCTTAGTTTTAGCAACAACCCAATTACCTTGATTGTCGTACCAAGCTGGAATTTGCTGTCCCCACCAAAGTTGGCGACTGATATTCCAATCACGAACATTCTCCATCCAATGACGGTAGGTATTTACAAACTTTTCAGGGATTAGCTTTACATCGCCATTTAAAACATCCTCTAAAGCAGGTTTAGCCATCTGGTCCATTTTGCAGAACCATTGCATAGACAATTTAGGCTCAATAGCCGCATCCGTACGCTCAGAAAAACCAACCTGAGATTTATAATCTTCAACCTTTTCTAAATGACTTGCTTCGTCTAATAGCTTAGCAATCTTTTTTCTAGCGATAAAACGATCCTCGCCAACTAAAATAACGGCAAGCTCATTCAGCGTACCATCGTCATTTAAAATATCTATAACTGGCAGTTTATGCTTTAAACCCAATTCATAATCGTTAAGATCATGTGCCGGTGTAACTTTTAGACATCCAGTACCAAAATCCATAGTTACATATTCGTCCTCAATAATCGGAATTTCACGATTGATTAAAGGAACAAATACCTTTTTACCTTTCAGGTGTGTATAGCGTTCGTCATTTGGATTGATACAAATTGCCGCATCAGCCATGATGGTTTCCGGACGTGTAGTGGCAATAGTAACAAAGTCATCACTTCCTGAAACAGTATATTTGATGTAATATAATTTCTGGTTTACTTCCTTACGGATTACTTCTTCATCAGAAACAGAAGTTTTACCTGCCGGATCCCAGTTCACCATACGGATACCTCTATAAATCCAGCCTTTTTTATACAAGTGGATAAAGCTGTCAATAACCGCATCAGACAAATCATCCTCCATGGTAAAGCGCGTACGGTCCCAGTCGCAACTTGCTCCTAGTTTTTTCAACTGATCCAGGATAATACCACCGTATTTCTCTTTCCACTCCCAGGCGTACTTCAAAAACTCTTCGCGGCTAATATCCGCTTTATTGATTCCTCTTTCTTTAAGCATGGCTACTACCTTAGCTTCTGTAGCAATAGAAGCGTGGTCAGTACCCGGTACCCAGCAAGCATTTTTACCCTGCATACGAGCTTTACGGATCAATACATCCTGAATGGTGTTGTTCAGCATATGGCCCATGTGCAAGACCCCAGTGACATTTGGTGGCGGGATTACAATTGTATAAGGCTCACGCTCATCTGGCTCAGAGTGAAAAAACTTCTTCGAAAGCCAGTAACTATACCATTTATCTTCTGTCGATGCCGGATCGTATTTTGTAGAAATGCTCATTATTTTGAAAGTATCAGATTTTGAAGGCGTAAAATTAAGGAAAAAAATACAGATGCTGTTCGCTTCCTCAAATCTTTTGCTGAAGGGCAAAATCTTTGCATGTCAGCTCAGAGCACTGAATTTTTTTAGAAAAAGAAAGGGGGCAGTACTTTTATACTGCCCCCTTTACCTCTAGTGAATAAAAAATTACCTTCTCTGAAGAGCCTAGGAACTTTTGCCTTCCTTCAAGGCAAAAGATTCCAGCGATTGAAGAGATAGGTTATTTTTTCCCCTTTAAATAAACCTCAAAATAATCCGTTACCTTTTGATATAAGTGCACACGGTCCTTGCCCATTACATTGTGCTCATGACCAGGATAAATCATATAATCAACCTGCACACCTTTATCAACGGCGTGCTTCACAAAATCAACTGAATGTTGCTGTACAACTACAGGATCTTGTTGGCCATGGATTAACATCAACTTTCCTTTCAGCTGATCAACTTTGTTGCTCAGATAAGTAGCCGCGTAACCTTCAGGATTTTCCTGTGGCGTATCCATATAACGTTCAGTATACATGATTTCATAGAACTGCCAGTTAATCACTGGACCACCTGCTACTGCAGCTTTAAAAACTCCCGGATGTGTTAACATGAAATCAGTGGTTGCAAAACCGCCAAAACTCCAGCCAAATAAACCCATATTAGCTGAATCTACATAAGGTTGACTTTTTAAGTAATCAACAGCAGTCATCATATCTTCCATTTGTACATCACCTGCACGACGGAACATAGACTGTTCAAAAGCCTTACCTCGGTTATCGCTACCCCTTACATCAATTGTAAGCACTACATAACCATTTTGAGCCATATATCTCGACCAGTAGTCGCCAGCACCGCCGTTCCAGCCATTGGTAATCAATTGCGCATGCGGGCCGCCATACCAATAAACAACCACAGGATACTTTTTATTCGCATCATAATTTACCGGTTTGTACAAATTCATGTACAGCTCATCACCCGATTTACTTTTAATGGTGAAAATTGAACCATTTGCCGTTGCATAAGCAGCTAAAGGGTTAGCAGCTTTTAACAATTCCTTAGTTTTTAAAGTAGCCGTTTCAACCAGTTGAATCACCTTTGGATCGTTAGGCGTGCTATAACTATCAATTACGGTATTTCCAGAGGCACTTACCTGTGCATTGTGCACTGCAAACCCTTGTGTAATTCTCCTGGTTTTACCAGATTTCACATTCAACACATATAGATTTCTTGTGATTGGCGACTCCTCTGTCGACACATAAAACAATTGATCACCTTTCGCATCAAAATTTTTCACATCCAACACTTCCCAAGGTCCTTTAGTCAATTGTTTTAACAGCTTTCCTGCCGAACTATATAAATACAAATGATTCCAGCCATCTCTATTGCTTTGCCAGATAAATTTCGAAGGATCATTTTTTAAGAATAACATAGGGACCAATGGCTCCACATATTTCTCATCTTTTTCTTCAAACAAAGTCTTCACAAAATCACCAGTTACCGCATCATATTGATTTAGCTTCATGTGGTTTTGTCCACGGTTCAATACTGCTATATAAACATATTTATCATCTGGACTCCAGGCAATATTAGTTAAATACTGCTCAACAGGCTCACCAGTTTTTATGTAAACTACATTCTTCGTTTCAGCGTTGTAAACCCCTAGCGTTACCTGGTGACTTTTATCGCCAGCCATAGGATACTTGATGTTCACATTCTGAGCCGGTCTTGTAGTCCAATCGATAATCGGATAATCCGTAACCATGCTCTGGTCCATTCTGTAAAAAGCAAGTAGCTTACCGCTATTGCTCCAAAAAATTCCTTTGCTAATACCAAATTCTTCCCTATGTACAGATGAAGCATATACAATATCCTTGCTACCATCCGTAGTCACCTGCTTTTTGTCTGCACCTTTAGCTACAAACAGATTAAAATTATCAAGGTAAGCAACATAACCTGCTTTACTTTCCTCAACATTAGCCATCCCCATTAACGACTTATCAACAAGTGCTTCTACTGTATTTTTAACCGGATCAAGCGCTACTTTGCTACCATTAAGGTTTAAAATCCAATTCGTACCCTGATTAAATTGAATCATAGGCAGCACTTTTAAAGTATCTTGTTGTGCTGCCCTTAGTTTTTGGTTTAGCAAACTTAAAGTCAAAAATGATTGATCTTCTTTAGTTTTAGCATTGCCACTTAACCAAACCGGAGTATTACCAACACGTTTGGCATATACATAATCCTCAGTTCCGTAAATAAATTGAATTTGAGATAAGTTTTCGGGCGCAAGTACGGTCCGGGCATTGCTCATCGCATCCTGCATGGTCAATTGTTTATTTTGGGCAAAACCACAAAAAGCAATTGATACCAGGTGGATCAGCAGAATCAGTTTCTTCATTCGTATAAAAAATTAGTTTGGACAAACTTATATAAAATGCTGCAAATAACATTACTTCTTACCTTACCTTTGTCGTAATGAAAACGATACTTACCGGCTTATTATTTGCCATGTTATGGGCTTCTGCATCTGTAGCCACCAAATTTGGTATCCTATCGGCCCCACCATTAATACTCGGAAACCTTCGCTTCTTTATTGCCGGAGCTGTTTTACTAGGGTATTGTTACCTGATTAGCAGAGATAAGCAATACCGACTACCCAATACAGAAGAATGGCGACAACTAGCCATTTTTGGCTTTTTAAATACTACAGTATACCTTGGCATGTATGTCTTTGCCATGAAATATACGGCTGCCGGTATCGGCAGTCTGGCCACTTCTACCAATCCCCTATTGATCGTTTTACTTTCCTCATGGCTAATGGGTCGAAAACCTGCCAAAAGTGAAATCATAAGTATCATTATTGGTATGGCAGGTATCGCACTTGCCACTTATCCATTGCTTAAAAATAGCGGCACCTCTATTTTCGGCGTGACTATATTGATGTTAAGCATGGTCGCTGTTTCCTTTGCCAGTGTTTATTATGCGCGCGTTACATGGACAGTGCCCAACCTATTGATTAATGGTTGGCAAGTAACGCTTGGTGGACTATTCTTACTACCATTTACCTTTTCTATGAGCGATTTCTCTTCGATACAATTTGACAGTAGGTTAATTTATTCGGTGCTTTGGCTTAGCTTGGCCGTTTCTGTAGTTGGATTGATCTGTTGGTTTTACCTGTTAAAAATAGATACTGTAAAAGCTTCGCTATGGCTATTTCTTTGTCCCTTGTTTGGCTTTTTCTACGCCTGGTGGTTGTTAAATGAGCCCATTACACTATACACCATCGCCGGCACATTACTGGTAATAACCGGATTATACATCGGTCAACGCAAAAATTTTACAACATAAACTTTACAATCACACAATATTTTTTGTTAAAATATGTTAAATACATATAAAACGAGAAGAGATGAAGACGATAAATGTATTTTCCTTTACTGGCACCATCCTCAGACGGCTTGGGCTGACCAAAATTTATTACTGGTTTAACAAGTAGTCAATTATTGATATTTGGCCTGAGTTTTTTTAGGTAGCTTACTTAAAACCAATGCACGCGATTCGGCAATACGTTTTTGCAGTTCCTGATCAGGCATGATCTCCAGACTTTCTAGTACTACCCATTGTCTACGTGCAAAGTGAGGTGCTTGCTTAATGCCATGTCGAGCTGTAAGCTCATCAAAACCCTCTGGATCACATTTCAGACAAAGATGCCCATCCTCTAATGACGCAAGCACAAAAATCTTCTCTTCTATCATAAAGCAGAGATGATCCCATTTCATTCCTTCAGTAGCCCCCTTCAAGCTGAGACAATAGTCTCTCAATGATTCTATATCCATAACAGTAATTAATAAGCACTAAGTTAAAAACTATTTTATCTAAGTTTGCAGGAATGAATAAGATCACTTTAACTGCCGACGGCTCAAACACCCTGTACAACGAAAGCATTGGCGAACATTACCATTCCAAACATGGCGCCCTACAAGAAAGCAAACATGTATTTATTGATGCCGGACTAAAACATGCCATTACTAGTTTTCCCGGTCAGGAGATTAATATTCTTGAAGTTGGTTTTGGTACAGGTCTTAATTTTTTACTAAGTGCTGATTATTGCCAGAAAAATCAAATAAAGCTTAATTATACCTCATTAGAAGCCTTCCCTCTACAAATCGAAGAGCTAGAATCAACAGGATATAATAACTATGTGCCACAGGCGATATGGGACGGGGTGATCAACAATTATGGCAAAGCCCTACAACAAGCAGTAAGCATCCTGCCAGATCAGCAATTAAAAATCGTACACACCTACCTACATCGGTACGAAACAGCGCAGCAGTTTGACCTGATCTATTACGATGCTTTCTCGGTACAGCACCAACCCGAAATGTGGACCGATGAAATCATTGCCCATGTCTGTCAATTCCTTAAACCATCCGGCATTTTTGTAACCTATGCCATTACCGGCAAGTTAAAGCGCGCCTTAAAAAGCATTGGCTTTAGTATAGAGAAATTACCAGGTGCTCCCGGAAAAAGAGAAATGCTAAGGGCTACAAAAGCATAAATAACTTCATCAGTAAAATATTATTCTTTCTTAATCTTGGCAAGGCATTTGTTTTTGGTTAATTTACGTAATCATTAACCCATCTATAAATGAAAAACATCTCCCTGCCTTTTTACACCAAATTAGCAATGGTGTTATTTTCTATTATTAGTTTGGGCTACCTGGCTATTTTAGGACAAACCCTTTTGGCCCCCTTGCTTACCTCCTTTTTACTGGCTTTATTGCTACTACCCCTTGCCGGTTACATGGAGCGAAAATGGCGTTTTAAAAGAAGCATTGCCTCCATTGTATCCGTAGTATTGATGATTGTTGTCATTACAGGCATACTTTACTTTCTAGCCAATCAGCTTACCGATCTCTGGAAAGACTGGCCATTATTGAAACACCAGGCTGAAACTTCCTTTCACGACATACAACTTTGGATTTCCAAGACATTCAATGTCAACACCCAAATACAGATAGATTACCTTAAAAATAGCGCTAGTAGTGCATTGTCCACAAGTGCATCTGTACTTGGCGCTACATTACTTACTTTATCCTCTACGCTCCTATTCCTATTTTTCCTGCTTTTATTTACCTTTTTTATCCTTAACTATCGTGGCGTACTTTTCAATTTCCTGACCTCGGTTTTCGAAGAAAGACATGCACAAAAGGTAAGTGAAGTGGTTAGACAGGTACAATACATTATAAAAAAATATGTTACCGGTCTATTTTTACAGATGTTTATTGTTACCATATTAATGGTCATTATACTCTTGATATTGAATATAAAATATGCCGTTCTACTTGGTCTGATTACAGGGATTTTTAATATCATTCCCTATCTAGGTATTTTCACGGCATTACTGATCAGTATACTCATCACTTTTGCTACCGCCGGAGCTGGCAAAGTTTTACTCATTATAATTGCTTTCGTATCTGTTCATGCACTTGATGGAAATGTATTAATGCCATTAGTGGTCGGCTCAAAAGTAAAAATCAATGCGTTATTTGCCTTTATTGGCATTGTGATTGGCGAAATGATGTGGGGTATATCAGGCATGTTTCTGTGTATCCCCTACCTTGCCGTACTTAAAATCATTTTTGATAAAGTTGACCAGTTAAAACCATGGGGAGTTTTATTGGGGAGCGAAGAAAAACCTTTAAAGAAACGAAGGGTATACCGTATCACCAAGAAAATAAAACTCGAAGAGCAAGAATAGTCCAATTTATGGAAGAGAACAAATCACCCCATATCCTAAATACATCCGCCACCTTACTTGGACTGTGTTTTATTGTACTTACCTCCATAAAAGTATCCAAAATGCAGGATAGTACTTTGATTGATGAAACCACAGCGCTGGCCATTATTTTATTCATGACCAGCTCCATTCTTTCCTTTCTCTCTATGCGAAAAAAAAGAGACTTAAATAACAAGTTAGAGAGGTCGGCCGATTTTATCTTCCTATTTGGCCTGCTGGTTCTTTTTTTAACCACAATGATGGTTACCTTTAACATCGTAAAATAATTCTTAACAATGCCCAATAATATACCTCCAGTTACCGCAATAGATCCATCATCAGCTTTCCTTAGATTATTAAACGTTTTAGATACCCTACGCACACAATGTCCATGGGATAAAAAACAAACCATGGAAACCTTGAGACACCTTACTATCGAAGAGACCTACGAACTGTCGGATGCCATTTTAGAAGGCGATCTTGATGAGGTAAAAAAAGAGCTTGGTGATGTAATGATGCACCTGGTGTTTTACGCACGCATTGCTTCGGAAACCAATGACTTTACTATTGTAGATGTATTAAACAGCGTGTGCGACAAGCTGATTAACCGTCACCCGCATATTTATGGTGATGTAGAAGTGCAGGATGAACAGGATGTAAAACGCAACTGGGAGAAAATTAAACTGAAGGAAGGTAATAAATCTGTACTAGCAGGTGTACCCGCCGGTCTGCCATCGTTAGTAAAAGCAAGCCGCATACAAGAAAAAGCAAGAGGTGTTGGATTCGACTGGGAAGATAAGTCTCAGGTTTGGGAAAAGGTGGAAGAGGAAATGCAAGAGTTTAAAGCGGAGTTTAATGTCGTTGATAATTCGGCTATTGATATTGAAAAGGCTGAAGAGGAGTTTGGCGATTTGTTATTCTCTTTGATAAACTATGCACGTTTCATCAATATTAACCCAGAAAATGCATTGGAAAAAACCAATAAAAAATTCATTAAACGCTTTCAATATTTAGAGAGCAAAGCCAAAGAAAGTGGCAAAGAATTACAAGATATGACCTTGGCAGAAATGGATGTTTATTGGAACGAAGCCAAGTTAAAAAAATAACCGTTCTTTTCGGAGTCTGGCATCTGTTGCTGAAGGGCAACAGCGCCTGAGGCCTCCTCTAAGAAGGTAATTTTTTCCTAAAGCACTAAAATTTCATAACTTATTTCCTGGTTAAAACCATCCGCTGCAGGCCGAATCTCCAGCTCCAAAGGAAAAGCCTTCAATGCCGGGTATGGTGCCCAATAATGCTCAGCACCCTTACCCATATTTAATACCGCATTATCAGAAAGCAGTTTAAACCTGAATTTATGTTTACCCGCACTGATCAAAACCGTATAGGCATCGATTTTCGTAAATACCATCCCTTTATAATGAATAATGGGTTCAATGATTTTTACCACCGGCCAGGCATCATGATAAATCAGTCTGATTGTTTTTACTACGGCACTATCAGAAAAGAGATATTTCATATGGTAGCCAACGCCAGCCGCCAGCCAGTTCTTATCCTTCAGTTCGCCAGAAACGCTGACTTCAAATCTGTTGCTACCTGCCTGCTTCGCTTCCATCCTGCTGTCGAACTCAAACAGATTCGTAAAATAACCCAGACTATCGGTAAACTCTATTCTTGGAGTTAAGGACCTGACGCCAGGTGCTTCAGGAAAGCTCATCGGTTCAGGTCTGGAGTATTCCGTTACACTTGATGCAGTCAAATAACCATGATCCTTTACCCATAAAGCAGAAATCGTTCCACCCGCCGGGCGATACATGTATTTGCTTTTTGCCCCGGCTTTATAATCTTTATAGCCATAAGAAGTGATGGTAGCCATAAAATTTTCGGTACGCAGCTGAGCAACATCAATTGTTTTAAAGTATTTTACCCAGCCACTTTCTTCCGTTGGCAATTTCGCTAGCACCCTGCTTAGCTTTGTTTCCAGTTCATAAGCCATAGCAAGGTTCTTGGCCTTGGTAAAAGTTGGATAAATACAAGGAGGATGATCCATCACTTCTTCGTGTTGCGGCCCATAGCCGATGAGTCCGTTCGGCAGGATATTTTGGCGTAGGTATTCCAGGTTTTTTAACGAAGCAGCACCATACCTGGGATCTTCATCTGCATATAGCGAAAATAAAACCTGACAACCATCAGAGGTGGCTCCCCCATAGGTAGTCCACTTATTGGAGCGGATGCCCCAGGAATTGTCCAGCGAACCATCAGGGTAAATAAAATAAAGATGGCTTTTCAGCGCATGTTTAACCGCATTATTAACCAGGGTATCGCCAGTTAATTTTGCATAAAGGCCCAGGCCCCATAAAGACATCTCCATGCTGTAGCCCAGGTCTACACCCAGTTTGTTGGCATGGGTACGCCCGCCTTCTCCATTTAAAAAGCCGTCCTCATCCATCTTGGAAACTGTGCGATGTGCCAGTTCATTCGCCCTGTCA
The DNA here is from genome assembly GCF_005144565.1 of Pedobacter hiemivivus. Lineage (NCBI taxonomy): Bacteria > Pseudomonadati > Bacteroidota > Sphingobacteriia > Sphingobacteriales > Sphingobacteriaceae > Pedobacter > Pedobacter hiemivivus. The sequence goes on from NZ_SWDX01000012.1 coordinate 69,062, forward strand.
GCATATTTGCGGTCATTAAAAAAAATGCCCGCCTTCGCCAGGGTCGCACAAGTGGTTGCCACATAATTGATACTGGCAAACTCGGGTGTCATTACCCCATGCAAATAATCAACCGCTTGATGTATCGCGTTGCGCCAGCTGTCTTTTTCAGTTTTGCTGAACTGAGGAGCAATATTGTCCCAGGCCAGCATCAGCATTAAAACCTGGTCGGTCGTGGTACCCGTCCATTCTTCAGGCGTTTCTTTCCAGCTTCCGTTTTGCTCCTGCTGCTGAATCAGCCAGTTGCCGGTGCGGATCGCCGCCTCGAGGTATTTACGCTCACCGGTAATTTTATAGGCCACAGCAAAAGGATATACCGACTCTGAGGCCCTGGTGTGTAACACTCCGTCATAGTCGCACTTAAGTGCACCAAAACCAGGCATACCCTTTTCCTTCAACTGGTGTTGCAACAATACATCAGCTAGCTGAACCAATGTGTTCCCATATTCCTTTTTAAGATTAACAGATTGGGTTTTAGCGGATAATGACGCAAGCCCGATAAGCAATAAGATGAACAATATTTTTAACTTATATCCTGCCATAATATATGTATTTACGGGGTTAAACGATAGGATGCGGTATTGTTAAGTGTAGTAATTTCGGGATGATCTGTAAATACCCTAACTGAAATCGCTGATATTGCCATGCCAGTATTGATTTTAAAGCTGATTTTTTTCCAGCGTGGAACCAAGTCATTTGGTGCGGGAATCTCTGCTATTTTGCTCAAGCCGATCTTTCTCGAGCCAGCCCACAGTTCAACCCTGATGTTTTTGGCCGTCACATTCCCTACGTTATGGATTTTAACACTGAGCTGATCATTAACAATTGATATATCCTGATCAGAAAGTGCCACATCAGCCGCAGCTTCAATCTTCGGGTATGCTTTTAACTGTTCAATCCTCACCGCCTGGAGTTTCCCTGCGGGCACCTGCAATTGCACCTGGTTTACCCTTTCCTTCAGCACAAGGATCCGTTCCAATTGATCTGCATCAATTTCTCCATCATCATTGGTATCAGTGCCGCTACTCAGTTTGTAAGTGCCGGGTTCCAGCAGCCAGGTTTGCATGGTTACCGTCCTGGTTTCCCCAAAATTGTAAAGAGAAACTGTTGCCGATGTAGCGTCACCATGACGGACGAATACGCCCATATCCGGCCCTGTATTTTTCCAGGTGGCCACTGTTGAGGGGTATTCGTATCCCGAACCAAAATGCCCGGTATACATACCAAACAGCAGCTCGCTACCCCGTACATAAACACGGTCAGTATATTTAACTTCAGTAGTTAAAAGCGGAAAATTATACCTTAGCGAGTTTAGCAATTCCTCAAAGCCTTTATTGATGGTTTCCGGATCTTTGTTAACCAAATATTTGTTATAAGGATTACCATGAAGCGCAATAAACTCATCATACTTAGAACTGTTGCTGATCCGCCCGGCCATAGCAAAAACATCAGTCATCGGATTATCTGCTCCGCCCTTATCTACCCCACCCTGGAACAATACCTTTTTTACCCAATTTAATGAACCTGGTTCAGGATTCTCCGGTAGTTTCTCCTGGGCAGCACCGATCATCAGGTCGTAACAAAAATTCACAGGCTTTAAAAAAGCCGTATTGCGGGTAATACCGTACATGCCAATCAATTGCGCCTGCATTTCATTGACATGACCCAAGCTCTCCCATTTATAATAATCGTATTCCAGCCCAGGGTCATACCATTTACCCGTATGCGCCCCTATCCCATCATCAGCAAAAGCAATTGCCGCAGGCAATACACCCGCAGGCTTTCCTCCATCGGTACGGGCAGCATCTGCTACCCAGGCATTGCCCCATTCGCTAAATAGCTTAATCAATGTAGGGTTCCGGTTATACCAGACGGCCCATAAACCCGGCAAAACTGCTCTTGCATTAAGCGGGACATCCACATTCATGGGCGCCTGCTCCAGCACTGCAGTTGCAGAAAGGTAGCAGGACTTAAAATGACGGTGCCCCTTAGGCGTAATACCTGTCCATACTTTTTCAAAATTCTGCATACTGATCAGACAGCGTTCTATGTATTCGGGATCTCCATAACGGATCATAAACATCGAAGGATGTGTATCACGAAACAGTTCTGCAGAATGTTCTACATCGTCAATTTTTTTAGCAAAGCCACGTTCCATGATACCACTGTTCCAAACCCCATCCGCCAGTCGCATGTACCCTCTTTTTGCCGTAGCATCGTCCGCACCTAAAATTGCAGGCAGCCACCAGCGCAGGATTTCCACATCATCACCATATTTACCACCCAGTTCGCCATTCGCCTCCTGTCGTTCATTTACCCACCAGTAAATGATTTTCAACATTCTTTGCATAGCCTCATGCTGCTTAACCGCCCATTGTGGTGCACCTTTTCCATCAACATGATCCGGCACCTCAAAGGGGATCTGCTCACCTAGGTACATCTTAAGCAGTTCCGCGTCCGGGTATTTCTTTTTGAGGATAGTAAAATACTTTCTGGCTTCAGCTTCATGGTAAGGATCATTGTCTTCCTGGTCTAACCAATAATGGATTTTAGCCAGCAGGTAAATGGCTTTATCATATAAAGGATCATTTTCAAAAGCGGCAATCTGCTCCAGCATATCTGCTGCGAGGTACATTCTAAATGTAAAGTTGATGCCCGAAGTTTTGGCTGATTTCGACCAGGCGCCCAGGTCATAATAGTAACTAGCTTTTAAATACTTAACGGCAAAATCTCCCCTTAAATGTTTTACGGCAACCGTATCTGGTTCAAATCCGGTCAGCGTGCTGATCTTTTGCCTGTTAATAGGCCGAAATTCAATATTTTGAACTGCCACCAGCAATGCGGAGCTAATCTTTACAACCGCTACTCCATTGCTGATGGTTACTTTTTTATTTACACTTTTAAAGGGAATACGGTACCAGGGTGTGATCACCGAACCTGCAATAAGTGCTCCATTAAAATAAACAGATTGGTTTAACTGTTTTTCAGTATTATCGCCCAAGGTAAGCGTTAAAAGGTATACCCCATTGGGGATGTTTGCCTTAAAAACAAGACTGTCTTTTGCCCATACCCCATCCCTGTTCAGGCCATTGTTCCATTTCCCGGCAAGGGTATCAAAGGCCCCTGCAGGTTTATTTAACCAACCGTAACCGTCTTTTTCAGTATAAGTACTAACCGGCGTAACCTGTATATACCCTTTTTCAACAGCCGAGTTTTCGGTTCCCATATCGTACAGGTATAAATTCTGCCCGACATTTTCAGTACAGGAAACCAGGCCCATTACAGTCCACATTAAAAATACCAGGTTTAATTTCCGTTGTCTGCTCATTTCCGGAGTTTTGATATTTCTATGCCTGCAGTAATCACAGCGCCCATGCCACGGGGATCATTGTCTATCGTTTTTCTTTTCATATAGAACTCCTGATCGTAACCGATATCGGTACCCTGACAAATGCCATGTACCACACCATTTTCATCAATTTTTGTCTTAACCGCTTCCCAGCCGGCAAGAGCGTTTTTCTTATAAGCCGCATTTAACCAGCCTTCCCGAACACCTCGGGCAAGGGCAATTGTAAACAATGCCGTACAGGAAGTTTCTTCGTATGAATCAGGTCTGTCCAATACCTGGTGCCAGAAGCCGTTTTTATCCTGATAAGCGATCAATGCTTTCATCTCCTGTCGGAAATTCCGGAGTACGTGCTTGTAGGCGGGATGCGTTCTTGGCAGCTTCGCCAGCAGTTCCGCATTAGCCCAGGCAACCCAGCCATTGGCACGCCCCCAATAGGCCGCAGATTGTTGCCGTTTGTCATTAAACCAGGCATGTTTGTATAATCCTGTTGCAGGGTCAAGCAAGTATTTTCTAAAGTTTAAAACCTGGTTACTGGCATCATCATAGTATTTGCGATCACCGGTAATTTCTGCCATCTGCAACAGGAAGGGCACCCCCATAAACAAGTCATCCGCCCATACGGTAAACTCCACAGGTTCAGGCCGACAAAAAGTACCGTCCTTTAGTCTGTGTTGTTCGTTCGCTACATAGTTAGCTATAGGCATCACCAATTCTTTAACGGCTGCATTCTTTTCCCTTAACAACCATTCCGAAAAAGGTAAAATTGGTGCCCCCGTATCATCCAACATGGTGCGTCTGAAAATCCTATGGTAACTTCCACGCCAGGCGAATAGCGAATTGTACTGATAACCGAAATAAGGTATCTGTTGCAGCGTAAAATCAATGTATTGCTTTGCAAAAGCACTATACTTTCCGTCTGCATCCAGTGCCATAATGCTCCAAACCATTGCACCATGCGAATAATGCCAGTCGGTGTAGGGATCACGCTGATAGGCGGCATTGGCCGGTGTTTCTAGCTCAGGTATAAAACGTTGCGGACTTTTAGCCCAGTTTAATACCCCTGTACCTTCCATCAGGTAATCAGGTAGTCCGGCATGCAAACTCAGCTGCTGCGTTTTATGAAGTGGTCCTAAAAGCATCCAGGCAGTATTCTGGCTTTCCTCTTTAATTCCGGAGCCGAATTTTGCAGCTGTATCCAGGTCGCCCTCCTTTGTGGCTGGCATTAAAAATACGACTGGAAGTCCGGCCTCAACGGCCGTATAACGGATCACAATTTCATTATCCCCTTTTTTTAAACCAGTAGAAAACCGCTGGTTAAAGGTAAACCGGTTATAGGAAATCTCTTTAGGGATTTTAACAACAGAATTTTCTCCATCATACACTGGCTTGCTGTTGATCCAGATGCTGATCTGACCGGCATAGCTGAGGCCAAAGCTAAGGACGGTATCGCTAATGGCGGTAAGCTTGCTCTTGGCATAGACCTGCTGCCCTGACACAGGCCTCAAACTTCTAAAATCGACCACCTGCAAGCCCAGCACTTCTTTTTGAGGCACTAACGTAAAAGCAAAATGGGTATCGGCAATGACCTTATCTGCAACCTTTTTTGCGACAGACAAGCCATCATTTTCCTGCGGGAATACCTTTAATGACATTCCTATTAAGACTGCCGTACCTCCTATACCTAAAAATATCTTGCGGAATAAGTTCATGGCCTAATTTTTTAAAGAATGAGTGCGGCACTGTCCTGATCTAAAAACAAGATGGCATCAGCATGATCTCTTAACGAAGTAGATGGATATTTTGCACTAATGGCCTCAGTCAGCGTATGCTTCACTGCCTGTGCTTTATTTTTACCAGGAACCATGCAAAAAATATAGGCCGACTGCAATAAGGCCGGGATGGTTAAGGTGTAAGCATACGAAGGCACATCAGCAACTGTAGCAAAACAGCCATCGTGTACCTGCTGAAGCTTGCAGGGTTCATCCAGGTCGATGATCTTCACCAGCACAGGGTCGTTAAAATCGGCTACATGCGGGTCATTAAACGCAAGATGTGTATTTTCACCTATGCCCATAAACGTTATATCCGGTGGCATCTTTTGCAGCAATGCAGCATACCGTATACTTTCAGCTTCGGTATCATTGCCTTCTTCATTCAGGTAGTAAACTTTTTTCAGCGGCAGCTTCGAAAAGATCCGCTCATTTAGGAAATTTCCGAAACGTTGTGGGTGAGCTACTGGCAAGCCCGTATATTCATCCATATGAAACGCATTTACCCGGGCCCATTCTATATCTTTTTCCAGGACAATGGCTTCCAGGAACTCCAGCTGAGAAGCCGCCGCAGCAAAGATGATGTTGACCTCATCTTTCTGTCGCAACAATTCCTTGAGGCATTGCGCTGCCATTTTAGCAGCGCTGATGCCCATTTCCCTCCTATTTGAATAAATTTTAACCTGTAAATGGTCTTTTAAAAATTCTTTAATCATCGTCATTTAATAGCGGTATTTTAATCCGGCACGGGCCGAATAATCATAAAATGTTTTCGTAAAAATGCGGGAACGCTCTCCAAAATATTCTACCTGCGGTTCATTGGTCAGGTTTACACCCTCGGCATAAATAGTAAGGCCTTTGGTGATCCGGAAAGAAGCGTTCACATCCATTTGGTAACGTGCGGCCCTGATCACATCAGTCGCATCGTCTGTACCTAATGTTGAGGTATAGGCCCCATTATAATTCAGGTTTCCTTGTAGCGTAAAGCCTTTTAAAGTATAAGAAATAGAACCGTTAGCAGTATGATCAGCCTGTCCGGGTAAACGGAGTTTTTTCCTGCCCAATGCATCAGCCCTTGAATGAGTATAAGTATAATTGGCATACAATGAAATTCCTTTCAGGATGCCGGGAAGAAAAGTAAGGTTGGTCTGCGCATTAACTTCAACACCAATTACCTTGGCCAAATCTCCATTGTAAGTCTTGTAATACAGATAATCTTTGTAAGCAGCAGCATCAGGAAACTCTGTGCCTGCTAAAGTAACCACACTGTTATATTGAAACTTATTGATGTGTTTGTAGAATGCGCCAACAGAAAGGATACCCAGATTACTTAAATATTGTTCAATGGAGAAATCGTAGTTTGTCGCAAATGCGGGTTTTAAATCAGGATTACCATCTGTTAATGTCCTGTTCAGGATACTCACCACACGACTTGGCACCAGGTCGTTAAAGTTCGGTCTTGAATAACCGAAAGATACTGCACCACGTGCTACCATATTTTTGGTCAGATCATACTTACCCTGCAGATTTGGTAAAAATTTGGTGTAATTGTATTTGGAATTAACGGGCACCGATGAAGTCAGTTTACCATCACCATCCTGATTTACCAGCTTCGCATCGTAATCAACATCTGTTCGCTCTACCCTCAAACCTCCTAACAACATCAATCTCTTGAACTGAATGCGGTTCATCAGATATCCGGCTACCACATTCTCTTCTGCATCATAAAAGTACGAATCGATTGATATTTGTTTTTGATCCGCATTTTGCGTAAAATAAGAAGGGTTGCTATCAAAAAAGCCTATTGTAGCGTCCTTATCCACGCCTAAACCGAAACTGATATTATTGTCCAGAAAATCAGCGGAAACTTCTGAATCTCCTTTAAAATTATTGAGATTACCTACACCGGCAGGCCCACTATAATTCGCTACAAATGTACTTAATGGTCTGAAACGCTTGTTGCTCATTCTTTTCACCTTTGCACCCATCTTAAAATAAGCATCATTATCACCTATTTTGTAGGGGTAAGTAAGGTTTACACGAGCCACAAAATTGCGACCTTCTGTTTTAAAGTCATTCGCTTCAATGGTATTATAGTTGTATAAAGCTGCATTATTTTTGGCATCTGTCGTGCCTGTTGCCTGGATATAATCACCTGATATACTGGTCATCGTTAATGGAACATTACCCGTGATATAGTTGTACGCCGCAGCACGCTGATCAAAATTAGAACCGGTAATAAATATTCCTCCATCCAGCTTAATCTTACTTAACATGGTCTCACCTTCCAAACTGAAATTGATGTTATTGTTTCGCATCTGTCTGTCCAGTACCTCATTGTAGCCTCGGCCCCGGGTAGTGGTATAAACACCGTTTGCAAATGTGGTATTGGCGGTCTGCATACGGGTACGTTTACGGTAGCGGGTAGCATCATTGTCCAGACTATTGAAAGTTAAGTTCGCCACGATTGAAGTAGTAGGACTGAAACTATAGTCCAATGTAGTTGTGGCACCCATGCGGGTACGCTCATTTTCCAGATAAACGAGGCGGATATCAGTTGGGAAATAGATACCGCCCTTTCCATCAGCAAAATCTTTCAACTGCCAGGCCTGTGCGTTGATCTCATCATAGCCATTGTTTGTTTTGTAATAACTACCGGAAACCGTAACACCCAATTTACCATTTGGCATATCCTCCGTTGCACCATAACGACGGCCAAAGCTGATGTTACCAATGCCATTTGAATTGTCGCGCAGTTTATTATACCCGCCGCCAAGGTCAACCGATAATTGCGGCTTTAAACTGATAGCGGTCGGAGTTTTTAAGTTGATAGCACCCGAGATCGCATCACCATCCAGATCAGGGGTTAAGGTTTTAACCACCTCCATAGAAGCCAGCACATTGGCGGGGATCAGGTCCAACTGTGCATTCCGCTGCCCAAGTTCCTGGGTACCCATAATCTGTTCACCATTAATATTGATATTGGTATAGCCACCCGGTGTACCACGCAATTGCACGGTTGAGCCCTCACCCTGCTCACGACCGATGGTTACCCCCGGAAGCCTTTGCAGTGATTCGGCGACGTTAAGATCAGGAAAACGGCCCATCAAATCCGCAGAGATCACCTGTTTGATGTTATCTGCGTTTCTTTGCTGGTTCAAGGCCTTTTGCTGACCTTCCATCACGCCCGACACGGTAACGCCTTTTAAAGCAACGCTGCTCGTAACCAGTCTAATGTTTTGTACCAGTGTTTGTCCAGCTTTAAGCTCCACATTAGTTTCAACAGGACTGAAGCCCATATAAAATACAGTTACAACATAACTACCCGGTTTCAGGTCATTCAGTTGAAAGTCGCCGGTAGTACTGGAAGAAGTCCCTTTGTTGCTGCCCTTAATTTTTACAGAGGCCCCTGGCAATGCTCCGCCCTGCTCATCAATCACTTTACCCCTGATGTTGCCCGTGGTTTGGGCCTGAGCAGGAAAATTAATCCCTGCGGCGGAAATGATGACTGCCAATATCCACATGAGATATGATTTAAAAATAGATTTTTTCATGACAAGTTCTTTTTAGAGTTTGCATTTGGTTGTTTGGTTGATATATTCGGTTAGTTCTGAAATGATTTAAATTTGTAGTAATCGCTTAAAAAGCGGAGTGCGAAGCTGGTACCGATGTCGCGGTTGACCAACCAGACCTTGCCCTTAGAACGGATTCGGGTCTCTATCACCTGCCCTCTCAGGTTTTTGTCGGGGTGGTCTTCAGCAAAACGATTGTGCACTAGCCAATAGGCTGACTTCTCGATATTGGCATCAAATTCCTTATAGCCTAATTTGGAAAGTTCCATCCATACGATGCCCGAAAGGGCAACTTCTGATCCCGTTACAGATCCTTTGTCTGGTGCTTTGCCATTTGTATAATTGTCGTAATACATAGTGCCATCTTTTTGCTGGGCTTTGGCATGCGTGCGTGCTGTTCTGGCCGCAGCCTCCAGGTACTTTCTATCTTTGGTTAGTTTAAAGGCCTCAATCAGCGATTCGGCATACCAGAGGTTAAACCTGGGGTGGAAAGAATGTACGTCCTTGAAATTAGGCATAAAGTCAGACCATATCCCGTTTTCATCCTGTAGCTTCAGCAGGCTATTGCATAAGTTGATGAAGGCATCTTTAAAAGCTACATTACCCGAAAACTCATAAGCATCTTTAAACAAGGAGCCCTCGGTATTTGGGCGGGAAACATCGAATAATGTTTGTTCACCAACCTTTTTATCCTTCCAGAAGGGACTGAATTCTTTCTGTACCTCACCAGTTTTCAAGTCTACATTGTCATAACACACCCCTTTCTCGGCATTGTACATATTTTTCATCATCCATTCAGCTGCCTCTGTAGCCGTCTTCGCATATTTTTTGTCTTTGGTTACCCTGCTCAGCTCATAAATGCCTGGCGTACCATCAGATATGGTGGCAAAAACAATGACATCATCGCCTATAAAATCACCATGTGTAGCACCAAGCATGCCTTTCAATTTGGGATGGTCTTTGATCTGCAGACCAACCCAGTAGTTCCCGGCTTTCTTAGCCGCATTTAACCAACTTTCATTGCCCCTGATCTTATAGCCTGCCAGCAGGGCATTGATAGCCTGGCCAGTATGCCATGGCACCTCATAAGGATACCATTTACCTTCCGTCAGGTTGTAATCACAACGTGATTTACCCTGCTCATCCAGGATCACATTGACAATACAATTGGCCGTCTGATCAATTGCGGTTACAATCTCTTCCTTTTTTACCTGGGAAAAGGCAGGAATTGAGGCGCTAATAAGGGCGACCAGGATTAAACTGGTCAGGATCTTAATCTGCTTCATGGCTCTCTTGGTTAGCATTGATGGTGTATTTATGTTTATGGTTGGTTAGTGGCTCATTGGTGTCTAAGCGAAAGGTGAAAGCTGCACTTGTGGCATTACTTTTTACCTTTAACACGATATAATTGGTACCTGCTTTTAAAGGCAGGTCATAGGATTTCTCTTTTGGCAGGGCGATGTTGCCTGCAGGGGCTACAGCACCTTCGGCAACCTGACTACCGTTACAGAATAGCTGCACTGCCGAGTTGTTTCCAATCCATGCTGATAGTGGTTTAGCGGTTTCAATAGTGATCGTACAAAAAGCATAGACATAAGTATCGGCCCCAGGATTTTTAAATTTATCGATGATGCCACCATTGTCGGTATTGTATTTCATCCAGCGGGATTGTTTGCTGTTGTACTGCGCAAAATCTCCGGGTTTGGGCGGATGATTGGCCTGTTGGTCTTCAGAATAAAGAAATTCAGGAAATGTGTTGTTTTTAAAAGGGCCACTGAGCAACCAGTAATTGAAATAGTAGCGGTCGCTTTCCAGCACACTTAATCCTATAGTCGCAGCCTCAGGCAATTTGGCATTTCCCGAAGCATTGTTTATCGTTTTTAGTTTATCTTCAAGGCTACTTAAAGCCGCAATACGTGTTCTATAAGGTTTTAGTGCATAATCCAGTGTATAAGGCTGGTTTTCCTGATTCCATTTGTTTTGAAAATCAGCTTCCATAGCCACATAACGGTTTTTTAAGGATTGCAGCAGGGCTATCTGTTCGTTTAAACCTATGGCCTGTTTCCCCTCATTTTTCTGGTACCACTTTGCTATTGCCGCAATCTGTGTCCTGGTCTCAAAAAGCAGGTTGTAACGGTCTACAGTGTATTTTAATGTAGCGAGGTCGGAAAGATTTTTTGCAGGCTTTGCAAATTGCAGCAACGCTGCGGCTTCATTCACCAATCGTAAACCTTCTGGTACGTCTTTATTGTTCAGGATCAGGGTCTCGCCATCTAGGGGCAAAATTTGCTGCCACCAGATTTCGTGAGTCATATTGTAAGTCAGGGGCAGGTCTCTCAATTCCATCAACTTATCAATCGCTTTCACATAGGCGCCATTTTCGGTGCCATAAGCTGTTTTTTCATAGCGTTTATCAAACCCATCGTTGAAAACAGCTTTTGTATTCCAGCTTTTCTCTGCCGCCATATAAACACCGTACCAATCTTCCGAAAACAGCTGGTCACCACCTTCGTCCCAAATGGTCGTACATGCACCAATAGCACCTTTTTCATAGCCTTCATTGATAAATCCGTTGATATTTGCTTTGGCGATGGCCAGATCAGGGAAGAGCCTGTTGGTGTTTAAAATACCCGGACAAACCATAAACTGCAGGTTACGTTTTACAAAAGGGTCTATCCATTTGCTGTACGATTTCGGATCACCATACTCCCAGGTCATATAAATAATATCTTTTGGCAGCATGTCCAGAATTTCCTCATGCTGTAATGCGATGTCGCCCCACATCATCAGTTTCTTGCCGTTCCTTTTAACCACATCATACAGGAACTTAAGATGGTCGGCATAGAATTTAGCGATACCGACACTATCGGTATATTTTTTAGATTTTCCCTTCCCCAAGTCAAAAGTCTCATCACAGTTGACATTGAAATAAGGAGAGCTGAAAGCACCACACATTTCAGTAATCACACTTTCCAGAAAGTGTTTTGCCTTAGGATCGAGCGGTGAGATCATAGTAGAAGTTTCGCCCATCGACTGGTATTGGGGCAGGGACAAGATGTTATTGAAATGTCCGAATGACTGGAAGCTACCCACCAGCTGCATATGGTATTTCGCAGCATAAGCATCAAGCGCTTTGACATCGGCAATAGTCAGTTTTCCATCCGCAGGGGCAAAATCGGGATATGCATTAGTCTGGATCACATGCTCAATATAAAACGACAAGCCATTCACCTTTAAAGCTGCCATCCTTTCAATCTGCCGTTTGATATAGGCGACCTTTGAAATGGGGCCACGGCTAATGTCGTCAAACATGATCCTGTTAGGCAGGGACGGCCAGTCAGTAATAACCAACTCTTTATTCCAGCCGGCATCAGTTAATTGCCTTAAAGTCTGCAATCCGTAAAACAGGCCTGTTTCTGTGTTCGCCACCAGCAGCTGTTCCTTTTTGTTCAGCACCAGCACATAGCCTTCTTTTCCGATCTGTGTTTTCCAGTCGACCTTTAACTGTATAGTATACGCTTTTATCAATGCATCAACCGTTTTGTTGCCACTTAAGCTTAGCTTCAGGACGACACCAGTTCTTGTATCGGTGCTGTATTTAGCGACGTCAGCCAGGCGTTTCAACATAGGCAGATCTATCCCAATCGCTTTAACAGCTATGCTTTTACCCAATTTTATGGTAGCAACACCCTGCTGTACCTGTTGAGGATAAGGCACAACCGGAACCTCTGCCGCAAACAGTTTTATGTTCAGCAATAAGAGCAAAATGAGTATGTTTATTTTGCAGATCATTTTTTTATGATTTGATTACTGGTTGATTTAATTTTCGGATGATTGTTATTGCTTACCGCTACATCCGTTACCGTACCTTCCTTCCAGATGAAATGCTTTGCTGGGTTGTACACTGAATTTGCAGTGATGAACCCCCTTGTTGTATTCTTCAGATAAATCAGTGCATTGGTATTTGCAGTGCTGTTCATTGTTAAGCCTTTAATTTCAAAATCGCTGGTATTTTCCAGTGCGATAGCAGGGCGCTCATCAGTCTCCGTAAAGGAGCAACTGATGTTGTTTAACCTGATACCTTTCACATGTTTGATAAATAAGCCATATGCGGGCAGCGGGCCAAACATAGTGGCTTCAGGATAATGATCAGCCAGGCTTTCCAGCTTCCTGAACATTGCATCAGCTTTAGCACCACCTGAACCAGATAGGGAAATATTACTTAGAGAGACATTTTCAATAATAGCATTTTCGAGTCCTATTACCGAACTGCCAGTAATGTCTGCACCTGTAGCCGTCACATTTGAAATGTGGATATTCCTGGCGATGCCAATACCTGGCGCCGGAGCGTTATCGGTATGTTTCCTTGCCCTGTTGCCCAGTCGGATAAACAAAGGCACCTGAGGGCCATCAATTACCACATTGCTGATGGTAATATTTTCCATAATCCCACCATCTACCATTTCCAGTGAAATACCGCTATTGCCGGCCGGCTTACCATAAATGGTGGTCAGCTGCGCAGATGGTTTGATCACAATATTGCTGACGGTCACATTCCTGAAACCACCGGTAGATTCTGTACCGAATTTCAACCCGTTACAATGACTACTGAATACACAATTACTGATGACAATATTCTCTGAAATGAGTTTAGAGGTACTTTTCAGGGTCAGACCATCATCATCGGAATCTCCCTTAACATTGGTGATCAGTACATTTTTACAGCCGTCAATATCAATCATGTCGTTGTTTTTATTCGAATGGTTCCAGATAGAAATACCATCTATGACTAGGTCTTCACAACCCAGGTAATGCTGCATCCAGAATGCAGAATTACGCAGATGAACCTCCTTAACGCTCACTTTTTTACAGCCTACAAACCAGATCAGGTACGGCCTGTTCATATAACGATCTGGTTTTTTGATGGTATTGATCTCGAAGCTCGCTCCCTGACCATCTATTGTTCCTGATCCTTCAATACCTATATTTTCGGCTTTATTGGCATAGATTAGTGCCTGCTTTGCCCAGTTTTCTCCATAAAAAGGGATTCCTGCCTGCTGATATGGGTAATTTGAGGCACCTTTAACGCCGATCAGTGTGCAACCATCAGTAAGGTAAAGGGTTACATTGCTTTTCATGACTATGGTTGCCGTCATGAAATTACCTGCAGAGAAGATCACTTTCCCCCCACCCGATCCCGCGCAGGCATCGATACTTTTTTGAATAGCGACAGTGTTTACGGTACTTCCATCGCCTTTGGCGCCATAAGTGGTTACCTCCACATCGGCTGCCTGTACAAGAATAGAAGTACCTGTGAGTATCACAAATAAGAAATTACGCATATGTAAGATTGAGCTAAGCATGATAGGTTTGTTTTTTAGTCCTGGAGATTTGGTAATACACATTAAAAAGGTAGCATGGAACCAATAGCAGGTAAGCGAGCTGGTTGTTGGAAATATGTGAAAGCCAACTATAAACCAATGGCAGGATGGCACCACCTGCAATACCCATAATCAATATGGCTGATCCGCGGTTTAATAAGGCTCCACTTAATCCATGTAAAGCGAGTGGCCAGATTGCCGGCCAAAGCATCGCATTGGCAAAGCCTAGTAATGCGATAAATACGATTGAGGTCTGGCCCGGTACGAATACCGCAAGCAGTGTAAGCAGTATACCCAGCAGGGAAGAATACAAAAACGCCTTTTCCTGGGTGATGAGTTTAGGGATAAATAAAGCACCAAGAATATACCCCGTAAGCATAGATGCCAACGTATAAGAGGTGAGGCTTTTAGCAACATCAAGCCTTACCCCATGATAAATACCGTAATTACTGATGGTATCACCGGCAATTACTTCTACCGCTACGGTTACAAATATGGCTGTAAAACCTAGCGCAAATGCAGTATTATGACTTTTACCGGTATTGGCCAGTTCTTGTTTTTCATTCAGGGCCTGTTCTTCTTCCGAAGGTGTAATTTCAGGAAGATGCGCATACTTTATACCAAAGGCAATGATGCAGAGTATAATGGTTAACACAATATAGGGCATAATTACATCCCGGGCCAATTCGTCCAGGCGTGCGGTCTTTGCAATTGGAGCCAGGCTTTCCAATTCGGCCAGCAGACCATCAGAATTTTTAAGGATAATAGCACCCAGGATCATTGGCGCAAGGATACCTGCGAATTTATTACAAATCCCCATAATGCTGATCCGCTGTGCGGCCCTGGCCGGATCGCCCAGCTTGGTGATGTACGGATTTACTGCAGTTTGCAATAATGTAGTGCCTGCGCCTACCACAAACAAACCCAATAGGAACAGTGGATAATAGCGCATCATGGCCGCGGGAACAAACAACAGACAGCCTGCAGCCATAATGAGCAAGCCCACCTGCATTCCTTTGATGATTCCTGTAAGCTGCAATATGCGACTGGATGGCAGCGCCATAAAGGTATACGAGATATAAAAGGCGAAGGTAACCAGATAGGCCTGCCATTCCTGTAGCTCGCAGGCAATGCGCAGATAAGGGATCAGTGTTCCATTTACCCAGGTTACAAAGCCGAAGATGAAAAAGAAAAAACCGATGGTCATTACCTGTTTGACGTAAGTACCATTTGTTGCCGGTTTAGCCATGTTTACTAGTGCATCCATAATTTACATTTTTAATTTTTCCATTGCATTCTTCACATTCCCATATTTTAACAGGCTTGCCTTAGCCTGCGCATAGTCAGTTATCCCGGTTTTCTCCATCAGCATTTTCACCCCACGCTCTACCAGCTTTTCATTGCTGATCTGCATATTCACCATACGATTGTCTTGCACTTTCCCCAGCCTGATCATCACTGTGGTAGAAATCATGTTTAAAATCAATTTTTGGGCCGTCCCGCTTTTCATACGCGTACTGCCGGTAACAAACTCCGGACCTACCACCGCTTCAATCGGAAAATCTGCATATTCAGCGATTGGTGAATCGGCATTACATACGATACAAGCAGTAAGGATACCTTGCTCCTGTGCTTTTTTCAAAGCTCCCAAAACATAGGGTGTAGTACCGCTGGCGGCTATGCCGATCAGGATATCCTGATTGCTAATGTTGTATTTTTCCAGATCCAGCCAGCCTTGTTCATGGCTATCTTCCGCATCCTCAATACCAAAACGCAAGGCTTCATCGCCACCGGCCATAATACCGATCACCACATCGTCTGGCACCCCGTAAGTAGGCGGGCATTCGCTGGCATCCAGTACACCTAACCTGCCACTGGTACCTGCGCCGATGTAAAACAGCCGACCTCCTTGTTCCATGTGTGATGCAGCCGCATCAACCAGTCCTGCAATGCGGGGCACCAATCCACGTATCACAGCTGCAATGGAGGCATCTTCATCGTTAATGTGGTTCAGCAGTTCTTCTATCGACATCTTTTCAAGATGACGGTAGACTGATGGCATTTCGGTTGTTCTGATAAAACTCATTTTTATATAGAAGCTATGTTAAATTCTCATTTTTATTAAAGTTTAACCTTTTCCATTTTAGGAGCAAGCAGGTGTATGACCAGCCATGCGACCAGAAATGAACAGCCACAGACTAGGAAAATGATGTTATAGCCTGCGACAATATTTCCTGTGCTTTTGTAAAAATCAAGGATAAAACCAATAAACATGGGAAAGAGCACACCACCAATGGCACCGGCCATGCCGCCTAAACCGACTACAGAGCTCACCGCCTTTTTAGGGAACATGTCTGAAACAATAGTAAAGATATTGGCACTCCAGGCCTGGTTTGCGGCTACCGACAGACTTATGAGGGCAATTACAAACCACATATTGGTCGTATAACGGGTTGCCATTACCGGGATCACACAGATGGCGGCAACCATTAATGCCGCTTTACGGGCTTTGTATACCGGCCATCCTTTTTTTATGAGCCAGGAAGAAAGGTAGCCCCCTCCGATACTGCCGATCATGGTACCGGTATAAACGATCACGAGCGGCAGACTTGGCTTTTTAAGGTCGAGGTGAAAATAAGTGGCGAAATAAGAAGGCAACCAGAACAGGAAAAAGTACCAGATCGGATCAGTAAAAAACTTACCGGCAATAAATGCCCAGGTTTGTTTAAGGCTCAACAGCTTTTTCCAGGTAACCGTACTGGTATCGTTATCTTCCAGAAGTGCATCCTCATCACTATTGATATAAGCCAGTTCTGCCGGTTTCAATTTCTTTTGCTTAACAGGGATCTCATAAAAAGAGATCCAGGCGGCGAGCCAGACAAAGCCCAGGGCCCCGGTTACAATAAATGCCATTTGCCAGCCGTATACCGACAGGATCCAAGGCACCAGGATTGGTGCCACACATGCGCCGATGTTAGATCCTGAATCAAAAATACCTACGGCAAGCGCCCTTTCTTTTTTAGGAAACCATTCGGCAACAGTTTTAACACCTGCGGGATAATTACCGGATTCTCCCATTCCGAGTAAGGCACGCATGGCGCCAAAGCCAAAGGTTGTTCTTACGGCTGCATGCAGCATGGCTGCAATGCTCCATACGGTGATAGAAATGGTATAGCCCAGTTTTGTGCCTATTTTATCTATTAGTTTTCCATAAAACAGCTGACCTAAAGCGTAAGTCGCTGTAAAAGCCATTACGATATGACTGTAATCAGTCTCTGTCCAGCTAAATGTTTTTTCCAGACTTGGTTTCAGCAGACCGAGAATCTGTCTGTCCAGGTAATTGATAGTTGTCGCAGCAAATAGCATAAAGCAAATGAACCACCTGTAATTTCCGATCTTAGTTTCTTTTATCATGATTGGTTTAGCTGATATCTGTTTTTTAAAAGGTTCATTATATACAGGTTGTTTTGCCATTGCCTCTCCTGTGGCAGATGGTGTGGCATGTAAGGAATAGGGCCAAACTCCGGTGTGATGGTCAATATGTCCCCTTTATAATTTTCGACCACTTTATCCCAGCAGTTCAAATGAAAAGCCAATGCTTCCGCATATTCGGGAAGCGATGGATCTGCTACCTGTGGTCCCTGTGCGAAGCCTACCCTTGCATGGATATGTGCGGTATGCTTTATAGCCAGGTTAACCGCCTCAGGCTGATCCTGCAACAGGCTCTCTGCTACAGCACACCAGTGCGAAACATCAAGGGTAAGCTGCAATTCCGGCCGTTGATTAAGGAATGGAGCGGTTACATGTGCGGCATAAGCAAACCTGCTGCGGTGGGTTTCATGTACAATCCGGACTCCCGTTTCTTTTTCTATTTTTTGTGCGCTATCCAATAGGCTGCAATTCTGTTCCCAGCTAAAAAAGTCCCTGCCCGTATGCGAATTGATGAACAGTGGTTTTAATGCGGCCAGCTTATGCAGCCTTTCCTCATACTCCTGCTGATGCGACTTCAGGTTTACATCCGTTGTTTCCCAATGCTGGGCTATAAACTTCAATCCGTATTTATCCAGCCCCTCCATAAACTCATTCTGTTCTCCTTCAGCAGGCAGATCTGTTTCTACGCCCTGGTAACCATGCGAAATGATTCCGCTAAAAAATTCATCCCAGCTATTCATTTTTTGTCCCCATGTTGTACAAAAGTAAAGTATCCTCATAAGCGTAGTTTTAGTGGTTCATCAAACAATAAAGGGTGAAACTGGCCTCTCATCTTTGTTCCTTTAGGAATAGGTATAGCTCCAGGCATCAGTTCCTTATCGGTATCAGATAAGGTTCCATCTGCAAAAACATTCAATACATAAGCCCGTCTTCTGTTCAGCGACTTGTTTTCATAAGAACCGTGGACCAGCAACGGATGATGAAAAGTACCATAGCCCTTTTTCAGCTCTATAGGCACAGGCTTAAACTCCGCCATTTGCTGTTCGGTAAGCTGGCCCAGCAGGCCATCCATTTCTCCGGCAAGCTCAGGCTTATCCAGCAGTCCCCAGCGATGACTATCGGGCACATAATACAAACAACCGTTCTCTGTAGTAGCATCATCCAAGCCAACCCAACAGGTTAAATGGTGCATGGGTATCGTACGTGTCCAATATGAATAATCCTGGTGCCAAGCCACTACACCACCATGCTGTGCGGGTTTATAAAACAACTGATCATGCCAGAAACGCACAGCCTTATTCCCGAGCAACTGACTTGCAGCCATTACAAAAGCAGGGTTCCACAGTACATCATGAAAACCAGGTGTAACCCGCCATGCCCCTAATGCGTGAAATAGAACCGCATTAGGATCTGAAGACTCATTGGAATAAAACTGGTGGAACAAAGCACTTCCCGGATGTTGCGGATTAATAATCGCATCGAGCTCATCCCGTAGTATTAAGATCTGTGCCTCATCCAAAAATTTAATACCACTTACATATCCGTGCTCCCTGTAACACTCCACCTGCTCCTCATTAAGCTTATACTGTTCCCATTCCTCACTGCTTTCAGGCCACTTAAATAAACCTGAAACCTGGGTATGAAATTTGGATAAGTCTTTATATTCCATTTGAAACATGTTATAAAAAATGTAAACTGGTACAGACTGGTACATAAATATAAAAAACATATATTTCAGTTCCAAACCTTTATTTTAACATTTGAAAGATGTTAATCTTTGAAATCGTCATTCTTCAATTTTCTGTCGCCCGCATTGTTTCTTCCATGGTCAAAACCCCGCTCCCTTTCATATTTTATCATTTCGGCCGGTCTGAAATTTAAGATAAAAGCCCTCCGCTCGGTATGGGTTGAATTACCTCTGCTGTAATGCAGGGTACGGCCCTGGTGGAAAGTACAGGAACCCGGTTTAAGCTCAATATATACGCCTTCATTTTCTGTTGCATCACAAGTTAGTGCACCCCCTTCTTTTCCGGCAAAACGATGTGGTCTTACCTCTTTTAGATTAGAGCCCGGCACAAACCACATACAACCATTATCCACCGTTGCTTCATCCAGGGCCAGCCAACAACTTGCGGCACGCTTATCGGGCACATTTAGCCAGTAAGCTTCGTCCTGGTGCCAAGGTGTAATGGTATTGGTATTCGGGGCTTTATTGATCAGCATGTCAAAATCCATCTCAGCATCATCGCCGATCAGTTCTCTGCTAATGGCCAATGCCCGCTGATGAAATGGCATATCTATCAGCTCCTTCACAAAATCACTTGGCCACATGATCTGGGTAATACTCTCCTTGGTTTTACTTTTTCCCAATCCATCACCAAGATCCGAGCGGTTAGCGCCTACATCTATCTTCTTAGACAGGAAATCGTTATAAATGTCCTTATAGTGTTCAATCTCATCTGGAGTAATGATATCTTTAACGGTCAGATATCCGTTAGCATTAAAAAAAGCGATCTGTTCATCAGATAAATACTTCTTGTTCATACGCACATATTTGGTTTTATAATCCTGCAAGCAATGTTTATAAATCATCACAAGCGTTTGGCTGAATGACTCAATATTTGATTTGCTGAATTATTTTATCAAATTTAACTTTTGAGCAATAGCAAAACTTTCAATTTAGTAGGAACATACAATTTTATACATGTCAGATTTTGATACCCGCTCCACCACAGAAAGGAGCATTATAAATTTTAAAAAGTTTAATCTTGATGGGAAGATCAGGTTAGGCCGGTATTCCTACAAGCATGTACATGGCGAACTGGAAACCCATTCGCATGATGGCATGATGGAGATCTGTTATTGTGATAAAGGTATGCAAGTATACGAGGTGAATGGCAAAGAGTACCAAATCAGGGGTGGCGATGTATTTATTACCTTCCCCAATGAACCTCATGGAACAGCCCGGCACCCTGAAGAAAAGGGAGCTTTATACTGGCTGATCGTTCAGATTCCCAAAAATGAACGTTTCCTACATTATGATGATGAAGAATCTGCTGTATTTATAAAAGAACTAATGTCGATCGGACAAAGGCACTTCAAGGGAACTGATAGTATGAAGAAGATGCTGGACCAGCTCTTTATCCTGCACGAAGAACCTGTACAACAACCGCTACATAAATTGCAGACCTTAAACCTGATCAGCAATTTTTTATTAACGGTAATTGAATATTCGCAGAAAAATGTAGCCAGGGAGCAGTCCGACAGAATCTCGGAAATCAGAAACTATATCCATACCAATATTTACCAAAGTCTACCTATTGAGCTGCTGGCCAAAGAACTCTGTATGTCGGATTCCCATTTTAAAAGCTGGTTTAAAAAGGAGTTTGGAATGCCCCCGGTAGATTATATTTTACGTACCAGGGTTGAGGAAGGGAAAAAACTATTGCAATTACCAGATGCTGAATCGGTAACCTCCATTGCTTTTAAGCTCAATTTCTCTTCTTCTCAATACTTCGCGACCGTATTTAAAAAGTATACAGGAGTAAGTCCGGCGGAATTTAAACAGCGCCACCTAAAAACTTAATTGCTATATTTTAATAGAATTATGACCTATTTTTGCGAAGACTAAACATGACCAAGAAAAATGAGCTATAATGATGCTGGGATCATAAAAATTGACAATGCGTTATCACTGCCATTGTATAAACAGATCGTTGCTTCTGTTCATGAGGCTATATCCAATGGCACATTAAAAAATGGCGACATATTACCTTCTGTAAATTCAATTGCCGCAGCACATTCACTGGCACGGGGTTCTATATTTAAGGCGTATAACGAATTAAAGACTGCCGGAATTATTGATTCTACACCCGGGAAAGGCTATTTTGTAACGAGCACCAATGTCCAAGTCAAGAAAAACATTTTTTTGTTACTCAGTACATTCAATCCCTATCGGGAAGTATTGTACAATGCCTTTATAGACCAGATCAAAAATCAGGCAACGGTAGACCTTTACTTTCACCACCATAATATCAGTGTTTTTGACACACTGATCCGAAATCATGCAGCCTATTACAACACTTTTGTAATTATGCCGGAGATCAACAAAAAAACAAATGGTATTTTAAAACAGCTGGATGCTAAAAAGCTTTTCATCCTTGATTCGGGCTTAAATGAATTTGGCAACGACTACCCCTGCGTTTGCCAGAATTATGAAAAGGATATTTCGGGAATACTTAAGGCACATTTTGAGCAGCTTAAAAAATACAAAAGGATCATTTTATTGTTTCCTGACAACATTAAAACTGAAGGTGTAGTAAATGGTTTTACAGCGGTATTCAAAAAAACAGATTTCCCGGCAGAGGTGATCAGGAATACCAGCGATTATGAACCGCAGCAGTTTGACTGCTGTATTATTATGGACGACATTGACCTGGTAAAAATGATGCGTGTCACAAGGAAGAACAAGTGGAAACTCGGCACTGATATTGGCATTCTTTCTTACAACGAAACACCACTTAAAAGCATCATTGCCGATGGCATTACGACCATTACCACAGATTTTGAACAGATGGGAAAGTCAATGGCCGATATGATCATTAAAAACAAACCAGCGCGCATAGAGAATCCTTTTCTGATGATAGATAGGAAATCTTTTTAAGAAGCACTTAGCCGTGCTTCTTCTTCATCGTCATTTTAGCCTTCTGCCCTATCCCGTAGTTATGGGTTTTTGAGTTACTTTCCTTTTTCTCATGGAAAGCTCCACCACCAATAGGTCCTTCAACAACTACTTTTTTGGTTTTAATCGAGGCTGCTTTGGCAGCTTTATCAATCACCAAATCTTCAGGCAAATCCATCACATCGATTTTTTTACCCATAGATTGTTCAATCTTTCTTACTTCAGCAAGTTCAAGGTCAGTCGCAAAAGTAATTGCAACCAGTTCGTTCGCATCCCCTTTAACCACCCTTCTTAAAAAAGTTTCCTTTTCTTCAGGAATCTCAAAATGGAACATGAAATTGATACCTGAAAGATCAAGATCCAACATACCTTCATTCGCGACAATTAAAACTCTCGCTTCAGGAGTATCCTTAAAATCCTCTATATGATCAAAACCATCCTCATCAAAAAACAAAGGGTTTAATACCGTAACAGCACCAGGTGTCGCCGAATGCAAGTTTTTAGCCAACTTTTGAGCAGTTAAACGAGTATTTACAAACACAACAACCTTATCAAATACCTCATCGTCCCTTAGTAAAAGATTCAACAGGTTAATCTTTGTCTTAGCATTAGGTACCTGATACAGTAAAAGCTCATGCGTTTCCACTTCACTATCACCCAAATCTTCCACTTCAATTGTGGTCGGAAAATTCATAAACTGATCAATCATCAGGCTCAGTTTATCATGTATTACAGTAGTAAATATCAAATGTTGTACTTTACCAGCGCTTCTGGCCAGCTCGGCCACAGGCAATTGCATCCCTTGCTTTACAATTACTTCTGCATCATCAACAATAAAAGTTTGGAGTCTATTTAAGTTTAAACCTAACTTAAGATAAACAGCACGCGCCCTTGTTGGTGTTGCTACAACAATATCAATACCCTCTAAAAGGTCATTAATGTCGTCATCCATACCACCTGTACCATACAAACCTATAATCCGCAAGTTCCTGTTTTTGCTTAACAACATAAACTCTTCAATTACAGCCTCTACGCGTTCTCCACCAGGCACCAAAATCAACACCTTAGGTGCTTCATCAGTACTGTATTTTAGCTTCATTAAAACACCAAGCACATAAGTGGTAGTTTTACCACAGCCTTCGGGACCAATAGCAATTATATCCTGCCCACCAATAATCCGCGACATTGTTTTTGCCTGAATTTCTTTTGCAGAGATGTATCCCGCATCATTCATTGCGGCTATAAGCGACTTGCTTAGTTTTAATTTATCTAACGACACAGTATCTTTATTAATTAATCAATTCGCAAATTTACGGATTTTACCATGTACTCCGTCTTTCTATCTGTAAAAGATGTCAATCAATCTACTTACGTTAGAAATGCTGATCACAATTATGCCGCAGACCGCCCCTAACATTGGCGTATTACCACCCATCCATTTCAGGCCATTAAGGTTAATTTTGAATTGGAAGAACAGACAATAAAAACGTTTGTTATTAACAGTACAACCTATCAAATAACATAAAACTTACACTTAAAATTCAAAATTATGACTACGCTTAATCCTTATTTGAACTTTCCGGGGACAACCGAAGAAGCTTTTAATTTGTATAAGACTGTAATTGGTGGCGAGATCACAATGATCATGCGTTTCAGGGATATGCCCGATGATAAAACACCTGAAAATGAAAAAGACAAAATCTGTCACATTTCACTAAAATTTCCTAATGGCAACATCCTGATGGCAACAGACACGTTGGAATCTATGGGACAGAAAATAATATTGGGAAACAACTTCTACCTATCTCTTGGTGTAGAAAGTGAAGCCGAAGCAGACCGTATTTTTAAGGAGCTATCTCCCGGCGGAAAAGTAGAGATGCCAATGGAAAAAATGTTTTGGGGAGACTATTTTGGCATTGTCCAAGACAAGTTCGGCACGCAATGGATGATTACTTATACCTACCCACAAGCAAAATAAATCAATTAATTGATCTGCACAGTAATGCGATGGCTGACTGTGCAGATCATCTTTTTATATTACCCCATTTTTAATTGCAAAACTTACCAAAGCAATGGCATTTGCTGTATGCGTTTTATCATGCATATGTCTGCGGTGATTATTGATCGTATGCTCGCTAATAAACAACTTATCGGCAATCATTTTACTACTCAACCCCTCTGCCATCCATAACAGCACTTCCTTTTCACGCTTAGAAAACAACTTGTCTTCCTCGTTTAGGTAATACACCTTTTTATAGATGGACTCATGCTCACCGATTCCAATACCATCAACTTTATCAACCGTTTGTACGATAGAATTGTGGTTACCAAAATGATTGATGTTCATGATCATCCCCATACTAAAGATCGGATTCCCTTCCTTATCCGATAAAAAACAATTACGCTGAAGAAAATCTTCATAAATACCTTCCCTGTTCTTCATCCGCTGCGTATAAGAGAAAACATAGTTCTTATGCTCTTCTGGCTTGATTTTTTTTAAAATGTCCAGTCGATCCGGAAAAATCTCTTTATCAAAAACATTCAAATGATCAGGATCATAAATCTGAAGCGTATGATTAATCCCATCTTTTAAAAAACATTCGGAACTGTAACCGGCAAAATTATCAGACATGTTGATATACATCCCCGTCCGATAATCCAGCAAGTAAATAAATGGGACATTGTATCTAAAAAATGAGTAAGCGAAACCATTGGCTTTGATGAAATCATCAAATGCAGTTAGGCTAAATTGGCTGGACTCATGAACACGCTGCCTTAAGTTCTCCAAATAGCCAAACCATGTTGGCCTACTTTTCGTTTTCATAGCACATTTTTATTTTATTGAATGACTAAATCTAAGGGATGATGTATACTACAATACACTCAGGAAGCAAAAAAGTTTTGTTATAGAATGTGAGAAATAAAATGACAACAAATTGCTATATACTAAGAAGTTAACTAAGCTTAAATTTAACTAAATTTTTCGCACCATGAAACATTTATTAACCTTAAGGGCTCCTGGGATTTCAATACTCTGGGGGACGTTACTCCTGTTAGCACTATCTGCAACCGGAGCAAAAGCACAGTCTGAAACAGACAGCATAAATACAGATAGCACAAAAACAACAATTGACACTCCTAGAGTAGAAAAGGATCCTAGGCCTTATCGAAAAAATCTGATAAAGATCAACCTCGCTGCATTAACCATGTTAAAAAGTTACAACTTTAGTTACGAGCATTTACTAGGCCGAAAAGTCAGTTTTGTATTTGGATACAATAAGATGTCAGAAAATACACTGTCGGACCTTCCAATTACAGAAAGAGTATCCGACAAAATATTTGATGATGATGACAGGATAAAAGATGATCTGGACAGAATCAGGGTTTCAAATACAGCCTATACTGCTGAGTTTCGCTTTTATGGTGGCCAATTCTCCGGAGCAAGAGGTTTTTATCTCGCCCTATATGGTCGATACGTGAATACCAAGATTAATTATGATTATGAATTCCAGGCCAACACCAGAACCTATAACGTTCCTTTAAAATCGAACTTAAAAGGCTATGCGGGCGGTATTCTATTGGGAAGTCAATTCATCATTTCCAGGACCATATCACTTGACATTTATGTTGGCGGCCATTATGGAACCATAAAAGGCGATGCTGATGGACCTGTTGATTTAAGTACAATGTCGCAACAGGACAAAACGAATTTGAGAGAGGATATCGAGAGTACGACGACCATCCGGGATAAACAATACGTAAATGCAACAGTCACCAATTCAGGTGTAACAGCAAAAGTAAAAGGTCCGCTGATTGGTTTAAGAGGTGGATTCAGTTTAGGAATTGCATTCTAATCGGGGATTGCTTTAGGCTCTTTTGATCTGTAAGTTAGTTTATTTAATTTGCAGGATGACAAAAGCAGCGTTACTGAATCATAGACTTGTTAACCAACAGATCTCGGAAACTGTATTTAAAACCCCTCAGGAAATTGTGAGTTGGATGGTGGCCATGCAAGCTCAGGAATATGCAATGTCGAAATGGGCAATTGCCCTACGCTTAAAAGGTATAACGGAACAGGATGTTGAAAAAGCTTTTAATGAAGGACTAATTTTAAGAACACATTTGTTACGGCCAACCTGGCATTTTGTAACTCCGACAGATATCAGGTGGCTAATTGGACTCAGTGCGCCCAGGGTTGAAACAGTTATGGCTTTCTATAACCGCGAATTGGGACTTGAGAGAAATCTGTTTAACAAATGTAATAATCTAATAACCAAAGCGCTTGAAGGTGGCAAACACCTTACGCGAGCAGCGATTGCTGCGGAGCTACTGCGCTCGGACATTCCTTTGAATGGACGTCAAATAGGGCATGTAATGATGCAGGCAGAACTTGACTGTATAGTTTGCAGTGGTGCGAGACAAGGCAAACAGTTTACCTATGCCCTATTTGATGAACGTGTACCTGCGGCTAAACCGATGCCACGTGAGGAAGCATTGGCCTTATTGGCGCATAAATACTTTAGTAGTCGAGGGCCGGCGACAATCAAAGACTTTTCAGTATGGTCGGGTTTAACACTCACCGAAGCAAAAAAAGGAGCAGCAGCAATGAGCAGTTCAGCCTTTTTTGAGGAAACCTTTGAGGGGAAAACATATATTTTACCTTTTGAAAATCCTTCCGGTATTTTCAACCGAGCTGCAACAAGCTTATCCAAAAGCTTCCTCATGCCCGATTATGATGAATATGGCATGGGCTATATAGACCGCAGTGCCATATTTAACCCGATTAAAATAACTCCCGACTTTAAAAGAAACAATCCAGTATTTAACAGGATGATCATTATTGATGGTATAATTGAAGGCACATGGCAGCGAACCCTAAAAGGAAAATCCATTGTTGTGGAGACCTTTCCATTCCATATTTTAAATAAAACACAATCCTCAGCCCTATCAAAGGCAGTCGAAAGGTTTGCCAATTTCGCTGGGCACAAATTGGAATCTTAATCGAAAGAATCTTAAGTTTACACTTTGTAAAGTTAAATATCGATTATGAAAAGACTTATACTTCATCTATTTCTACTAGCAGGCTCCATTAACCTTTACGCGCAAGATGCCGTAGATTATCAAATTCCTCCAACAGAGATGGCCGACCTGCTACTAGCCAAACCAGCACCTGCGGTTAGCATTGATAGCAAGGCAGAATGGATGCTCTTGAGTGGTCGCAACTCCTATCCATCGGTAGAGGAACTGGCCATGCCTGAATACCGCATTGCAGGGTTACGAATCAACCCGGACAATTACTCGCTAAGTAGACAAACTTATATCAATAGCTTTACACTTAAAGACATTAAGACTGATAAAAATTTTACCATTACAGGCCTTCCAACTCCATTATTTGCCGGAAATATAAGCTGGAGCCCTGATGAGAAAAAAATAGCTTTCACCAATACCACTCAAAAAGGGATAAATCTTTACCTCATTGATATTGCAACCAAAAAAGCGACAAAAATCAATAAGCAATTCCTTAATATGGTGCTTGGCACAGGTGTAACCTGGCTAAATCCAACCACCTTATTGTACAAAGTGGCTACGAGGCCTGCCAGTGCAGCACCTAAAAAACCTTTAATGCCTAAAGGCCCTACGGTACAACAAAACTTAGGCAAAGCCGCCCCAAGTGCGACCTATCAGGATTTAATTAAATCACCATACGACGAGCAATTGTTTGAGTTCTTTGCTACCGCCCAGTTGGTGAAAAATAAAAATGGTGTAGAAACACCTATTGCTAAACCTGCAATTTATTCGAGCGTAAGCAGCTCTCCTGATAAAAATTATTTGCTGATCAGAACGATAAAAAAACCTTTCTCTTACCTCGTTTCTGCAAATGGCTTTCCCTCTACCCTAACTATAACAGATTTAAGTGGAAAACTGGTTAAAACACTTGCAGAGCTACCTTCAAGCGAGGGCCGACCTTCGGGTTATGACAATGTACAAAACCTGCCTCGAGGCTATGACTGGCGCGATGACGAACCTGCCACCATCATCTGGGCACAGCCTTTGGATAGCGGATTAATCAAAAAACAAGTAGACTTTCATGATGCCGTTTATGCCTTAACTGCCCCTTTTAATGGGGAAGCAAAAGAACTTTTCAAAACCCAAATGCGCTATCAAGGAACTGCCTGGGGTGATGCTTCCCTGGCACTGGTACAAGAAGGACTACGAAGCAAGCAAAAACTTAAGGTAAGCCGCTACAATACCACAACTGGCAGCTTAGAGACTTTGTACGAGCGCAACGAAACCGAT
Organism: Pedobacter hiemivivus; assembly: GCF_005144565.1. Lineage (NCBI taxonomy): Bacteria > Pseudomonadati > Bacteroidota > Sphingobacteriia > Sphingobacteriales > Sphingobacteriaceae > Pedobacter > Pedobacter hiemivivus. Next base: position 97,582 of record NZ_SWDX01000012.1, read on the forward strand.
GCTTATAATGACCCTGGAGAACCTGTTATTACTAAAAATAAATATGGCCGACAAGTTATTCAACTCCTCAACAACGGAACTCAGCTATTGATGAACAATACCGTTGGTTCTTCGCCCAAGGGAGACTTACCCTTTCTCGCTAAGTTTGATCTGGGAACAAAAAAGAATGAGCTCATTTGGCGTAGCGCAGAAGGAACTTACGAAGTTGTAGTTGATGTATTGGATGCAAACAAGCTTGTTTTATTAACCAGAAAAGAATCGCAAAAAGAGGTTCCTAACTATTTCATCAAAAATTTAACACTCCGCATAGCCGACCGCCAAATCAGCAACTTTACCAACCCTTATCCACAACTGGATGGTGTTAGTAAAGAAAAAATCACCTACAAACGGGCTGATGGCATTGACTTAACTGGCAACTTATATCTGCCTAAGGGTTATGACAAAAGCAAAGATGGGCCCCTCCCTGTACTGATCTGGGCTTATCCACGCGAATTTAACTCTGCCGCCGATGCTGCACAAATCAGAGGTTCTAAGGATCGTTTCACTACCATTAGCTGGGCTTCTCCTATTTATTGGGTTACACAGGGCTATGCCGTACTAGACAATGCAGAGATGCCAATTGTATCAGTAGAAGGGAAAAAACCAAATGATACTTTTATTGAGCAACTAAAACTAAATGCGGAAGCAGCAATTAACAAACTGGTTGACGCGAAGGTTGGCGATAGGAATCGTATGGCCGTTGGTGGTCACAGTTACGGAGCTTTTATGACGGCCAACTTACTTGCGCATACCAACTTGTTTAAAGCTGGTATTGCACGCAGTGGTGCCTACAACAGAACATTAACTCCATTTGGCTTCCAAAATGAAGAACGCACCTATTGGGAGGCTCCACAACTGTATTATGAGATGAGTCCGTTTAGTTACGCCAACAAAATTAAAACACCATTACTATTAATACATGGTGATTCGGATAACAATCCGGGAACCTTCCCGATCAATAGTGAACGTCTATTTAACGCCATTAAAGGCTTTGGTGGCACCAGTCGTTTTATATTTTTACCTTATGAATCACATAGTTATAGCGGTAAAGAAAACTTGCTTCATATGCTTTGGGAAATGAACACCTGGCTTAACAAATATGTAAAGAACGCCAGGTAAATTTTTACTTAAACCTAATCGCTTTTAGTGGACTAATTCGGCTAACCAACATGGAAGGTAATATCAATACCACGAGGCAAATCACAAATGTGGCCAGGTTTAGGATCAAAACATCAACGAAATGAATCTCTATCGGGACGTACGATAAATAATATGAAGTCTGGTCTAGTTTATAAATGTGTGTGTATTGCTGTAAAAACCCTAAGCCCAATCCCAATATATTACCAAGCAATAGCCCAAAACCTACGAGGTAAAGGGCATTGTACATAAATATTTTCATTACGCTATAGTCCGTCATGCCGAAAGCTTTCAATATGCCTATCATATTGGTTCGCTCAAGGATCATGATCAATAAAGCGGTAATCATATTGATCACCCCTACGACCATCATCAATACCAACAACACTTTTGTATTGACATCCAGTAAGGACAGCCAGGTAAAAATTGCCGGAAAATACTCGGAAACAGACTCTGATTTTAGATTCAGCTCCATGTTCTCGTAAATATGATCGGATACTAATTTTAATTTAGAGAAGTCTTTAATTCTGATTTCAATACCACCAATCTCATTAGGCTTCCAGTTATTCAACCTTCTGATGATGTTTAGATCGCCGATTACAAAACCCTTATCAATTTCTTCAACACCGATGTCATAAATACCTACGATTTTAAAGGGGCGCTTACGTGGTGGATTCTGTACAAAGTACATGATAAAGTCGTCGCCAACTTTAAGTCTTAATCTGTTGGCTGTAAATTGAGAAATCATGATTTGCCTTGTAGCTTTAGCGCTATCTGCAAAATCAATCACTTTACCACTAACCAAATGCTTGCGAATATAATCCCAATTAAAAGTCTTATCTATCCCTTTAAAATTGATCCCTTCAACCTCATCATTGGCCGAAATAATTGCTGGTTTTGTAGCATAAGGCTGGTAAAATTCTACATCAGGATTGTTATTTAGCTGATCTATCGTTTTCTTTTGGGGCACAAAAGGCAAAAGTTCAAACGAATTATTTAAACTGTATTTAAAGATCCTTACATCTCCAATATAGCCTCTTACCTTCTCCTGTATTTCTGTTTTAAACCCCTTTATAATGGCGACAGAAAGCATCATCACCGCCAGACTTAGCATGACTCCTGCTATAGCGATACGAACAATCAACTTAGAAAAAGTACGCTCTGATTTTATGGCTATCCGCCCTGCTATGAAATATTCCGTATTCAATCTTTTCACCTGCTATTGTGGTGTAAAAGTGCATTTTTTTAAATTAAGATTTTAAAAAAAATCTAAATCAAAAATAAAGGCTCAATTAAAAACCTAGACAAACATGCCGAAAAATTAACAACAGAGTAATTTATAAGCCAAAATTACGTTTTAAATTAATTAATTTAAACAATAATTATACATAAAGTGTAATACTATAAATATTTATGCATATTTGTAATAGTATTAGAGACAGGAGAAAAAGCTGAACAGCCGTTTTTTGGTAGGCGTTTTAACTGAGCAGTCTCATAAAAGCCCCTTAGTTGGGGCTTTTATGAGACTGCTGTTACAAATATCGAATATGTGGATTAATACTATCATTTTGTACAGATTTAAAACGCATCCCCTCTACATATTTCATAATGCTCAAATTATGCCAAATAATCTCAACATAGCTTTTCCCCCTAAATATTTTTACGATAATCATAAATAATTTCTGAAAAATCAGTTCCCCAGTTTAAATTTTGAAAATCATCCATATCCGGGATAAAAGCTTTTCTCTTTGTGCCTAGAGGTAATGCTTTCGATTTTTTTGATCGATCGGTATATCCGCTACTTTTATCCTCATAATGAATTAATATTGCATCATTAACCAATATTTTTTGCAAACCTATATATTCTAATTTGGCCCTAAGGTTATCGTCTTCACCTCCCCATTCTTCAAAATTTTCTGAATAGCCAGTAACCTGTTCCAAATATTGTTTGTTTACCATTACACTGCCATATGAGAGAAATGCGTTCAGCGATCCATTAAAAGCACTCTCATATGATCCAAAAGCTACTTTTCCTATAGCAAAACTGTGTTTATAATTTTCAGTTATATACCTTAATCTGAAAATGGCATCAGTATGAAACATACTTTCAGGGCTACACACCATAATATAGTCTTTTGTTGATGCTCTAATACCCACATTGATTGCTTTTGCCGGATTTCTCCATCTATGTAATTCTCTATTGATTATTATCAACCAGTTAATCAGTGGATATTCTTTTATTAGAAGCATTAAATTGCTTTCTCCTTCCGGGTCATCCATTACGATAATCACCTCTAAGCCATTTCGTTGAAAATATTTTGCATTTAAAGGAAGTATACGTTTAAAATCTACTAACTTTTTATAGAATGGCAATATAATACTGGTATTGAAATTTGTTAAAATAGGGTGATAATCAGGAAAATGCATGTTCTAAATATTAGTAATAGAATTAAAAATCAGGATCCTACTCTTCCATAACATCAAAACAAAGTCAACAATATCCTTTTCTGAATACTCAATTTTAATTTTACTTATTTCGTGGATACATAATCTTCCATTACATAGCCGAAGGATTGAAATTTCATCTTTACCTAATTTTCCTAAAACTTTTCCAGAGATTTCATTTACTAAAACAGTATAAATCTCTTCTTTTTCCTTAATTTCGTTCAATTGTATATTAGAAGCAATTTTAGGTTTTAAGAGTAGTCTGCCTGCTTTACTTTTAAGGTATTTATAAAGGTTTATGCAATTCTCCATTTGCAGGCAAAGCTGGTCTATCCATTTATTATTAATGGCATCTTTAAGAGGCCTTATGACCAGATCATCCAATTTGTCAACATTGAAGGGATCATATGTTCGTACAGTTTTAAGAGTTTTGGTAATTTCGAAATCAAGTAATTGTTCTGGAATCTCTTCACCAATAGTTCCCCCAATTCTTCCTTTAAATCCTGTCCTTATAAAATCTTTTAAGTTATCTTTATTTACCTGTCCTCCGAGCCCATTTATACCAGCAACTATTACAGCTTTACCGCTCAATAGTGCTGAAATAGCAATCTCTTTAGATGAGATTACTAAATAATGATTCTGGAAAAGTCCTTTTAAAGACATTGGTGTTTTTGTTAATTTAACATTACCATTTACTAAGGATTTAAGGATTGACAGCACATTCAAACTGGCAACTATTGTAAAATCGATGTCTGGATTTGTATTAAACACCTTCACCATTATTCTTGTCACATTTAGCCCTATTGTTTCGTCCGTAGCAAAATATAATACCTTAGATCGATCAGCAATCTGTTTGCTTGTTTTTATGTTCCAGTAATTAATTCCATTTATGTTTATTCTGGAAATCAAGCTAACAGGCAGATCAAATTTCATTGATAACGCATCATCTGTTATAATAACTTTATATAGATTTGGGAAGTCAATATATTGGTCGATGAGATCACTTGAATTACATAGGAAAATCAACGGTTTTTTTTTGATATATTTTACTACAGATAAAAGATGATGATTGCCTTGAACAATAACGATATCCCAATCGTCTTCATTTAAGCCCTGTTCTTTTGAGAAATATTTATAACGTTCATTAGGTCTAACTTGGTCTATAGATAGAGGGTCATAGATATACGTATCTTTGTATAGTTTTGACAGTTCATCCAATATTAGCATCATTTTGCTTCTTATTTGATGTTTTACCTCATGAAGATTTGTTGTTACGAGTATTTTCATCGGAGCTGTTATTTTGAATAACACTAATTTGTGCTATTCAACATTTTGGTAATATTTCTTATAAATCTTTGCAGTAAAGAGCTTTCTTCGGTAATGATCTCAGCATCGGCCTGCATGCCGTTCTTCAGGACTATCCCATGCTCAGGGTCTTTATTTTCAAAGCGCTCAAAGCTTATCTTGGCAATAAACACACTGTCCTTAAAAGCCACATCAGAAATATAATTGACTCTGCCCCTGATCAGCCCATATTGTTCAAAAGGGAAACTCCTCATTTTTACCAGCGTACGCTGTCCAGTTTTTACCTTACCCATATTGTACTGCGGGATGTAAACCTCACCAAAGAAATCTGTATTCGCTGGATTGACCATAAATACCTCCTGCCCTACATTCAAGGTCTGGTTCTCCTGCACAATCCCGGCATAGCTAATCTTGCCATCTACCGGTGCCCTTAAAATGTACTGGTTAACCCAGGCATCGGTTTCGGTGAGCATATTGCTGAGCGATTGTACAAACTTTGCCCTTTCGTCTTGTATGGTATGCTCCAGTTCCAGTATTTCCTTTTGCTTGGCTGCATAGCTGGTATTGTTATTCAGTAAAGCAGTAATACTTTGCTGCAAGGGGTATTTGCCGGCAAGGTATTTGTTTTCCTGCTGCTTGTACTCGCTGATAGAGACCATGTTTTTCAGGTATAGCTTTTTATAGGCCTCAAATTCGTGCTCCATATTGGCAAATTCCATTTCTTGGATCTTCTGCTGGCCAATGATCTGGGCCTTCAGCTTTTCAATATCTTTTAAATCCCGCTCTAGGTATTGCTTCCTATTCAGGTAATAACCACCATTTTGTGCTGATACATATTGAAGGTACTGCTGGTAAAAGTTCTGGTAAGCACCCTGCAGTTCGCCCAGATTTAAGCCCTTGACCAGTAAATTAGGAGCAACACTGGTTACACTTAGCTCCTGGATAATATGCGTCAGAATGCCCTGTAGTTTCAATACATCCTTGTGATTGGCCGTACTTTCCATAAAGGCCAAAGGTTCATACTGTTTAACAGTAGTACCTTCGGCAGCAAGTAGGTTAAGCAGCTTGCCTGTTTGCTTTACAAATACGGCCTTAGGCGCATTTAGCGAATTCACTTTTAGCGAGGTTTTGACTACATCGGGGTATTGGATAAATGCCGATACCAGCACAATGGCTAGCAAGATTCCGAAGACCAAAGTAATGCCCCTGCGAAGAATCCAGGAAGGCACAGCAGTGATGATCTCCTGCACTTCCTCGCTGTTCACCTCCAAGCTATTGATCCTTTTGTCTGTTTCTTTTATATTTTCTATTGCTGTCTCCATGTGCTTATATCCCCAGTTCCAACTGATTTTTTACCAGCTGATAATATTCACCATTGGCATTTACCAGTTCTTGGTGTGTGCCCTGCTCAATAATTACGCCTTTCTCTAATACAATGATGTTGTCGGCATGTTTCACGGTACTTAATCTGTGGGCTACCACCACTACGGTACGGCCTTTAAAAAAAGTCTCAAGGTTTTCCATAATCACCTTTTCATTGTTGGCATCCAGGGCATTTGTGGCTTCATCAAAAAAGATATATTCAGGGTCTTTGTACACGGCCCTGGCAATCAGCATCCGCTGCCGTTGCCCCTGACTAATGCCATTTCCTGCTGCACCGATCTTGGTGTTCAGGCCTAAAGGGAGCTCCTCTATAAATTCACGGATATTGGCCACTTTTGTGGCGTGCAGCAGCTTGGGCATATCCGGGTATTCATCGCCCACGGCAATGTTGCGGGCAATGGTATCTGAAAAGATAAAACCGTCCTGCATTACAATGCCACATTTACCGCGCCAATGGCGGTAACCAATCTGCTGCAAATAGGTACTCCCCACCTTGATCTCGCCTTTTTCAGGCTCGTAAAAGCGCAGCAGCAGTTTTAAAATAGTAGTCTTGCCACTGCCACTCATTCCTACTATGGCAGTTGTTTTCCCTTCGGGGATATTTAAGCTGATGTTTTGCAGCACGGGCTCATTGCCGGCACCGGGATAGGTAAAGACTATGTTTTGCAGACTAATGTTTTTGCTCAACGGCAGCTCCCTTAAAAACTGTCTTTCAACAGGCTCCTCATCTTCCAGTTCATGGATCTCGTTTAAACGCTCCAGACTGATCTTGGCATCCTGGAAAGATTGCAGAAAGCCTAGCAATTGCTCTATTGGGCTGTTCAGCTGGCCTACAATATATTGGATGGCCATCATGGCCCCTAAAGTAAGCTGCCCGTCTATCACCGATTTGGCCACCATAAAGGTGATCAGGATGTTTTTACCCTCGTTGATGAAAAAGGCACCAAACTGTTGGTATTGGCCCAAGGCCAGGCTTTTCATACTGAACTTGAACAAACTGGCCTGGATCCTTTCCCATTCCCAGCGTTTTTGCTGTTCGCAGTTGTTCAGCTTAATTTCCTGCATGCCACTGATGAGCTGTACAATGTTGCTCTGGTTCTCGGAAGAAATGTCAAAGCGTTTGAAATCCAGTTCCCGACGTTTTTTAAGGAAGAAGATTACCCATAAGCTGTAAAGTACACTGCTAACCAGGAAAATGATGAAAATATTGATGTTGTAATAGGCCAGTACAAAAGCAAATGCTACCAGGTTAAATAAGGAAAATATGGCACCTAAAGAAGAACCAGTTAAAAAGCTTTGGATACGGCCCTGGTCGCTCATCCGCTGCATGATGTCGCCTGTCATTTTGGTTTCAAAGAAACTCAATGGCAGTTTCATCAGCTTAATCAGAAAATCTGTCAGAATAGAAATGTTAATCCTGGTGGTGATGTGCAACAGTATCCAGGAGCGGATAAAATCTACACTCATTCTACCTAGGAAGAGCATGGTCTGGGCAATCAGAATGATGTAAACAAAATTCAGGTTGCGGGTATTAATCCCGATGTCGACCACTGATTGTGTTAAAAAAGGAAGGATCAGCTGCAGTAAGCTGCCTACCCCCAAACCTACAAACAATTGTACAATGAGCTTCTTGTACTTGTAAAGATAACTAAGCATATAGCTGAGGTCTAATCCCTTAGAAGGATCTCCGCCCTGAGCATAGAACTCCGGTGCAGCTGATAGTATTAAAGCAATCCCTTCGGAATGGCCATTGTTCTGCGTGCTGAGCCAGCATTTCAAAAACTCACTTTCTTTATACTCGATTAGTCCACGGGCCGGGTCGGAAATGTGGTAGGTTCTTTTTGAGGAGGATCTTGAATTGATCTTGTACAGCACCACAAAGTGTTTTTGTTGCCAGTGTACGATGCAAGGCAGGTCTATCTCCAGCAATTTTTCAAGGCTTAACCTCACCCCTGAAGTGCGAAAACCGATTTTTTCAGCTGCCTCACTGATCCCCAATAAGGAAACCCCTTCGCGGTTGATGCCGGAGATTTCGCGCAGGCGCTGTAAACTGTAATTGCGGCCGTAATGTTTGGCAACGATGCGCAAACAGGTAGGGCCGCAGTCCATCTGATCGGCTTGTTTATAGTGGGGGAAGGATTTCAAAATAGTTTATATGTAGAGGAATTAAATTTTAAATATGAGATCAAACGATTAAGTTTTTTTTATATACTTTAAATAAGTATTTCTAATACTTTCAAGCCGGGTTTTAGTTAATAAATAATCAGAGTTTACTAAGTTTTTTTTTCTTGATATAAAGGGATACAGTACCATTTTATGGCTTGTCAAGCTAGAAAACACTTCATCAACTATATCTAGTTTATTGAATTTATAATTCAATATATCCATAAATATTTTTTTATATACAACAATAAACTGGGTAGATAAAAACGAGCTTATCCAAAATCTGCTTTCCGTTAAAGGAACGGCATGTCCGAAGTTATCTATATATCCAAAAAGAAGAGTCGCCCCCTGATCATTTGCTTTTACAATATTTTCAAATAAATATTCTTTAGAATATTTATTTGAAAAACGATGTTCTTTATTACAAACTATGAACATATCACTTTCCTCTGTGATTGCAGTTTTTGTTGCCGTAACAATTCCTTTCCAAAGGCAGGCCTCTTTAGAACCCTCACTATTTTCAGTAATTATTTTTACATCAAATTCTGGATTCATTTTAAATGGATTCAGAATTTGATCTAACTTATTTGTTTTCTTTAAATTGAGAACATATGTGGGAATTAAGATATCGTCATATGGATTTGTTGTAAATTCACTCATATCGATTAATATTTCATATTATAAAAAGAGCCAATTTTAACTAGACAATCTAGCCTCTCAGATGAGGCGTTAAATATTTTCTCAACATAACCTTTAGTACTATTCTTTGAAGTAACATCAGAATAGCCAAATTCTTTTTGTGTCGATACAAAAGGATAAATAATCAATTTATTTTCTGTGAGTTCCGATATTAAATAATCACATGGATCATCAACTTCTAGGATGGTTTGCAAAATAGTATTAAAAAATTTCCGATAAACTACAGTAAATTGGAGCCCATTAAATTTATCTGCCCAAAACAATTGAGGAGAAATTTGCACAGCGGTATTAAACCAACTTACTCCTCCTAACAAAATATCGGCATCAAGTTCTTTAGCTTTATCTATTAAATTAAATAACATCTTTTTATCATAATATTCAGTGAACTTATGATCATCTTCGGATATAATGATGAATTCGTCGTCAATCGGAACAAGCTCACTAATAATATACTTTATAGTACTCCACAAACCAACAGCGCCAATTCTATTTTCATTAGCTTCGACTATAAATAAATTGAATTCATCTTTCCTTAAATATTCTTTTATCGAATGAGATTTTCTCTCAGGTCTTCTTTTTAAGTTAATTACATAAACATTAATAGACTTCATATTGAATTGTGTACTTTTTAAATCTGTATTTTACACATGTTTTTTTTAGAAATGACTAGCAAAAAACCTTAAAAGTGTAAATTTCATTGTTCAAGCTGCGTTAATTTATTTAGTAGAATAGAAAGCTTTTTTTCACTAGGTCTTGGCGCATTTGAATTTATAAGCTTGCCATCTTTACCGATTAGAATGTAATGAGGAATCGCAGTAACCTTAAATTGTTTCGAAATGCTTGCGTCAAAATCTTTTATTACCAAATAACAATTTTCTCGATTTAGCTTCATTCGTGAGACTGTATTTTCCCATGCATTTTTATTTTTATCAAGTGAAAAATATAAGAATACAACATCTGATTTTACGAACTTTTTAGCTAATACCAGTGAATAAGGAATTTCGTCTATGCATGGATTGCACCAGCTGGCAAGGAAGTCAATATAAAAAATCTTTTTGGGGTATTTTTTATATAAGTCAGATAAAGAGAGCACCGAACCGTCGGCACCTAGTAATTCGTTTTTCGAATTCTGTTTAAGATTATTAAATTCATATAGATTTGTAATGTATTTCTTGTAGTCATCATTTCTGCAGTCTGCTATAAAACTTCTATAATTAAAATTAAATGATTCTAATTTTCTATTTGCATAACCTTTCAATAGGCTAAATAATAAAAAGTCTTTAGTTTCGCCCTTAAACTCATTCTTAATAATGTCATAAATATCACCTTCAAGTGGGACTTTCTCTAAATAGAATAAGTAATTTAGTGCAAATTGTCGGTATGTCTCAATGTTTAAACATTGTCCGCAATCTAGATATTTTTTTAAATTAATAAGGCTATCCCTGTAGGGTAGAGGAATTTTATTCTCCATAAAACTTTTCGACAGCAAAAAACCAGCTTTTTCTTTCAATAACCTGTAGAATAAATACTTATCGCCAAAATTTCTTAGAGAATCCGAAAGTGAATATTTATGACAGTAATCAATAAAATACTTTGATTCTATTTTATAGATAGTCGATAATACTGAATCACGCTCTGCAATATTAATTAATGATGCTATTTTTTCAGTATTTACAAGAGTTTTTTTGCTCTGGTTTAAATTAGATGAATTTATTTTCTTTAACGAGTGTAATTCATGCCGTCTTTCAATTGAGGTTCCCGTAACTACGAAATTGTTCTCTTTATTTGTCGATAATTTAAAAGAACATTGATTATAGACAAAAAGCGGTTCTTTATTACCAAGGCTACTATATAAAATCAAAGGTAGTTTTGAATAAATTTTCTTAGTTTCTTTAGGAAGGATGCTAATGCTGATAAAATCACTAACCAGATCAGTATAATTCAAATACAGCTTATTTTCCGATACATTTTCTATAGATATTACATCTTCTTTATAACGTATTTGTCCAAACACATTTACATCCATTAAAACACACAGTAGTATATTTATAAATACAAATTGGCTAAGAATATTTTTCATGAATTAATATTTTTTATTGGGACACTAAAATACTTAGTGTCCCAAAATAAGTTTAGCAACTTGAGCAACACCATGTTGCGTATGCTCCACATTCGCTCTCGCAATTTGCTTTCTCCTCTGCATTCCACCTCTCCGCACTTTCCATTGCCTCGGCCTTGGATAATCCTCTTGTTTCATCCATTTTAACGCCATGTGTATTATACATATTTACACCACATCCGGTACCACTACTGCCATCTTCCTCTTCGCTTCCACCCAGAATTTTTTTCATTTGACCTCTTGATAATACCTCGCCTTTGTATAGATTTAAGGTACTTAAGCTTAATTTTTTCATGCTTTTTGTTTTAAAATTTGTAATTTTATTTGTACCCTTCTGCGCTAGGATTACTTCAAGCGGCATTTTTTTACAACCTTTATGCTCGTTACTAGAGTTGTTTCGTTGCAACCGGCAACTCCTTTTGTACAAAATTTTTCCAATATTAATTTAGCAAGTATTTTATATCTTCTAACTTATATGGTTCCATTAGCTTATATCCATTTATCAAAATGGTTGGAGTTGATGTCACTTTTGCCGTATTACACCAAGTGCTTTGCTTTTCGGTAATAGTATTCATTTCAACGCTTAAGATTGTCGGATATCTTTTTTTCCAGATTTCGTAACTTTTATTAGCTTGTAGATACCAATCGTTTAGTGCTCTTTTGGCAATATTTTTATCGTTTAACAAACTCAAAGCAGAAATATGTCTAGCAACTTTAGCCCTTTTATCATCATGATTATTTGGAGTATTGAAAATAATCTTTAATTGTATTTCGTCATTTAGTGCAACCAATTGATCCAAAACCTTGTGAGCAAAGGCGCAAGGGCTGCAGAATGGATTGCTTATCATAGTAATCACAGTCTCCGCCTTGGGATTGCCATATATTATAGGCATTAGATCGTCAGGTACCGTATGTTGATCTTGAGCGTACAGTAATTGATTAAATAGAGTTTTATTATACTTAAATTTCTTGAGTTGATATTTCAACGGCTCAACCTCAATTGCTTTTAACAATACGGGTTTGATAAATTTCCAAATTGCAGCAGGGAGCAAGAAACAAAGCAAAAGAGAAAATAGAGTTGATGGTTTAATATTAAAAGCATCTGTTTGGAAAGAGTTACCACCAATAAAAAATACAATCGCTTCAAACCAAAATAAAGCCTGAACCGAACTACAAAGAAGACACCACCTTTTGATTCGGATCTGATAAGCGATAGAATAGAAAGTATAAGGAAGGCACAATAAATTTAACCAGCTCAAGCATTCAATATCCGATATGTTTAACACTAAGCAAATAAAAGAACCAAAGAAATAGAACATTCCAATTTCACTCCAACTTAGCCAACTAGTTAATTGAGCAGCTTCAGACTTCAGAATAGCGTTACAGTCATTCTTTTTTCCCAAACTACATACATCTTGAATAAATGAACTATTGGAATTTATGCTGTAGATGAGTAACAAAGTGCATATAATAATTCCTGAAAGCTTTACACCTAACAATGTAATGTATGCCCAGTTAGCGCCTGAATAATTAATGGTATTCAGTATAGCTATAAGAACAATTAACATTAAAAAGGGTAAACGAGATTTATTGAATCGTCCTTTTATGAGGGCTTCTTTATAATTTGATTCGCCACTTTCTAGATCTTTTTCTGCATATAATATTATTCCGTCCCAGTCCTTTAAAAATTCTGTCACTTCAAAAGTCCCTTCGGTTTTCTGGCCATCATTAAATTTCACTACACCATGTAGAATCTCATTTACAAGGATAAATCGGCCCTCTCGCAAGTTTAGGTGGGCAATAAAAGGGGTAGGTAAGTCTTCAGTTATACAGTTCTCTTTATTTATTTTAACAGCCTCATTAGGAATATTCCATGAAGTTAAACAATCAGTTAAGGCTAGTAAACTAGGATAATCAGGATGTTGATGTAAATCGTCATTAATCGTAAAAGCACTAACAGGAATATTTAATTTTTTTATAAGCGCAGTAAGCACTGCAATAGAGTTTTCCCTTTTCGGTTGGAGGATTGAGAGCATAAGAAACGTTTGGTACGTCTAATCTATAGAAAATATAATTAAATTTCAAAAAAAAACTTTTAAACATCCAATTCTGATTGATAATGATAGATTGCAAGAGGCAATCTACGTAAAATAACAAGTCCAATCCTGACAGTTTTAATAAGGCATAGTAATTAATACATTTGATTGCTTGTTTAAAATAGGATTAAGCATTACTAGTTAAATGATATATTTGATAAAGTTAGCTAATCACAAACTTCCGCTTCATCTTATCCAGAAAGGCGTTAAAGATTTTAGTATGCCCCGCCTTAGCGTTCCATTGTTCCGGTTCGCACTCGCGGCGAGTTGCAAGTTCCGCGCGTTTTCCCTCAACGGTAATCCTCAAATAAATGGAAGCAGCACCTTTAATGTAATTCTTTGACTTTTTTAGATAGAAAAGCAGACTGAAATTCGTTTTCACAAGTTAGGTGACCGAGATAATGCAAAAAAGGATCAGGAATTAGCAAAGACTTTCGAAGACAGGCCATCTGATAAAGGCCCCTTTTATCATGGAACGAAAGCGGATCTACAGATTGGCGATTTGCTAATAGCAGGAGGCAAGTCTAATTACAAGACCGAACTTATCATGAATCATGTTTATTTTACCGCCTTGGTGAACGGAGCAGGACTCGCCGCTGCCTTGGCTAAAGGTGATGGATCTGAACATGTTTATATCGTTGAACCTACAGGGAACTTTGAAAACGACCCAAACGTTACTAACAAAAAATTCACAGAGAATCCCACCCGTTCTTATCACAGCCAAGAGCCTCTTAAAGTGATTGGCGAACTAACAGATTGGGTGCGAATAACACCTGAGGAACTCAAAAAATGGCAGGAAAAACTAGCGAATAAAAAAGGAGAGATTATTAATTAAAACGAGGCTTTTTGTGATTCCACTGAAATTGTCGGCATCCCGTATTCCCAGTTCTCAAAGCTTGTTTGTTTAGTACCCAAACAATCTGACCTTATTTAAGGTTTATAAGTAAAAACAGAACGATAATGGCAAAATCAACTATTGAAAAAAAGATAGACACCAAAGTAAAATCTATCCAAAATCAGATTAAAAAACTGCAAAATGATTTGGTACACTGGCAAAAAGTCGCGAGCGATTATGAAACAAACAGAGAAACCATCGAATCAATCCTATCTGTACACAATGCCCCAGATCTAGGTAGCAATAAGAAAGGAAACGGTGGTGGTAAAAACTGATTAATCATTTTTTATTACCTTTATCTTTATACACAACGAAAAAGGTTATTAAATGACACGATCCTTAAAACTCCTCCTCAACGCAGTCTTATGTTCTTTTCTGCTTCAAGCTTGCAGTCCATCAACGACCGTAGCTTTTAATCCGGCCGTTCCTAATCCTTACAAGGTAAAGGCGGAAGATGTTGATAAGCCTAAAAATGGAAAGCTACTTACCGGGGCCGAACAAACAGAGCTCTACGTACCTTATTTAAAAGGCAAACGTGTAGGTATGGTGGTTAATCCAACCTCTATAATCGGTAAGGAAACAACTGTTGACAGTTTGTTGAAACTCGGTGTCAACATTGTTAAAATATTTGGACCTGAGCACGGTTTTAGAGGAAACGCCAGCAACGGAACACACGTTGATGACGAAATTGACACTAAAACAGGGATAAAGGCCATTTCATTATATGGAAAACATTCTACACCTACCAACGCAGAACTGGCAGATGTGGATGTGATGGTATTTGACATCCAGGATGTAGGTGTACGTTTTTATACCTATATCAATACTTTGCAACATGTAATGGAAGCTTGTGCGGCCAACAAGAAGGAAGTTCTGATCTTGGATAGACCAAATCCTAATGGTTTTTACATTGACGGACCAATACTAGATCCTCAATTTAAATCGGGCATAGGCTTAAAACCAATCCCGGCAGTACATGGACTAACTGTTGGTGAATATGCTCAAATGTTGAATGGTGAGAACTGGTTGGACAATAAGCTGAAATGCAAAATTAAAATCATTAAAGTGGCCAATTACACCCACGACACACCATATGAACTTCCCGTTAATCCTTCACCAAACTTAAATACGCCACAGTCTATTTTACTGTATCCAACGACTTGCTTATTTGAAGGAACGTATTTGAACTATGGTCGGGGTACACAGTTCCCATTTACCATTGTAGGTGCACCAGCATTAAAAGGTAAATACGAATTTTCTTTTACGCCCGTAAGTCTTAAGGGCATGTCTGAAAGCCCGCTGTTTATGAACCAGGTTTGTTATGGTTTAGACCTTAGAAATTATGACACCAATAACTTCAGAAAAACAAAGCAGATCAACTTAGCTTGGATGATAGAATTATATAAAGCCTCACCAAACAAAGCAGACTTTTTTAACTCTAAGTTGAGCAAAGAAATGGGGACGATTGAGCGACTCATTGGCGTTGCTGATTTCAGGAAGCAAATTATTGCAGGAAAATCAGAGCAAGAAATCAGAGCCAGCTGGGAACCGGGGCTAAGTCAGTATAAAAAGATGCGCAAAAAATATTTGTTGTATCCTTAAAATATTATCCACATAAAATGGCAAAAGGCCCTGCAATTGACTATTTGCAGGGCCTTTTTAATTAAAAACAATCTTTACTTAGCTTCAACTGTCTTTTTATCTTCTACAACATTTTTCTGTTCAGGTTTATAAATTGCACCTGTTGCAAAATCTACAATAAGGCCGGGCCAAAACAAGAGGATATCGGCAATTAAGGCCACCGGTCTAATCGCGCGGGAAGGCTCTCCTTCTTTCGGCTTTGTACGCTGTGCAGTAGTTACTTTACCGCCAAATACGGTGGCGCAGCTAGATAAAATGCAAACGACTAATGCCATTGCAATAATACTTGTGTGTTTTTTCATTTGTGTGTGTTTATTTACTCCACAATTTATAATTTAATTTTAAATCAACAATATCTTCCCCATAGTATTCCCCTTTGCTATCTTAATCGTTACACAAATAACAAAAACCCGTAAAATATTGAAGGAAAATCAAAATTTTATCCTTTTAATTCATTATTAATGACACTAGCTGCCAAAATCAGGATATGAAGACGTAATGAGCGATCAGATTAGCACGTTCATCGTTAGGTAATATAGATCTCTTAGTATAGAAACTTTGTTGGATCATTATCCAAAGATATTCAAGACTATCATCAAGTGAATAAGTACTAAAAAAATCTTTTAAAATCAATTTTATTCGGAATTAGGGATTGATTCTGTCAGGATGAGCTGATCTTTCTGATCATAATAAGTGCAGGTCATCAATGATAAATTCACTATCCATCTATCGATTCCTGTTTCTGCACAATGTCTGCAAAAACTGAGGTAATCCGTTTGCCCTGCCTGATGCATTTTCAAATACTTCCTAAACTTTTTCTTATGACTTACAGCAGCGACGACTAAAGGTTCATATTGTGCCTTGGAGCTTAGCTGATGGCCATTATGCCCAAAATACTGGGTATGGCTATCGGATACGTAGGTCACAAATTCTGCTACGCCTAACTTTTTGATCGCTTGAACGTACTTAGGGAAATCTGCTCCACTTTTCACTTTTTCCTGCTCCTGCTCAATCTGCGCAATTGTAAAAGATTCATCCTGTAAATCGGCGGATATGGCTTTGAGTTCAATTTTAGGTTTATTAAAATGTTTAGAATCCCTCACAACTGACATCTCATCCCATTTTTCTGTCTGTTCCTGATCTACTATTCCATCCGCTATTACTGCTCTGAATACAGCAACAGGATTGAAGGTTTTACTATTGATGATCAGGTTACCCGAAAATGTCTTTTGTATAAACTGAAATGAAAACATAGAAATGCATAAACAGCCTGGTTCTATTTCAAAACTAAGTTCCTGCGCAGGAATAACGTTATCTTTTGAACCATTTGGAATTTCAATCGACTGAATCGGGCACATCGTCCTATTTCCATAAGTAAGGTCGTACATCCCCACAGCGATGTTTAGCAAGCAGGAAGTCGCTTTTGCTGGAAATTTCATGTCCTTTGAAACAAGCATTTCCGGCAATTTGATGGTCAGGATATTCCCCTCGATGCGCTGCTCAGGTTGCACAAAGAAATTATCCATTACAGGTGAATCCGCATTAAATTCAAAACCATTGAGCCGATCAAAACTGTTGGTTGTAAAATGATAGGTTTCCGATTGAGCGTCGAATGCTTGCTTCAAGGCCTTTTGTACGTCTGTTCTAAAGCGATAAACCATGGTTCCATCATAAAAATCTGTGATGATCTCCGTTGTAACGCTCCGGAATTGTTCTGCCAGCGTACTGGCGATCCCAAATTGAGTTGCTGCTTTGTGTGTGTTTTCAGTTTGCTTCTCCTTTGTCAACCTGGATTTGCCTGTAACCAATTGCATGTTGCGATACTTCTTAAAAACAGCAGGTCCTATTACACCTGTCAGGAATTTTCCGTCAAATTTTGCCATGATCTATATGTTTTTTATAACTAAACAACTGATCTAAGATAAGGTTTGGTTAGCGTACTACAAAATTTCAAGTTAAAAAAAATAAAACAGTAACTATAATCCATGTTTTTATCGAAAAACTTGGAATATAGTTGGACTATACTTGGAGTATAGTTTGAGTATTACACTAGGCAGACCGATCTCTGTCTTATCCGTATATAGCTATACAGGTTATTGAATTAATTTTGAATTTTGCTCTGATTTATATTTTATCATTTGCTTGCTCATTGATATCTGTATACTTTAATCGCCACAGTAATAAAAAAACCCGTAAAATTTTTAGTTATTTTGTTGAGTTAAAACAATCGAAAATATATGAAACTAGTTTTTATGGGTACGCCCGATTTTGCAGTTGCTTCTTTAAATGCTTTGGTACAAGCGGGGTTTGATGTAGTTGGTGTGGTTACCGCAGCTGATAAGCCTGCTGGTCGTGGCCAAAAACTCCATGAAAGTGCGGTTAAACAATATGCTGTTGCAAACGGACTAAAGGTATTGCAGCCTTTAAAACTAAAAGACCCTGAGTTTATTGAGGAATTGAAGTCTTTAAATGCCGACTTACAAGTGGTGGTGGCTTTCAGGATGTTGCCTGAAATGGTATGGAACATGCCTACTAAGGGAACCATTAACCTACATGCCTCATTGCTTCCTCAATATCGTGGCGCAGCCCCCATCAACCATGCCATCATTAATGGCGAAAAAGAAAGCGGTGTAACCACCTTCTTATTAAAACATGAAATAGATACGGGTGATGTTATATTTTCTGAAAAAGTAACTATTGCCGACGATGATACAGCGGGAGATCTGCACGATAAGCTTATGAATGTGGGCGCAGGATTGCTGGTAAAAACAGTACAAGCCATAGAAGCAGGTGATTACAAAGAACAACCTCAACCACAGAGCGATGAGCTTAAACATGCACCTAAAATATTTAAAGAGCATTGCCTGATTGACTGGAATCAACCAGCCCATGCAATTTACAACCAGATCAGAGGCTTGAGCCCATACCCTACTGCATTTACCAAACTAGGAGACAAAACCCTCAAAGTTTTTAAAGCTGAATTGGAAGAACTACAGCCTGACATTAAGATCGGTGCCTTTTTATCCGATGGTAAAACTTATTTAAAATTTGCAGCGAAAGATGGTTACATCAAGTTTACAGACCTACAATATGAAGGTAAAAAACGTATGCAGGTTGATGAATTTTTAAGAGGAATGCGGTTGTAATCATAGCCCTGAGGGCTAATAAAAGCCTCAGGGTTTACATTAAATAGTCACCAGGAGCCCGCATGATTATTTAAGTATTCCAACAACTCCTGCAAAAGCCGTATATTTTAAAAACTGTTCAGCTTTGCGCTGAGCAGCTTAGTCATCTCATTAAAATAACGTTTGCGGCCATAGCCCATTACCCAACGGATACCACTAATGGCATTGGTGATAAATACCTCTTCGGCAGCTTTTAATATTTCTGGATTAATCTGTGCCTCAATCACAGGAATCTCATGTGCTTTGGCCATGCTCATCACTACATTACGCATTACGCCAGCCACACAGCCCTCAGATAATGCAGGGGTATAGATCTTTTTATCGTAAACCACAAAAATATTAGAGCTAATGCTTTCGCATAAAAAACCGTGCTGGTTTAAAATGAAGGCATCATCAAGGCGGTGCTGTTTTTTATACAGTCCGGCCATTACATATAGCAAAGAATTGCTTGTTTTATAATTAGAAAGGCTATTTACGGGCTTAGTCAATTCATCAAAGACATCAATGATCAGTCCTTTTTTATTCAACTCGTAGTTACCTTCTTCAAGTGCCGAAGCCTCTAAAACATAACCCGATTTATTAATATTAGGTGTATAAAGTCCATCACCGGCACGGTAAACCGAAAGCCTGAAACGAACATTATCTTTTAATTTATTTTTTTTGCAAAGCTCACTCGTTTTCTGCTTCAAAAAGTATTCATCAAGCAAGGCACTGCCATCCATTTTCAGGGCCGTCATCCCCGCACGTAATCTATCCGCATGCAGCTCGGCAAATTTAAGCTTGCCATTGCACATGCGCATCGTCTCAAAGAGCCCATCGCCGTACTTAAATCCACGGTTACCAGCCGTAAATATTGGGTGATTGATGGCTACAAACTCATCATTATGTAAAATATATTCTTGCATTTATCTGTGCCAGCGCATTAGGAAGGTTGTACAATGTAATTTCTCCACTTATTCAGTGCCGAGTCGAAATCGGAAGGCAAAGGTGCTTCAAATTCCATATATATTTTAGTCCTCGGATGAATAAATCCTAAAGTTTGTGCATGAAGTGCCTGACGCGGCAAAATATTAAAGCAGTTTTGTACAAATTGCTTGTATTTAGTAAAGGTAGTTCCTTTTAAAATTTTATCTCCACCATAATTGGCATCGTTAAATAAGGGGTGACCAATGTGCTGCATATGCGCTCTGATTTGATGTGTACGGCCAGTTTCTAGCTGGCAACTAATTAAGGTTACATAACCTAAACGCTCTAACACCTTATAATGTGTTACCGACCACTTACCTTTTTCTTCTTCATCATACACATCCATTACAATTCGGTTTTTTAAGCTTCTGCCTATATACCCCGTAACGGTACCTTCTTCTGCGATATCACCCCAAGCCAGGGCTACATATTTACGCGTAATGGTATGGTCAAAAAACTGTTTGGCCAACTTAGTCATCGTCATCTCGTTCTTGCTAATTAACAACAAGCCAGATGTATCTTTATCTATACGGTGTACCAAACCTGGTCTACCTTCATTCCCCGGTAATTGTGGAAGTTGTTCAAAATGGAAAGCCAGCGCATTAACCAGTGTTCCTGTATAATTGTTAAAGCCAGGGTGTACAACCATACCGGCCACTTTATTCACCACCAATAGATCTTCATCCTCATATACAATATCCAATGGAATATCTTCAGGATAAACTTCAGTATCGCGAGGTGGATGCGGAAATACAATTGAAATCTCGTCTAAAGGTTTTACCTTATAGCTAGGTTTAACCGTTTTCTGATTAACCAGGACGTTGCCAGCATCAATTGCATTTTGAATACGGTTACGCGACGCATTTTCCATGCGTTGCATCAAAAACTTATCTACGCGCAACAAAGACTGTCCTTTATCTACAACAATATTAAAATGTTCGTATAAATCCTGCTCTTCTAATTCCGGCCCTGTGTTACTGTTTTCCATTTAGTCTTTATTCTTATTTAGAGGTAATGGAACTTGTGACAGCTTTTAGCTTCGCAGGTTCCATGCTGCAAAACTAATCTTTAAGTATTACATATTTAAAAAGAAATTGGTCTGCTTTTTGTTAAGTTAAGCACATACCCAATATTATAAATTTATGAGACAGTTACAAACCACTCGATATACCATGTATGCAGAGCATAACGACCTCGTAATTAATGAGAAACAGAAACCTACCACTATGAAAAATTTTACTCAAAACGTTAAAATCATTTTAAATTTCTTTCCCTACTTACTTAAAAAGATTTATTTCAAACCATAAGCCCTAAGTAAAAGGCAGCTATATTTGTAGCAATGTTTATAAATATACCCAGCCCTCTTCAACAATTAAAGGATTTCGCAGGACATCAGGTTCTGGTAAAAAGGGATGATTTAATTGATCCTTATGTATCAGGTAACAAATGGCGTAAGCTAAAATACATTCTGGCGGCGGCCAACGCGCAACAAAAAAATCATTTGGTAACGTTTGGTGGCGCCTATTCTAATCATTTAGTCGCAACTGCTGCTGCTTGTTCCAAGGCAGGTTTAAAAAGTACAGCTTTTGTGCGTGGCGATGCAGTGGCCTGTATTCACAACGAAATGTTGATGTTGTGTAGGTTATTTGGGATGGAACTTATTTTTACAGACAGACTGAGCTATAAAAACAAATCATCATTATTTGAACAGCGATTTGCTGAAGATCAAAATGCATTTTTTGTTGATGAGGGTGGTGCCAGTCCTGAGGCTGTTAAAGGCTGCGCCGAGATTATAGCCGAATTACCGACAGATATTGATCATTTATTTTGTGCAGCAGGGACAGGTACCACTGCTGCGGGCCTATTAACCGGCATATACCAACTCGGGCTAAAAACAAAACTACACGTTATACCGGTTTTAAAAGGGGGCGATTTCATTGCCGACGAAATTTTAAAATATACTGGTAGCACAGATCAACTGGTATTGCATACCGATTATCACTTTGGCGGCTATGCCAAAACCACACCCGATTTAATTGACTTTATAAAAACCTTTACCGCGACTGAAGGCATACTGATAGACCCTATTTACACTGCAAAAATGTTTTACGCAATTAGTCATTTACACGCCAGCGGATATTTTAAGCCTACAGAAAAGGTCGTAGCTTTACATACCGGGGGATTACTTGGATTAATGGGAATGAAAGATAAATTTTAATCAGTAATATTTCGTATATTATATTGATTATTGCATACACTAGTATGGAATACAAAAGGGATATTAATATTTTATGGGCATGCTAAAAAATGGTGATCTGGCACATCAGCACCTCAGTGAGAAACTAAGGCTCAGCGAAGATAGATTTTCGCGGGCTTTTGAACATGCTGCAATCGGTATGGCCATCGTAAGCCTGAAGGGTAAATGGCTCCGTATCAACAAAAGCATTTCCAAAATACTTGGCTATAAATCATCGGAATTACTGAAATTGACTTTTCAAGACATTACGCATCCGGATGATCTGGACAAGGATTTGAACTTGCTGCATGAGATGATCGAAGGAAAAATTGAATCCTACCAAATGGAAAAGAGATATTTCCATAAAAACGGTCATTTGGTTTGGGTGATCCTTGCTGTATCCATTATAAAGAACAGTAATGGCAAACCTTTACATTTCATTTCACAGCTTACTGACATCAGCAAGGTTAAAGAGGCTGAATATGAAATGAAGGCTGTTTTGGATGTAACCAACGATCAGAATAGACGGCTACTCAATTTTGCACATATCGTTTCTCATAACCTCCGTTCCCATTCCGGGAACCTTACCATGTTACTTAACTTTATAGAAACAGAGACTGACGAGGATTCGAGGAAAGAATTGTTTAACATGTTCCGCCATGCGGCTTCTAACCTTCAAGAAACTATAGGACATCTAAATGAAGTGGTAGCGGTAAATACCACCATCAGCGAAAAGCTCACAAAAATTAATCTAAGCCAGGCCATCAACGGAGCTATTGGCAATATTGAGGCGCTACTAAAGGCCGAAGAAGTAATCTGTATCAACGAAGTAGAAGAAGATATCATCGTCGGGGTAGTCCCCGCGTATCTGGATAGCATTCTACTTAATTTCTTAACCAATTCCATCAAATATCATGCGCATGGGCGGAGACCTATAATTAAGCTTTCTGCCAAAGTTGAAGAGAATTTAGTGGTGCTTACTATAGAGGATAATGGTATTGGCATAGATCTACAGCTTAATAGGGATAAAATATTTGGCATGTACAAAACCTTCCATAACAACCAAGATGCTAGAGGAATTGGTTTATTTATAACTAAAAATCAGATAGAAGCAATGGGTGGAAAGGTAAGTGTAGAAAGTGAAGTTGATAAAGGAACGATTTTTAAAATCTACTTTAAGCAGGGTTAGCTTTCATGGCTTTCCATTTCTGCATTATATTCTGCCCGCCGGGCAGCGCTATTACAAGCGGCACGGTGGTACAACATTTTTTGTGCAGCATCCTTATTTTTATCTTCACCTTTCCAAATTTCCAAAGCGGGTTGTTGAATGGCTCTTGAAAAAGAAAAGGTTAAAGACCAGGGCATCAATGATCCAAACCTAAGCTGCATCATATTTAAACGCTCCGAAGCCAATTGATAAGCTTGTCCACCGGACAGGAATGCAATACCCCCTACAGCAGCAGGAACCACTTTTAGAAAAGAAGAGATAGTTTCTGAGGCAATTTCCTCTGTATCACTTTGATCGGGACAGCTTAATCCCGGCAAAACCATGTTCGGTTTTAGAATCATCCCTTCCAGCGCAACCCTTTGTTCATATAGCTCATTAAAAACGGTGTGCAATACATCTCGTGTAACGGCCCCACACTGCCGAAGGGTATGATCACCATCCATGAGCACTTCAGGCTCTACAACAGGCACAATTCCGGCTTCCTGACAAAGTGCGGCATACCTTGCTAAGGTAAAAGCATTCGCTTTGATGCAAGTTCTTGTGGGGATCCCCTCACCAATAGTAATAACTGCGCGAAACTTAGCAAAGCGTAAACCTAGTTTATAATAGGCTGATAAACGTTCGCGCATTCCATCTAAGCCTTCCGTAACTTTCTCGCCAGGAAATGCGGCTAAGTCTACAGTGCCCTGATCTACCTTTATTCCCGCAATAATCCCCTTATGTTCCAATATCTCTAGAAATGAGATGCCGCTTTCTGTTTTTTGATACAATGTTTCCTCGAAAAGAATAGCTCCGCTGATGCACTCTTCCAAATGGGGCGTAGTGACAATCAATTCACGATACTTTCGTCTAAACTCCTCAGTTTCTGGAATCCCTAGTGCTTTAAATCTTTTGTTACAGGTCCCCAGACTTTCATCCATTGCCAGCAGTCCTTTATCGTCGGCCATAAGCCTTTGAGCGATATTTTTAAGTTCCAATGCGTACATAGCGATGTGTATAATTAAACGGAAGATTTAATCTCCTCCAATATTGTTTTAGTACTTAGAAAATTCTGGTGATGAATACTTCTGATCCCCAGTTTTTGCGCAGCCTCGGCCAGCATAATCCGATCGTCAAAATACACACATTCTTCTGTGGATACCTGCGCAATTCCCATCGCCAGTTTAAAAATCCCCGGATCTGGTTTACGCATACCTACTTCACAGGAGGATACAAAAGCATCAAAACAATCATGTAAACCAAACTTCTTTATTCGGTAATCATTGAGTTCCCGACCTTCATTATTGATAGAAATAATTCTGAAGCCGCAGCTTCGCTTCCAGTCTTTTAGCCATTGTAGCAATCCAGGTAATTCTTCGGACTGTGCAAACATGAAAGTCTTAAAATCTTCTTTTGTAAAGCTCCTTGGGTGATTAAATACAACGGTATCCAGGTAGTCATCCAGTGTGATTTTACCGATCTCGTAAACATTAAAGATAAAGCTATGCAAGACCTCCATTTCTGAATAATCGAGGTCAAACAACCGGGCGGCCTCTTGTCGGGACTGATGTCCCCAGCCATTGTTTAGCAGTACTCCGCCAACATCAAAAAAAACGACTTTTATGGTCTCCATATAATTTCCATTGCTCTTTTTACCACATTTTCGGAAGTAAAGCCATATTCCTTCAGTACTTCTTCACCTGGGGCAGATTCACCAAATTTATTAATGCCAATTACCTCCCCTTCATCAGTTACATACTTATGCCAGCCCAAGGGAGACCCTGCTTCTACAGCCAATCGTTTTCTTAAAGCTTTCGGAAAGATCTTTTCCTTATAAACTGCATCCTGCTTTTCGAACAATTCCCAGGAAGGCATACTGACTACCCTTGCGGCAACATCTTTATCCTTTAATTGTTCCTGCGCAGTTAACAACAACTGAACCTCCGAGCCAGTCCCGATCAATATGATTTGTGGTTCCTTTTCAGATTCCGAAAGTATATAAGCGCCCTTTTCAAGTTCGGTCGCTTTGGTATATTTCTCCTGATCAATCACGGGCAATTCCTGCCTGGTTAAAATTAAGGCAACCGGACCATCAGTATGTTCTAATGCTACACGCCAGGCATTAGCAGTTTCATTTGCATCAGCAGGACGGATCACTGTTAAATTGGGGACAGACCTTAAACCGATCAGCTGTTCTACCGGTTGGTGGGTAGTTCCATCTTCACCTAAACCTATACTATCGTGGGTATAGATAAATATAGGGCGGATTTTCATGATTGCTGCCAGTCGAATAGGCGGCCTCATGTAATCCGAAAATATAAGAAATGTAGCACCATAAGGAATAATACACTTACTAAGCGCCATCCCATTTAATATGGCCCCCATAGCATGTTCTCTAATTCCGAAGTGAAAAATACGCCCGCCAGGATTCGCTGAAGAAAAGGATTCATATTTTTTCAGATCTGTATCCGTTGAGGGAGAAAGATCGGCCGAACCACCCATTAAATGAGGCAAATCATCGGCAATTGCATTCAGTACTTTTCCTGATGCTTTACGAGTTGCTATTTTTTCATCCCCAGCCTTGAAAACTGGCAATTTCTCTTTCCATCCTTCAGGCAGCTTACCACTGCTTATTAATTCGTATTCATTGGCCAACTCCGGATATTTTCCTTTGTAGCGCTTATACAATTCATTCCAATCTTGCTCCTTTTTAATCCCTTTCTGCCCTGCCTCACGATAATAATGCAAAACCTCAGCGGGGACTTCAAAATGTTGATCAGGATCAAAACCAAATCTTTCCTTAACCAACCTCACTTCATCTTCGCCCAATGGGGAGCCATGAGCAGCAGCTGTATCCACTTTATTTGGGCTACCATAACCAATATGAGTTCGTACCTTGATCAATGAAGGGCGTTTGGTTTCCATTTGAGCATTTTTAATGGCTGCAAAAAGTGCGGCGAGATCGTTTCCATCTGCCAGCACCTGTACATGCCAGCCATAGGCTTCAAAGCGCTTCGCTAAATCTTCATCAAAGGCAAGATCTGTATTCCCCTCAATGGTAATGTGGTTATCATCGTATAGATAAATGAGATTGCCCAATTGGAGATGTCCTGCTATAGAGGCGGCTTCAGAACTGACACCCTCCATCATATCCCCATCACTACAGATGGCATAAATTTTATAATCAAACAGGTCAAAATCCGGCTTATTGTAACGGTTGGCCATTTTCTTTTGGGCGATGGCGAAACCTACTCCGTTGGCAAAACCTTGTCCCAAGGGGCCTGTAGTGACTTCAATTCCAGCCAACAAACCATACTCTGGATGCCCTGCCGTTTTGCTATGTAATTGCCTGAAATGCTTAAGATCATCCAAAGTAACATCATAACCCGTTAGATACAAAAAACTGTATTGTAACATACAGGCATGGCCGGCAGATAATATAAAACGGTCGCGATTTGCCCATTCAGGATTTTCGGGGTTATAGGTCATACTTTCAGCCCACAAAACATGCCCTATGGGGGCAAGCCCCATTGGTGTTCCCGGATGACCAGAATTTGCTTTTTGAACAGCATCAATGGACAATACACGAACCGTATTGATGCCTAATTGTTGGATAGAATCAGTCTTCATTTGATAGTTTTTCACGTTCCCGGGTTTTGTCCTTCCTCATATTTAAAGGTAACACACCGGCCATTTCACCAATAACATTAACCAGTTCGGTTCCTGTAGGGATGACAATTTTAGCATTGGAACGCAATGAGTTCTCTACAGTTTCCAATTTTCTTAACAATTGTGCATTACCTACAAAGTATTCGTTGGCAGCTTCATTTACCAGCTTAATTGCTTCAGCATCCCCTTCAGCATGTAATATTTTCGCCTGTCTTGAACCTTCTGCTTCTTTTATTTTTGCCCGTTTCACACCATCTGCAGCGGTCTCCGTTGCTGTAGCATAATCGATGGCAGCAATCTTCTCATTTTCCGCTTTTACCACCTTATTCATGGTTTCCTGCACATCCCTAGGTGGGTCTATTTCTTTTAATTCTGTACGCACAATGACAATTCCCCAGCTTGCGGTCTCATTTTTCAAGGTATTGTGTAATTCGGAGTTAATTTTCCCCCTTTCACTATTTGCCGATCTTAAAGTAAGTGTTCCTATAATATTACGTAGTGTGGTACGTGCAAGATTTACGATTTGTAATTTATAGTTATTTACATTGTATAGAGAACTTTTCACACTCTCTTCGTTTTCTATTACTCTAAAATAGACCTGAGCATCTACACTCGCGTTAAGGTTATCATTTGTGATGATTTCTTGTGGCTGTGCATCAACCATCTGTTCAGTCGTATTTATGACATACATTTTATCGATAAAAGGAATTATCCAATGAAATCCGGGTTGTGCAAACTTGATGTATTTCCCAAGCCGCTCGATCAGTCCCCGATGTGTGGGTCGGACTATTTTCACCCCCATGAAGAATAATATAATGATTACAGCGATGATGATTGTGACTTGTGTGCCCATTTCCGTTTATGTTTAAATATGTATATTCTACCTAGGTATAAAATCGCATTTAAAAAGTATTCAATGAGTGTTGATCAATAGGAAATCAATTATTTAAACATAAAAAAACAGGCATTTGTTTTATATTAACCACATTAAACTTTTAAGCCAAATCTTATTCTAATCCGCTTTAAACCTTTTTCCCATGATGAGAAAAACCCTATTTTTTGCTATAGTACTATTGTTTTCTGCTCATGCTAAGGCGCAATATGTTAGTTTGAACGACAACGAGGTCCATAAATTGAAAACACTGATCGGTATTGATGCCCATGCGAAACAACTGTATACCAAATATCAGGTCATTGCCGATGCTGCCGTAAAGGAAAATCCACAGCCAATCGACACAATACGCACCGAGGGGTTATTAAAAGGCAACCCAAAAAAAACAGCTACCATTAATGCTTTGCGTGATATGAGTAAGATGTATGCACTTGCCATTTGCTACCGCATAGAAGGCAAAAAGAGTTACTTAGAAAGCCTTGCTTCGTATTTAACAGCTTGGGCAAAAGTTAACACTTCGCGTGGCAACCCTATTGATGACACCAATCTGGAAGATGCGATTACAGCTTATGACTTGGTGAAAACATATTTACAACCAAAGGATAATGAATTAATAGTCAAATGGCTTAGCCAAGCCGCAAATGCGGGGATAACCTTCTATAGCAAATCATCAAAAAAAATGACATCTTATAACAACTGGCGCTCGCATCAGCTAAAAATAGTTGGCTTGATCGCCTATGCCATTGATGATGCCGGGTATAAAAAATATGTGGACGAGCATTTGAAAATCCAGATAGAGAAAAACCTATATGCAGATGGATCGGGTGTTGATTTTAAGCACAGAGATGCGCTACATTATCATGTTTATACCTTAGAGCCATTCCTTAGGCTAGCCATTGTTTTAAAACGTGCCACTGGGGTTGACGCATACAGCGCCGTATCTGCAAGCGGGTCTTCTATCCAAAAATCTGTTGAATGGCTAATGCCTTACGCTACCAGTGAAAAAACGCATGGTGAATACGTAAATTCTACGGTTAAATTTGATCAGGCTCGCGCCAAAAATGGCGAAAGTGCCTATGAAGCCGGAAATTTATGGAAACCAAAATCGGGACTTAAAGTATTGGCCTTAGCTGCTTATTTTGATCCGCAATATAACAGCATCATTAAAATAGTTGTAAGTACAACAAATGACTATAGCGATTGGCAGTTGGTATTGAATAACGTGATGATGTAACCCATTAATTCACTGTAATACAGCTACATTATTTATTCTTTTATCTTTTTTTATTATTATCGTCAAGTATTTATAATTATATTTGTATCAGAATGACACTACAACCATTACATATAAAGAATTCATCTAAAGGATTTTTAGACCTCGTTACTAAGCTTAAGGCTGATAAGGACGCGAAGGTAAAGGCGTTGCTTTCTAAAAAAACGACCATTAAAAAGTAGTTTAATTAATGCCTCTCGAAGAAAGTTATTCCTTAACTACCAAGGAAGGTCACGAATACAGAATTGGCTTTTCTCCATTTGACATTTTTGCAACGCCTAAATCATTAACTAAACCTATTGTTGATGTTGTTATAGCAATTGATGATAACAAAGGAATAAATAATGCTAGTACATTATTCGAATTTTCAAAAATTATAAAAGAATATCTTTTTAAGAATGATGTAATTCTTTATTGTTATTGTGATAATAAGGAAATTGAAAGGGGCAAAAAACATCAACATCTCAGTCCTCAGGAATATAGGAGCTTATTATTTGAAAAAATGTTTGATAAAGCATCAAATAAAGATTTCATTAATAAGCCAATACTTCTTATTGACGCAACAGATAATAAACACTGCATTCAT
The DNA here is from genome assembly GCF_005144565.1 of Pedobacter hiemivivus. NCBI lineage: Bacteria > Pseudomonadati > Bacteroidota > Sphingobacteriia > Sphingobacteriales > Sphingobacteriaceae > Pedobacter > Pedobacter hiemivivus. Next base: position 127,518 of record NZ_SWDX01000012.1, read on the forward strand.
TTCTTCTCTAGCACTCAAAATCTTGATCAAATTGAATTGCTTTCTGAAGAACTTTACAAAGCAAAAGGATAATTAATATTAAATTCTTCAAAAAAAAACATCAACATTTGATAGACCAAAATCGATTCTATTACAAAAACATACTTTAAACTGTTTAAACCTAGATTTTGCATAAAACCCTGAAATAGTGCCTGTATTTGTTAATTTGGCGGTTTTCATTACATTTGGAATATACCAAAAACAAAAACTATGTATCAACTAACTGTAGCTCCGGACAAGGTAAATGAAACCCTAAGTAAGCACATTTTAGCCGATGGGTTTGATTTAACTTACGACATGGAACAAAGTCAGGGTGCTTATATTTACGATTCCAAAAACAAGCGTACCCTACTCGACTTTTTCACTTGCTTTGCTTCAGTTCCTTTGGGTTATAATCATCCTAAAATGATCAATGATGAGGCCTTCAAAAAGAACCTTTTGCAAGCTGCCTTAGCCAACCCATCTAACTCGGATGTTTATACACAGCAGTATGCACAATTTGTTGATACTTTTGCTAAACATGGTATGCCTGATTATTTACCTCATGCCTTTTTTATTGCAGGTGGCGGATTGGCGGTCGAAAATGCCATTAAAGTTGCCATGGACTGGAAAGTTCAGAAAAACTTTGCCAAAGGCTATAAAGAAGAAAGAGGCTTTAAAGTACTCCATTTTGAAAAAGCATTTCATGGTCGCACTGGCTATACCTTAAGCTTAACCAATACACTTCCTGATAAAACCAAGTGGTTTGCCAAGTTCGACTGGCCAAGAGTTTCTGTACCTGTAGTTAAATTTCCTTTACAGGGCGAAAATCTGAAAGTAGCCATCGAGACAGAAGCCACTTCTATTGCCCAAATTAAACAAGCTTTTGCGGATAACCAAGATGATATCTGTGCAATTATAGTTGAACCTATACAATCTGAAGGCGGCGACAACCATTTGCGTGAAGAGTTTTTAATCCAATTGAAAGCCCTTGCGGATGAGCATGATGCTTTTCTTATTTATGATGAAGTACAAACTGGTGTAGGCCTAACCGGGAAGTTCTGGTGCCATCAACACTTTAGTGAGCAGGCTCGTCCAGACATTGTCGCATTTGGTAAGAAAATGCAAGTTTGCGGTATTTTGGTAGGTAACAAAGTAGATCAGGTAGAAAACAACGTATTTAAAGTTTCTTCCCGTATCAATTCTACATGGGGCGGTAACCTGGTTGATATGGTGAGGTCTTCCCAGATCCTGGATATCGTTGCAGAGGATAACCTATGTGAAAATGCCAGAGTAGTTGGCGATTATTTAAAGGCAGGCTTGCAAGAACTGGCAGCCAAATACAGTATCATCAGTAACGTTCGCGGTAAAGGCTTACTTTGCGCTTTTGATTTTGCCGATAAAGCTACCCGCGATGCTTTTATACAAAAAGGGATGCAGCATAATGTGATGTTCCTGGGATGTGGCAGTCAAACCATTCGTTTCAGACCAGCACTGTGTATTGAGAAAAAACATATTGATGAGGGCTTAGCTGTTATGAACCTTATATTACCCTCTTTATAATGGGTAATAAAAAATTAAATGCTTTATTATCCATACTCGTTATTGCATTAATCATATGGATGGTTAAAGGTACATTTATGCAACCCGGAGTTAACGATTTGAAAGGTGGATTTAAAGAAGTCGCACATTATCGCAATGAAAACAACACCGGTCCGATTCAGCATGTGTTTTCAGTTACCATAAAAGATACAGCTGTAGCCGAATTGGAGACTTATGGCAATTTTATGCCACATCATAAAGGTGGGAATACCAAAGTATATTTCTTTTTAGAGGGAACTGAAGTACCAAACAAGCTTTATGCAGGGAAAGAAAACTTTGATCCGCAGTATAATCCTTACTGTATTGCCCTTTACGAAAAAACCGCAATGGGCAATACCAGTATAGAGAAGAACCCTTTTAAGTAAAAAATTAAACGAAAGCGGAAAAGCCTGTAATGGCTCGACCTACAATGAGTGTATTGATCTCTTTGGTCCCTTCATAAGAATAGATGGCTTCGGCATCCGCTACAAAACGGGCCACATCATATTCCAATAGAATACCGTTACCACCCATTACTTCTCGTGCCCGGCTGACTACATCCCGGGTACGCATAGAGCAGAATACTTTTGCTAAAGAGGCATGTGCATCAGTTAACAAGCCCTGATCCTGCAATTGCGAAAGTCTGAAACAAAGGGTTTGCATTGCTGTAAGATTAGAAAGCATTTCTACCAGGTGGTTCTGAATCAACTGGTAGGAAGCTATAGGTCTGCCGAATTGCTTTCTTGTTGTGGTATAGCTTAAAGCACTCTCATAAGCGCCCCTTGCACAACCTACCGCTTGCCAGGCTACTCCTGCCCTGGTCATCTTTAACACTTTGGCCGTATCTTTAAATGAATTGGCATTTTGCAGACGATCATCTTCGTCGACTTCACAATTGGTTAAGGTGATCAATCCATTCTGTACAATGCGCAGGGCCATTTTATCTTGCATCTTTTCGACAGCAAAACCTGTAGTACCTTTTCTGACCAAGAAACCTTTAACTTGATTGTCGTCAACATCTCTAGCCCATATGATCGTGACATCGGAAAAAGTAGCATTGCCGATCCATTTCTTCTGGCCGTTTAAAATCCACTTACTTCCATTTCTTTTGGCTGTAGTTGTTAAGCCTCCAGCTACCCCAGAACCTACTTCTGGCTCGGTTAAGCCGAAAGCGCCAATGATCTTCATCTGCTGCATATCGGGTAACCATTCTTGCTTCTGCGCTTCGGAACCTAACAAGTAAATAGAGCCCATCGCTAAGCCACTCTGAACACCAAAAAAAGTAGATATAGAAGTATCTATCCTCGCCATTTCCATAGCCAGCATTCCCTCCATTAAATTGGATTTGCCCATGCAACCATAGCCCTGATAGGTAAGACCACAGATATTTAACTCAGCAATTTTAGGGATCAGCTCAAATGGAAACGCTGCCTTAAGCCAATATTTATTGACAATGGGCTTCACTTCCTTTTCCAGAAAGGCCCGAACTTTTAGCTGTAATGCTCTATCTTCATCTTTTAAAGCTTCATCACCAAGATGATAAAAATCACCCTCAACCGGGGGGATTTGGCGCTCCTTGTGAGGCGACCCAATCAACTTCATTAGTCCCTGTAATTGGGTCTCATCCAAGTTAGAAAACTTCTCAAAATCTACATTTTTTAAAAGGGTATAGGCCTTTTTTAAGGATGAAAAGATATTAGCCATAGTAAACTGTTTAAAATAGAACAGTTTAAATCGCTTTTTGTTGGCTTACAGCCGATATCAGGAAGCAACTACCTCAAGTTAAATAGGTTATCTACCCCCAATAATTTATGGGAAGTAAATCCTTCGCCATAGGTAGCCCCAACGGTTTTACCAAATTCCCGGGCACGGCCAATCACGCTTTCAAAAAACTCCGGCGAAGAAATATAAGTATCTGGCTCATCTAGTTCGGGATTGAAGAACTGAGTCTTAAATGCTTTAATAGCGGCTATTTTAGTTTCAAAATAAGGTGTAATGTCAATGATAACATCAGGCTTGATGTAACGATCCTGAATATATTGTAATACCAATCTCGGCCTCCATGCCTCTTGCGCCATACCGTCAACTTGGGTACTTACTTTGGATAAGCCCGACAAAAAGCAAGCATCATTGACTAAATCTCCAGCCCGGCCATGATCAGGATGTCTATCATGCAATGCATTAGTCAGCACCAGCTCTGGTTGGTACTTACGAATCATCTTAACCACCTCTAACTGGTGGGCTTCATTATTCTCAAAAAAACCATCTCTAAATCTCAGGTTTTCACGTGCGTGTAAGCCCATGATCACTGCAGAATCAGCGGCCTCTTGATCACGCATTTCTGCAGATCCACGGGTTCCTAACTCCCCTCTTGTAAGATCAATGATTCCAACTTTCTTTCCTAACGCAATATGCTTTACAATAGTTCCAGAGCATCCCAGCTCTGCATCGTCCGGATGGACGGCAAATACCAATATATCTAACTTCATACAATCTTTAAAAATTAATTAGCCGTTGTATTTTCTTCTTTACTTTAGAAGAAAGTGGCTTTGTAAATGGGAAAAAGTAATCAACTACTTCTCCATCTTTATTAATGAGGTATTTATGAAAATTCCATCTTGGTGTAGAGGTCTGTGTAAGAAATTTAAATAATGGATGAGCATATTCGCCACGCACCATGATTTTTTCAAATACAGGAAACTGAACACCAAAATTCACTTCACAAAAAGTACTAATGGCTGTACCTTCTAAAGGCTCCTGTCTGCCAAAATCATTTGAAGGTAAGCCAAGAATCTCAAAACGTTCCGTCCCTAGTTCATCTCTTAGCTCCTGCAGCTCCTTTAATTGAGGGGCAAAACCACAGCCGGAGGCAATGTTAACGATAAGCAATACTTTGTTTTTATAGTCGGAAAGCTTCTTTTCAGTTCCATTAATGAGCTTCACCTTAAATTGGTGGACACTTTTAGATTGGTCAGACATAGTTTTATTGATAAAACCCTGAAGAAATGATAATAGACTCAATGTCTCGATCCTCTTGCGGGCTATATGTACTTTTCAGATTATGGCCTACTACTCTTGCTACAGATTGGTAGACAAACGCTGTAACACCACCTTTTGTTTCTTTTATGATATCGTAAGTGGTTCTCCCCAACTCACGGTCTATTAGTTTCGTTAAAATTTGTCCCTGAGTAATGGTCAGCTCTTTGATCTCTCTATTAAACATTTCCTTGATTTCTTTATCACATTGTTTAACGAGTTTTTTTTGCTCTTTTTTATCGCCAGTTACGGCAAGCTCGCGCTCCAGTTGCTCGTATCTTCTTTTAGCAAATAAAGCATACGGCATCACTTTCATTACATTATAACGTAACCGATTAAAAGCCGTCTGATCTGCCTGAGATTTGAAGATCCTAACGCCATAGATGACCACCTCATCTAATGGTATCCAAGGGATCATTTCTCCATCTACATTAGTTGATGCTACCCTTATTGTATCATTTTTTCCCATCACCGGCATTTTTACAGGCAACGAGCTCACCTGCGCTTTTACAGAAGCGCCTGTAATCATGACAATTAAAGGAATAAACAGCCTATAAAAATTCATAAATTTATAACTCCTTCAAAGTTAGGGCTAATTTTATATTTTTGTTCCATTACTAATCTAATATACCCATTTAACCATAAATTGATATATTTTTTACGTAAATAATACAATTATACCCATTCATAAATGTCTATTTAGGACAACCATTTATTTGGTAGAATTATTGTATATTAAGGGAATAACGAAAATATGAGGAAACCATTGTATATAATGGCTCCATTGCAAGCAAAAAGACAAAGACGAGACCAATGAAGAACGCATTAGTGATAGATTTAGAAGCGGAGAAACAAGAGATACTGAAAAGATACCGTGCCCTTTTGCGTGCCTGTAAACCAACCATGCAACGTGGTGATAAAAAGGAGATTAGAAAAGCTTTTGACATGGCCCTGGAAAGCCATAAAAACATGCGGCGGAAATCAGGAGAACCATATATCTACCATCCAATTGCTGTTGCACAAATTGCGGCGGAAGAAATTGGACTGGGAACCACATCAATAGTTTGTGCCCTCCTACACGATGTGGTAGAGGACACTGACATTACTTTAGAGGATATTGAACGCGAGTTTGGCAAGAAAACTGCTAAAATCATTGATGGATTGACTAAAATATCAGGCGTTTTTGACTACAACAGCTCCCTGCAGGCAGAGAACTTCAGAAAAATGCTCCTTACCCTTGCTGATGATGTCAGGGTGATTCTGATTAAACTGGCCGACCGCTTGCATAATATGCGTACCATGGACTTTATGCCAAGGCAAAAACAGCTTAAGATTGCTTCGGAAACCATTTACCTGTATGCCCCCCTGGCCCATCGTTTAGGTTTATACACCATCAAGTCTGAACTGGAAGATCTCTCGATGAAATATCTGGAGCCAGATACTTATAAATACATCGCCACACAACTGAACGAGAAAAAAGCGGAAAGAACGCTATTTATCAAAAGGTTTGTGGAACCAATCAACGAAATTCTGGCCGAACAAGGACTAACGGCCGATATTTATGGTCGCCCGAAATCCATCCATTCGATATGGAATAAGATGAAAAGCAAAAACATTCCATTTGAAGAAGTCTATGACCTTTTTGCCATCAGGATTATTTTAGACAGTCCGCCTGAAAATGAAAAGGCCGACTGCTGGAAAGCCTATTCGATTGTAACGGATCTTTATCGCCCTAACCCGGATCGTTTGCGTGACTGGGTATCCTCACCAAAAGGAAATGGCTATGAGTCGCTACATACTACTGTAATGGGGCCTAAAGGACAATGGGTTGAAGTACAAATCCGTACACAACGCATGAATGAAATTGCTGAAAAGGGCTTTGCGGCACACTGGAAATATAAAGAGTCGAGCAATGACAATGGCCTGGATCAATGGATCATGAAAGTTAGGGAAATGCTGAACAATCCAGAAGCCAATGCTTTAGATTTTCTGGATGATTTCAAGATGAACCTTTTCTCTGATGAGATCTTCATTTTTACACCTAAAGGAGCTTTACTTCAACTGCCATTGGGTGCAACTGCCTTAGATTTTGCGTTTGAAATTCATACAGATGTAGGTGCAAAATGTATTGGTGCAAAAGTGAACCACAAACTGGTTCCTTTATCGTACAAACTACAAAATGGCGACCAGGTAGAAATCATTACTTCCAGTAAGCAATCGCCTAAGGAAGATTGGTTAAACATCGTGGTGACTGCCAAAGCCAAGTCTAAAATTAAATCTTCCTTAAAAGAAGAAAAGAGAAAAGTTGCCGAGATCGGGAAGGAAACATTGGAGCGTAAAATGAAGTCGCTCAAGATTACTTACAATACGGACAACTTAAATAAGCTAAGTTACTTCTTTAAATTGCCTTCCACTCAGGAGCTCTTTATTTCTGTGGCAAAAGGGAAGATCGAGTTAAAAGATTTGAAAGATTACCTGGCCAGCGAAAAGGAAATAGAAAACCGCGGTGCTGAAAGAAGCGATAATCAGCAAATTGACGCCTTATTGAACAAGGTAAAAGGTCCTGAATCGGACATTTTATTAATTGGTGAGGATCTGCAAAAAATAGATTATACCTTAGCGGCTTGCTGTAACCCTATTCCAGGTGATGATGTTTTTGGCTTTGTAACGGTTAATGAGGGCATAAAGATACACCGGACCAATTGTCCGAATGCAGCACAGCTGATGGCCAATTATGGTTACCGCGTAGTAAAAGCGAAATGGAACAGACAAAAAGAACTGACCTTCTTAACCGGATTACATATTATCGGTATTGATGATGTTGGGTTAATCAATAATATTACTAAAGTTATATCAAACGATTTTAAGGTAAATATGCGTTCTATAACTGTAGATACTGATAATGGTATTTTTGATGGTTCGATCATGATCTTTGTAAATGACAAAGAACACCTGGATAACCTGATTAAAAATCTGTTAGAAGTTAAAGGTGTAACGGGCGTTACCCGTTTTGATGCCTAAAAATAACAATAAATCGTACCGATTATATAAAAAATTGATACCTTTGAAAGGAGTTTAAAAACTATGTCGACAAATCACAACAGCGAGTTGGTTAGGAAAATATTCGAAGCCTACCTCGAAAATAAAAATCTGAGAAAAACACCGGAACGTTTTGCCATCCTAGAAGAAATTTACTCAAGAGATGACCATTTCGATGTAGAGACCCTCTATATCCACATGAAAAATCAAAAATATCGTGTGAGCAGGGCAACAGTATACAATACATTAGAGCTATTAGTTTCATGTGACCTGGTTACTAAACATCAGTTTGGTAAAAACATGGCTCAGTTTGAAAAGTCTTATGGCTATCATCAGCATGACCATATTATCTGTATTGATTGCGCAAAAGTTGTAGAATTCTGCGACCCACGCATCCAACAGATACAAAGTATGGTTGGTGAGCTATTGAAGTTTGAAATCAAACACCACTCTTTAAATCTTTATGGCGTTTGTTTCGATTGTGCAGCTAAGGCAGCAATGAACAGTCAGAATGCTGACATAAAACATGCAAGTTAACCAATATAATATTTCCATTTTTAAATTTAAATAATGACGCAAGTAGACGTGCTTCTGGGCCTACAATGGGGCGATGAAGGCAAGGGAAAAATTGTTGATGTACTAAGTCCACAATATGATTTGATAGCTCGTTTTCAAGGCGGTCCGAATGCCGGCCATACTTTAGAGTTTGATGGCAAAAAGTTTGTTTTAAATACTATACCTTCAGGTATCTTCAATGAAAAAACAATGAACCTGATTGGAAATGGTGTGGTAATTGATCCCATCATTTTAAAAAGGGAATTAGATAACCTGAAAAAAGCAGGTCATGATCCTGTTGCTAAAGGCAAACTGGTAATTGCCCGTAAAGCACACCTTATTTTACCTACTCACCAATTGCTGGATGCAGCAAATGAGCAAAAAATGGGTAAAGATAAAATTGGTTCTACGTTAAAAGGTATTGGTCCAACTTATATGGACAAAACTGGTCGTAATGGCCTAAGGGTTGGTGATACTACCCTACCTGATTTCAAAGACCGCTACAATAAACTGGTAGAGAAACACAAAGAAATACTTTCTCATTACGAGTTTGAATACGATTTAGCTGAAAAAGAAGCTGCTTTCTTTGAAGCGATTGAATTCATCAAAACCATACCTCATGTAGATAGTGAGCATTATGTAAATGGTTTCCTAAAAGAAGGAAAAAAGGTATTGGCTGAAGGTGCGCAAGGAACATTATTGGACATCGATTTCGGTTCTTATCCTTTTGTAACTTCTTCAAACACGACTACTGCCGGTGCATGTACTGGTTTAGGTATTGCGCCTAATAAAATTGGTCATGTTTATGGTATTTTTAAAGCTTATTGTACCCGTGTTGGTGGTGGTCCTTTCCCTACTGAGCTGGATGATGAGGTTGGAGAAAACCTACGTCAGGTTGGTCATGAATTTGGTGCAACTACAGGCCGTGCCCGTCGTTGCGGATGGATTGATCTTCCGGCATTAAAATATGCAATCATGTTGAACGGTGTTACTGAACTGATCATGATGAAAGCAGACGTATTAGACGGTTTTGATACTATCTATGCCTGTACGCATTATGAGCACAATGGTAAAACCATCGATTATATGCCATACGACATCATTTCTGTTAAACCGACTCCGGTATTAAAAGCAATTGATGGTTGGAAAACAGATGTAACCAAAGTAAACAAAGTAGCAGACATTCCTGCTAAGCTTGCTGATTACATCGCTTTCCTTGAAAAAGAACTTCAAGTACCAGTTAAATTCCTTTCTGTTGGACCAGATAGAGTTCAAACATTGGAATTAAACTAAGGTTTCAATCCTATTGAAAAAAGGGGTGGTATTCTGAATAAGATTACCGCCCCTTTTTTGTAGAAATAAATGCGTTACATTTGCGCAAATTAAAATGAGAGTTCCGGATCTACCATCGTTCAAACAAAAAGCATTAAAATGGGCCGCTGCCGCTGAGGTATGTTGTGTCCTCGACTCCAATGACTACAAAGATCAGTACAGTAAATTTGATCTACTGCTGGCTGTGGGTTCAAAAGAAGAACTAAACACCAACTCAGTCCATAAATTTAATGACCTGAAGGCTTTTTATGATCAGCACAAGACCTGGATGTTCGGATTGCTTAATTATGAGCTAAAGAATGAAGTAGAACAGCTGGAATCGGCTAACCCAGACTCACTCAACTTTCCTGAATTATTTTTCTTTATTCCTCAATACCTGCTTGTCATTAAAGGCGATCAGGTAGAAGTTTTAATCGGAGGAATGGAGGTTGTAAATGCTATTGATCAATTTAATCACGAAGTTGAGATAGCTAAGACCAGCATCAACATACAAAACAGAATTTCGAAGGAAGTATACCTTAAGACTGTTGCAACCTTGCAGCAACATATTGCGCGTGGTGATATTTATGAGGTTAATTTTTGCCAGGAATTCTTTGCTGAACATGCCATTATTGATCCTATTGAGATTTATACACAGCTATGTAAGCTCTCTCCTACTCCATTTGCTGGTTTCTTTAAAATAAAAGACCAGTATATCCTTTCGGCCAGTCCGGAAAGGTATTTATGTAAAAGAGGAAACAAGTTGATTTCTCAGCCCATTAAAGGCACAGCCAAACGCAGTGCAGATCCAACAACAGATTTACAGATTAAAACCGCTTTGAGGTTAAATGCTAAGGAACAAGCCGAAAATGTAATGATTGTGGATCTGGTAAGAAATGACCTGACCAAAGCAGCAGTAAATGGGAGTGTTAAAGTTGAGGAACTTTTTGGAATCTACGGTTTCCCACAAGTATACCAGATGATATCAACCATTAGCTGTACGATAAATCCTGAAATTCATTTTATAGATGCCATACGACATACTTTCCCGATGGGCTCCATGACTGGTGCTCCTAAGGTAAAAGCAATGCAGCTGATAGAGGCATATGAATTTAGCAAGCGTGGAGCTTACTCAGGTGCATTTGGCTACATTACCCCTGAAGCTGATTTTGATTTCAATGTGATCATCCGCAGCATCCTGTATGATGCAGCAAAAGAATACCTATCCTTCCAGGTTGGCGGTGCCATTACCTACGCTGCCGATGCGAATGCAGAATACGAAGAATGTATGCTGAAAGCCTCGGCCATCATTCAAACCTTGAAGCCATAAAAAAAGGCCACCATAATTGGTAGCCTATCCTTATAATTTTAATCCCTTTTAAGGTTTGTAATACTTCATTGCTTCTGGTATATCCCTTTGTATTTGGGCAATACGTGTCGCATCACTTGGGTGAGTACTTAAAAACTCAGCAGGCTTCTGCCCACCAGCCGAGGCTGTAGCCATTCTTTGCCAGAAAGCAGTCGCATTATTAGGATTATAACCAGCCATAGCCATAAAGATCAAGCCCAATTTATCTGCTTCCAATTCCTGATTACGCGAATATTTAAGCATAACCAATGGCGTACCTACTCCATACAACGTATTAAATACGCCTTGGCTCTTAGGATTATTTGACAAAAGTCCCGAGCCTAAAGCCCCAAGCCCTTGTGAAGCCATCTCCTGAGACATCCGTTCGGCACTATGTCCAGCGATAGCATGAGCAATCTCGTGCCCCATTACTGTAGCTAAACCCGCATCATCCTTGGTAACAGGAAGAATACCGCTATACACTACTATTTTCCCTCCCGGCATACACCAGGCGTTCAGTTCTTTACTTTGAACAAGGTTCACCTCCCATTGGTAATCTTTAATCAGGTTACCGTAGTTGTTGTTGTTCATATAGGTTTTTACTGCAGCAATAAGCTTGTTGCCAACCATTTTAACCTTTGATGCTTGTGCATTAGATGCAGGCAATACAGCGTTTTTATTTTCGGTTAGGAATGTGCTATAGGCTTGAAATGCCATTGGCAAAACCTGATCATCACTTACCAGGTTCAATCTGCTACGCCCTGTTAAAGGAACTGTAGTGCAGGCTGAGAAGGCTAACCCTATTACGGTTACACCTACAATAAATATTTTTTTCATAAGTTTTAGTTTAATTCGTTTTCTTCTTAAACAGGTATACCTTGGATTCTTTGCCCATTAACAGTCTTTCCAGATTTTTTTGATGTGTTACTAAAATGAGTACACAAACACACATACCGTATAAAACTTCAGATTTTATTGATGAATGTAATAAGAACACAATGCTCAACGGGAAGGTAAAACCAGCACATATGGAGCTTAATGATACATATTTTGTAATCAATAATATCGTAATAAATACAAGAACACAAAGCATTGCTGCGGGGAAGTTAACTGCCAAAATCATTCCAAAAAGTGTAGCCACTCCTTTGCCACCTCTAAAACCGGCAAATATTGGGAACAAATGGCCCATAACGGCTGTCACACCTAATGCCAGTTCATAATTAACAAATTGTGCGGAGTTTTGTGGCCCGGTAACGGATAGTCCTATAAAATAGGCCAATTTGGTTGCGGTGTATCCTTTTGCGATATCTATGGTCATCACGGCAATACCGGCCTTCTTACCCAAAACCCTGAAGGTATTGGTGGCACCAGCATTCCCGCTTCCATACTCCCTTACATCAACACCATAAAATGCTTGCCCCAACCAAACCGCGGTAGGTATAGAACCAAATAAATAGGCTAAAATAACCGCCGAAATAGAATAGATAGAAATCATGACCTAATAGGCTTTTAAACTCATGTCTAAACTCTTAACAGAATGCGTTAATGCACCCATAGATATATAATCTACACCGCAGGCTGCATATTCTGTTACATTTTCTTCTGTAATACCGCCAGATGCTTCTGTAATATACTGTTTATTGATCTTATTAACTGCTACTTTCAAATTACTGAAACTAAAATTATCAAGCATGATCCTGTTTACATGACCGGTTTCAAGTACCTGATCAAGTTCTGAAAGATCTCTTACCTCAATTTCTATTTGCAATTGTTTGCTCTTTTCCTTTAAATATTGATTGGCTGCATTAATTGCATTAGCAATTCCGCCAGCATAATCAACATGATTGTCTTTGATCAGGATCATATCGTATAAACCAATTCTATGGTTTACTCCGCCCCCAATGCGTACTGCCCACTTTTCTAAATACCTTAAACCTGGTGTAGTTTTGCGCGTATCTAACAATTGAGTATGATAGCCTGAAAGCATTTTTACAATATGATTGGTCTTGGTTGCAATACCGCTCATGCGCTGCATACAATTTAACACCAGGCGTTCTGCAAGCAGGATGGATTGAGAATTCCCTGAAACGGTTAAAGCAATGTCTCCTACCTTCACTTCGGCACCATCATTAATAAATACTTCTGTAGTAAGGTCTGCATCTACTTGCTTAAAAATTTCGAGTGCAAGCTCCACTCCAGCGATGATACCTGCTTCTTTAATCAGCAGTTTTGCTTTGCCTTGTGCATTGGCAGGAATGGTAGAAAGGGAGGTATGATCGCCGTCGCCTAAATCTTCGGCAATAGCATTCTTTATAAATTGGTCTATGACTTGTTTATCCAAAATTAATATTTAAACCCAAAAATAGCATTTTTACCATTATTTATCAGGCTCTATCCTTAATTCTGTAATAAAAAAAGCATTTGATGATTTTTTTAGGGTGATTGAAACCCTGAATTTCCCATTCTTAGTATGTAGGGAAAGTATGCCAAACCTGAAATTTGGGTTGGTGTTAATGAGGTGTATAACCGATGATTTAATAGGTGGATTTTTAGAAAAAAAGTTTCTTAGAATCTGTTCTGCCTGAGCTTTAGAGTATACATCTTCATCATCGATGACGATTAATTCTACAGATGAAGCGAAATTTGCCGCGATCTCTTTTGCATTCCCAGCCTTAAAATGTGCAGATAAATTATCTATAATATCGCCTTGAAGCGTATAAGAGGAGGGGAATTGAGTAAAAAAAACAAATAAAAAAAGAAGGGGCTTTATCATCTCTATATAGCTAAACGTAGGAGTGAGCATAAATTATGCCATTAATAGATCATAAAAAAGAAATTGGTTCAAAAAAAAGGCACAATAGACTTATATTTGTTAAGTTCAATAATACATTAAAACAAAGCGAACCACTAATGAACAATAAAAAAGTAGTACTATTAATTCTTGATGGCTGGGGATATGGAAAACAAGATAGCTCTGATGCAGCTTATGCAGCCAACACCCCTTTTTTTGATTCTTTAATCCAAAACTACCCAAACTCAAAACTCGAAGCATCTGGTGAAGCAGTAGGTTTACCGATAGGACAAATGGGCAACTCTGAGGTGGGCCACATGAATCTTGGAGCTGGTAGAGTTGTATATCAGGAGTTGGGAAGGATCAACAAAGCGATCAGCGACAGAACCCTTCATCAAAACCCAGTACTGCTTGACGCGTTCAATTATGCTAAGGACAATAATAAAGCTGTTCATTTTATTGGATTGACTTCTGATGGTGGAGTTCACGCTCATATCAACCACTTAAAAGCTTTATGCGATGCCGCGACTGAACAAGGCTTGAAAGATGTATTTGTTCATGCTTTTATGGATGGAAGAGATACGGATCCAAACTCGGGACTTAACTTCATCAAAGATCTTGACCATCATTTACAAAGTACTTCTGCTAAAATTGCCAGCTTAATTGGCCGTTATTATGCAATGGACAGAGATAGCCGCTGGGAAAGAGTTAAACAAGCATACGACTTGCTGACTAAAGGTGTTGGACAAACAACTAGTGATCCAGTTACAGCTGTTGAACAATCTTACAAAGACGGAATAACTGACGAATTTATAAAACCTATAGTAATCACTCAAGCCAACGGTGCACCAGTTGCCACCATACAACCTGGTGATGTGGTTATTTGCTTTAACTATAGAACGGATCGTGGTAGAGAGATTACGGCTGTACTTACTCAGAATGATTATCCTGATTTTGGTATGCATAAGCTCCCTCTTTATTATGTAACCATGACCACTTACGATGAGAATTTCGACAATGTAAAGGTGATGTTTACAAAAGACGATCTTTCGGAAACCTTGGGTGAAGTGCTAGAGAAACACCAGAAGAACCAAATCCGTATTGCAGAAACGGAGAAATACCCGCACGTAACTTTCTTCTTCTCTGGCGGCCGCGAGCAGGTATTTGAAAACGAGAAAAGGATTATGATCCCTTCTCCAAAAGTTGCGACCTACGACTTACAACCAGAAATGAGTGCTGCCGGAATTACGGAAGCCATTTGTAAAGAACTGGAAACCGGATGGCCAGATTTTGTATGTTTAAACTTTGCTAACCCTGACATGGTTGGACATACAGGCGTTTTTGACGCTGTTGTTAAAGCGGTTGAAACTGCAGACAGCTGTGCGGAGATCGTAGTAAATAAAGGAATTGAAAACGGCTATTCGTTTATCATCCTTGCCGATCATGGTAATTCCGAATTTATGGTCAACAATGATGGTTCTGTAAACACAGCTCATACCACTAACCTGGTACCTTGTATTTTAATAGATAAAGACTACACCAGTGTAGCTGATGGTAAACTTGGCGACATCGCTCCTACCATATTAACTATAATGGACATTCCTAAACCGGCAATCATGACCGGCAATAGCCTGGTATAATGAGAAAAACCTTTTGGCTATTGGGTATCCTTTTGACTTTTTACAGCTGTAACCCGGCTGTAAAAAGTCAAAATGGTGCTTTAAATTATTTTGATATTAAAGGTTATTTTGAGAAAGAGGCTTTGCGCCTTAACAAAAGTAATCCGTTGCTAACAAAAAGTGTTGAGGTGAATGGTGCTGCCGAAACTAAAAAGATCCACATTCCGGACTGGGCTAAGGAACTATCTATCTTTTCTGACTCAGAAATCAACAGAAATGCATGGAAAGGTTTGTTTAGCACAGATAAAACCAATGAGCAGGAGCTTTATACTTCGGCCAATAAAAAAGTACCAGTAAAGGAAGTATTGATCACCAAAAAAGATGGTCGTGTATCTGGTATCCGAATCCTGGTAAAAAACAGCAATATGCTTTATAGTTCTGCGGACACGCTTTCTTATTATCCTGACAGTCTGTATCGGATAAACAAAAAGCAGCATATCAAACTGATGGCTGAAAAGAATTACGGTATCACCGGAAGGTTTAAATAAAAAATGGGCTGAATCATTTACATGATTGCAGCCCATTTTTTTATACTGTCGCCAGGATGACGACCGAGTTATTTCAAACTGGCAACTTGTGCTTTAACATAATCAATCAACGAAAGAATATCTTTTCGTTGTGGCTGAACTAGCAAAACCTTCTGAAAGTCGGCCACAGAATTATTAAATAAAGCTACACAAGCTGCCTTTTCTGCTTTGGTTTTAATTTTATAAGATTTATAAATCGCATAATCTTTATAAGCCAATGCCCTATTTTGTAGCAATTGAGCATCTTCTTCCCCATTGATTTCTATTGCTTTTGTGAAATCTTTAATGGCAGCTTGATAAAAACTCTCACGCATATTGTTTAATGATTCCTTAGGATCATTTGCAACATTTTGTCTAGCCTTACCCCGGTAATAATAGGCAGAATAATCTGAAGGTTTTACAGTAATCAAACGACTGTAAGTATCTATAGAATTTTCAAAATCGCCACACTGAAAATAAGAATACCCCAACATTTTCAACACGTTAGCGTTATTAGGATTTTTTGTATCTGCCTTTTCAAGCTGATTCACAGCGCCTTTATAATCACCCTTCATCATGGCCTGCATGCCCAATTTATCATAGCCACTATTTTGTGCAAATGTGGTCGTTGCAGAAAAAACAAATAACAATAAGACTGTTTGCTTGAAGTAGTTCATTAACTTTTATTTAAAAATAAATATATTTAAAAGGTTAGATATAGACAACTATCATACCATTTGCAAATATCTAACTTAAACGCTAAATAATTCAAATTATGATTTAATAATTAATTATTATTGAGGCATGACTTTTTAACAGGGAATTGCTGCAAATTTCATTTTGGCACAGGAGTTGAAATTATCCCAGTATCACACAATTAATAATTTTTAAACGACATGCTGTCAGATTGTCGTTTTTTATTTAAGAAAGACTTATTTAATGAGTAAACGAGATCAATTCGATTTTAGCAACGCACTTCCTATCATAAATGAAGATACTGAATTCTTTCCTTTGATGTCTCAACAAGATGAAGATGAGATGAATAACGAAGATACTCCAGAGATCTTACCCATTCTTCCACTTAGGAATACTGTGCTTTTCCCAGGTGTGGTGATCCCTATTACCGTAGGAAGAGATAAATCTATAAAACTAATCAAAGAGGCCTATAAGGGCGACAGGATCATTGGTGTTGTTTCTCAACGTGATGTTTCTATCGAGGATCCTACATTTGAGGAATTAAATCCTGTAGGTACGGTAGCTCATATCATTAAAATGCTGCAAATGCCTGATGGTAACACTACGGTAATTATACAGGGCAAGCAACGCTTCCGTTTATTGGAAGAGGTGCAGTCTGAACCGTATATTAAGGTGACTATCAGCAAATTTGAGGAATCCAAGTTTAAAGCCGATAAGGAATTTAAAGCTTTGGTAGCCTCAATTAAAGAAATGTCTAGTCAGATTATCCAGCTGTCACCAAATATTCCAAGTGAAGCGGGTATTGCGCTTAAGAACATAGAAAGTACTTCTTTCCTGATCAACTTCATCTCTTCAAACATGAATGCAGATGTTGCTGACAAGCAAAAGATGCTGGAAATGACAAACTTGCGTGAACGTGCAATGATGGTCATGGAGTTGTTGACACTTGAACTTCAAATGCTTGAACTGAAGAATCAAATTCAGAGTAAAGTACGTGTAGACCTTGACAAACAACAAAGAGATTATTTCTTAAACCAGCAGCTAAAAACCATACAGGAAGAACTGGGTGGTAACTCATCTGATCTGGAGTATGAGGCCTTAGAAGCCCGTGCGAAAAAGAAAAAATGGGAACCTCAGGTTGCGACGCACTTTAACAAGGAACTAGAGAAATTGGGTCGTATGAACCCTGCTGCACCTGATTATTCGGTACAGATCAACTATCTGGAACTGTTACTAGACTTGCCTTGGAATGACTTTACCAAAGACAATTTCGACTTAAAACGCGCACAGCGTGTACTTGATAAAGATCATTTTGGACTAGAAAAAGTAAAGCAGCGTATTATTGAGTATTTAGCTGTGCTAAAACTTAAGCGCGATATGAAAGCCCCTATCCTTTGTTTGGTAGGTCCTCCGGGGGTTGGTAAAACCTCTCTTGGAAAATCAATTGCCAAAGCGCTAAACCGTAAATACGTACGTATGGCTTTAGGCGGCATAAGAGATGAGGCTGAAATCCGTGGTCATAGAAAAACTTATATAGGTGCCATGCCGGGTCGTATCATTCAGTCTATTAAAAAAGCAGGTGCTGCCAATCCAGTTTTTGTACTGGATGAGATTGATAAAGTAGGATCAGACTTTAGGGGAGATCCTTCTTCTGCCTTGCTTGAGGTATTGGATCCTGAGCAAAACAGTGCGTTTAATGATCATTATGTGGAAGCAGATTATGACCTGTCTCACGTGTTGTTTATTGCCACTGCCAACTCACTAAGCTCTATTCAACCGGCATTATTAGACCGAATGGAGATTATTGAAGTAAATGGATATACGATTGAAGAAAAGATAGAGATCGCTAAAAAATACCTTTTACCTAAGCAAAAGGATATACATGGCATAAAAAACAAGGATATCGCTTTAAAAGGCGCTTTAATTGAAAAAGTGATTGAGGATTATACCAGGGAATCTGGTGTACGTGGATTAGAGAAAAAGATCGGATCGCTGGTAAGAGGTGTAGCTACTAAAATTGCTATGGAAGAAACCTATGATCCAAACTTGACTAATGATAACGTAGAGCGCATTTTAGGGGCTCCAATATATGACAAGGACCTATACGAAGGCAATGAAGTTGCTGGTGTGGTAACTGGCTTAGCCTGGACACAGGTAGGTGGTGACATTCTATTTATTGAGGCTAGCTTAAGTCCGGGTAAAGGAAAACTAACCCTTACAGGAAACTTGGGCGAGGTGATGAAGGAGTCGGCCGTTATTGCGCTTGCTTACTTACGCGCTCATGCTGAGCTTTTTGGTATTGAATACGCTTTGTTTGATCAGTTTGATGTACACGTTCACGTTCCTGCAGGTGCTACGCCTAAAGACGGCCCTTCGGCAGGTATAACTATGCTTACTGCACTAACATCAGCCTTTACACAACGTAAAGTAAAATCTAACCTGGCTATGACTGGCGAGATTACACTTAGAGGCAAGGTATTACCTGTGGGCGGCATCAAAGAAAAAATACTTGCTGCTAAACGCGCTAACATAAAAGACATCATTTTATGTAAATCAAACAGGAAGGACATTTTAGAGATCAAAGAAAGCTATATCAAAGACCTTCGTTTCCATTACGTTTCTGAAATGAAAGAAGTGATTGATCTTGCTTTGACTAAAGAAAAGGTAAAAAACCCTCAAAATCTGACGGTTAAAACTACCCTTCCTAAGAGCAGCGAATAGCTTAATCAGCAGGGAAAAACTATATCTAAAAAGCGTTCAGAAATTCTGAACGCTTTTTCTTTTAAAACTAATGCCAAATCTGATAACTTTACAGCATAACCAGCAACCGAATAACTAAACAACGGATGAAAAAACTACTCCTTGCCCTGACCACCATTTCCCTATTGAGTATCAATTCTTATGGGCAGACTTATAAAAACGAATTTGGATTCCGCAGCGACAATGATTCCTACCTTGCTCAGGGCTCCGATCGTTATTATACCAATGGTTTATTTATACATTACAGAAGGGCACTGGATCAACAAACCTTAAAAGAAGGATTAGAAAAAAAGACTTACGAAATTACTGCTGGGCAAGAAATATACAACCCATACTCTGGCTCCGCGCCAGATCCGGCCAGACAGGACCGTCCATTTGCTGGCTACTTGTATGCTGGTGGAGCGTTGAGCTGGTTTCATACCAATGAGCGCATTTTAAAAGTTAGTGCGGAAATAGGTGCCACTGGTCCTAATTCTCTTGCCGAAGACGGGCAGGAATTACTACATAACACCGTTGGATTTTATGAGCTTGGCGGTTGGGAATACCAAATCAAAAATGCGGTAACCTTAAACCTTTCTGCTCAGTATACCAGGTTGCTACATCGTTCTTCAAACAAGGCAACAGATTTTTCTTTTGAGGGATATGCCAATGCAGGAACTACATTTAGTGGTGCTGGTGCAGGTATTTTGTTTAGAGCAGGTGGACTTAACCAGCTTTTCAACTCTGCCTATACCAATGCGGTAATTGGCAACAATCCAAAAACCAAAGCGCTGGTAAAAAGAGAGGTCTTCTTTTATGCTAAGCCACAGTTAAACTTTGTTGCTTACGACGCCACAATTCAGGGAAGTATGTTCAACAACAATGATCCGGTTACTTTTGGTGTTAAACCTATTGTATTTGCCCAACAAGTTGGCTTCAACTACAGTTCTCAACGGTTTACTGTTGACTTTGGGATGATCTTTAAAACTAAAGAGGTAAAGAGTACTGCTAAAGCGCATCAATACGGCTCAATCAGCATGTTTTATCGCTTTAATTAATCTGTTTAGCCAATGCTAATTTTAATCTAACTGAGGCCGTTTTCTAGATTCCTTTTTAGTAGCTGTAGATTGTTTGTTTTCCAGCCTCTTCCTGATTACAGCTTTAGGGATTTTTGTTGGCTTCCTCTTTTTCTGTACGTGTAATCCGGCTTTAAATAAGATGAGCAATTTCGCAATCGTCTTTTCTTTGTTTAAAAGCTGACTTCTATCTTCTTGCGACACCACATGGATATTACCTTCCTGATCCATACGTCCTTCCAATCTTTCTGTTAGCAATAGGCGCTCTTCGTCTGTAAAAAAGGATGCTTCGGCTATGTTGAAGATCAGTTCTACTTTACTAGAAACCTTGTTAACGTTTTGTCCGCCTTTACCCCCACTGCGTGAAGTTTTGAATGTAACTGTCTTTAATATATCTTCTCTGCTGGGTAACATGTTGCAAACATAAACATATGTTTAGGATTTAATAAAAATTTCATACTAAACAATTCTCCAAAATATTAACTTTGCTGGCCTATGAGAAAAAACCTCGTTGTAGCTATAGATGGCTATTCATCTTGTGGAAAGAGCACTCTGGCCAAAGCATTGGCTAAAAAACTAGGCTTTATCTATATTGATAGTGGAGCCATGTACCGTGCCGTAACTTTATACTTTATCCGTAACCATGTTAATGTAAATGATCCAGAAGCAGTAGATTATGCTCTTGGACATATAGAATTGAACTTTCATTCTCAAGATTATCAGTCGCACATTACCCTTAACGGTGAAGAGGTGTCTGAAGAGATCAGACAGATGCCAGTTTCTACATCGGTAAGTGAGGTTTCGGCGAATAAGAAAGTGCGCAGGGAGATGGTGAAACAGCAGCAACGAATGGGGAAATCTAAAAACATAGTGATGGATGGTCGTGACATTGGGACAACGGTGTTTCCTGATGCCCCGGTTAAATTTTTCATGACTGCTGATCCTAAAATAAGAGCAGAACGTCGTTTTAAAGAATTACAGAGTAAAGGTGATACGACGACTAGTCTGGAAGATGTTTTTGAGAATCTTGCACATAGGGATTATGCTGATACTACCCGCAAGGAAAGTCCACTAACCAGAGCTGATGATGCGATTATCTTAGATAACACCGACCTTACGGAATCAGAACAACTTGACTTTGCACTGGACATGGTACATCAGCAGTTGCCTTAAGGTTAATTCTAGAAGGTATCGCAAACTGCGATACCACAATTTCAATCACCTTATCGCTTAATGTAAATTAAAGTGACATTTCGTGTGTCTGATTTTTAAATGTATGAAAAAATGATTACCTTAACGGGAAAAAATTAACACCGTTTGATGCGCTCTTCTCTCCCCCTGCTTTCTATTTTATTGTTTTTTATCCTAAGCTCCTTTTACCTACTTCCAGATAATGATCAAATAAAAGATGCAAAGACTCTAGATAATGTTATAGGTTATTGTTCTGATGATGCGGCTTATACTAATATCGACGCTACTGCCAGCAAATTTGCGAAAGCCTCATTCTGGAATTCAGAAGGAAAAGACATCTGGTATAAATTTACAGCGTTAAGAACAGACATTAGTATTTCGGTAACAGGAAAAACCACAAGTACTAGTCCTAATACCTTAATAGCGCCATTAATAGCCATATATACTTACGATGGCACCAAGCTCACCGAAATGATCGGCTCAATGGTTACTGCAAACAACCTAACAACAGCATATAAGGGTGGGTTAAATGTTGGAGATGAGTACTACATCAGAATAAGTGCGGAGAATGACAACACAGGAACCTTTAAACTATGTGTTAATAATTACACGCCCCCTACCAAGCCAGGACAAGATTGTAGTACCGCCAGCATTCTATGTAGCAAAGAAACATTTTCAGAAATGAATATTACCGGAGCAGGTAATAACAATAGAGAATCTGAAGGTACATGCCTTGGCGTAGAATCAAATACTGCATGGTATAAATGGACCGCCTCCAATGATGGAACTTTAACATTTAGCATTACCCCAACTT
This sequence comes from Pedobacter hiemivivus, assembly GCF_005144565.1. Lineage (NCBI taxonomy): Bacteria > Pseudomonadati > Bacteroidota > Sphingobacteriia > Sphingobacteriales > Sphingobacteriaceae > Pedobacter > Pedobacter hiemivivus. The sequence continues at coordinate 149,898 of NZ_SWDX01000012.1, forward strand.
CGGTTACTGATGATATTGATTGGGTATTGTATGATTTGGGACCAAACGGAGATTGTTCTAAAGTAACTGCAGCAAACGCCATTCGCTGCGCAAGTGGAAATGGGATCAACTGTACCCCATCCTATTATATTACCGGATTAAATCTTACCTCCACAGACTTGAGCGAACAAAGCGGATGTCCCCCTGGTCAGGATGGATGGCTTAAATATGTAGATATGATTCAAGGACATACTTACGCATTGTTGATTAACAATTTTTCGAATGGGAATAATGGTTTTACACTGGAGTTTGGAGGTGTCGGAGCGTTTGAAGGCCCAAAAACAGAGATCGACATCATCAAAAATAATTTATGTGAAATCGATCAGAGTTATTCTTTTTCTGCAGCTCATGATAACACCAGTACACTGGAGTGGAATTTCGGAGCAACAGCAAATACCGCCACTGCAACTGGTCCTGGACCTCATTTAATTACCTATAATACTACCGGCCAAAAGAACATTACTTTAAAAGCTTCCAATCCTGTCGGCTGCTCTGTATTTAGCTACTATAATTTACAAGTGGCAAATACGCCTGTAAAACCTATCATCTCCGCTTCAAAAACAGAATTATGCATTGGTGATATATTGAGATTAAGTACACCAGACATCCAGAATGCGATTTATTATTGGACTGGCCCCAACAATTTCAGCTCATCGGTTCAAAATCCTGAGATTAAGATTAAAGGGTCTCAAAATGCTGGGGACTATAAATTGACCGTAAAAGTTGGAGAATGTTTAAGCGAACAGGCTATATTTAATATCCCCTCTATTCCTAAAAGAACAACTGCAATATTTAATACAAACCTCGATTTTTCAATTAAATATACCATTCCCATTTCCATCAATTTTATCAATCAATCCATAAATGCCAAATCCTACCTCTGGGATTTTGGAGACGGCAATTCTTCCACAGAAACAAATCCAACCCATACTTATACTACTTCTGGCAATTTCAACATCTCACTTACCGCCATGACCGACAATGAATGCTCCAATACGACATCCAAGGGACAGCTGGTTGTGTTAAAAGATGGTATTATATTTATTCCAGGTGCTTTTTCACCAAATGGTGATGGGATTAATGATGAGTTTCGAATTAACATTCCAAATTTAAAAGATTATCGGTTTACAATTATCAACAGATGGGGCACTAAGGTTTTTGAAAGTACCGATATATTTCACAACTGGGATGGAAAACGGAACAATCAGGATCTTCCTGTCGGTGTTTACTATTATATAATTAATGGCAAAGACATTCACAACAATATCATAAAACAATCAGGTTCAATAACCTTACTCAGATAACGGATTTTATTTAAAATTAATATGAAAAAAGCGCTCATAATAGCATTAGTTCTGGTTACATGCAGTATAATCAGTAAAAGTCAAATCTCTCCGACTTTACCGGCCAATAGTAAATCTTACGGATCCGAGACCTACTTAGGCCCGGATGGGCTATTGTGGTACGGTACAGCTCCTTTACAATATAGAGGAGTATACCCTAAAACTAAAATAGATAGCTTACTGGCTTTAATAAACAACAGTATATCAGGTAATGCTGCTACTGTGACCAATGGAGTGGTAACTACAGGGTTATATGCTGATCCGGCTTGGATAACGTCTTTGGCCTACGGTAAATTAACCGGTACACCTACAATTCCGGTAGATGCAAATCTTATACATACCACGGGAAATGAAACAAAGAATGGCAGATTAACGCTTAATTCAGCTAATGGGACTAATGGCACCTCTCCTACAGCTTCAGTATCCCCGCTAGTTGTTATTGGGGGTCGTCAAGGGATCAACACAACTACTACTGGGACGGTTGTTGGACTTAACGCTCCAAAGATAAGTATAACTGGAGGGAATGGTGGAGATTTAAACACTAGCACTCCAAGTTTTAATTTGGCTGGAAAAGGAGCTGATCTTGAATTTACAGCAGGGGATGGGGGTAATATCATTGGAGCCCCTACCACGCCATTATTTGGCGCAGGTGGCGTTGCTATACTGAAAGGAGGTAGTTCTTATTCTAATGGTTATGCAGGCTCGGCTCAAGTTAAAGGAGGTAATAATTATACTCCAGGTAGTGCTAGAGGTGGGAATGTGTTTATAATTCCAGGAGCCGGTAATGGTACACAAACCGATAACCCTCTATATAACGGTACTATATACCTAAATGTCACCGATCAATCTAGTGTTAGAGGTAATACTGTTATTGGGTCTATCACAGATGATTATATAAATAGGTTTCAAGTTACTGGCAACAGTAAATTGACTGGTAATTTGGTTGTAACCGGCACGGTTACAGCACCCACATTCCTTGGTAACTTAACCGCAACAACTGCAACGGTATTAACTGCACCTTCAGGTAGTACCGATGTGGTAAGGAAAACGGAACTAGACTTAAAAGCGCCTTTAGAATCACCCGCTTTAACCGGCAGTCCGACATCACCAACACCAACGGCAGGGTCCAACAATGAACTTATCGCAACCGCATCTTTCGTTACCACTGCTGTAACTAACGCTTTAGCTACAGGTCAGACTATTGGAGCCGGTACAACGGGGAATTCAGCTACGGCTACAAATAGCACACAATGGAATGGGTTTACAAACGCATTTGCTGACGGTGTTACTGAAAATGATATCACTGGTATAGTTGGGTTTCACGCTAACGGTGTCGCTTATAAATTTTCATCTACTAAACTTAAAGAATTCATCGGCTCCCTAGGTGAAGAGACTTTACAGAGTGTTACTGATAGGGGTGCAAGCACTACGAATACAATAATAATAGGAAATACAACGATTGGAGGCAGTACTTCTAATCTTGAAGGACAGTCTACTAATACCATTATCAGGCCGTCAGGTTCAAGTGGTAAAACATATTTTCAAGATAACGCTGCAACTGTAAATTGGGGTAACATTGATGCTAATGGATGGAATGGGTCTGTAGTAGGTAATGTAACTGGATATGCTTCAAAATGGGTTGACGGTGCAGATTTTGCTAATTCCGGGTTTAGTACGACTCCCATTAGCATAATGGCTAGTGATGGTACTTATTGGAGGCCGTGGACAGGGTTAGGTAATTATGCCCCTTTAGAATCACCCGCTTTAACCGGCAGTCCAACATCACCAACACCAACGGCAGGGTCTAACAATGAACGTATCGCAACTGCATCTTTCGTTACCACTGCTGTAAATAACGCTTTAGCTACAGGACAAACTATTGGAGCCAGTATAATAGGTAACGCGGCTACGGCTACCAATAGCACACAATGGAATGGGTTTACAAACGCATTTGCTGATGGTGTTACTGAAAATGATATCACTGGTATAGTTGGGTTTCACGCTAACGGTGTCGCTTATAAATTTTCATCTACTAAACTTAAAGAATTCCTCGGCTCCCCAGAGGAAGAGACTTTACAGAGTGTTACTGATAGGGGTGCAAGTACTACGAATACAATAACAATAGGAAATACAACGATTGGCGGCAGTACTTCTAATCTTGAAGGACAGTCTACCAATACCATTATCAGGCCGTCAGCGTCAAGTGGTAAAACATATTTTCAAGATAACGCTGCAACTGTAAATTGGGGTAACATTGATGCTAATGGATGGAATGGGCCTGTAGTAGGAAATGTAACAGGATACGCTTCAAAATGGGTTGACGGCGCAGATTTTGCTAATTCCGGGTTTAGTACGACTCCCGTAAGCATAATGGCTAGTGATGGAACTTATTGGAGACCATGGACTGGTTTAAGTAATTACGCTCCTTTAGCTTCGCCTGCTTTAACTGGCAGTCCAACAGCACCAACACCAACGGCAGGGTCTAACAATGAACGTATCGCAACCGCATCTTTCGTTACCACTGCTGTAACTAACGCTTTAGCTACAGGACAAACTATTGGAGCAAATACAACCGGTAATTCGGCTACGGCTACAGATGCTGGAAAATGGAATGGCCTCGATAGGAGTAATGCCATACTTAGTACTGGATACCCTCTACAAGGATTTTATGGCGATTTAGGTAGCGGCACCGCATACCGTTTTGATGCAGCAGGAATAAAAGAATATTTAGGCATCCCATCAGGAGGAGAGACTTTGGGTACTGTCGCAGCCAGAGGTGCAAACGCTCTTAATAGTGTTTCAATTAGGCAAACAAATTCTTCGGATGCCTACCCAACATTAGGAAGTTTTACGGGCGCGATCGGTTTGACTAACTCAGATGGTGGAATATATGGTCTGGAAGCTGGAGTATATTCTTCATCCGGTAGCAGTTGGATTCAATCAAATCGGTTTGATGGGAGCCCTACAGCGTACAACCTACTTTTACAGCCAAAAGGCGGAAACGTAGGTATAGGAACAACATCCCCAAAAGCTAAGTTAGACGTTAATGGTTCAGCAAATATTTCAGGCACTTTGACTTTTAATAATACCTATATGTCGGCCGATGGGCTGGGTTCTTTTGATGTTAATTTTAATACAGGTTTGGCGGGGCCATTAAGATACTTTGGCGGAACGACTACGCCAAAGTTTACAGTTACAAGTACTGGTGCAGGTAATTTCGCAGGAAACGTAACAGCTCCTACATTTAATGGCAACTTGACTGGTAATGCTGCAACAGCTACAAATACCACTCAATGGAATGGACTTAGTTTTGTAGGTGCAGTAGCTGCTCCTGACTTATTCATGACCGGAGTTAATGGTAATAATAGTTTTGGATATAGTACCACTTCCCAAATGCGGACGGCTTTAGGCTCACCATCAGGAGGAGAGACTTTACAGAGTGTTACTGATAGGAATGCTATAACCACTAAGCCTATTGTAATAGGCGCCACTTCGAACAACAATTGGGCGGGAACTTTTCAAAACTTAGGAACAACAGGAGCACATGGTCTATATGTAAATATAGGATCCAACTCAACTGGGGTACCTTTTAGAGTTGATAAAAATTCAATATCACAATTTGAAATTTTCAACAATGGGAATGCTTTTTTTGGTGGCGATGTGGGTATCGGAACAACAACGCCAAAAGAAAAACTATCTGTCAACGGAAAAATTCGGGCACGGGAAGTCAAAGTGGAAAACACCAACTGGCCAGATTATGTCTTCACGCAATCTTATCGTCTTCCGCCCCTTCAAGAAACAGAAAAACACATCAAAGAAAAAGGGCATTTGCCTGGAATCCCTTCTGCAGCAGAAGTCAAAGCCAATGGAATTGATTTAGGTGAAATGAATGCTAAACTGTTGCAGAAGATTGAAGAATTGACTTTGCACTTGATTGAGCAGAATAAAATAATAGAAACTTATAATAAGAAGATGATTATCCAAGATGAGCGGATCCTAAACCTAGAAGTCGTTAACAACAAACAAAATCAAAAATAAATAAACTTCATAAAATAATTGAAGACAACAACTTAAATCGGTGCAGAAATCAATTCGGGTTCCTCTAATACCGATTTTTAAAAATTAATATGAAAAAAACGCTCACAATAGCATTAGTTCTGGTTACATGTAGTATAATCGGTAAAAGTCAAATCTCACAAGAAACTTTACAGAGTGTTACGGATAGAGGGACAACGACTACAAATGCGTTAATATCCACTTCACCAGGATCAAACTTTTTATATGGAGATCTAAGTTTAGGTTACACAACTTACCAAGGATATAAGTTTGCTGTGAACGGGGGAGCTTTCATAAATGGTGGGCTAAATATTAATGGTTCAGGTAATTTCGTAGGAAACTTAACAGCTCCTACGGCTAGGATAGGGAATATAAAGACCAATCAAATAGAGATAACTAGGGCATCTGGAACTAGCTCTATCTACGGTACTACTGATCTGGTATTAGAAGGTGATCCATTATATCTAAATGCTTACTCATCTGGAAATATAAATATTGCATTAGGGGGAGGCAACGTAGGTATAGGAACACCAACACCGTCAGCTAAGTTGGATGTTAATGGTACAGGTAAGTTCTCAGGCACTGTATCTGCTAATAGCGTTTTAGCTAATGATTACATTGTTGGCACTACATTAAGAGCACGATTATCAAATAATGATTTATGGGATATAGGCACTTCCGGAAATATTTTAACTTTCAATGGCTATAATGGTAGTTCCTTTAATGCAGCCGCTACACTTAATAGGAATGGTAATGCTTCTTTCTCAGGTAGCTTAGCGTGGGGTACTGGAACATCTACAGCAGGAACTATAGTTAACACTGCAATATCAGGGACTGTTCTGGCAGCCAGACAAGGATCATCAACTGATTTTCTTTTAGCTAATGGAATAGGTAATAATGTATTAACGGTACCCACGGGGACAGTAAATGCTGCTTTCTATGGAAACGTAGCCGCTCCTACAGCTAAAATAGGGAATATAAAGACCAATCAAATAGAGATAACTAGGGCATCTGGAACTAGTTCTATCTACGGTACTACTGATCTGGTATTAGAAGGTGATCCATTATATCTAAATGCTTACTCATCTGGAAATATAAGTATAGCATTAGGGGGAGGCAACGTAGGCATAGGAACACCAACGCCAAGAGAAAAACTATCTGTTAACGGAAAAATTCGGGCACAGGAAGTCAAAGTAGAAAATATCAACTGGCCTGATTATGTCTTCACTAAATTTTATCGTCTTCCTGAACTTGAAGAAACAGCAAAACATATTAAGGAAAAAGGGCATTTGCCGGGTATCCCATCCGCAGAAGAGGTAAAAAACAATGGAATCGATTTAGGCGAAATGAATGCGAAGTTATTACAGAAGATTGAGGAGTTGACTTTGCATTTGATTAAGCTCAATGAACGATTGTTAAAATTAGAAAAAAAGCAACCATAAAAATTTTCATGAATCCCCCCTCCCACAAGGATGAGTAATACTGGTGATGTTAGAATTTACAACCCCGATTTTGAAATTAATAAAAATGAAAAAAACGCTCATAGCAACATTAGTTCTGATTACATGTAGTATAATCAGTAAAAGTCAAATCTCACCGTCTTTACCGACTAATAGTAAATCTTATGGATCCGAGACCTACCTTAGCCCTGATGGGCTATTGTGGTACGGTACAGCTCCGTTCAAGTACAGAAGTGTCTATCCAAAAACGAAGATTGATAGTTTGTTTGCGTTAATTCCTTCATTGTCTAGTAATTCTACTCAATGGGCTGGAAACAATTTTGATGGCATTGATGCGGCTGTAGATACTTATCTCATAGCTTATCATGGGGCTGGAAATGTGGGATACTCTAGTAAAAGTTTCGTTCAAACATTTGCAGATGTAAACAACGGTGCCTTATTGAACAACAGTATATTAGGTAATGCTGCTACGTCTACATTGTCAACTAATTCAACAACATGGCAGGGGCTTAATTTCACAGGTGCTTCTGGCGCTATATCGCCTTATTTGGTAGCGTATCAAGGGGGAATGGATCTAGGCTTTGCCACAAAATCAACTACACAAACTTTCTTAGACATAAACAATGGATCAACCATAAACAACAGCATTTCTGGTAACGCTACTACAGCTACAAATAGTCAATTATGGACGTCTCAAATATTTACAAACATTGATGTTGTGGGTGATTCTCCTTCTAGATTAATGGGATATTATGGAAGTGGATGGCGGCCAATACCACAAGCAGAAGCGCAAGGCTATATGGGTATCAATGCAGGAGGAGAGACGTTACAGAGTGTTACTGATAGGGGGAATATTATTACCAACGGTATTGCTTTTAATGGAAATAATCTCGGGATATCTTGGACTAATTCTGGAAATAATGCCTCTATCTTAGGAGAGAATGGAAGCCTGAGAATGTTTGCAGGAGGAAACGAAAGCATAAGAGTTTTAGCTAATGGCAATGTAGGACTAGGAACAACCACCCCATTAGCTAAGCTAGATGTTGATGGTACAGGTTATTTCTCAGGCAGCATAACCGCTTTACAAGGTGATTTTTCAGGAAAAGTGACATCCGGCAGCGCCGTTATAAGTCCGTGGGTGACTAATAGTGCTTTTGCTAGATTCGGCCATAAAGATTTTAATACTGGTTTTTTGCAAAATAGTGCAGGAGAAGTGTTCATGGGATCCGATAATAACGTGTTTATAAACGGAGCAGCTATTGCTATTGGTGGACCGACTACTTTCTCAGGAAAAGTGATAACAACAGGCATGCGCTTACAAGGTACAAACCAAAGTTCTATTGATCTAAGAAATTTAGCAGGAGATGTTGCTAGTGGTTATATATTAGGCAGAAGTTTAGGAACTGACAATGCCAATGATTTCTTTATATATAACGCTGAAAATGGAACAGCACCATTAAGGATAGCAAGCAATGATAACGTAACTTTCTCAAGAAGCATAACCGCTTTACAAGGTGATTTTGCAGGAAAAGTAACATCCGGTAGCGCCGTTATAAGTCCGTGGGTGACGAATAGTACTTTTGCTAGATTTGGCCATAAAGATTTTAATACTGGCTTTTTGCAAAATAGTGCAGGAGAAGTGTTCATGGGATCGGATAGTAATGTATCTATAAACGGAGCAACTATTGCTATTGGTGGGCAGACTACTTTCTCAGGTAATGTAGGGATAGGAACAACATTGCCAACAGAAAAACTATCTGTTAAAGGAAAAATTCGGGCTCAGGAAGTCAAAGTAGAAAATATCAACTGGCCAGATTATGTCTTCGCTAAATCTTATCGCCTTCCTACTCTCCAGGAAACAGAAAAACACATTAGAGAAAAAGGCCATTTACCTGGTATCCCATCTGCAGGAGAAGTAAAAGCTAATGGTATCGATGTAGGCGAAATGAATGCAAAGTTGTTACAAAAGATTGAAGAGTTGACTTTGCATTTGATTGATATGAAAAAAGAAAATGAAATGCTTAATAAACGCCTCTTAAAAGTAGAAAAAAAACAAAGATAATTATCAAGCTATGCTTTATTATTAGAAAAACAACCAATATATTTAGTTAATATAAATTACGTTTAATTAACGCTCTTCTTTATGCTCTCAATTTTCACCAAAGGTAAAATGAAATACATATTACTTTTTCTCCTTTTATTTATTTCTTTTAAACCATCCTCTGCACAAACAAATACATTTCCTGAAAATGGAAATATTGGCATTGGGACAATGTCGCCTTCCACAACATTACATATTAACGGAATAACAAGTATAAGAAGCAGTATACCGACAGATGGATTTTTATCCATAAATCCTGGAGGGCCAACAACACAAGGATATATTAACTGGTGGAAACCAGGTAGTAGTCGTATAGCGTATCTAGGCTATAACGACGGCGTGGGTTATGATAATTTAGGATTAACCCTTGAAGGTGGAAATTTTATTATAAACGGTGGGAATGTCGCTATCGGAACTAATGATACTAGAGGTTATAAATTTGCGGTAAATGGAAACATAAGGGCAAAGGAAATAAAAATTGAAGTAAATAACTGGCCAGATTATGTCTACACTAAATCTTATCCTCTCCCATCGCTTCAGGAAACAGAAAAGCATATTAAAGAGAAAGGGCACCTCCCGGGTATTCCATCTGCGGAAGAAGTAAAAGCCAATGGAATTGATTTAGGAGAAATGAATGCGAAGCTATTGCAGAAAATCGAAGAATTGACTTTGCATTTAATTGAAATGGAAAAGAAAAATACAATTCAGCAAAAAGTTAATGATGATCAAAATAAAGTGCTTCGAGCTGAAATCAACGCACTAAAATCTAATATAAAACACTTATGAAACGGAGCTTTCTTTTAATTATATTAATATTATTACATGCAATTTCATTTGCACAAACAAATGTATTTCCATTAATCTCTATCGAAGAAGGCTCCAACGCTATCGGTTATCTCGGACGAGGGCTTGCAACAACAGGTGCTTGGAATCAAAACCCTGATATTCTCGCTTTAACTTATACTAAGAGAGACTTTGCTATTGGAGGTTGGAGTAAATCAAATGCAACCTGGATGGGCACATCATTCTATATCAATTCAGATAATGGAAATATCGGCATAAGTACGACCACACCTCAGTTTAAATTTCAGGTGCAAAAAACATCAGCCCAGCCTGCCATAATGATTAGCGGGGGCTATTCTGGTTCACCGAGATTACAAGTATATGGACTAGACGCTGATCCAAATGGATGGATGGGACTAGGTACAGACATGTCGGGCGGCCAATATGAGCATAGTATCTATTTTCCATCAGGAGTTCCCAGTAGTAAGGGCAAACTTACAATAGGAGATTATGATGGAACAACATACTCTACCAGAATGACGATACTTCAAAATGGGAATATAGGAATAGGATCTACTAGTCCATCAGAAAAACTTGTAGTTAATGGTAAAATCCATGCACATGAAATCAAAATAGAGGCAACTGATTGGCCTGATTATGTCTTCACTAAATCTTATCCTCTCCCATCGCTTCAGGAAATGGAAAAGCACATCAAGGAAAAAGGACATTTGCCCGGAATCCCTTCCGCAGCAGAAGTAAAAGCCAATGGAATTGATTTAGGAGAAATGAATGCGAAACTATTGCAAAAGATCGAAGAATTGACTTTGCATTTAATTGAGATAAAAAAAAAAAATGATGATCAAAATAAGGTACTTCGAGCTGAGATCAATGCATTAAAATCAAAACTAAAATAATTATGAAACCTTGTCTCCTTTTAATCACATTCGCTTTTTCTTCTCTAATTTCAACCGCTCAATATAATACGTTTCCAGCAAGTGGAAATGTTGGGATTGGAATATCAAGCCCATTGCAAAAACTGACCATTAGATCTTCAGGTACCCTAACTGGTAACTCTTCGACTGATTATGATTTTGGAATTACCGACGGATCAACTTATCAAATCCAACTTTTGGGACTTGTCAACAGTATCGGTAACTATGGCTTATTTCAGGTTGTTAAAGGAGGTATTGGAGCAGGTAACTTAGTATTGCAAACACAGGGGGGCAATGTAGGGATAGGAAGTACAATTCCTGAAGCAAAGTTACATATTCAGTCAGATGCAAATACATCTGGAGCACCATCTAATTCACAAGTGATAATTAGCGGGATAACTAACCCTGAGAAAAGATTATCATTGGCCTATAATACTTCATCCAATTATGCTGAATTGCAATCTCAGGCTTATTCTGGAGCATATACGACTATTACACTTAATCCCAATGGTGGAAATGTTGGGATTGGAACAAATGATCCTAAGGATTACCGTTTAGCAGTTAATGGCAAAATCCGGGCTCAGGAGATTAAAGTGGAAGCTTCCCCTTGGCCCGACTATGTATTCACCAATTCTTATTCGTTACCGACTCTTCAGGAAACAGAAAAGCATATCAAAGAAAATGGGCATTTGCCTGGAATCCCTTCTGCAGCAGAAGTCAAAGCCAATGGAATTGATTTAGGCGAAATGAATGCTAAACTGTTGCAGAAGATTGAGGAGCTGACTTTGCATTTGATTGAGCTCAAGAAACAAAGTGAATTACGAGATGAAAAGCAAAACAAAGAAATAGCAGAGTTGAAATCTAAGCTTAAATAATATCAACCTTATACTAAATACAATACATCATTGAACTTAACATGAAAGGAACTCTATTTTTTAGTTGGCTGTTATTTTATGCAGTTGTCGGTTTTTCACAGAACAATTTCCCCCTAAGTGGAAACGTTGGTATTGGTACGGCAAATCCAAGTTCAGTTCTAGATCCAGGAACAAATCTTACTATTAATACAAATAATTCCTATTCTTCATTAATCCTTCAAAATAATGGAGTTGATAGGGGATTCTTTACAGCGACAGCCTCACAAGCTATACTAGGCACGGTAACTGCAAACACAACTTTACAATTCAACACAAATGACCTTGCGCGGGTTTTAATCGACCCCAATGGTTACGTAGGAATAGGAACAACAAATCCAGGCTCCCCCTTAACAATTAAAGGTTCAGGTACAGGCATAAGTTTTAGTCCGGGAGGATCTCCCTACTTTGGTACTCTAGCATTTAATAGAGAAGCACAAACAGGTGAAATTTTTGATCCGACAGGATATGCCTTTCAAATAAACAATGGAGGAACTGACACACTCAATGGCACTACTGTTCTCTCCTGCTTTACCCTCAGCGATCAGGTTACCTATGGCATCATAGCCATAATTCCTTAACCCTGCAGGCAATTCACCACTCTGATTGCCCGAGCCACTCAGATCATTTAACTGCGACAATCTGTTGTTCTGCAACTTTCCATTAACCTTATTATAGGTATAGCTCAGGCTGTCCATCAAACTACCTCCAGAACCATTCCGCTGAAGCGTCAGGATATTGCCATTGCCGTCATAAGTGTAATCCTCTTTGTATTTATCGCTGCCATTACCGTTCCAGCTCTCCCGGCTGCCATTGGTACCGTCTCCACCCTGATCATTGCCAGGCTGAAGCGTATTACCATTCACACCTTTTAACCAGCCCTGTAAAGTATAGGCATAATCCAGGCCTTGCACTTTATGCCCCTCACGTCCTAAATCAACCCTGGCCAATGGGCCATGAAGATAATAGCGATAACTTGCATCCTGTTTACCGGTAACCAGGTTCAGCTTGCTGCCAATACCATAAGACACCACATTCGCATCCACCCCACTCCAGGCTTCGGTTAACCGGTTTTCATCGTCATATTTGTAAGCATAATAAAATTGATCATGTTTATCGTCTTGGCCGGCCTCTGAGGGCTGATAGGCTACAAAGTTTACCTTACCGCTGTTTATTTATTTGTAATGAGGTTATCAAAGCAGATTAGAAAAGAAAAAAGGCTACTTCATAAAAATAGCCTAATGATTCTGATGATTTTTATTGACGAAACGCTCACGCTGTATCAAGATTAATAATTAACTGCCCTTCTTTTTCTATGATAATGATATGGCTCTGATATTCAAACCCTGATTTACGTAACCACTCGCCTGCTAATGTAATCATAGGAACTACCGTAGATGATCTTACTTGTGTGATAAATTTTTGTTGAATCTTAAGGCGTCGCATTCCGGCGGGAAGCTTTGGCTTTGGTGGATCACATGCACCACATGTACATGTTTTGTTGGGCTGTTTAACTTGGTCGACCTTTGGCCGGAAGATTGAAGTAGTGGTTTGATTTTTCTGTGTTCGCATAATAGAAAAATAATGCCCAAGTCACCGCGAACACAGTCGGAAAACCGAATAGTTGCCGGACTTTCACCGGTTTGCCTGGGATATTGTAAATAAAAATTATTGCTGGATTTGTCCAACTGTATTCGCACTGTAAAGATAATGAAAATATTAAAACTAAACACTGAAATAGGGTTAATAGAAATTAACATCTCCTCTATTCCCAACAGACTAAAAACAGATATTAATCTGAAAGCAAATTCAATTTAATTAATGTGCTAACGATATGCTTATATTCGAATTCTTTCCCTAAATCATAGTCCAGCAGATCATAATAGGCTTGCAAAGCTTTTTGATATCCTATTGGTGAATTACTGCTTTGAAATGGCAACAATTTATCTTCTAATGGAGTTGCCTTGCGCAATATCTCTAATTTATAGTTGACCAATTTAGTTTCCGGAGGAAATGCCAACTTAAAGAGGGGCATAGTAATAGACGGTAGATTAGTCGTAATATTTCCGATTATCACCCATTTCCTATGAAACAATAATGCATCTGAAGTAAAACCAAGAAAAAGAATTGGCTGCTTCACCATCTTAGAAATTTCCTGTTCCTCATTAATATCCCATCTACCTTCAAAAACACAAATGAGCAACTTAGATTTATTTGGAATTTTAACAATTTGCCCATAACCTTTTGTTGTCTCATCTATAGGAACGGTAAATACATCTCCTTCTTTTAACCTTAGCGGTTTTCTTTTAACTTCCATTTTTATTCTGCTTAATAACATTCTTTTTATTAGAGGTACCTCCATCTCGATTACCTTTATTTGTTGGTCCCCCCAAAGCATTTAGTGCCTCTTGTTCTTTCTCGTTTAAGTCTAAACCAGGACTTCCCAAGTTAATGATTGTAAATGTAAAATCTGATTCTGGATTTGCCCTATCGTGTTCTTTTTGTCTAGCTTCATATCGACTCAAACTTTTAGCTTGACCAATATAAGGTTTCAGACTTCCTGTTTTATCAATCCTTAAATAGACGACTCCCTGTCCTACCTCAATGTCTGACTTATTCTGTCCGCCAAATCTTGAATTTGCCTCTTGAGCATACTTATAATCAGAAGCATACGCCTTACCCGTTGCTAAACGCTCACGGACTTGCACTAAGTACTGATCCGATAAGGTAGAGGGATCATTAGTGAATATTTGAAGATGGTTGATAGTCGCATGTAAATCCGCAGCAGCACGTTTCTTTCTTAACCAAGCTCCTTCAGTACCTCCATTTGGATCGTTGGGAACAGGTATTAAAACATTTATAACTGTCCCCAAAGTCGCACCTAGCATCCTACCGGCACCTCCAAGAGCTTCGGCCAAAGCCCCGCGACTTCCCTGCTGTATAAGCCTACCCGCCTGATCGACAGCGAATCTGGTTCCTACTTCTTCCGCTTTTTTAACAATAATCCTATTCGTTGCTGCTTTTGCAGCTTCCATCGTTGCACTTACCTTTTCTAATCCATCAAGATCAATATTCTCTATTGGACTATTACTAGCAAATTGATACGTACTTAAATCTGGATACCGATAACTAAGTGGATCCGTACTATAAAACCTCCCTACCCTCGGATCATAGATCCGCATCCCGTAATCCTGCTGGTTACCATCTCCTTTTACCTCATTGTCATTCTCCTTACCATTAAACCCATAACGGTAATTACCCGAACTAAAGGATCTTCCAGGTTGTATCATCCCAAAAGGATAATAATCCTGTGCACTCATCACATCAGGAACCGGAGATCCTCCTGAAAAACTTACATTATCAGAAACTACTGCGAGTACATTGCCCAGATGGTTATTTAACTCAAAGAACTTTAGGTTGACATCATTCCATTTGATTTTGCCACTATCCGTAGCTAAGTTAAAGTTTGGTTTCCACATCCCCAAACGACTGCTGCCATAAAGCTGCTGTTCTTTCCAGTTTGTCACACTACCTGCATTGTCATAAACACCCAGGGAGTTACCTTGTGCATCACGTACATACCAGGTGGTCAAAGTACCAAGCTTTTTACTCACCCTGTTTCCAGCGGCATCGTAAGTATAATCAATAATACTTCCATCAGGCAGCGTAACTTTCTTGATTTTGCCGTATACATTCCACTCAATGGCACTACTGTTCTCTCCTGCTTTACCCTCAGCGATCAGGTTACCTATGGCATCATAGCCATAATTCCTTAACCCTGCAGGCAATTCACCACTCTGATTGCCCGAGCCACTCAGATCATTTAACTGCGACAATCTGTTGTTCTGCAACTTTCCATTAACCTTATTATAGGTATAGCTCAGGCTGTCCATCAAACTACCTCCAGAACCATTCCGCTGAAGCGTCAGGATATTGCCATTGCCGTCATAAGTGTAATCCTCTTTGTATTTATCGCTGCCATTACCGTTCCAGCT
>NZ_SWDX01000013.1:0-153942 GCF_005144565.1 Pedobacter hiemivivus
TGCGACTTCCTATGGAATACAGAATATGGAAATGCAGGGGGCTATGGCAATTTTTACCGTAAATTTAAAAAGAATCCTAAAACTGATCTAATATTCAATAAATCTGAGTTAAATCCAGTCAATTGCAACCAAAATGCTTATTTATCCTTCGAAAAAGACAGGTATATATTGATCAGAAAATCAGTATAACGAAATCTCAACTTTGTTCAATAAAAAAAACGATCAAGTAAAAAACATGTTCTACTTGATCGTTCCTTAAGCTGGCTCATAAATGAGGAACTTTTTCAGTGCCCTCGAATGATCAAACGCCCTTTTTTTATGTGTTACCATCTGCTACCAGAATGCAGAATAAAGTGCTACAAGCATTGCAAAAATGATCAATGCACCGATTGCAAATGAAGTAGATACCCTGAACATTTTAGCATCGATTTCTAATCCATTAGCCACTATACCTTTCTTATTGTCGTAGATACTGATAAAATACATACCAATCACACAGATTGCAAAAACTATCAGCATCCTATCCATAAACGGAATTTCGAATACCCCCGAAGAGTTTGCCACTGCCCATCCATAATTGTAAAGCGGAGACAAATCAACCATACCTGGAAGGAACTTAAGGATCACGGAAACAATAAACCCACCTACTGTAGCAAAAAGTGCTGCATTTGAAGTGGTCTTTTTCCAGAAGAAACCTAAAATAAACATGGCAAAAATACCCGGAGATACAAAACCTGTATACTCCTGAATGTATTGGAAGCCTTGTTTACCTTCACCCATTAAAGCGTTACCAACAACTAATGAAAGGCCAACTGCCATCAACATAGCCACCACAACGGTAATCTTTCCAACGTTTACCAAAGTACCTTCTCCAGCATCTTTATTGAATGCCTTTTTATAAATATCTAAGGTGAAAATTGTTGCGATACTGTTGGCTTTACCAGCAAGGGAGGCTACAATTGCTGCCGTTAAAGCAGCAAAAGAAAGTCCTTTTAAGCCAACTGGTAACAGCCCCAGTAATGCCGGGTATGCTTTGTTAGGATCTTGAACTCCAGATGAAGTAAGCAAGTTATCAGCACTGATGCCTGGTATTTTCTCTTTAATGATATAATAAACTGCTATACCTGGAATAACCACGATAACAGGCATCAGCATTTTTAAGAATGCAGCAAAGAGTAGACCTGCTCTGGCAACCGGCAAGGATGCCCCCAGCGCTCTTTGGGTAATGTACTGGTTACATCCCCAATAGCTTAAGTTTGCAATCCACATACCACCAATCAGTACGCTTAAACCAGGTAGATCCATGTAATTAGGATCATCCTTCTTAAAGATCAGATGGAAATGTTCGGAAGCTCCATCTGTTAGGATAGAGAAACCTTTCATAATACCACCATTATTAGAAATTAGGTTTAAGGCAATGTAAGTAGCTACAAGGCCACCTAATACCAGGAAGAACACTTGAATAACATCGGTGTAACCAATTACTTTCATACCACCCAAGGTGATTAAAATAGCAAATACCGCCAAGCCAATGATACATCCAACAATATTGAGTCCGGATATACCGCTAATGGCTAATGCACCCAGGTATAAGATAGACATTAGGTTAACAACAATATACAACATCAACCAGAATACAGCCATAATCATAGCCACCTTTTCATTGTAACGCTGACTTAAAAACTGTGGCATCGTAAAGATTTTGTTCTTCAGGTAAACAGGCATAAAGAACACAGCTACAATAATTAATGTTGCCGCTGCCATCCATTCGTAAGCGGATATGGCTAAGCCTAGTTTAAAGCCCGAACCACTCATACCAATCATCTGTTCTGCAGAGATATTCGATGCAATGAGGGAGGCGCCAATTGCCCACCATGTGAGTGAACCTTCGGCAAGAAAGTAATCTTTAGAGTCTGCAGTAGCCGTTTTCTTTTTATAATAAATCCAAAAACCGTAGCTGGATACAATTAAAAAGTAAACTAGAAATACGATGTAGTCGTACTTGTGGAGTGTATTCATGTTTATTTATATTGGTGTATAAGGTTACTAATGTAAAAAAATAATTGAGGTTTAATTTTGTTTTGGAGTGTTAAGCCAATTACGTAAATAAATATGCCAAACCCGCTTAATGTCCTTACTTCAATGAATTGATATAGGCTGCAATTTTTAGTCCATCGGCTTTAGAAACCTGTGGCATTGGCGGCATTTCTGTCGCATAGCCAGGCCAGTTTTCCGGCTTAGGATTGTGAATCAGTTGCAGGATCTTTTCATCAGAATATTTACGTTTGGCTATATCTATAAATGCTGGTCCAATTTGTTTTTTTGTTGGGTTGTGGCAAGCCAGACAAGTATTATTCGCCAATAAGCCCTTTACTTCTGCATAGGTTGGCGCTTTAGCGGGTGCTTTTGTTTCAGTTACCTTTTTTACAGGAACAGCCTTTTCCTTAACTATTGATCCTCCTTTTTTAACTGCTGTCGGCGTAACATTTGCCACAGGATCATTTGCCGAATTTCTAGTGCTCAGTTCATTCGCTGCCAGCTTATCTCCTGCCGGGATATTATTTAAAGTGTAATAAGCTACCGGATGTACAATCGAATAGAAGTTCTGTTTTTCACGGATGCCGTTAACCTTTATCGTGTGGATATAGTACTGACGCAAGTTGTCGACTACAATTCTAGCTTTTAAACCGTCTGCAGATACTTTGACACCTTTTACTTTTAAAGATTCAGTGTTTACCGGTGGTGAGCCATATACTGGCTGATATTTGTAAATAAAGCTTTCTACATTGTATGAAGCAATATCCTGAGCAGATTTTAAATCTACAGGACTGGTAAATTCAATTTCAAAACCATCAGGCATTGCCCTTACCGCTTTCATTTCGAAAGGAACTTTATTGTTGTAAACCAAACGTTCAAGGCCCTCATTAGCATCTCCGGCAGAACCCCATCCACGATTTGTTTCACCAACAAACAAGGATCCATCTTGTGCCCAAGCCATTCTCAATACGCCAGAACGGAAACCGCTTCTAAACAAAAAGGCAGCACCTTGCTCCTCACCATTCACCTTTTCCATAAATACCCTTGAAATAATACTCATTCCTTGGTCGCCAACTAAAAGTTGACCTTCAAATGGACCGAAAGTACCTTGAGGGATCTTTACGGGCTCTGAAGTAGATACCCCTAAAATGCCATAAGGCAGCCATACAGCTGGCATACGGAGTTCTGGGAATTCTTTCTTCATATCGAACAGCGTTTTAAAGTTCTCGTTTACTCTGTTCTCTGGTTTGATGTAATTTCCATTGTTATCCTTTACTCTTCTTTCATCTATTTTGGAGTAGAAAAGTTCGGAACTTAGCTTAACGGGTGAATCACTTCTTTTTGTCCATGTTAAACTGGCCGGGTGTCCCATAAAATCACCTTGATTTACTTTCCACACACCGCCTGAACCTACCCAATCACCTTGATTTTCGGTATAGTACAGCTGACCGTCAATTACGTTTAATCCTGCAGGAGAACGCATTCCTGCCGCCCATGGTTTCATCTTTCCATCTTCAGTGATGTTCATCGACCAGCCACGCATAGGTACCCTGCTTTCTGCACGCCACCATTCCTGGTTACCAAAAGCAACATTGGCAGTCACAAAGAAAGAGCCATCAGGTGCTATTTTAGGACCAAAGCTGTATTCGTGATAATGTCCACTTAATGGCCATGCGTAAATGGTCTCATAAACATCGGCCTTGCCATCCATGTTTTTATCGATAAGCTTGGTCAGTTCACCTCTTTGAGCTACATAAAAAGCGCCATCTTTATAAGCTAAGCCTAATATTTCGTGCAAACCTGTAGCAAACTTGCGAAAATATGGTCTATTGCTTGTTGGATTTTCCACGACATACACATCACCACGACGGGTTGATATGCCAAGGTCGCCATTAGGTAAAGTAACCAATCCGCCTACTTCAAGTACCGGGCCTTCTGGTATTCTAACCTTCATGATCTTAAAAAAATCTTCTTCTTTTGGTGTTTCCTGAGCCCATACAGTTGTAAAACTAAAGCTCAAAGCTAGCATTGCCAGCATTTTAAAAGTATGTTTCATATTTGGTGTAGGTCGGATTAGAATGAAATAGAATATTTTAACTTGTTACCCAGCAGAATGATCATCTCCTTTTTGCCGTCAACATCCCTGATTATTGGTTTACTTACCGTCTCATCAAGTTCCAGATAAAAAGCTTTTCCATCAACCAAATAAAATCCCTGAACCAATTCTTCAATAGCGCTAGCATTGGCCAATAAAACATATAAACCTGATACCGGTTTATCTATAGTCAGCGTTCTGCTTAATCCTTTACCACTATCTAATGCCTTAATTGCATCTGTAACCTGAGCACCATATATGTTATATTTAAACTCTGGTCGCTCTTCATCGTCCATCACATAACCCTTTGTGCGGAAACCGGTTCCGGTGCTATCAAGAGGCCATGCGGCTTGTGGACTGCTTAATTGTGCCACAGCTGGTGTCAATTTATTTGTGAATGTAGTTACAGCTCCACGTGCTTTAGAGGTTCCATTACCCCGATCATGCCACATTGGTGTCGCATCAACAAATTCTCCGTGCCAGGCATGCAACAATAAGCCGTTATCAAGATCATAGCTATAATGCACTTGTTTCGGACTGCCCACAGAAATAGCATGTACGGAGCGTTGGTTAGGCGCAAAATCAACAAAACTGCGGATCATGGTATTGGTTGGTGCATCAATATAGATTGGATCTGCACTATCCTTACCCTTCTGACCTCCATTGAGCTGATCGGCAGGTAGCTTTGATATTTTAATATTTTTGAATGCTACTGCACCATGGTCGCCTTGCAAACGTAAAGGTCCCATAGCTTTTTCTTTGCCAGCACCTCTGGTTGGTCCCAATAGTTCTACATTGTCGTGAATAAGCACACCATTCAATTCTACAGCAAGCATCCTTGCGTTAGCTATCTTGTTTCCTGTAGCATCAAATTTCGGCGCCTGAAATGCTATTTTTAAATGTTGCCATAAGCCTGGTGCTTTACTTGCATTTTGGCGTGGAGCATAACCATTGAAACCTTTTTGACCTTCTGGTCTTGAGTCGTCCCAACGTTCGTAAATCCCACCATTGTCTGATGAAAGCGGCTTGGTATTCCCCCATGAATCCAACAGTTGAATTTCGTAATTTCCTTGCAGGTAGATACCTGAATTAGAACCTTTGGCCATCAGATAATCTAATTCTAGAATCATATTGCCATGTAACGCATTGGTAAACAGATCTGCACCCTGATTTTTCTTGCCCGGGTAGTTTACAAGGATTCCCTCGCCTTTTACTGCGGTTAATTCATTGTCGGTTTTTAAGCTGGCGGTAACACCATTTGCTAGCGACCAGCTTTTGCCTGGCGCTTTAAATGAGGAGAGATCGTTGAGGCTAATGCCCGACTGGTCAGTCAGCTGTTGGGCCGACACCAGTGCTGTTCCAAACAGCCACATAAATGCAGTTGTTCCGAACTTTAAATAATTTAATTTCATATTGTGTGTTTGGTTTATTAAATAAATGTAGTAAAATCATCCAATTCCAAAAGATTTTTGAAATAATGATTTTATTACTCTTTTAAACCATCAGTCTAATAATATGAGTTTAATATGTAATTAAGGCGCTTTTTTAGATAAAAAATGTTAATAAATATTATTGTACAATTTACACTAACTTAAGATTTTAGCCATTGACCGCCTCCCTTTTTGGTTTGTATATGAACTGAAGGTAAATAAGCGCAAGTACTGTAATTCCAGTACAACAATAAAAGGTGACAGGGATCATACGCAGGTCATCGATAAACAACCAGCCCGCAAGTAATGCGCCCAAGCCTATTCCCGCTTCTAATGCAATATACATGGTTGCCATAGCCTTGCCCCTTTGAGCTGGATTACTCAGATCGGCTGTCCATGCAGAAACAGTTGGCGATAACATTCCTGTTGCTATACCATATAACGCAGATGCCAGCATTAAACTAAGCGAAGAACTGGACAAGGCAATCCACAATAATGATGCTGCCAAAAGTGCAAGTGATACTTTTAATATGTGTGTTCTGCCATAGTTATCTGATGCTTTACCGGCAACAAAACGGATGAGTAATGAGGTAAGCGTGAAAACCATAAAAAACAAGCCTTTATTGCTTGTACCAAGGTGTGCACTCCAATCTGATATTACGGTTAGAATCGCTCCATAACTGATATAGCTCATAAATATAATGACCACAGCAGGGATCACTCGCCATTCAATGATGTCCTTCTTGTCGATTTTTAGATGCTTCAACTTAAATTTCGCCTTCCCAGGAAGCGTTTCTTTCATATTAGCCAAAATAACAATGGACAATAAAGCGAATAAGGAAGAGCAATAGAAAAGGATATTGATGCTGTAGTGATCAGTTATGGTGCTGCCTATAGCAGGTCCAATCGCTAATCCGGTGCTAAAACAAATCCCATGAATACCCATTGCTTCCCCCCATTTTCCAGCAGGAACTAAATCAGCAACATAAGCTGCTGTGGCCGTAGGTTTAAAGCCTGTAGAAAAGCCGTGAATTAATCTGAGAAGAAGGAAACCTGATATTGTAGTCAGCATTGGATAAAGGAAGCCACACACAAAACATACCAGCGATCCCACAGCCATAACTGGTATTCTACCAATAGTATCTGTTAGTTTTCCGCTAAATGGTCTCGAAAGTCCAGCAGTAAGTGTGAAAAGAGCAATAATTAAACCTTTATATTCTGCGCCCCCCATAGCTGTTAAATAAGCTGGCAGTTCAGGGATAAGCATGTTAAAACTGGCGGAGAAGAGAAAGGAACTTAAACAAACAAGGCCAAATTGTAAGGAGTATATGGAAGTAGAAGGATGTTGCATTGCGCAACAAAAGTAACAATTAAAATTAGCCATTCTCTTCAAGAGCTGCATTATTCGCTGAAAAAGCGAAAAACGCTGAGGCTCTTTCTGAGAAGGCAAATTTTATGAAAAAACAAGATAGCTAGTTTGCTTGCAGTCGCTTGTTCAATGCAGCGTATTACCTTTTGATTTCGTTCTTGCTGAAAACCGCCGCGATTTCTGAAAGTTGTTTTTCATCAAGTTTAGAGGTCTTCTTTAAAGCTTTGATGAAGTGTTGAACTTCTTCAGGTTTTGCAGGACAGCCAACATTTTCACCTTTTGTTGAGAAAGGCGCTCCTTCAGGTCTGATTTGTGAATCAGCAACAAGGTTTTGCTTTGCATCGAAAAATAACCATGTTGGTAAGCCTTGATCAGCATTGTAATATTTCGCTAGCAGATCATTACCTCCTGGGTTTTCAAGGTTCTCTTTCCCCTTTGATTCTTTAACTACAAAATCTGCGATTACATAGTTTTTATCGAAGTAAGGTTTAATAGCCGGGTCATTTAGACTAGCGATCATTTTATGGCACCAACCACACCATGAGGCATGGAAAATTGCAAGTACTTGTTTCTTTTCTTTTGCTGCTTTTTTAACCGCAGCGGCCAATACCTCTGTGGCTGGTGCAGGTGTGGCTGCGGCTGACGTAGTAGTTTGTGCAATGGCAGACTGAATGGTTAAAACGGTAGTAATGGTGAGTAATATTGATTTTAGTTTCATGATGAAATAAGTTTTGTTGAAGGTAGTAAATATTTTATTCCCTTCTATACTTGATGCATGCAGAGGAGCTAAACAAGAATACATAGTTTACTAAATATAATTGCATTAATATTTTTATTAAAACTAAAAATATTAGTAATATTGTGCTGTCGATTTACAATAGAAAACCACAGACATTTAAGCCTTATATATGATACAGTTGAATGACATACTTTATGGAAATGTAGAATTGCCCGCCATTTTTGGTGATTTACTAAATACAGGAACCTTAAAACGCCTTGGTGGTGTACATCAAAGTGGAGCCATATTTTTAGTGAACCCCGATTTAAGTCATTCACGTTTGGAACATTCTATTGGTGTAATGTTATTGATTAAAATCCTTGGTGGTTCTGAACTGGAACAAATTGCAGGTTTACTCCATGATGTTTCTCATACGGCATTTTCTCATGTAGGCGACTATGTATTTGAAAATGGGGAAGAAAATTATCATGAGCAGATTTATGCTGAGGTATTACTAAATTCAGAATTACCGACCATTTTATTGAAATATGGTTATCATATTGATCAGATCTTGAATGGTGTTTTTCCTATACTTGAACAGCCTCTGCCCCACCTTTGTGCAGATCGATTGGATTATACCTTACGTGATGCTTTACATGGTGGTTTGATTACAAGATATAGTGCAAGGCAATTTTTACAACATATTAAACTACAAAATGGACAAATTGTAGTTACTGATGAAGGGAAGGCAGATTGGATCAATGATACTTTTAAACGATTGAATGATGATCTCTTCAATTTACCATTGTACGTATATGCCAATCAGGAATTAGCATCAATCATACGTAGATTCCTCAAGAGCGGCTTTATAAAAGAAAGTGATCTACTTAAAGATGACACCTTTCTTCTTAATAAAATTAGAAGCACCAATGCTGGTTATGAGGCTATAAAATCCATAAAACTCCATAAAGGCTATACAAACTTTCTAAAGAAAGGCTCTGCCTTAAAGATAAAACCCCGCAGATTGAAAGCGCTATTGGTATAAATTGTTTTTTCACATTGCAACCCAGCAATTATTACACTCTGCATCATGTTTGAAACAAAATATGCCTTCTCAGAAAGAGCCTCAGCGTTCTTCGCTTTTTCAGCGAAGTAATGCAGCTCTTGAAGAGAATGGCTTATTTTAATTATTTAATAATACCTTTAGTGTACCAAATACACGAACAAATTATTAAATGAAAACACTACTTACAGTAACACTTTCCGGTATCACCGCTTTGTTGTTGTTCCTTTTCGGACAAAGCGATACTCCAGAAAAAGGCAAGAAGAACCACCTTGCAACAAGCAGCGACAAATTTGAAAAATTAATGATCGATACACCCGATCAAAGCAGGTTTGTAAAGGTTAACCTAATGCATGGCCAGTTTACCGAACCAACTGAAATGGCTATCTTACCAAATCTTGATATTCTGGTTGCACAACGCAGAGGCGAGATCAAGATTTATAAAAACCAATCTAAAACATTAAAAGAAGCACTTAAACTAGATGTTTATTTCAAGACAAATACACCAAATGTAAATGCTGAAGAGGGATTATTAGGTTTAGCCGTTGATCCAAACTTTGCTACAAACCAATATGTATTTGCTTTTTATAGTCCTATAAAAACTTCTGTAAACAGATTGTCGCGCTTTAAATTGGTTAACGATAAGATCAACCCATCTTCTGAAAAGGTGATTCTGGAATTTTATGCTCAGAGAGAAATCTGTTGTCATACTGGAGGATCGATAGCCTTTGGTCCTGATGGTCTGTTATATGTATCTACGGGCGACAACTCTACCCCTTTTGACGTTCCAAAACAGGAATTTGTAAACAAGGGTTATGCACCTTTAGATAACCGTCCTGGGCTTCATCAATACGATGCCAGAAGATCAGCAGGTAATACCAATGATTTAAGAGGTAAAATATTGAGAATAAAAGTAAAATCTGATGGCACCTATAGTATTCCTGACGGTAATTTATTTCCAAAGGGCGACCCTAAAAGTAAACCTGAGATCTATGTAATGGGTAACAGAAACCCTTATCGCATATCAGTAGATCAGCAAACAGGTTTCTTATACTGGGGCGAGGTTGGACCAGATGCTTCTGGCGACAATGAGCAGAGAGGCCCACGAGGTTATGACGAAATCAATCAGGCACGTAAAGCAGGCTTTTTTGGCTGGCCTCTATTTATAGGCGACAACTATCCATACAGAGCTTATGATTATACCAATGGTAAAAGTGCTGAGCCTTTCAATCCTTCGGAACCGATTAACAACTCGCCAAACAATACGGGCTTAAGTCAACTCCCTTCTGCACAGCCTGCATACATCTGGTATCCTTATGGCGAATCAAAAGAGTTCCCTCAAGTTGGTTCTGGTGGTCGTACTGCCATGGCAGGACCTGTTTACCATACTAAACCGGGGATAAACCCCTATCCTGCTTATTATAATGGTAAATTACTGATTTATGAATGGGTTAGAGGATGGGTAAAAGCAGTAAGTATGTCGCCCGAGGGAAATTACCTAAGTATGGAACCCTTTATGAGCAATATAAAACTGGCTGCACCAATTGATATGGAGCTTGGGCCTGATGGTAAATTATATATCCTGGAGTACGGTAAAGGTTGGTTTACTAAAAATCCAGATGCCGGAATTGTAAGGATTGATTACCTAAAGGGTAACAGACCTCCACAGATTAAAAATATGGAGATCAAAAAGATCAGTGGTTTATTGCCTTATAAACTTGAAGCCACTGTAGATGTGAAAGATCCTGACGGAGATGCCTTAACTTACATCTGGAATCTAGGTAAAGGAATTAAAAAAACGACAACCGGCCCCATCTTAACACATACATTTACCAAAATTGGTGAATACCCTATTAATGTGAAGATTATAGATAAATCAGGAGCTTCATCTACCAGTAATACTATAGCTGTTTTTGCCGGTAATGAACATCCCAATGTCGAAATTAATCTTTTAGGTAATAAAAGCTTTTATTTCCCTTCTAAACCCATTAGTTATAAGGTCCTTGTTTCTGACAAAGGCGCTACAGTCAATAAAAGCAGGGTATACATCTCTAATACTTATACAGTAGGACTTGACCTTGCCGGGGCACAATTAGGTCACCAACAAGCAGCACAAACACTTGTGGGTAAATCATTAATGCTTAAATCCGATTGTAGTACCTGCCATAAAGTAAATGAGGTTTCAATCGGCCCATCCTTCACCAAAATATCGACTAAATATCAAAAAAATAACAAGGCAACAGCTTACCTTGCAAGTAAAGTTATCAAAGGAAGCAGTGGTGTATGGGGCGAAATTCCAATGCCAGCACACACTGCAATGAAGGAAGCTGAAGTGACACAGATTGCAGAATGGATCATGTCACTTGCTGCAAAAGCCAACAATACCCCTTCACTGCCTATGGAAGGAAAAATTGTACCACCAGCTACCATAAATGCCAATAAACCTGTATTTGCATTAAAAGCTAGCTACGCTGACATTGGAGCTGCCGGACTAAAATCTTTAAGTACAACAAAGGTTGTTAATCTAAGTAGTAACGTGATTGAAGCCAAAGACATAAAAGATCTTTCTCAGTTTGGTCGCAAAGACCTATCTGGCACCGAAGAATTGATATTTCCTCAAGATGCCGGTTGGATTAGATTGAAAAAAATTGACTTAACCGATATTGCCGCTTTCTCACTCAGCACAAAAGATATGGGCGGTAATGTTGATTATGATATAGAAATCAGATTAAACGACAAAAACGGACAATTACTTGGTAAAACAAACCTAAGCGCGAATACCAACATTCCTATAACAGCTGTCAACGGTAATGATTTTCACGATGTCTTTATACTGTTTAAAGCCAATAAAAAAGATGTAAAGAGTAGACCCCTGTTACAAAATATAAAAGTAACCACACTCCTATAAACACCGGCATCAAACTATAAAAGTCTGCATCATGCTATAAAACAAAATATGCCTTCTCAGAAAGAGCCTCAGCGTTCTTCGCTTTTTCAGCGAAGTAATGCAGCTCTTGAAGAGAATGGCTTATTTTGACTATTATTTTGTCTCTGATGGCTTTTTACCACCTAAATTTACTACCACTCCAATTGTAAATATCGAATTCCCAGCGCTAATAAACTTCCTGCTGTTCAAGCCAAAAGTTCCACTGGTGGTATACTGCAATTGCACAGCCTCACTCAAGCGCATTCTGGTAAAGAAAATAGGTTCCAGAAAGACATTCCCCTCCCTAACCTGTCCAATTGAATTGCGCGTAAAAGTCTTCATTTCTACATTACTGATACGTAATGCCGTTCCATAATTAAGCGGGTAGTTATTTCCAAAAAGGCGGAAATTGCGCTTCTTTTTAGAGCTGTAGTTAACTTGCAAAAAGGTTTTATTGTAAGTAATCTCTTCTAAATCCGATTTTATCAAGTTATCATTATCATCAAACTCCCTAAATACGCGATTGGTGCTACCGGTTCCAACTCCGGCATATATCTCTATGATCCTGTTGTTATCCGGACCAAAAGTATCAAACCAGCCACCACCAACTTCCACTAATTTTTGTCTATAATCCTTACTTTCTTTTTCCTTATCGATATAAGAGCCACTAAAAAGTACACCAATATGATCTGAAACTGCATAAGCACCATTGATACTCGTATTGAATTTAGGTGAAATGTGTACACCCCCACTAAATTCTCCCTTCTGACTAAGCATTGGGGTGTTGGGAACATTAGGCATATACACGGAAGAACAGGAGCTGACAAAGATGGTGGCAATAAATAACGGCAGTTTAAAATTTTTAATCATATAGGAATAGGATGCTTGTACCTACATAACGTAGGTTCTATTATTTTTCGTGCAAGGTATTATTTTTTTTATGATCTGCTAAAGAAGAACGCTACGTTTTAAAGCAAATTAGATCAGTGTATTACCTTTAAATTTCTCTAAAATCAAACAATTTGAGGGTTTTACGGTTGTTTTATTAATAATGATAGTGAATAATAAAACAATAATCATCTCGAATCGCTTACCGATTAAGCTTACAGAAGAAAACGGGGAATACAAATTAAGTCCAAGCGAAGGTGGTCTGGCAACAGGCCTGGGCTCCGTATACAAACAAGGAAATAACATTTGGATTGGCTGGCCGGGCATAGAAATACCGGAAGAACGGCACAATGAAGTGCGGATAAAACTTGCTAAGCTGAACTTAATTCCAGTTTTTTTAACGAATGAAGAAATCAGCTTATACTATGAGGGATTCTCAAATGAAGTCTTATGGCCAGTATTTCATTACTTAGTTACCTATGCAAATTTTGACCAGATATATTGGGATTATTACAAAATCGTAAACGAGAAGTTCAAAGAAGCCGTAATAGCGAACCTATCTGCTGGTGACACCATTTGGATACACGATTATCAATTGCTTTTATTGCCCGGCCTAATCAGATCTGAATTGTCACAGGTTACCATAGGCTTCTTTCAGCATATTCCATTTCCATCCTTCGAAATTTTCAGACTTATCCCCTGGCGGGAAGAACTAATTGTGGGTATGTTGGGAGCTGATTTATTGGGCTTTCATACTTTTGATGATGCGCGACATTTTTTAAGTGCAGCATCAAGACTTTCTTCAAGCAATCTTTCCGAAAATGTACTGTTATACAACGACAGACAGGTTGTTGTTGAAGCTTTCCCTATGGGAATCGATTCCAAAAAATTTGAAAAGCTCACCAAACATGAAAAAGTAGCCAAATTTACGGCCTCTATTAAAGCCAGTTTAAAAAACATTAAAACAATATTATCTATAGATAGGCTTGATTATAGCAAGGGGATATTACAGCGTTTGCAGGCTTTTGAGCTTTTGTTACAACTGCATCCCGAATACATTGGCAAACTTGCCCTATATATGATTGTTGTTCCATCGCGAGATACAGTGCCTAAGTATAAAGAGCTAAAAGATCAGATTGATCAGCTTGTGGGTAATATAAATGCACATTTTAGAACTATAAACTGGGTTCCGGTACATTATTTTTACAGGTCTTTCTCCATTGAATTCCTTTCGGCTATATATAGTTCAGCAGATATCTGCCTGGTTACCCCTATGCGTGATGGGATGAATCTGGTGAGTAAAGAGTATGTAGCCTCCAGAGTTCATCAGGATGGCGTATTGATATTAAGTGAAATGGCAGGAGCCTCTAAAGAGCTAAATGATGCATTGATCGTAAATCCAAATAACATTGGCGACATTATGGAAGCGATTGTACAAGCCTTAAATATGTCGACAGAAGAGCAGCATATCCGTATGAAGAGTATGCAGGCTATAGTCGCTAAATTCGATATACACCTATGGGTTAAAAATTTTATGGACAAGTTGAAAGAAGTAAAGATGATGCAGGAATCCTTACATACCAAATATGCTACTGAAAATGTTCGTGACCAAATAGCTGCTGATTATGTAAAAGCAAAAGACAGATATATTTTTCTAGATTACGACGGCACATTGGTTGGTTTTAATGCTGATATTGATAAGGCTGCTCCAGATGAAGAATTGTATTCAATATTAAAACAGTTGACGCTTGACCCGGCAAATCGTGTTATTCTGATCAGCGGCAGAAGATATCAGACTTTGCAGGAATGGTTTGGACATTTGGATCTTGATATGATTGCCGAACATGGAGCCTGGCAAAAGCAAAAGGATACAGAGTGGAAGCCTTTACCCCTGCTTACGGACAAATGGAAGCAAGAAGTGAAAACAGTATTGGACACTTACACTGACCGTACACCAGGATCTTTTGTAGAAGAGAAAAGCTACTCACTAGTATGGCATTACCGGAAGGTGGAAGAAGGACTTGGTGAATTGAGGGCTCATGAAATTCTTAATCACCTTAGAATGCTAACTACAGATAAGGGCTTGCAAATGATGCCTGGAAATAAAGTAATTGAGTTTAAAAACATTGAAGTGAATAAAGGTAAAGCGGCTCAAAATTGGCTATACAGTAATAATCCAGATTTTATACTTGCCGTAGGCGATGATCATACTGATGAGGATATATTTAAGGCATTATCGCCCGAAGCCTATTCTATTAAAGTGGGCAGCAACATTTCTGCTGCCCGATATTACCTTAAAGATTATTTTGAAGTAAGAGACCTGTTGAAGGAGTTAGTTCAAGAGAAATAACCATTCGTTTCATTTTTTACAGGAACACCGGCCTGTCTAGTTTTATGGCAATCCGGTGTGCCGCATTCATTAAGCCAACATGACTGTAGGCTTGAGGGAAATTACCCCACTGACTGCCGTCAACTTCATCGACATCCTCGCTGAAGAGTAGTAAATGGTTCGCATATTTTATGATGGATTCAAATTCTCTGATTGCGTCCTGTAATCGCCCAACACAGGCTAATGCCTCGACATACCAAAAAGCACAAATTAAAAATGTGGTTTTTGGCTTGCCAAAATCATCTTTGTGAAGATACCTGTAAAATAGCCCATTTTCAGTCTTCAGTTCATTTTCAAGCGCGATCAAATGATCTTTTGCCCTTTGCGATTCAGGATCAAGGTAATTCATTAGAATCAGCTGCAATGTACTGGCATCTAAGTTTGTACTGCCTACAGCGTGATTATACACTTTACGTACAGGATCATAACAATCCTCAATGTGTTTAGCGGCCTTATCAATCAGAATCTGTGCGCGATCTTCGAATGGTTTATTGCCTATTGTTTTGGCCATTTTTAAAGCCGCATTAGCACCTGCCCATTGAAAAAGATTAGTGTAACAATGGGTATTGGCAATACTTCTAAATTCCCATATGCCAGCGTCCTTTTCATCAATAGTGCGTTCTATCTTTTTTAAAAGGTAATCTAACCATTTTTCAGAATCCTGTCTTTCAGAATAAATGAAACGACGATCTGTATATAAGGGCAGCATAGAAACTAAAACCTGTCCATAAATATCATTCTGAATGTGTTCATAAGCCTGATTTCCAACTCTGACCGGTTTGTTACCCAAATACCCCTTTAAGTTCCTGAGTTTACGTTCCGTCAGCACCCTTTCTCCGGCAATACCGAACAGCGGTTGATAGCGTTCATCATCCCTAAAAGAGATATCGGTGATATAGTTGAAATATCTTTCCATCTCTTCGAAATGGCCAATGTGATTTAATGAAGTAATTACATAATAGGTATCCCTCATCCAGCAATAGCGATAATCCCAATTCCTGCCACTCCCCTGAGATTCAGGCAAACTGGTAGTACTCGCTGCAATGATTGCGCCCGTATCCTCATATTGATGTATTTTTAAAGTGAGGGCTGATCTAATGACGTAAGATTGGTAAAAACCAGCAATGGTAGAGTGTTTGATCCACAAACGCCAATACTTGATGGTTTCTCTTAAAAACCGTTCGGCCGTGCCGATAATAGGCGCGTCCAATTCATGACCATAAGTAAGAATGAGGTATTTAGGCTCATTTAAGGCAAAATACTTCCCATCCTCAATATAGCTTAAAGATATATTGGTGCTCAATTGCATATCCTCATCAGCGCCGGTAAATTCGATGTGATTACTGCCTCTACTACCACGTTGCTTTTTACCACCGTATTCATATACAGGTTTGCAGGTTACCCTAACCCTTGGGTTACCATCCAAAGCTTCTATTTTCCGAATAAGCATTAATGGCTTATAGTATCTTTCAAATTGATAAAAACGTGGCGCAAAGTCGGTAACCCTGTACTTCCCTTCCGGATTACTGATTTCAGTACATATAACATTGGTATTCTCCATGTAATATTGCCTTGAAGTATATTCACCATGTGGAAGAACGGAAAACTCGCCACCTTTATCTTTATCTAATAAACCACCAAATACAAAGCTACTATCAAATCTTGGCCAGCACAGCCAATCAATATTTGTATTTTTATTTACATGGGCAAGGTAAGCGCAATTTCCAATAATTCCGGTTTGGTAAGCATGTCTCTCTGTCATATTTTACTCCTGTTGATATGATATAACAACAGGATGAACCTGGTTTTGTTCAGTCCAGTTTGAATTTATGCTATTTTATGAAGTTCTTATATAGACTATTTACAGTCGTTTTAATGAAATCATTATAACCTTTTGAGTAGGTTGGACTGCATCCATTTGTGATCACCACAATTCCAAATTTCTCTTCCGGTTGGAAGAACATGGCGCTATAAAGACCATAGGCAGAGCCAGTATGCCCCTTTAAAGTGACACCAGGAATGAGGTTGCTCGTTGTTAGGATAGCTAGTCCATAATTTTCCTGATCAGAGATTTTTGTTTGCATGAGTTTAGCACTCTTTTTAGCTATTATTCGCCCCCCTTTATATTTACCCTGATTCATATGCATGGTCATATATTTCGCGAGATCAGTTGCCGATATTTTCATGCCCCCTGTTGGAGAGAACATCGGCGTACTGTAACCTGGTATATAGTTTTTTAATCCTTCACTACGCGAAATATAAGCCGACGGTTGAGGGCTAAAACTCTTTGTTGTTGTATCGTATTCATAAAGCGTTACAAATCGACTCCTATCTAACGAGTCTAAACAATAACCACCATATAAATTTAAAGGATTAAGGATGTGTTGTTTTACGTAACTATCAAAGCGCTGTCCCGAACATTTTTCAATAACGGCCCCAACCATATTGTAATTGAGATTGCAATATTGATAACCTTTTCCTGGTTCATAGGCATTGTAGCATTTGGCCCAGTTGACATTTTTTTCTGGATTAATAACATCAAAGTTGAAATATCCTTCGCTATCATTAATACTTGAGGTATGCGACATCACCATTTTTAAAGTGATAACAGTTTCTGGAAATTTAGGATTTCTGATTTTAAAGCCCATCAGGCTGCTAAAGTCATCATCTAATGATAACTTCCCTGCTTCTACAAGTTGCATGATAGCTGTAGCCGAAAAGGACTTAGAGATAGACGCAATTCTAAAGATGTTATCATTAGTAAGTGGTATATTACTTTCAACATCCTTTAAACCGAAGGAGTGTGTGTAAATGAGTGCTCCTTTTTTTACAACAGCGACTGAAACTCCTATAGCATCAAACTTCTTCATGATGTCTTGTATTTCGACTTCAGCTGGTGCTGGATTAACTTGTGCAAGGACAGGAGTTACAATCGTAATAAAAAAAAGTAGTGAAAAGCAGCGTTTTAATGAATTGATCATAAAATCAAGATAAACAATTTATTCTGCTAATAAAGGCAGCTCAAATGAAAAAACCGTCCCTTTACCGTATTCACTTTCAGCCCATATTTTACCATTATGACTATTTACGATTTCAGCACATAAATAAAGGCCAATTCCGAACCCAGATATATTTCTGGTTTGCTCGCTTTCAATTCTTTTAAACCTGCTAAATAGATTAGGAAGATCATTTTCCCTAATGCCTATACCATTGTCGGAGATACTTACTTTCACAGATCGATCTAAATTCTGACAATCTAGCTTGATTTCTCTGTTTTCAGGGGAGTATTTTGCGGCATTACTGATTAAATTGGTAAGTACTTGCCCAATTTTATCCCGGTCAGCTTCTAACCAAAATTCATCATTTTCTATAAATAGAATTTTGTGTGGTCCAATAATAACGGTTACTTCATTGATGACTTCAGAAATGAGCTTATTGAGTTCAAAAGCGTTCTTTTCTAACTTAATACCGCCAGCTTCTAAACGAGCTATGTTTAAAAAGCTATTGATCATACTGATCATTTTATTAACCTGATGGTCAGCTTTTGTTAAACTTTCCGACATGAACATATCCTTTTGCTGTATCACTCTCTTTAGCATCAATTGTACATAAGCTTTTAACGAAGTAAGCGGTGTTTTTAGCTCATGACTAACCATAGCAATAAAATCGTTTTTGAGTTGCTCCTCCCGCTTTTCCCTGGTAATGTCGAGTACAGTTCCAATAAACCTTGCTGGGTTTCCCTGTCTGCTAAAGAATAGCTTTCCTTTCGCTTTTACCCAACGTAACTGCTGATCTAGCATGCTAAGTGTTCGAAATTCGACATCGTAGTCGTCATTTTTTATGGGCTTTTTAAAAGCATTCTGCATCAACTGAATCACTTCTTGCCTATCGTCAGGATGTAAGGCGTTCATGAAATCGTTGGCTTGATCGGTGGTATTTACGCTTCCTATACCAAATAATTCCCGACAGCGAGCGTCACCCTGAAGGATTCCTCTTTCTACGTCCACGTCAAATATGCCAAGATTAGCAGCTTCAATCGCCAAGCGGCTTCTTTGTTGTTCCTGTAGCAAGGCAGTCCGTCCTTTCACTTGTTCTGTAACTTCTGTGGCTAAAATAATAATACCCGTAATTTGGTCCGAAGCATCCCGCAATGGATGATAAACCATATTAAAATAGGCTTCTTGTAGCAAGCCTTCCCGCACAAGCAATATCTTAGCATCCTCTGTATAATGAGATTTACCACTCTGATAAGTATGGTTGATTAATTTTAAAATCGGTTGCCCGATAAGTTCAGGGAGGGCCACTCCCATAGCTTTCCCTATAATATCGGTGGTTTTACCCCATAACTGAAGCATGTGAGGATTGGCCAACTCCAGCCTCATCTCTTTTCCTTTAACCATGGCGATGGCAACAGGTGCTTGAGAAAAGAATTCTTTAAGGTTTTTTATGGTCGAATCAGAAACTTCTGTAATGATCCGTTCATTTTTAGCCAAAATAAAAGTAGAAGTAATGTCTATAGGGGTATGAATGATGTAACTCACCTCACCATTATCGTCCAGCATTGGGAAGTTTGTAACCACCCAATACCGCCTTTCATAATCATCAGTGCCCCTGATGGGGATGTCGTATCGCTGCGCTGGCAATATATGTTGTTGCTTTGTACGCAATACAAAGTTAAAACTGTCATACATCGATTGTGCATTCTCGGTTTCGGAATCGTTTGGATTTTGAGGGAAAGCTGTAAAAACCCCTTTGCCAATTAAATCTTTATCGGAAGTATTGGTTACGCTTTTGTAGGCATCATTTGCTACAAGAATGGTGTAATAAGGCGGATTTGGCTTTAATATGAGCGTTGGCGGAGCTATTCTATAATAAGCTTCAAAGTCTATTGATTGTTTCAAGGGGATGAAATTTATTTATTATAATACACCCGAAACTTAAGATTGTTTGATCGAAGAGACAAAGGAGGCTGTTCATATACAATTCATGTGAACGGCCTCCTGCGTATCTATTCTTTATGGCGTGCCTGCCCTACGCGGATCACCCACTCACAGGACTTTTTTGTCTAAATATGACATCAACTATTACTGATAACAATTTAGCAAAAATCGTGCTTGTATTTGTGAAATAATTATTAACAAATCAACATTTCGCAATACATAAGGTAGTATTGTATTAATTATCGAATTGTAAAGTTATATTTGTGACGTAAATTATCTTTAATATTAATCATATGGCAACCTTAATCAGCTTAGTTAGTCTTTGTGTAATCATCATGGTTACCGCATTTTACTTAACATTTAGAAAGAAACAAGAAGACACCAGCGGACATTAATATCCGCTGTTAACTGCTTCTTTTTCCTTTAAGTAGCATATTCATTGCATGATCTAGCGTACCCGCTTTAATCACTTCACCAGAATTTACGAAATATATTTCATCCGCATTTTCTATAGTATTTAAGCGGTGCGCAATAATGACTAATGTAGTTTCCTTGGGGAGCTTTTTTAGGATATCGCTAAGTAGTTTCTCTGTGATCGTATCGATATTTGCTGTGGCTTCGTCCAAAATAAGCAATTCAGGATTACGCAAAACAGCCCTCATAAAAGCAATCAACTGCTTTTGTCCCAAACTAATGTTATCTGAGTTGGATGCCACTTCAGTTTCTAATCCCCTATCAAACAAAGCGAGTAAGCCCTCTAAGTGCGCTGCTTTAATGACATCCTCCAATTGCGCATTGGTATAATCTTTATAAGCAATATTGCTGTACAGAATATTATCTTTTACAGTACCTGTAAATAAAAAGGGCTCCTGCAAAATGAATCCAATCTTTTTACTACGTTCTTCAGCTGTATAAGACCTGATATCTTTTCCATTTAACAGTACAGTACCTTTGGTCGTGTCGTACAAACGCGCCATTAAAGAAGCTGTAGTAGTTTTACCGCCCCCAGTTGGGCCAATTAAAGCATAAGTTTTACCTTTTTCTAGATCGAAACTAATGTTGTGTAGGATCTCTTCGCCAGCTGCGTAAGAGAAATGAACATTTTTAAAGGTTAAAAGGGAGCTGGAAGCAGTTTCCTGAGCAACATCATCCACAACCTGAAGGTTACTTTCCAGCGACAAGATCTGAGATATTCTGTCCCAACCAGCCATCGCCACCTGAAAACTACTCCATAAAGCAGCGAGCTGACGTAGTGGATTGTAAAAATTTACGGCATAAGAAAGGTAACTGATCAGTAAACCTATCGTAAACTCCCCGATTGAAATGAGATGAATACCATAGACCAATACGATCAATTGCGCCACACTGGAAAAGAATCCGAACACTGGAATAAAAATAGTATTGGCAATACCAGCACCTATAGCAGTCTTATAGTTCTCTTTATTGGTCTCATCAAAGCGCTTCCTGAAATAATCTCTACGGTTGAATGCGATGATTACTTTAAAATTGTTCAAACTTTCCTGTATGCCGGCGCTAAGGTTACCTACACTTTTTAGGTTAACGGCATTTTTCCTTTTTACCCATGCAGATACAAGGCCAGTAAATATCAATATGAATAAGGCCGGTGTTAATGTTGCTGCACCTAGTTTTAAATTAATAACCAACAGAAAAATCCCTGCTCCTAGCATTGTGAAGATGCTACTTAAAAACTGCATCAAGGATTGAGAAAAAAATTGATTCAATTTATCCGTGTCATTATTTACTCTGGAAATGAGATCTCCAGCTTTGTTTTGACTGAAGAAGGATACTGGCAGTTCCTGTAACTTGCTAAATATTGCGTTCCTAAGTGTATACAAGGTCCTTTGCCCAACCCCACCCATTAATTTTGTTTGCAGATAACCAGTAACCAAAGTAACCAGATACATAGCTAACAATACGCCAGAGTACAACAAGACTCCATTAAACTGCTTGGTGCTTACATAATTATCTATCGTGTGTCCTATAATTAATGGAGATAGCAACAGTAAAGCAGAATTGATTACTATAGCTATAAAAGCAAGTAAAAGGTTCTTACGTTCATGTGAGATCAGCTTTAATAGCTTTTTAAGGACCGCAAATGTAGATTTCTTTTCTTCCTTACCATTAACCTGGTTAAGATTGTAGTTCATAATTGCTGGTGCTTTGTTGTGAGTTGTAAATTTGAACGTATTCGGGACTGCTTTTCATAAGGTTTTGATGAGTACCCTGTGCAATAATTTCACCCTGCATAATAAGTATTACACTGTCATAGTTTTGAACGGCTGCAATCTTCTGAGTAACCGAAAGCAAAGTTAAACCAGGATAATTACGTTGTACATTTGCTAAAATGCGTTGTTCTGTATTGTTGTCTACACGTGCAGTAAAGTCATCTAACAACAATATCTTAGGATTAAGTGCCAAAGCTCTGGCCAGCATGATCCTTTGTTTTTGTCCCCCCGAAAGGTTAGCACCTCTTTCTGATACAACTGTATTCAATTGATCAGGAAGGGAATTGATAAAATCTTTTAATTCTGCAGTTTCAATTGCTTTTTCCAGAGATTGGTCAGTAACCTGATCATTAAAAGCAATATTCTCACGTATGCTCATGTTAAAAATGATGCTATCCTGGAATACAAAACCGATTTGGTTATGAAAGGACTCCTGAACATAGCTTTCTACAGGGTTACCATCAAATAAGATCTCACCATTATCGGGTTTAATGAGCCCGGTAAGTAAATACAACAGTTGTGTCTTTCCTGCAGCAGTTGGGCCGATAATCGCGGTTTTTGAGCCTGGTTGAAGTTGGAAAGAAATATCCTTTAAGACCGGCTTTTGCCCATAAAGCACATTGATATTTTTCATCTCCACATGCCCTTTTAAAGGATCTGTGATATGGCCTGCAGCCATTTCATTTGCTTGATTTAACACATGAGATATGCGCCCGTAAGAGGCTGTAGCCTGGGCAATTACATTACTCATAAATCCAATAACTATGATCGGAAAAATCAACAATGCCAGGTAACTGTTAAATGCAGCGAAATCACCGAGGGTCATGCTGTCATTAATTACATAATGGCCACCAAGCAGCAAAATTGTTAATCCTGCAAGATTAGCCACAAATATGATAACGGGTATTAAGCCTGCAAACAGATTTAGAATAGACAAACCAAGATCTTTCGCTTTGGTGTTTGCAGATAAGAATTTA
This sequence comes from Pedobacter hiemivivus, assembly GCF_005144565.1. Taxonomy (NCBI): domain Bacteria; kingdom Pseudomonadati; phylum Bacteroidota; class Sphingobacteriia; order Sphingobacteriales; family Sphingobacteriaceae; genus Pedobacter; species Pedobacter hiemivivus. The sequence goes on from NZ_SWDX01000013.1 coordinate 23,079, forward strand.
ACGTATTCCAGTTGCTGCGAATTGATTACACGGATTAATGCGGCACCTAGTATACTTTCATTGATTACTTTATTCAACCAGTCTATAACTTCTCTGCTTTGTTTAAAAAGCACACTTACCTTCTTAATCACCAGAAAAAAAGTAACTCCAATAATGGGAATAATAGCAATAATGGCCAGTGCTAATTTCCAATTGATGCTCAACAACAAAATACTAGCACCGATTATAATAAATATAGATGAAGTAATGGACACAATGGCTTGTGCAATAAATAGTTTTATAGAATCAACGTCGGCCGTTAGATTAGTTAACAATTTAGAAGGGTTAGCCTGTTCAATATAAGCATTACTTTGCCTTGAAATCTGATCAGCCAACTGAGTTCTTAGGTCTCTCGCTACCTTTTCGGAAGCATAAGTTTGTATGATACTTTGAAAAAAAGTAAACAGAAAAACCAATAAAATAGCTGCTGAGAATTTAATCAGAATGGCATTCACATCAAAAGTACCATTGGTATAGGCATCTATTCCATTGGCTACTAATTTTGGCAGCAACAAATTCACGCCATTACTGATCAATGCAAAAAAGAGCAATAAACTGATCAAACCCTTATAAGGTTTAAGCAAGCTGAAAATACCTGGTTTTTTGGCCCCCTTGGTTTCTTTTCTCATATTCTATATCTGTACCTGCTAATTCTACTTTGTGAAGCTATCCATCACCTGCATCGACATTATTGCCTGTTCCGCAGAACAAGGATTACTGGTTTTACCCAAAAAGTATTTAACTACTTCCTGTATCATGGGTTGTTGTACATGTTGTAGCGGATCAAACATGAACTCTTCCTCATCCTTACCCTTGCTTAAAGTCAGTTTGTGACCAAACATTGGGAAGCTTATTTTGCCTTCGGTACCAATGATTTCGCAAACATCCGTTTGTTCAGCCGCAGAAAAACACCAGGAACCATTAAAGACTACTCCATTGTGGAATAAAATATGTCCGGTAACCATATCATCTACCTCATATGGGCTCCCTTGATTTAAAGAGATCCCCATGGATTTGTTCAATTCTCCAAAGAAATAGATCATTAAATCAAGCTGATGAGGTGCAAGATCATGAAATAAACCACCTCCAGATATAGCTGGATTTAACCTCCAATTTGTTTCCGAGCCGGCAATCAGATCTGAATTTTGCGGCTGTAACATTTGAAGTTGAACCAGCTTAACCACTCCTATTGCCTTTTCATCTAAAAGAGATTTAACTTTTAAAAACATAGGTTGGGCCCTTCGGTAGTGTGCTACCGTAAGCTTAACATTGTATTTTTCAGCAGCTTCCTTCATTCTAATCGCAGAGGCCGCATTCAGGGTCATGGGTTTTTCTACATATACTGGTTTCCCTGCGGCCATGGCGCGTATAGCATATTCTTCATGTTGTAACGGTGGAGTTGCAATATAGATCGCATTTACCTCAGGATCATCAATAAGTTGTTCAGCATCGTCGTACCATTTTGGAACGTTATGACGCAAGGCATAATCTTTAGCTTTTGCACCATCACGACGCATAACGGCAACCAGTGATGAGTTTAATACTTTATTGAATGCGGGGCCGCTTTTCACTTCAGTAACATCTCCACAACCTATAATACCCCATTTGATTTCTTCAGTTCCATTTCTCCCCAGCATATTCCGTACTTTTTCGATAAAATAGTTAGGCTTATTACTTAAAGAGACTTCCATGCTAACTATAATCTTTATTAATGTTGTGTTACACCATTTTAGCCGCTAATCAATTGAAAAACAAGGCTAAATTACTTGGTAAATATCCTAAATAAATCGTTATAAACAAAAAAGGGCTGAAATTTGTTAAGGATAGTTAAGAAGCTAACAATAGTTTCACAACCTGGAAAAACAAATAAACAAAATCTTATGAAAAAGCTAATTTTTACTATTATTTTAGGAAGCACACTGGCATTTGGAGCAAGTGCCCAGATACAAAAGGGAAATGTAATGATGGGGGCTAATTTGTCGGACATCAGTCTTGGCTTAGATAAACCCAATCTCTTTCAACTAAAGATTAACCCTAAAGCAGCTTGGTTTATACAAGACGGTATGGCTGTAGGTGGTGAAGTTCAGTTGGGCGTTGTATCTCAAAAAGGTGTAGGTACATCATTTACTTATGGTATAGGTGCTTTAGGTAGATATTATGGAGCTACCGGTGCAAATGAAGTGGTGAAAAACTCCAGATTTTTTGGAGAGGCCACAGTCGGTTTTCAAGGTATTAATCCAGCTGGCGGCGGAACTACCAATGGATTAGGTTTTAGTTTTGGACCAGGCTTTACTTATTTTGTGACCAATACGATCGGGCTTGAGGCTTTATTGAAATACAATGGTGTTGTTGGCTTTGGATCTAGTACATACTCGAACTACCTGGCCCTTGGAGTTGGATTTCAAATCTATTTGCCTGGAAAAAGTACAGCAAGAAAAGTACAACGTGATATGAAATAGCTTAGCCTAATCATGTAATTGATATTCAAAAAGCCGGCTTAAACCGGCTTTTTGAATAAAAAGTAAAATTTATTTGGATAATTAAAAAGAATATGTACTTTTGTGGTGAGAGCGTTAATTTAACGGGGGTAAGTCTTAGGACCTATCCCCGTTTCTTTTTTACCCAAACCCTACTTATTGTACTTAATTGTAACATGTCTAAGTCTGCTTAAACCAGCCGCGGCCAATGTCCCGCCTGTTGGATTTGTTGCTGTACCTACAATTTTATTCTTAACTCTAAGTCTGATATATAAATCTTTTTCCGATAGGTATTGAAAATCGCAGTAAAAGACTCAGGTTGTCCGTTAATCACCTCAGGAGTAGTAATGTTCATTCAAATGAAAATTAATAGTAGAATCTGGAATTTGTTCGTTTGTTTTCGGCAAAACTAGATAATCAAGTGTTTGCCCGGTATTAAGTTTTTGTTAAGGAATATTGGTGGTGTTTTGGTTTATTTGGTTGACCTAATTTATAATATTTTGCAATAAAATTTAAATAAATTAAACAAAATAAAAGCTTCTCTCTCAGATTTTATTAAAATAGAAATTTTATTAGGATATGAATAAAGTTGCAAGTACTTGCAACTTTTCTATTAAAATCGCTTTATTTGTATATTTTTACCAAACTAAATACTAACCAATTTAATGCAGTCTAAACAGTTTACGTGGCAAATAGCTTGGGATTACCAGGCATTTAGAATTAAATTCATTCTTGGAATGATACTTCTTGTAGCCATTTTAATTTTTATACCTCATTTTTTCTCTCACATGGAAGCCAGAGAAGGAATTGTATTAAATGACCGCTTGCTTGCTTATATCCCTGCAAAAGACGTTTCGATACTGATATTTTTGGTTTTGTATGTAATGATTGGATTAATATTGTATCGAATGTCTAGAAATACAATCATGTGTCTCACCGCATTATGGACATTTATTTTTGTATGTCTAGCCAGAATAATAACCATCACCTTGGTACCACTTGATCCGCCTGTTGGCATCATTAATTTGGCTGACCCCTGCTCCATTTTCTTTTACCACTCCAATGTAATTACAAAAGATTTGTTTTTCTCCGGACATACGGCTACTGCATTTTTGGGAGTGCTTTGTCTGGAACGTAAAAATGATAAGCTACTCGCAATGATAGCGACCCTGGCTATTACAGTATTGCTGTTGATTCAGCATATTCATTATACTGTTGATATTTTAGCCGCACCAATTTTTACCTGGGGATGTTGGTACCTAGGGAAATCAATGGCTAAAATATAAAACACCTTTTTTAAAAGCATTACGAAGATTATCTGGGAACATTAGGGGATAACGAATATCGTTAAGAGGTATTTGATTGCGCGGATTTTAGGATACAGGCGCTTTTTAACTGCTTAGTTATTTAGTAACTAAAGGGAGGATGAACTCCCTTTAGAACTAAATATATACGAGAACGTACTAAATTCTTTGACACTCTATTAAATTCCTGATGCACATTAATGCACCAGGAACCTTGTTTTCAATAGGTACATTAACTAAAAGTATAAAAGAATGAGATCACCTCCAATTATATTACGCCAACATGCGATCCTACGTGGTGAATAATACTGCTCACGTGGTGAATGAAAAATGAATAGCTATTGTTTTACGTGAATAGAATACCGTTATTTATAAAATAATTAAAATAAAGAACTTATTACGTGAATGATGCTTTTTACGTGGTGAACATAAAATAAGTTTGGAAAAAGTAATACCAATTAAAAGTAAATTCGATGGATGGCAAACTAAATTGCGTTATTATTGATGATGAGAAGCATGCTGTTGATTTATTAGGTGACTATATTGAGGCAATGCCTAATTTACATCTGGTTAAATATTTCACGGATCCACTCAAAGCACTTATCGATATTACCGTTGAAGATAATATAGATATACTTTTTATGGATGTGGATATGCCCGGTATGACTGGACTAGACTTATCGCAGGCCATCCGGTATAAAACTAAATATCTGGTTTTCACGACCGCACATTCTAAATATGCTATTGATGCCTTCGGTGTACAAGCTAACGAGTACCTGCTAAAGCCCATTTCGATGAGCAAATTCGCCTTAATGATCAATCGCTTGCTTAAATCAGAATCGAACCTTAAAAGGCCTACAAATGATGAAGAATTCTTTTTTATAAAAACTGACCAGGTTCAGAAGTATGTAAAAATCAACCTGAAAGACCTTGTCGCAATTGAAGGGTTGAATAACTACGTAAAAATACATACGGTTGCCGGGATGTACATCGCTTATTTAACCATGAAAGAACTAGAGGCCAAACTAGACGGTAATAATTCTTTTATCAGGGTCCAAAGATCATTTATTATCTCTATGGATTTCATCAATAAAGTAGAAGGTGCCTCGATTACTTTAAACAATAAACTTGAAGTACCATTAGGTACAACTTATAAAAAACATTTTCTGACTTTCTTAGAGAAGAAAACATTAAGATCAAATAGAGGAGTACCAGATTAGCCTAATACATGAATGAAAAAGCATTTGCAAGATATTTTATTTATAATTAAGAAGAACCAGATTCATTTTGTAGCCTGGTCCCTATTTATTTTTTACGAGGTTGTGGTAACCGGAATTTTAAGGGGGTACTTTGCTACTTTTAGTAATTATGCTGTATTTTATATTCTGAACATTTGCTTGTTTTACTTTCATGCGCATGTGGTTATGCCCGCAACAAAAACCGAGAGTTCAAAAACTAGTTGGTTGCTTCCAGTGCTAGTTTTAATAGAGATTGTTATATACGTTCCTCTGACTATATATATCGTAGCCTTTTTGCACAAATTTGCCGGCCTGACTGTTTATACACCTGTCGAACTCAATAGTACATCCATAGCGAATGGGGTTTGGAGAACATCGTATTTCTTACTTTTCTCTTCAGGATACTATTATCTGACGAACTATTTAAAAGAAAGGAAGACTGCACAGCAGGTAGAAAAAGAACGTTTGCTGATGATCATCGAGCATCAAAACGTTCAAGCAGAGCTGGTAAAATCTCAACATGCTCATTTAAAAGCGCAGATCAACCCACACTTTCTATTTAATACATTGAGCTTCATTTATTCAAATACGCGTAAAGTAGTTCCTGAAGCTGCTGATGCAATCATGTCACTTTCTGAAATGATGAGGTATGCTATACAGGAAGATGCCGATCGTAATTTCACGCCATTGACGAATGAGATTGAACAAGTAGAAAACCTGATCAGGCTTCATAAAATCAAGTCAGAAAATGGACTCAACATCTTTCTGGATTATGATGATAATCTGAAAGATGTTGAAATCATTCCCTTAATATTGATCACCCTTGTTGAAAATATGTTTAAGCATGGAGATCTTTTACAATATGAGCACCCAGCACGCGTTTCTATTAGCTGTGATGGACGAACGATAGTTGTTCAAACCACAAACCTTATCAATACAAAAACAACGAGTGCAAGCCATCATATTGGCTTAGAAAACATCAGGAAAAGACTTCGCATGGTTTACGAAAGTATGGCATCACTGGAGACTGAAAAAGATATCAATAATTACTTTAATGTAATGCTGAGAATTGAACTAAATTAATTTTTGCTATATTTAGTTTATCATAGTCCCCTCCCTATCCATATATTTTTTTGGACCGTTTTCAGGTCTATATTGAGCCAGTAGGATGATAGTATCTAGCTGGTTGGCAAAGTCGCACCACTGCCGAGTATGATTCGTCTCCGGCTCGTCTTCGTTCGGTAAATCCCAATTGAAACCCGAGCCCAATATGAAGCCAAGTAAAGCCATATTAAGAGCTGCTAACCGGGCTGCAAAGCATCTGAAAAAAATCAAAAAAGAGGTCAGTTTTCTTCTAATAAAACAGCAATAGTATTTAGCAAAAAAGAGGGCGTATCATTAATAACGATCGTCATCCTGAGTTTATCTCAAATATCATATTCAAAACCTGCTTAAACGAGATCCTGAGATAAACTCAGGATGACGATACGTACAAAAAAAAGGCCTGGTCATATTTTATGACCAGGCCTCTTAGTAAATAAGAAAATCGGAATTAACTTACGATTTAGGATTTAAGGCCGAATTGATACGCACCAATAAATCTTGTAAGTGATATTTACTCATACCTGTTGAAGCAGGTATTGCAGCACGAATATCTTTCGCTAAAGTTGTTAAATGTGCGCGACCGATACTTGAAACATCCGACCCCATAGGATTAGCCGTACCAAAACCAGGGAAATTTGCCATAGGATTTGATGATGGAGCAGGTGCTACAATTAACTTAGTCATGTTATCTACGTAAGCTTTTTGCAAGTTCCTTCTGTATACATCAATATTTTTATGTGAATACAACTCAGACCAAACACCGGCTTTAAGATCACTAAACAGATTAACTGCACTATAAGCATTAACACCGTTCAATGCCTCTGCATTGATCAATTTAGCAATGGTATTTGCGTTTTGAAGTTTACCTAAAGTGCTTTTTTGAACACCTTGGAAAAGGTCTGTTGGATTTACACCAGTGCGTTCAATTAATTCTTTGTTGATTAACCATGTTGGTGTAGCAAACAATTGTGCGTTAAGGAAAGTCATTGCTTCCTTTTGTTTTGCAAAAGGCACGGCCTGATACATACCACCTTTTTCTTCAATAGTTTTAGGTGTTGTGTAAATACCAGCCACATTTTTAACAACATGCCCCATATAGCGGCCATACTGACCAACAACTTCAGAATAAAGTGTTTTTGCGTTCTGATAGCTTTCGTTAGGCTCTTTGCTCCAAGTTAAAATATTAGGTAAAATACGCTTAAGATTTTTGATACCATAAGCAGAAGCTACCATCGCGTTATCGCCAATATCTTCACTTTGGTTACGTGGATCATTAGAATCACTTTCAGTTCCGAAAGCTAAACGTTTATCTGCACCAACTCTTTTAATAATGGTTTGATTAGAATAACTTGCTTCATCTTCAGCAGTATTAAATTCAGGTAACCATCTGTATCCCCATTCAATTGCCCACATATCGTAGTCACCAATTCTTGGGAAAATACCTTTAGCACTAATGTTATCTTCTGGTTGAGCAACGTAGTTGAAACGCGCATAATCCATAATTGATGGCGTATGTCCGTTTTTCTCAACCCATTGTTTATCTCTTAACTTCTCAACCGGAACTGTTGCCGAAGAGCCAAAGTTATGACGTAAACCTAAAGTATGTCCAACTTCATGTGAGGATACAAAACGAATCAATTCGCCCATTAATTTATCATCAAACTTCATCTTGCGCGCTTGAGGGTCAATTGCCGAAGCCTGGATAAAGTACCAGTTTCTTAACAACTGCATGATGTTGTGGTACCAGTTGATGTGTGTCTCGATAATTTCACCTGTACGTGGATCATGTACGTGTGGACCACTTGCATTAGCAATATCAGAAGGTTTGTAAACGATAACACTATGTCTTGCATCTTCCATGCTCCACGATGGATCACTTGGTGCTTCTTTAGCTACAATAGCATTTTTAAAACCTGCTTTTTCAAAAGCAACCTGCCAGTCATTTACACCTTGAATAAGGTAAGGAACCCATTTCTTTGGAGTTGCAGGATCGATATAATAAACGATTTGTTTTTTAGGCTCAACCAATTCACCTCTTTTATATTTTTCAATATCTTCAGCTTTTGGCTCTAACTTCCAACGTGTAATTAATGATTGATTTTTTACACCTTGTGTATTGGCGTCAAAATCAACGTAACCAGTAGCAAAATAACCTACCCTTGGATCAAAGAATCTTGGTTTCATTTCTCTAGACGGTAACAATACCATTGAACTGTTAAGTTCGTAGGTTGCCGGTGTTGAAGATGGAGCACCCATACCCATTGGTCCTTGCGGAGCAGATTTTGTATAGGTTTTAAGCGTTCTGATCTCTATATTCATAGGGAAAGCTTTAATTTCCTTGATATAGCTCCTATCAGGAATTTGCCCAGCTAATGACAATGATTTTTTTGTTCCTGCGTCAAAAAAGAAAATATCATTATCGCTGTTCATATAGTCAGTAACATCAATAACAACCCCTTTAACACCAGAAATAGAATCTTTAGCAAAAGCTTTGATATCAAAAGAAGCTACCAAAGGCTGAATGTTCGAATTCATTACAGATTTGTACATCCCCTGCTCTGTAGTATCTTTTGCACGCTCGCCAAAAGAAATACTCTTTAAATATATCTTGTTTGAAGGTCCTTTTTCAAAGCTGATCACATTGTCGCCAATTTGATCACCACCATAACCGATCATAGAAGCACGGTTACCAGCAGCAGCCTTACTTATTCTATTTACAGTTAATATCTCTCTGCCCAATAATGAATCTGCGATTTCAAAGAAATAGCGATCTTCTAAAAAATGAACTTTAAACAAACCTTTGTCTGTTTTTGCTTTAGCCGTTATAACCTGGTTATAGGGTTTTGGAGCAGTTGCTGGCCCGCCCGGGCGGTTCATTGCATTCGGATTACCACTTGGTGGCACCATAGCTGGTGCTGGAGTTGGCGTTTTTGGATTTTTTTTCTGCGAAAAACCCTGATAGCTGGCGCAGAAAAGCACCAGTGCGATCAAACTTAATTTCTTCATTTAGATTATAGTTTTTATATGATTGTTTGGTATGGTATAACGTTATGATAAGAATAATTAGCTCCTAAAAAGCTATTGTTCTTATCATAACGTTGGTTGAGTCTTTATTTGCTCTTAAAATTAGCAAGGCCACTTTTAAGATAAGTTGCGTATTCTTTAGCATCAAAGATGGCGCCTTGAGCAGGTACCAGGGGATTTAAATCATGACCGGCCAATACATATAATGGCTGAGCATTTGATCCATATCTTGTCGCCTGGAAATCCAGGTTCCAATAACCTAAATCATCTGTCTTGCGTTTCAAAATGTCCGAGTAATGAACTTTCTCTGCTGGCATTTTAATGTTACGATCATCAGCATATAGCTGGATCAATACATATTCTTCATTGATCAGGCGGGCAACTTCTTTGTCAACCCAAACCAGATCTTCCATCCTTCTGCAGTTTACACAAGTGTGTCCGGTAAAGTCAAGCAAAACAGGTTTACCTACCTTCTTTGCATATTCCAAACCTTCATCTAAATCAAAGAATGGGTGGAAGCCTACAGGTGGTTTCAACGATTCGCTATATTTTACTTTAGCAGGGAAATCAGCTGATGCAGCACTTGAACCTGACGATCCATTTCCACTTAAAATAAAATCCTGTGTATTCATCGGCGGAGCCAATCCACTCAGTACGCTTACTGGCGCCCCCCATAAACCAGGAACCATGTACATCGCGAATGAAAACGATAGAATGGCGAAGAATAACCTAGGTACAGACACAAAAGGAACATCGCTATCGTGTGAAAACTTGATCTTCCCAAGGAGATAAATTCCCATTAGGGTGAAGATCACGATCCACAGGACTAAGAAGATCTCTCTGTCAAACCATTCCCAATGCCAGGCCAAATCAGCTGAGGAAAGGAATTTTAAAGCTAAAGCCAGTTCCAGAAAACCCAGGCATACCTTTACGCTGTTTAACCAACCACCTGATTTAGGCATACTGCTTAAAAAACCAGGGAATATCGCTGATAAAGTAAACGGTAAAGCTAAAGCAAGCGCAAATCCGAACATCCCGATTGCTGGTGCCAGTAATTCACCTTTAGAACTTGCCTGTACCAATAAGGTACCGATAATTGGTCCTGTACAAGAGAAAGACACCAAAGCTAAAGAAGCAGCCATAAAGAAAATACCGCCAAGGCCTTTACTGTTGTCTGCTTTGTTGTCTATTTTGTTTACAATAGAGCTAGGTAGGGTGATTTCAAACGCTCCAAAGAAGGAGATGGCAAACACTACGAGTAGGATGAAGAATAAGAAGTTAAATAAGCCACTGGCGCTTAAAGCATTTAATCCTGCAGAGCCAAATATTACGGTAATCAACAAGCCAAAAGCTACGTAGATGACAATAATAGATAGTCCATAAATTAAAGCCTGACCAATGCCCTTGCTTTTACTTCCGGCTCTTTTTGTAAAGTAACTAATGGTTAATGGAACCATCGGAAAGATACAAGGCATCAAAAATGCTAAAAACCCACCTACTAATCCTGCAATAAAGGTTTCCCATAAGGTTTTTTCCTTTTCTGCTTTATTAGCTTTTGCATCGCTGCTTGTGGTCGTTATCTTTTTTGTAGTATCTGTAATGGTTGTTGCCGGAGCAACTATGGCTGTATCAGTTTTAGGAGCCTCTTCTGGTGCAATCTCGGTAAATTCAAGATCAGCAGTCGAAGTATCTGCTTCCTGTGCTAATGCGCAGGTAACAGAGCCAAAAAGTAGGAAAAGCCCAATGACAAGCACTTTCATGCTTGTCAAATAGTTGTTTAAAATCATTATTTCTTATTTTACTGGAATAGAGAACTCAACTGTTTCTGGAGGTAGACATTGAGAATCATCACATACCATAAACTCAAGTGTTCCTTTAACAATTGCAGTTGCACCAGTTAATTTAACTTTTTGTTGGAAAGTAACTGTTTTCTCGAAGTAAGTAACATTCATGTCAAACGACTTCTCGAACTTAGTGATTCCTTTTGGTTCAATTGTTTTACCTACAGCTTTGTAAGCTTTTGAAGGTGCAAATGTAAAGCTTGTTTTCACAGGACCGCCATCAGCCATATTTTGTGAGTAAAGGTGCCATCCCTCATCAACAGTAGCTTTAAGATACACAGTAGCTTCAGTTTTTGAAGTTTTCTTTGCAGCATAACTCCATTTTACGGGTTTCAAAATTTGACTACTTGCAGATAAGCTAAATAGTATTCCAACGGTTAACAAGATTAGGTTTTTCATTTTATAATTGTTTTTTTATGTGTAAGCAAACTTATGTATTTCCTCTAATATCAAGGTTATTCAATTCTGTAATTTAAGTGATACCCTTTAAATATTACATTTCGTATACAGCTTTGACTCCTATTTTACCTTTAAGTTTAACGGCATATAAGTCTCAACCCTATCGGGTGTGATTTTTATCCGGCTGCAAACATATCATTTTATTCAAGAAATGTAAATCGCTGATCTATCAAGATGAGATAAAACAATGCCCCTTTTATCAGTAAAACCAGGTTTATAATCTCAATTATCATAAAAATCGCTTTTATTTGATAATTTATTGATTATAATTCCTGGTTTTAGCTAAATACCCAAAGGTTGATTAATCGGGTAACAATTGTGTGATATCGAAAAAATCCCCCTTATAATCCCCCTCCTAATGCGCGGTAAAGTTCCACTCTAGCGTTAAGTTGTGCCGTTTTAATGGTGGTTAGCTCAAGTTCACTTTGCAGTGAATTACTTTGAGCAGTAATCACCTCAAGGTAATTGGCCATTCCACTTTTGAATAATAGGTTGGCGTTTCTAACTGCTTGCTGCAGGGTGTTTACTTTATCTTTCGAAATGTCGTATTGCTGTTTTAATTTCTCAATCTTCACCAATTCGTCAGAAACTTCTGCAACCGCATTCAGTACGGATTGACGGAATTGAATTACCGTTTTTTCTCTTTCAATTTTGGCTACTTCATATTGCGTTTTTAATTGTCTGCCCTGAAGAAGCGGTTGTGTAATCCCTCCTGCTACCACACCAAATAATGATGCTGGTATATTAAACCAATTACTGGCTTTAAATGAATTAAGGCCTGCACTTGCAGTAATACTTAAGGATGGATAGAGGCTTGCTTTAGCAATACCGACTTTAGCATTGGCAATGTTTAGAGACAACTCGGCACTTTTAACGTCTGGACGTCTGCTCACCATGGCTGTAGGATATCCCGCAGAAACCTGACTAATGACATCGCTTTTTTCCAAGCTTGCCAAACGATCAACACTTCCTGGTAATCGCCCAGTTAATACTCGCAGGGCATTCTCCTGGATCGTTATATCTTGCTCAAATTTAGGAATCAACTGTGCAGCCACCAACTGTTGAGCTTTAGCTTGCTGAATAGCAAGCGATGTTACCTGTCCGGCATCAAACTGTAAATGGATAATTCTTAAAGTACTATCACTTAAAGCCAAGTTCTTTTTAGCAATAGCAATCTGTGCATCCATCATTAGCAATCTGTAATATCCCTGAGCAACACTGGCTACCAACTGAGTTTGGATGGCTTTTTTTGCCTCCTCCGTTTGTAAATAGGTTGCCAAAGCAGCTTGTTTCTGACCCTTTATTTTACCCCAGATGTCTGCTTCCCACCTTAACCCCACATTCGCATTGAAGTCTTCGACGTGAGTTGTTTTTAAAAACTGGCTGGTACTTAAGCCATTTAAACTGTTATCTGAAGGACGATTCGAACTACCTGTTATTTGCAAATCTACCTGTGGCAAATTGCCAAGCTTTGATTGCTTCAGTAATTGCTGTGCGGATTCCATATTTTTGAGGGCAATCTGCAAATCATAGTTTCTTACTAAAGCTGTATCTACAAGGTTTCTTAGTTCTTCTTCTTTAAAAAAATCTTTTATAGTCTGATCAGCAATGCTTAATGAATCCTGCCCTTGGGCATCCCTAAATTTTTCAGGGATTGCTTTGATGGGCAATGCTGTATCTTTTGATACTTTACATCCAGCAAGCACCAGCAAAACGAATAAAGCAGCTAATGTATTTCTATATGTGTTCATTTTATCTTATTATTATTTAAATGATTAAGAATATATTATCTCTGAATCTACCTTGATCACTTCGGGTTGATGATTGTTTTCATCCTGTAAAGGCTTTCCTGATACTTTTTCTTGTAAATTCTGGAAGATGACAAACAATACAGGGATCAGCATCAGTCCAAGAATTACACCAGAGACCATTCCCCCTGCAGCGCCAATACTGATGGAGTGATTACCTTGAGCTGATGGTCCTGTAGCGATACTCATTGGAAACAATCCTACAACAAACGCTAATGAAGTCATCAGAATTGGGCGTAATCTCAGTCTTGCAGCATCTAAAGCAGCGTTAACCAATGACAAACCTGCCTTGCGACGCTGTATGGCAAATTCGACAATCAAAATAGCATTCTTAGCGAGTAGTCCGATGAGCATGATTAATGCAACCTGTACATAAATGTTGTTTTCTATACCAGTTAAACCAATGGTCACGAACACACCCAATACTCCGGTTGGAACAGATAATATAACTGCTAATGGTAAAATATAGCTTTCATATTGCGCTGCCAGTAAGAAGTATACAAATATTAAACACAGCATAAATACAACGGTAGATTGCCCGTTTGAAGACATTTCTTCCCTGGTTTGCCCAGAAAATTCAAATCCATACCCTGCTGGCAATTGCTCTTTAGCAACTTCCTGTATTGCATTAATGGCATCACCAGAACTATAGCCTGGTTTTGGAATTGCATTTACCTGGATGGAATTAAAAAGATTGTAGCGGGATGCAGTTTCCGATCCATAAACACGGGATAATTTTACCAATGTTTTTATAGGTACCATCTCCCCTGTTTTATTTTTAACAAACACGCGGTCTATTGCAGATGGATCTGCCCTATCGGCGATATCTGCCTGAACCAATACACGGTAATACTTACCAAAACGATTAAAATCTGAAGCTTGAGCACTACCAAAATAAGCTTGCATGGTTTGTAAAATATCACGCACATTAACGCCCAATTGATTTGCTTTCTCATCATCTACTTCTAATTGCAATTGCGGATAATCAGCTTTAAAAGTGGTAAAGGCTACAGCAATTTCTTTGCGTTTCATCAACTCCCCAATAAAATTATTGGCTATTCCACTAAATTTACCCAGTTTACCACCTGTTTTATCTTGTAAGACAAGATCCAAGGCTTCTACGTTACTAAAACCGGGAACCGTTGGAAAGCTAAAAACGAAGAAACTACCGCCACTTATGGCACCTAACTTACCTCTGATCACCTCCATGATTGCATTGATGTCTTGAACCTTTCCTCTTTCTTTAGTAGGCTTTAACAGTACAAAAACTACTGCTGATGAAGGGCTAGTTGATGAGGTTAGTAAGTTAAATCCTGTTATTGCAGTCACGAATCTTGATGCATCCAAAGAACGTAGTTCTGTTTCCGCCTGTTGCATAACCTTAGCTGTACCATCTAATGAAGTTCCTGAAGGCGTATTTACGGCTATGGCCACGAAACCTTGATCTTCAGTTGGAATAAAGCCTGTAGGTGTAGTACGAACCAACCAGATTGTAGCCAATATAATAATGGCCAATGCACCAATACTTACTACTTTGTTTTTGATTAGGAAACGCAAACCATTAACGTATCTATTGGTCATTGCATTGAAGCTGCTATTAAATCCAGCGAAGAATTTCTCTTTAAAGCCTTTTTTAGTGCTTTCTGCTTGACCTGTGTGGTTACTCTTTAAAAACAAAGCAGCCAAGGCTGGACTTAAGGTTAAGGCATTAATGGCGGATATAATAATTGCTGTCGCCATAGTAAAAGCGAACTGCCTGTAGAAAACACCTGTTGAACCTTCGAGGAATCCTACAGGTAAAAATACAGCGGACATCACTAAGGTAATGGAAATGATAGCTCCACTGATCTCATGCATGGCCTCATGAGTGGCTTGTTTTGCACCTATGTGCTTATGTTCCATTTTAGCATGTACAGCCTCGACGACTACAATCGCATCATCTACCACAATACCTATGGCAAGTACCAACGCAAATAAAGTGAGCAGGTTAATAGAGAAACCAAAGAGCTGCATAAAGAAGAAAGTACCCAAAATAGCCACGGGAACAGCAATGGCAGGGATTAATGTTGATCTAAAATCCTGAAGGAATATAAATACAACGATGAATACCAGGATAAATGCCTCGATAAGTGTGTGTACAACTTGTTCAATGGATTGATCGAGCGCTACTTTTGTACTGTAAAATATATTGTGCTTCACACCTGCAGGAAAATCTTTAGCTGATTTCTCCATCAGTTTGTTGATGGCGATCTGGATTTCATTAGCATTAGAACCTGCTAATTGAATAATTCCCAGCACAACCCCTTTTTTACCATTCAAACGGGTAAGACTGTTATAGGAATAAGCGCCAAATTCAACTCTGCCTACATCCTTTAAATGCAATACGGACCCATCTGAATTAGATCGGATCGCTATATTTTCGTATTCTTCTGGTTTTGTAAGTTTGCCTTTATATTTAATTACATATTCAAAAACCTCATTGCTACGTTCGCCAAAACGTCCTGGTGCAGCTTCTAAACTTTTATCTTGTATCGCAGCCATCACTTCATTAGGTGTGATTTTATAGCTTGCCATTTGAGTTGGATTTAACCAAATCCGCATCGAGTAATCCTTAACACCACCAAATATACTGGCTGATCCTACACCGGGAATACGTTTAATTTCAGGTATAATGTTTATTTGCGCATAGTTGGCTATGAAAGTCTGATCGTATTTACTTTCATCCTCGGTGTACATTCCGATAGCCATGATAAAGCTATTTTGCTGTTTCGCCGTAATGATCCCTTGCTGTACAACTTCCGATGGCAATTGACTGGTTGCTTGTGTAACACGATTTTGTACGTTTACAGCAGCCTGATCCGGATCCGTTCCTAGCTTAAAATAAACGGTGATGGCCAAAGTACCGTCGTTACTGGCTGTTGAACTCATGTAACTCATGTTTTCGACACCATTGATGGATTCTTCCAATGATGGCGCCACAGAGCGTAGCACGGTTTCGGCATTGGCACCAGGGTAATTGGCCGTCACCAATACAGAAGGCGGTGCAATATCCGGAAACTGCTGTAATGGTAATTTAGTAAGGCTTAATACTCCAAGTATGACCAACAAAATGGAGATTACAGTAGCCAACACCGGCCTTTGTATAAATATTTTGAACATGATTGTTAATGTTTTAAAGTGTAATTAGTTTTTAGCGACTTTGTCAGTTGCTCTTTGTGGCGCAATCACTGCGCCCTCCTGTAGGCGGTCTAGACCACTTAACACAATCTGATCACCGGCTTTTATACCATCCTTTACCAGGTAATTGGTTCCTGTTTTACCAATTACAGTAATGGCTTGTTTTTTAACCTTGTTGCTATCTGCAAGTGCGAATACGAATATCTTATCCTGCACTTCTATCGTAGCAATCTGTGGCACCACAAGCATATTGTCGTGTTGCAAGCTCAATCGTATTTTTCCGGTATTGCCCGATCTTAATAAGCCCTGTGGATTAGGGAATTTGGCCCGTACCGTAATGGCACCTGTAGTTTTATCAAACTGACCATCTATGACGTCTATTTTTCCTAACCTGGCATATTCAGTATTGTCGGCCAGAATCAATTTTACTGCAGGTAGTTGTTTGATCTTATCATTTAGCGTTTGTCCGGGATATTGTTCCTTAAAGTTCACAAAATCCTTTTCGCCAAGCGCAAAATATACATGTACATCATGCACATCCGACAATTGGGTCAAAGCATCCACATCAGCTGGAGCCACCAAGCTACCTTGTTTTTTAGCTAATCGGCCGATATAACCACTTACAGGAGCTTTAATTAGTGTATAGCCAAGGTTTATAGAAGCTGTAGAAACGTTTGCTTTTGCCTGCTCTATATTCGCTTTTGCAACTTGTGCGGTAGCTTTGGCCGACTTTAACTGAAATTCAGAGATTACTTTATTCTGAACCAGTGGCGTTAAACGCTCTACTTCTAACTGTGCGTTAATCAAAGCAGCTTCTGCCGAATGCTGTGCTGCAACTGCATTATTTAAAGAGGCACGATATTGTTGATCATTAATTTTAAATATCGGCTGACCGGCATTTACAAAGGCACCTTCATCAACATACACTTTCTCTAAGCTTCCGCTAACCTGAGGTCGAACTTCAACATTAACAGTACCCTCTATAGCAGCTGGATACTCTTGAAAGGTTGTCTCTGTACCTGAAGTTACACTTGCTACCGGTAAAGCTGGTGGTGCAGGTGCTGTAGCCTGAGGAGTTTTACTAGTGCAACTATATAAAAAAAGGGCAAATATCAGGGCTATTGCCTTTGCAACGTTATTAGATGATCTAACAGCGTTAAGTAATAATGGGTAAAAGGATTTATATTTCATGAGAATTGATTTTATTAATTTATGATTATAACGTATGTAAGTGATTTAACAGTGTTAAGTAGTTCTAGAAAAAAACAGGCTTTCTTGTAAAGCCTGCAAAAAATTAATCGTTTATGTATTTAATAATACCTTTTAAAGCGTCTTTTAAAATATGCTGATTCATCTCCTCGTCTCTTCCTTTATTTACCATATTGATAGAGATCAGACCATGTATAATAGACCAAAAAGTATAATACTTCCTGCATATTACCCCTTCTTCTGGCTGTTCAGCTTTCATTAGGTCTTTAATGGTGTCAAAAAACAAATTATCCAGAAACTCCATTTCCGGCACCTTTGCTTTCTTTTGTTCGCAGCAAACCATATCTACGCCGAACATTAACTGGTAATACTCTTTGTGTTTAAAGGCAAAATTCCAGTAGGCAGTCCACATGGCTTCCAATTGTTCCTCAGTTTTTTCGTATTTGCCTTTAGCAGCTTTAACATTTTTACCAAGTAATATGTACCCCTGCCGGGTTAATTCAAGTAAGATTCCTTCTTTATTGGTAAAATACTCGTAAATAATTGGGGCTGTATACTCTATCTTATCTGCAATTTTTCTCATGCTTAGCGCTTGCCAGCCATCCTCTTTAACGATTTGTAAGGCTGCTTCAAGGATATTTGTCCTCGTTTCTTCTTTTAGCCTTTGTATGCGTTCTTTACTTCCCATTACATTTTGTCAAGATGTATAAATAATCTAACACCGTTAAGCAAATGTAAAAACAGTTCTTCAAGAATCCATCATTCATTTGTCAATAAATGATTTATTAAAATAAATTTAAGCTTATCGCCTTAATAATCGCAAATTAGCGTTTCTATTTAAAGAGGAAGAGTATGACCGTTACATTAAGAGATATTGCTAAAGCGCTTAATTTATCTATTTCTACAATTTCAAAGGCTTTAAATGATAGTCATGAAATTGGCTCCGAGACGAAGAAAAAGGTTTTAGATTATGCTAAACAGCATCATTATTCACCCAATAGAATGGCTAAGGGCCTAAAAGAAGGCAAAAGCAGATCTATTGGTGTTGTAGTATGTTCTTTAGATAATAATGTAATTTCCCAGATGTTGGATGGAATACATAAAGCGAGTAGTGATAAATCTTATCAGATCATTATCATGCAAAGCAAGGAATCCGAAAAACTGGAAACTGCCTGTATTGAATTGCTTTATGCGGGTGGCGTTGATGGAATACTGATCTCTCCGGCTTATGAAACGATAAACTTTAGTTACCTGAATTCTTTACAGGCTTCAGGTTTACCTGTAGTTCTTTTTGATCGCTTAATTGATCAGGTTAATACACATAAAGTTGGCGCTGACAATTTCAAGGGTGCTTATGATGCGACTATGCACTTAATTCATAACGGCTACAAAAACATTGCGCACTTAAATACAAATACAATTCTTAGCATTGCTACAGACCGTTTAAACGGCTATAAACAAGCGCTTGAAGATAGTGGAATAAAATACAGACCTGAATTGTTGCGTTCCTGCAATTATACGGATGCAAACAAGTTGAATGAAGACCTCGAACAGGCCATTAAATATTATATGAATTTAGCAGATAAGCCAGATGCTATTTTTACAGCGACTGATCAAATCAGCACCAGATGTTTAGTATGGTTGAATAAATTGGGTTATAAAATCCCTGACGATGTGGCATTGATAGGCTTTACCAATACAGAACTGGCTGATGCAATGAACCCAGCTTTGAGTACAGTACATCAGCCAGCTTTCGAGATTGGTCAGCTTGCTGCTGAGAAACTAATCTCCCTGATTGAAAGAAAAAACCTTGACGATGGTTACGAGACGATTATGCTACCCACCCATATTAAAGTCAGAGCTTCATCGCAACCTCATTCTCTTTAGTAATTTCCGGTAACACCCAGTTCCAATCCGCGTAATTCTGCTAATCCACGTAAACGCCCAATTGCCGAATATCCTGGATTGGTCACTTTGTTTAGGTCATCCAACATCTGGTGGCCATGATCTGGTCTGAATGGTATTGGCTCTGCCCTACGCGCATTTTCTGCAGTAACAGCTTTCATAATTTCATACATATTTACGTCGCCACCCAAATGGTCTGCTTCATAAAAGTTGCCTTCTGCATCCTTGGTTACATTACGAAGGTGTAGGAAGTATACCCGTTCTTTTACCGCTTCAAATATCTCTGGAAGATTGTTTGATACGCCCGCACCCAATGATCCCGTACAATAACAAATACCATTAAAAGGTTTGTCTACACTTCTCAAAATATCTACTAAATCTTCTTTTGTGCTCACAATGCGAGGCAAACCTAGTATGGCATAAGGTGGATCGTCCGGGTGGATGGTCATGTTTATCCCAGTTTCTTCACATACGTCTGCAATTCCATTTAAGAAATAAGCCAGGTTTTTCTTTAGTCCCTCTCTACCAATGGTTTTATATTCTTCGATACTGGCACGTAAAGCTTCCAGTTCAATTCCTTTTTCGTTGGGTATCCCCATCAGTACATTGATTTTCAACTCATTTAGCTCGTCAGTATTCATCGTAGCAAAACGCTCTTTCGCCCTGTCTTTCAGGCTATCAGAATAATCAGCACCTGCACCTTCCCTTTTCAGGATAAAAAGATCAAAAACAGCAAGGTCCAACCAATTAAAATATAGCGCCTTTGAACCGTCGGCCATGGTTAGATCCAATTGCGTACGTGTCCAATCAAGCACTGGCATAAAATTATAGCATACTGTTTTGATGCCACATTTAGCCAGGTTTCTTAGTGATTCTCTATAATTCTCAATATAGTGATCTGCATCAGCTCTGTGCGTTTTGATGGCTTCATGAACAGGTACACTTTCTACCACTGCCCATGTTAATCCAGCAGCTTCAATAATTGCTTTTCTTTCGATGATGTCTTCCAACGGCCATATCTCGCCATGCGGAATATGGTGTAATGCGCTAACAATTCCTGTAGCACCTGCTTGCTTTACATCTTGCAAACTAACTGGATCTATTGGTCCATACCAACGCCAGGTTTGTAATAACTTATGTTTTGCTGTATTCATTTTATATCGTTGTTATCAATTTTAAACGCCACTGTAAGCATTAAATCCGCCATCAACCAAAATGGTTTCTCCATTTACAAAGGCCGATGCATCACTTAATAAATAAATTAATGTACCATTTAGTTCTTCTGGACTACCCAAACGGCCAAATGGAGTATGGTTTACAAAGCGTTGTGCACGATCTGTAAAAGTTCCATCGGGATTGGTTAGTAACGAACGGTTCTGCTCTGTTAAGAATACGCCCGGTGCTAATGCATTTACCCTCACTTTATCTCCGTAACGCTGCGCCAGTTCAACTGCCATCCATTTGGTATAACCTTCTATCGCATTTTTGCCCATTGTATAGCCTAAAACACGTGTTAAAGGACGTTGTGCCGCTAATGATGAGATGTTAACAATAGATCCTTTACCTTTCTCGGCAATTACCCGTCCAAAAACATGTGTAGGGTAAACTGTACCAAATAGATTTAATTCAACTGCTTTTTGAGTATCGGCAATATTTATATCGAATAGGTTCTGATCAGGAGAGATAGTTGCACCCGGAATGTTTCCACCTGCTGCATTTACCAATCCATCAATTGTACCCCAAGTACTTAATATTTGATTTTTAGCCTCTATTAGTGCTGCTTCATTCAATACATCTGTGATCACCGCAATCGCCTCACCTCCATTTGCTGTAATGGCTCTCACACGCTCATTGGCTTTCTCTTCATTTCGGCCCAGAATGGCAACCTTTGCCCCTGCTGCTGCAACGGCTAATGCAAAAGATTCTCCTAATACACCTGTCGCTCCTGTGATTACGATTACCTTGTTTTCCAGCGAAAACAGATCTTTGCTATTCATATAATCTATTTAAAATGGGTTAATTAATTCTATCAATGTTAATGAAATTTAATGTTTGATGTCAATAATCGGAACTAAATATTTACGAAATCGTTTGAAATTTATTAAATAAATTAGTTTACTTCTATTTAATTGCAAGAACCTGTATTATTGCAATCTGAAATTATTATATATATGCTAAATCAAGAAAACATATTGGTGTTTGGTGAATTGCTGCTGCGGTTCAGTTCTACTGAAGATCAATTTATTTCTAAAAATCACACTGTTTCTTTATTTCCTGGTGGCTCTGAAGCAAATGTTTCGGCCTCATTAGGTCAATGGAATATTCCATGTGCTTATGTAAGTTGTGTACCAGACAACGCATTGGCGAACAATGCACTTCAGGCTTTGCAAGAGTTGGGCGTAAATACAACTAAAACTGTACTACAAGGAAGTAGACTAGGTTTATACTTTTTGCTTTCAGCTAATGGTTTAACCAGTGGAGAAGTTGTTTATGACAGGAAATTCTCCTCATTTAGCAGCCTTACTCCTGGAACAATTGATTGGGAAAAGGTACTGGATGGTCATACCTGGTTTCATTGGACCGCTTTAACCCCTGCACTGAGTGAAAACATGGCTGCTGTGTGTAAGGAAGCCCTAATCGCTGCAAGAAAAAAAGGATTAAAAATATCTGTAGATCTAAATTATAGAAGCAGATTGTGGGATTATGGAAAGCAGCCTATTGATGTGATGCCTGAATTGGTTGAGTACTGCGATGTAATTATGGGTAATATCTGGGCCGCAAATAAAATGCTTGGTATCCCTGTAGATGAAAAATTAGATCGTCAAACTTCTGCTGAAGATTATGCAATTCATGCCAATGCTTCGGCAAAAGCTGTCTTCAACCGTTTCCCGCAGTGTAAGCATATAGCTAATACCTTCCGGTTTATGGACAATCCTAAGCATAATTTGTTTTATGGAACTTACCATACACCTGATAACAATTACATTTCTTCTATATTGGAAACGAATGAAGTTGTGGATAGAATTGGTAGTGGTGATGCTTTTATGGCAGGTTTAATTTATGGATTAACCAGCAGTAATGATGGTCAGGAGATTATAGACAAGGCAACCTCATCTGGTTATAAAAAGCTTTTTGTAAAAGGCGATTTTGGTGACGGCTCTATTTAATAAAAATAACAACAGATTGTAACGATAAAATAATCATATACAGATGAAAACAGAAACAAACCCTTTAAAAGTCATTCAGGACTATCCGGTTATCCCGGTTTATTATAATGAAGATGCTCAAACCTGTATAGAAGTAGTAAAGGCAAGTTATGCCGGTGGTATTCGCGTATTTGAATTCACAAACAGAGGACCGAAAGCACCAGAAAATTTTAAAGCATTATTAGCTTATAGAAATGAACACTTTCCTGATATGAAGCTTGGGATAGGTACTATAAAAACAGTAGCACAGGCGGAAGCTTACATCGAACTTGGCGCTGATTTTATCGTTAGTCCTATTGTAAGAGCAGATCTTGCCGAAATAACAGCTTTGCACAATATATTATGGGTACCGGGATGTATGACGCCTACTGAAATTAATTTGGCTGAAGAACTTGGTGCACCCTTGGTTAAGCTTTTCCCTGGAGATACTTTAGGTATAGGATTTTTAAAAGCAATTAAGCCATTGTTTCCTAATCTCAAATTTATGCCAACAGGTGGTGTTGATGTAAATAAGGAAAATATTGACAATTGGTTAAATGCAGGTGTTACTGCTTTAGGCTTTGGTTCTAAATTGTTTCAGCAACCTGAAAATGCCAAAGATTATAATTGGCTAACAGAACGTTGCCAATTGCTTATAACCTTAGTTAAAGGTTAATTTAGGTATAAATTTAAAGAACCTTGATCAGCTGTTAAGTTGACAAGGTTCTTTAAATTTATTGAAAGCCTTAATTACTTCTTTTGATCTTCTCTATCGTAGAGGTCAATCAATTTACTCTGTAACCGGATCACAGAATTTTCCAATGTGGTAATCTTTTCTTTTAGCTGCTGGATAAGCTGCTCTTGTTCGCTAGCACCCTCTTCCCCAATATCAAGGAATTCTCTAAGGGTTAGACCATGAACCTTCGCTATTTGATTTATCCTGCTAAAGTTTGGATCTGTGATGCTAGTTTCTAGTTTTGAATACGCCGGGATTGATATCTCCAATTGGTCAGCCATTGCCTTTTGGTTAACTCCCATCTTTTGACGTAAGATCCTAAATTTTTCACCTAAAGTTTTCATAATTTACGAAGTATATCTTTGTGAACTTTTTTATATAATAAAATTAAGAATTATTTAATAAAATATTGTAATATTCTTATAATATTGTGAAATAAAATACGAAATTCTATTTCTCAGATTAAATAATTATCCAATAATCCTTTAAAGGGAAGGTATACACACAGAATATAAGTGTATCGAAATTTACTTTTTAGATTGTCTGAAGATAAAAGCTGCGAGTATTATAGCTACCGAAAGCCCTGAAAGCCCGGGGAAAGTGATAAACAAGAATAGTAAAGCAGAAACTGCGCACAACGCGAGAATAAACAGAAAGCCCTGTAAAAAAGTATCCATCTTAAATGCTGCAAGTAGTGCGAACAGGACAAATGTAATCGCCAGAATATTTATAAACATATGCAAATATGCATATTCAATGTTAAGTTAATGTTAACAGGAATGTTTTTTGATGTTTTGTGAATAAAAATGACAAAAGCCCTGCGTAGCGTAGCATGCAGGGCTTTGTTTAAAACACAAGAAGAAATTAAACTGAGGTTAAATGTGATTAATAATCGTCATTTAAAGCAAAAATAGGCTTTCTAGACATCCACTTTCCGCTTGTAAAATCAGGAAAGTCAACTGTCTCATTACCCATTTCTATAGATTGTTCGCTTAAAGGCGTAATTGCACTCCATGCAGCCGCATCGTATACATCCATTGGTGTTGGTTCGTTACGCTTTGCAGCTTCAATAAAGGCGTGTATAACAAAGAAGTCCATACCACCGTGACCAGCGCCTTCAGCATCACTACCATACTTTTTCCATAGCGGGTGGTCGTACTTTGCCAACCATTTATCTTGCGCATCCCATTGATGTGGTTTGCTCACTCCCTCTACATAGATACTTTTATTTACATCCATCCAAAGTCCTTTAGTTCCTTGCACTCTAAAGCCTAAAGAATATGGTCTTGGAAGATTGGTATCGTGTTGCAGAATTATCGTTTCTCCATTCGCGCAATCAATTGTAGTGGTTACAATATCACCCAAGCGGAAATTAATTTTCGCATTTGGATGATTTTCTCCGCCTTTCTCCACGATATAGTTGTGTAATCCCCTTGATTTTGTAGCAAATGAGTTTAGTTTAAGGAATTTATTTCCCCTGTTGATGTTAATACAATTGGCAACCGGACCAATACCATGCGTTGGATAAAGATCTCCATTGCGGTGTACGGAATGGTTAGTTCTCCATTTTGCTTCAGAGAAGCCTTTCTCATTAAACTCTACACCCCCACCATAAGGTTTTACACCATCATTAAATTTAACTTCTCTCAAATCATGTTGGTATCCACCTTGCAGATGAAGGATTTCACCAAACACGCCTTGTCTTACCATATTTAAAGCAGCGAGTACATCTCTGCGATAGCAAACATTTTCAAGCATCATTACATGCGCGTCATGCTTTTCTGCTGCCTGTACAACATCCCAATGATCTTGTAGTGTAATACCTAAGATAACTTCGGTGGCTATATATTTAAGTCCTGATTCCATAGACTTAATGATCATTTCTTTATGCCATTCCCATGGAGTGGATATCACTACTGCCTTCAATCCTTTAGTTGTTTCCAACATCTTTTTCCAAGCGTAATCATCACCCATAAAAATTTTAGGCATTGGCTTACCGCTTTTAGCGATCATTGCCTTAGCACTGCTCAACATACGATCATCTATATCACATATAGCAACCAAATCAACATCGGATCTCTTTAACAACAGATTTAAATGGTTCTGACCACGTAAACCTACGCCTATCATTGCTACTTTTATTTTATCAGCCCCGGTACTGGCAAATAAAGAATTACTTGGTAAAACTGTCGCAGCAGCAGCGGTAATGCTACTGTTCTTAACAAATTCTCTTCTGTTCATATTATTTAGTTCATTTTATGTGTTTAGTTTAGCTACGCATATTATTCCTACAAATGAATAATAGCCCCAAGTTATAGAACTATCTAGCTAACCCAATAAATTAAAAGCTAAAAAAACACACAAACGTTTGCGTGATATCTCCTGCATTTGCCCCTTAAAATTAGGACTGATTGCAGTTTTTTATTAAAATGTTAAAGTTTATTTTAATATTTGAAGATGATGCCGGACAAACCAACCACTATTAAGGAGATTGCCAAAATACTTAAGATTTCAGTTTCTACCGTATCAAGAGCATTACATGACCATTCTAGTATCGGTTTAACTACGAAAATGCGTGTCAAAAAATTGGCCGCAGAACTTAACTACGAACCAAATCAGCGGGCCATTCAGTTTTTACATGGCAAATCATTTGTAATCGGTGTTATTTTACCCGAATTGTCCGAATCGTTCTTCTCTACTGCTATAAGCGGCATTGAAGACATTGCCTATAAACGGAACTATACTGTGCTATTGGCACAATCTCATGATGATGCCGAAAGAGAAAAACTCCTTGTAGCCAAAATGAAATCCCAAGGTGTTGATGGCTTACTGGTTTCTGTAGCTAAAACCACCAGTACATACGAACATTTTGAGGTTTTTAAAAAATTAAACATTCCCATTGTATTTTTTGATCGCATCCCTCCCATTAAAAACATACACTACGTAAGTTCTAACCTGGAGACAGGTACTTTCGAAGCGGTGAATTTTCTCTTAAAAAAGGGACATCGCACCATAGGTATGATTAATGGACCAGGTACGCTTGTCGCTACTCATGAAAGAAAAGAAGGATATATCCGGGCGATGACCGCAAACCGGTTAAAGTTTGATCCTTCGCTTATTGTAAGCTGCGATTTGTCTGAAGATGGTACAATTAAAGCCATGGATACCTTGTTAAATCATAAACGAAAACCTACTGCTGTGGTAACGTTTAATGATTATGTAGCCTTATTTGCCATGCGATATGCCAAATCTATTGCACTCACTAACCTGGATTTTGTGAGCTATGCCAATCTCCCAATTATTAATTATATGGACCATACGCCAATAGCTTCTGTTGAGCAGTTTCCATATAAGCAAGGTAAAAAAGCTGCCGATATATTGATAGATCTGATCAACAAGCCAAAAAATGAGTCTGGTTCAGAACAGGCCTACTTTAATATTGTGGTCGAATCTGAATTGGTATTGAGCAATCGTAAGTAATTTCGCGCAAACGTTTGCACATCTTTTTAGCCACTTAAATATTTAAGTTTGGTTTATCAACTAGTATACGAAGCACATGTTCGAGAATATTTTAAGTGTCTACGGTTTTGATTCCGATAAAACAATTGTCCAGCCATTTGGTGATGGTTTGATTAACCATACCTGGAAAGTAAATATAGATCACAAAAACTACATTTTACAGCAGGTAAATAACGAAGTGTTTAAGCAGCCTTCCGACATTGATGAGAACCTTACTTTGCTTAGAGATTATTTGAGCAAAGAAAATCCTGATTATCTTTTTGTATCACCTGTTAAAGCCACAAATGGCCAAACTTTAATACATAATGATGCTGGATATTATAGGTTGTTCCCTTTTGTAGAAGGCTCAACTTCCCTCAATGTCTTACAAAATAAGGAAGAGGCGTATGAAGCGGCAAAGCAATTTGGGAAGTTCTCTAGGATCTTAAACGGCTTTAAAGCAGAGGATTTAAACATCACCATTCCAAATTTTCACAACCTGATATTAAGATATGATCAATTTACTCAAGCCTGCAAAAAGGCATCAGCAAAAAGATTAGAAAAAGCGGCTGATGGTATTCAATTTATTAAGGATCACCAGGGAATTGTGGACATTTTTTCTGAGATCTTAAGTGATAAAAATATCCCACTAAGGGTAATTCATCATGACACAAAAATCAGCAATGTACTTTTTGATAGTCAAAATAAAGGTATATGTGTGATTGATTTGGATACCGTTATGCCTGGCTATTTCATCAGTGACGTTGGTGATATGATGAGAACCTATTTGTGTGAAGCGAGTGAAGAGGAAACAGATTTAACTAAGATTAGCATTAGAAAGCCTTTCTTTAAGGCTATATATGATGGCTATATGTCAGAAATGGAATCGGTATTGACGGCAGCCGAGAAAACCTATTTTACTTATGCTGGTAAGTTTATAATCTACATGCAGGCCATTCGTTTCCTGGCCGATTATCTGCAGAATGATATTTATTATGGGGCTAAATATGAGGATCATAATTTCAACAGAGCCATGAATCAAATTGAGCTGCTAAAAGCATATATGGAACTGGAGAAAGAACTGTAAAAAAGGGCCTTTCATGTAATATGAAAAGCCCTTTTGCAATTATAGAGAGGATATTAATAAAGGATGTTATTGTTTATCCCACCAAACTCTTCCTGTTAGTTTATCTCCACCAGGAATAATAGCAGCAGCCGCCTGTTGATTCGCTCCATTTTTAACAGCTTCCTCTACTGGATAAGGGAAGCGACGTGGTATTGTTCCATTGGTCGCATTACCAGGATAAACCACGGGTGTTAAAACAGGAAAACCAGATCTCCTCCAGTTACACCATGTTTCGTAAAAATCTAGCATTGTATTGGTATGCAGCCAATATTGGGTATTGATCATCTGCAAACCGTTTACGGCATTATATGGATTTGCAGTAGCAAATGTTTCAGCAACACCTTCCGTTATAGCAAGAGTTGCATCATATTGTCCCAAAAAAGTAATTGCAGCCTTTAAACCCTCTTTATAATGTGGGGCAGGAGTACCAGCAATGCCCCATCTTTGTGCGGCCTCTGCAAGCAGAAACTCGCTTTCTGCATAGGTTAAAATAAAAGTTATCCCGTTCTTTTTAATCATACCTGGATTTGGAGAAGAGTAATCCGCGAAAGTAGTAAAAGAAGCGTCTTGTCTAATATCCCTACCTGCCTGTCCACTTAAATCTTTACCATTAGGCATCCCCTTCTGAACTGCAGGATTAGTAATGTAAGCTGGATTTTGGAGCTTTGTTCCATCTGTCAAATACAATTGAGTTACGGCAACTTTACCTAAACGTGGATCATTAGCGCCTTTTAACAAATCAATAAACGTTTTAGACCATTTGGTATAGTAATTTTCTTGCCCACCATCGCCTTGCAAAACCTGGCTATTCCTATTCTGAGTTACTCTTGATCCTGAAACATCATGAGTCACAAAGGCATTGTCATCATTATTTATCATTGTTTTGCCCACAACTTTCTGAGCATAAGCCTTTGCAGTGTTTTCATCAACCTTCGTCAATCTCATAGCAAGACGCAATAGTAAGGTATTACCGAATCGCTTCCATTTATCAATATTCCCCAAAAAAATCACATCACCTGTCACTTTATCACCGCTTGCGTTAAGTGCATTTGTTGCTTCTTCTACTTCTTTTAACAGGTCTGTGTATATAGCTTGCTGACTGTCGTACTTTGGTGTGAAACTGCTTTTATAATAACCCTGACCTGCTTCCGAGTACGGGATGTCACCGTATAGATCTGTAATACGCGACATGATAACGGCCCTCCATATACGTGCCACCTGATGTACATTTGCATATTTTGCATTACCCCTAGTAAACTCCACTACATCAACAACCGGTCTAACCTGTTCAATGTATGCACCAACAGCACTTGTGCCCCAATAGGCCGCTGTATAACCTTCATTAAGTAGGTATTTATCGCCGGCCCAGTAACTTACAACGGTCGAAAAGCCTTGCATCATCGTAGACGCATAGATCAGGTTACCTCTCCAGGTATCGTAAGCAAAATCAATACTTCCTGTATAATTTAACTGTGCTGAAGTCAATAAAAAATTAGGATCGAAACTCGTAGGCCCGTAAGCCACTGGATTTGTATTGATTTCTTTAAAATCTTTTGTACATGATGTGCCCATTAAAATACCAACAAGAGCCACCAGAATATATATATTGAATTTGTTCGTTTTCATTTTTCTGTTTTTTAAAAATTATAACTTAACGCTAAGGTTTAAACCAAATGTTCTAACTGGTGGCACACCCCCAAGTTCTAAGCCTGGAAATGTTGCGTTATAGCTTGATTCTGGATCGATATTGTCCGTTTTCTTCATTAAAATGAATAGATTACGTGCAACCAGGCTAACATTTAAGCTTTTGATTCTATTATTGAACATTTTAGCAGGAAAATTATAACCCAATGTCAATTGTCTGAATTTGATAAAGCTAGCATCCTGAACAAATATATGAGAAGCGTTATTTGCGGTGTTTTCATAAAACTTAGCCGCTGTGGTACCTAATGATTCACGGTTTTCAAGAGTAGCTTTATGTAGACCAAAAATATAACCATAGTAATCAGTTGCAGAGAATACCTTGCCCCCCCATTTACCGTCTATAAGTACCGAAAGCGTTGCACCTTTATAACTAAATTCATTATTCCATCCGGCAAACCATTTATTAAATGCAGATCCATAGGCTTTTAATGCACCTCTTTCAGGTGCGCCCAGCGCATCTTTTAATATATTGCCATTGGCATCATATTTAAAATCAAAAGCCACAACCTGTGCTGCTGCTTTACCTGGGATATTTTGTAAAAATCCAGCTCCAGAGCGTGATGTAGCGATAGGAAGCACATCTAAGCCTGGGGCTAATGACAATACGGTATTGTCATTATAAGTCCCATTTAAAGATGAAGTCCACCTAAAATCATTTTTTCTAATGATCACTCCAGAAATCAAGGCCTCAACGCCCTTATTTTCAATTTCACCAGCGTTTAATACGGCCCCGTTATAACCTGTTGTTGGAGAGGTTGAGATATAGGTGATCTCTTTTTTAGAGTGTTTTTTATATACTGTTGCATCTAAGCTTAACCTGTCATTAAAAAACCTAAGCTCAGCACCAATCTCAAGCTCGCTAGCTGTAGAAGCCTTTAGACTTGAATTAGGAATGAACGGATTATTAATTATCCCCAGAGGGTTACCATTTAAAGTTTCGCTTTTAAAACCATAAGTTAATAAAGTTTGATAGGCATCTGTTGCCTGACCAACGACAGCATAACCAGCTCTTAATTTACCAAAGCTTAAAAATTGTGGCTTCCATATTTCCGAAAATACAAATGAACCACTTACTGAAGGATAAAATACACTGGGATCATTGTCTCTTCCTGGCGTTGCAAGTGTAGAGAACCAATCTTGTCTTCCGCTACCTGTCAAATAAAGAATGTCTTTATAAGCTAATTCCAATGTACCATAAGCAGATTGAGTTTCTACCTCAGTTTCGGTGTAACCTACTGATTTATTTTTAGCGTTCAAGATATTGTAAACACCAAATACAGCATAATCAGTCCCATTATTAGTAAGCTGGTTAATCTTTGTATTTCTGTAGCTGGCCCCTAAGTTTGGTGTTATGGTTAAATTTCCTCCTACCACAAATGACTTACCCAATAATACATCCGCGTTCACATCTGCAAATTTCGTCTTCTGTTCTGCAATTTTACCTGCCGGGTAATAAGCGGTACCAGATGGCACTACATTTTTATAACTGTCAGTATAAGCATCCCTACCTGCCCGGCCTTGCAAAAACAATCCATTATCAAAAGTATAACGGGCATTAACAGAACTGATCAATCTGTCACGTTTAGTATTATTGATAAATTCATAGGCCGCAAACCAAGGATTAGTAGCAAACGTATTTCCAGTATTGTACTGCACCTCTGCCCCTGCAGCATTTTTCCATGGTTTCAGGTCGTTCACATTGATACTGGTTGGAAGAAAGGCAACATTGTAATTGGCATTACCCGCACCGTCAGATACCATTGGTCGATTTTTCACCTGTTCCAAAATGTAATTGGTACGGACATCAAGAGTTAACCGCTTGATAGGCTCAAAAGTACCTACCAGATTAAACGACTGCCTGTCAAGACCAGAATTAGGAACCACAGAATTGTTCTTTACATCATTAGCGGAAAAACGAATTGTACCACCTTCAAATGCTTTATTTAAGGCAATAGTGTTCGACCAGGTACTTCCATTTCTGTAGAAATCTTCAATATTATTCTTTTGAGCAGTATATGGTCTCGAATTGCCATCAAACTGAACTACATTACTACCATCAAGTTTTGCGCCCCAGCTTGAGCCACCAACTTGTCCAGCTCCTAAGGCGGTTATCGGTTTTGCCCCATCAGCGCCCTGTCCGTAAACATACTGCCAGTCGGTACGATCCATCACCTGCTCTATAACATAATTGCTGTTAAAGTCGATACTGTTGCCTTTTCCACTCTTTGTAGTAATCAAAATCACACCACCTTTTGCCCTTGAACCATATAATGCAGAGGCAGCAGCCCCCTTTAACACGGACATAGTTTCTATATCATCAGGGTTCAGGTTACCAATCGCATCACCAAGATCTGGAGCATTGTCCCACTGGCTACCCGAATTACCATTTGGATTGAGATTATTCAAACCCACTGGTTTATTTTCCATTGGCACTCCATTAATAACATATAAAGGCTGATTGGATTGACTTAAACTGGAAACCCCGCGTATAATTACACTTGTTGCCGCACCTGCCCCACCAGCGGTAGAACTAACGTCTAAACCTGCAACTCTACCCACCAGCGAGTTGGCTACATTATTTTCTCTTGCTTGCGTTAGTGACTCTCCCTTTACCTCAGTAACTGAATAACCTAGAGCCCTACGTTCCTTTTTAATACCCAGTGCAGTAACCACAACTTCACTCAATAGCTTGGTATCTTCGGCCAGTTCTATCTCGAAGTTTATTTTATTGTTAACAGCTATTTCCTTACTTTCAAAGCCTGAATATGAAATCACAAGGGTTGCATTAGGCTGTACCAAAATGCTAAACCTGCCATTGATATCAGTTGAAGTACCAGCAGCACTACCTTTTATACGTACACTCGCCCCCGGAAGTGCAGAGCCATACTGGTCCTTAACAATACCTGTAACTTTAATATCCTGAATACGACTGATTACAATTAAACCTGCATCCGAGATAGAGTATTTTAAATTCGTATTGCAAAAAATTGTTGAAAGGATTTCCGATATCGGTGAATTTTTAACACTTAATGTCACATCCTTATTTACTGGAACATTAGCCGAGCTGTAAACAAAATGAAATCCACTTTGTTCTTCGATGATTTTCAACACCTTACTCAACTTGGTCTTCTTAACATCCATAGAGATCTTTTGCTGCGAAAAGACTGTTGCAGATACATTTAGACACGCGACGAAAATGAAAATACACGTTAATTTCATTATGACAATGAATTTTAGGAGCACTTTATAATTAAAGAACTCTTGCACTAAGTAAGAATTAATCATATTTTTGTTTTTTTGGTTGCTTTAGTAATTGGCAGAGATCTGTTTGCGCATAAACTGCCATGCTTTATATCAAAAAAATTAATGGGGGTAGTGCGTCAACACTGCCCCTTATTTTTTATTTCGATATGATAACTTTATTTCCTTTTATTTCATATTTAAAATGTTCTGCACTTTGAAGCGCACGTAATACTTCTACTAAATTCTCATTCTTAAATGTTGCCGTGAAATGGTACCTTTCTATTTCATCGTCAGTAAATACGATCTCCACATTATACCATCTTTCTAAAGTTTTTTTCAGCTCAGCAAAACTCTGGTCCTGAATTTCAAGGCGGTTTTGTGTCCAGGCCATTTCTACAATTGTACTATCACTCGATTTTGTATAGCTATTGATTGTGATTTCCGGACGTTTTACTACAGGACTTGATTGTTTTATATTGGGCAAAACCGGCAAATTTTTATAGAATATCACTTTCTGACTCGGTTTTAAGGTAATTGAGTTACCACCATCCCCCCTACCTTCCATCACGATAATTCCCTTAATCAGCACAGCTTCAGATGTAGGCTCATCTGGATAGGCCTTCACATTAAATGTTGTACCTAAAACATTAATATTAAAATCGGAGGTAATTACCTTAAATGGATTGTTCTTATCGTGCGTTACATCGAAAAATGCCTCACCAACTAAAGTGACTTCCCTGTTTTTGACATTGAAATTTTTATTTAGCAGTAACGTACTCTTGGCATTCAATAAAATTATTGTACCATCGGGTAGTGTAATTTTTTTATGCTCTGCTCCATTTGTACTGTAGTTGGTTACTAAGTTGGCTATTGGTTTTACGCTTACTGTGTTGCTGTAATACATTAGCGCAATACCTGAAATTAGTAAAATTGCAGCGGCAACCTTTAACCAGGTGTAGGATTTGCGAATTTGAACAGCAAAACTTTTCTGATCAAAATCCATGCGTTCCTGCATCAAGTTAACCTGGCTATTTAATGGTTTCTTATGACCACTTAAGATTCCATATAAACGCTTTGCGTCATTAATAGTGGCTTCTTGTTCCGGATGTGCTTTTATGTAGTTTTCCCAATAACTGACGCAAAGTTTATCTTTGCCGGCGCAGTATAGCTGGAAGGTGTTATCTACTAGAAAGTCTTCAATATTGAAAAGACTACGATCAATCATAATGTTTGGCTTTTATAATACCAGTGCCTAAAAATTTCCTTTTTGCCTAAGAAAATTTTACTTTTTTTTTTATTTCTTCGGTTTGGTGGAAGAAATTAATGGCATAGCTATCTTAAGAAGCTGTAATATTTCTAATCTTTGAGTTCTTTCCTAAGTATTTTTAATGCGTCGTAAACCGTATTGTAGGCTGTTTTTATAGTTTGTTCGGTTTGTTCCGCAATTTGCTCATAACTCAAGCCATCAAAGAACTTGAGGTGAATTAATTGTTTCTGTCGGTAGGTTAATTTTTGTAGCGCTGTCTTTAGTTTGTACCGAACAAGCTCATCGGTTTGAACCTTAACGATAAATTCTTCGTACGACATTTCCATCCAGTCGCCTTCGGCACCCGCATTTGCCAGCGCATCATTAATCTTCTGTTTGCGTTCCAGTAAACGTAAAATCTTTCTTTTTAGAAACGTGCGGAGATAAGCTGGGACGTTATCTACCCTATTTAATTGTTGGTGCTTCTCCCAAATGGTGGTAAACACCAAATCAGTAGCTTCACCAGAGGTTTCGGCATCCCCGCAGACACGTATGCCAAAATTCACAAGATCATAATAGAGAGCTCTATAAAGATCAAAAAATGCATCATGATCTCCTATCCGCAAACGCTCCCACAACAGATGATGCACAAGTTTATTATCCATTTGGTTAGTTTAGGTAAAAGCAATGTTAAGAAAAAAAATCAATAATACATTCAGATATTAGGCGTACTTAATTTAAAAATCTATGATTGGATTTCATATAAAATGTTTAATTTACAGGCATATATATAGATATTATGTATACATCTAAACTCAAGCTCACTCTCCACTGGTTACTATTTACTGCAGGATTTTATATATTCTGGGGTCTTGCCTATCTCATTTTGGCGAAATTTGCTATTTCTGAATTTAATAGGTTTAAACATACTCAAGGAAATGTATGGACTCAGCTAACGGCGACTGACATTTTTTGGTACGCCATGTTTATTTTCGGAATTGCAATATCAATTTTTGTGATCAGGGTATTTATCAAATATG
This sequence comes from Pedobacter hiemivivus, assembly GCF_005144565.1. Classification (NCBI taxonomy): domain Bacteria; kingdom Pseudomonadati; phylum Bacteroidota; class Sphingobacteriia; order Sphingobacteriales; family Sphingobacteriaceae; genus Pedobacter; species Pedobacter hiemivivus. Next base: position 58,442 of record NZ_SWDX01000013.1, read on the forward strand.
CACCTAATCGAAAAATAGCGGCAGCGATTTATGCCTTATTAATTATAGTATCTGTAGGGATATTGGTTGATAAGCTTTTAGAGACAACAACATTCTACCTCATTCTACCTCATATCATCATTAATGTAGCTTTTCTAGTGCCAATAGTGCTAACGTTCTTTAAGGAACCGGAAATTATCGATGAAGAGGAAGAGCTGGATCAGGATGATCAATAAGGGGAAATAAAAAACGCTGTATCATTCGAGTGATACAGCGTTTTTTTTAATAGTCGTCATCCTGAATTTATTTCAGGATGACGATGAGCATATAATACGATTGTTAGAAAAGGTATTTAGTACTCAGAAAATTAGAACTGTTACTATCTACTATTTCATTGATCAAATGCTTGTTACTTTCATTTAATTTTGTCGCTACCAATGATCTGATAGAGAAGGAACGTAAGGCATCTACAACTGATAAAGTACCTTCCGCACTATCTTTTCTACCTGTAAACGGAAATACATCCGGTCCACGCTGACATTGACAGTTGATGTTCACTCTGCTTACCTGGTTAACCAAAGGATCAATCAGAGCAGCTACTTCTACATCATCATCGCTAAACACACTAACTTGCTGTCCGTGCGTAGATTCTATTAAATATTGAATAGGCTCTTCCAGATCATCAAATGCAATAACTGGAATTATTGGACCAAATTGCTCTTCAGCATACAGTTTCATGTTTTTGTTAACCGGGTAAACTATTGCCGGATAAACGAAAGATTCAACTGTTTCACCACCATTTTCATTAATCACTTTAGCACCATGCGCTATCGCATCATCAATACATTCTTTAAGATAAGCAGGTTTCTGAGGCTCAGGTAGCGGAGTTAAAGCAACACCATCTTCCCATGGCATACCAAATTTAAGTTTGGCTACAGCAGCAGAAAGTTCTTTCAAAAATACATCAGCAAGACTACGGTGTATAAAGATGATTTTAAGTGCTGTACATCTTTGTCCGTTAAATGATAAGGAGCCCAGCACAGTTTCTTGTACTGCAAGCTTAATATCAGCTTTAGCGGTGATGATAGCAGCATTCTTAGCATCCAAGCCAAGTATAGCACGTAGTCTATTTACTTTAGGATGCAACTTTTTAAGTTCGTTGGCTACTTTACTAGAACCGATTAAGGTCAAAACATTAATCTTACCAGATTTCATCAAATCAGGAATGATCTTATTTCCACGGCCATAAATGGTATTTACCACTCCTTTAGGGAAACAGTCTCTGAAAGCTTCTAATAAAGGATAGTGTAATAAAGTACCGTGCTTAGGTGGTTTAAATAATATCGTATTACCCATGATCAGGGCGGGGATCAGTGTAGTAAAGGTTTCATTTAAAGGGTAATTGAATGGGCCCATACAAAGTACTACTCCAAGTGGCGAACGTCTGATTTGCGCAACAATTCCTTGCTCAATGCTAAACTTAGACGATTGTCTGTCCAGGTCTTTCAAGGCATCAATAGTTGCATAAATATACTCAACAGTACGGTCAAACTCTTTAACAGAATCTGCATAGGATTTGCCTATTTCCCACATCAGCAATTTTACTACAATTGCCTTCTTTTCAATAATCTTATGGGTAAACTGCTCAACACAATGAATGCGATTTGCCACACTCATTGTAGGCCATTCTCCTCTCCCGTTATCATAAGCTGCAACAGCCGCATCAAGCGCTTCGCTAGCCTCCTTTTCACTACATAATGGATAAGTACCGATCACCTTTCGCTTCAAACCGTTCTCGGTTCTAATACAAATTGGCGACAATACTTCATGCACCTCCCCATTCCAGGGCCGCATTTCTCCATTACTTAAGTACTCCCGTTGGTGTACTTCTTCTGCTAATTTAAATTCTTGTGGAATATGGTTCTCTTCCACAAAAATCGCATCAAGCTGATCTTTTAATAACATTTAGGTAATTTAATTTAGGTATAATTTATTGGTTATAAATCCGTAATCGGTCTATATTTGGGTACAAGGGTTTTCATAATTGTCCAGCCAATTAAATAACAAACAGCGCAGATAGAGAAGATGATGAAATAACCTGCTTCTTCACCTTTAAAGCCCATAAATACCATTTGATTTTGACCAGCATAATCAAATAATACACCCGAACCTTTGTTTATGATCATTGCGCCAATTCCACCAGCCATACCGCCGATACCTGTTACAGTTGCAATTGCTTTTTTAGGGAACATATCACCTATTGTCGAGAAAATGTTTGCCGACCATGCCTGATGCGCTGCTCCTGCAATACCAATAATGATAACTGGAATCCAGTAAGTAATATAACCTAAAGGTTGGGCCAATAAAGCTAGTAATGGGAAAAAGGCAAATATCAACATCGATTTCATACGACCAGCATAAGGATTCATCCCTTTCTTCTCTACAAAATAAGTTGGCAACCATCCTCCGATAATCGAAAGCAAGGTTATCGTGTAAAGTATAAACAATGGTAATGCACTTTGTGTAGAATCCATACCATAAACAGAGCTTAGATAAGCAGGCATCCAAAAAAGGAAAAACCACCAAACACCATCGGTCATAAATTTACCTGCCGCAAATGCCCAGGTCTGTTTATATCTGAAACAGTCCTTAAATGACACTTTAGTTGTGGTAACTTCTACGTAATCCACTAGCTTTCTATCTGCAATTATATCTTGCTGGATATAAGCAAGTTCAGCAGCATTAACTTTCGGATGTACTTCAGGTTTTTGGTAAACAAATATCCAAAAGCCCATCCATACAAAACCTAAAGCACCAATAATGATAAACGACATTTCCCAACCATAGGCTGCTGCGATAAAAGGAATAGTTAATGGTGCTGCTAACGCACCTACAGTTGCTCCTGCATTGAAAATACTAGTCGAAAATGCTCTGTCTTTCTTTGGAAAATATTCTGCAGTAGCTTTAATCGCTGCCGGAAAGTTCCCCGCTTCTCCTACTGCCAGTACAAAACGGGCAAAAATAAATAAACTAACACTGGTTGAGATAATTAGCGACGTATCACTAACCTTTCCAATTGCTTCTTTAGCCCCCTCAAAGCCTACAAACCATTCACCTGTAAGGATACCTGATGTTGCTATTCCGCAGAATGCATGAATTACTGCACCAATAGACCATACGCCGATAGCCCATAAAAAACCTTTCTTGGTATCCATACGGTCAACAAAGCGACCTGCAAACAACATAGATACTGCATAAAAAATAGAAAAGAGTGCAGTAATATTACCATAATCATTATTTGTCCAATGAAACTCTGGAGCAATAAACTCTTTCCATGTAAGCGAAAGAACTTGTCGATCCAAATAATTTATCGTGGTAGCAAAAAATAACATCGCGCATATTGTCCACCTGTACTTTCCAATTTTTTCTTGGTTCATTATATCTGGTTTTATTTAAACTTTTGTGTAATTAATAATTTGTTTTTCAGCTCGTAATACCTTAAATGATATCATTTAGGGCCTCAATATATGTAATTCCCCGTAATTACGTGTGTCAAAAATTCTTTACGTATCAAGTATTGCTTTCCTACCAGGGCTCCATTCTCGTTTAAAAAGCCCATGGCGGAAAGCAATTCTACATAATAATTATAAGTAAAAACACTCTTCATTAGAAAATATTTACGCAATCGTTATCGTGGTTGAGCCGTGTTTAATGTTCTTTTGGCCAAGGAGTAAACTATATTATCTTTTCTACAAAAGGCCTCAATGATGTGTAAAATAATTTCATAGATTTAGGCATGCAACTTAAAAACCCATTACCTAAATGTGCTGCAGTATTCCTCATTTGTTTTGCAGCAAATATTTCTGAGAATTATGCTCAGGAAAAAACAGTTTTACTCGATTATTACTACAATCATGAAGTAAAGAAGGATAAATCAGGAAAAGAAAACAGATTCCATTATACCTGGGAAGATCAAACTTTAAACGGTTTTTCTATGCTGGGCGATGAATTTAAAAAAGCCGGATTTCAAACTAAAAGCCTGGATGCAGCCCCTACTTCCGCCAACCTAAAAGGAAGCGATGTTTACATTATTGTTGATCCGGATAACCTTAAAGAAAGTCCTACCCCCAATCTGATTGCGCCAGATCATATCGAAGCCATTGCAGACTGGGTAAAAGCTGGTGGTGTACTGGTGATATTTGCCAACGACAGTTCAAACACAAACCTTGTTCAATTAAACGACTTAACTGGCAAATTTGGAATCACCTTTACCAATAAAAGCAGGAATATGGTTAAAAATGGAAAACTTGAAATTGGAGAGGTTCATGTACCAGCAGGCAATGAAGTATTCCCTACATCCAAAATTTTCTATTTGAAGGAGATTTCTATTCTTAGCCTTAGGCCACCTGCAAAGGCCTTAATTACCGAACAAAATGATGTGATTATCGCTACCGCTAAATATGGTAAAGGGACCGTATTTGCTGTAGGCGACCCATGGTTATACAATGAGTATGTAGATGGTACACGTATACCTGCAACCTACGAGAATTACAACGGTGCAATCGAATTGGTAAAATGGCTGAAAAAGCAAACGCTTTAACAGCCATTTTATAAACCTTACTAATCTGCTAATTCAAGTACCAAATCATCCGTGTTTACCATTGTTCCGGCGTTTAGTGTTATTGATTTTATAACTCCATCTGCAATTGCAGAGATGTTTGATTCCATTTTCATGGCTTCAATCATAAAAAGGGGTTGATTCTTCTTAACCTGATCGCCGGCTTTAACAAATACCTTTGACAACAATCCTTGCAAGGGTGAGCCAATATGGTTTATAATATCCTTATCCACTTTTCGGTTCTCTAGTTTAACAACTTTAACCGATCTGTCCTGAATTTCAATATCTCTGGTTTGCCCATTTAATTTAAAGAATACGGTACGCATCCCATTGTCATCGGCAGGGCCGATAGAAAGTAACCGAACCAATAAAGTTTTTCCCTTTGCAATCTCAATCGTAGTCTCCTCTCCGGGCTTCATTCCATAAAAGAAATACCGCGTCGGAATAACAGAAACATCACCATATAATCTAAAGGTCTTTATGGCATCGGTTGTCACTTTAGGATAAAACTTATAAGCCAGGTACATCGTATAACTTAGGTCGTCCCCAAACTCCTTTTTAAAGGCTTCATATTCCAATTCCAAATTAAGCGGAGCCAGGTGTCTATTCGGACGATCTGTAAAAGGCGTTTTTCCCTTTAATAAAATACGTTGAAGTGCTTCAGGAAAACCACCTTCAGGCTGGCCAATTTCTCCCATAAAGAAGGAAACCACAGACTCAGGGAATGAAAGTTGCTCTCCACGCGTAAATATGTCTTCAGGAGTGATTTGATTGGCGACCATAAACTGAGCCATATCGCCTACCACTTTAGAGCTTGGCGTAACCTTCACAATATCACCAAAAAGCTGATTCACATCCGCATATCGTTGTTTAATCAATTCAAACTGATCTCCCAATCCAAGTGCAATAGCTTGTGGCTTTAAATTAGAATATTGACCACCAGGAATTTCATGCTGATATACCTCGGCGGAACTTGATTTTAGGCCAGATTCAAATGGATAATAATATTCCCTTACTGCTTCCCAGTAGTTGGAATAAGCATTTAATGAGGTTTGATCGTAAGGATTTTCCCGCTCATGGAAGCGCATCATTTCTACTATCGCATTAAAATTAGGTTGCGAAGTAGTACCTGATAACGAACCTAATGCACAATCAATTACATCTACACCAGCTTCAATAGCCATCAGATAAGTAGCTGGCTGCAAGGAAGATGTATCATGAGTATGTAGGTGAATAGGTATCTTAACGGTATCCTTTAAAGCCTCTATCAACAATTTAGCAGCATAAGGCTTAAGCAAACCAGACATATCTTTAACACCCAAAATATGACTACCAGCATTTTCCAGGTCTTTGGCAAGCTTTAAATAATACTCCAGACTATATTTAGTCCGTTTGGGATCTAATATATCTCCGGTATAGCACAATGAACCTTCGGCCAAGCCTTTGGTTTTCTTGCGTACCATTTCAATACAAGGCGCAATGTTCTCCATCCAGTTTAGCGAATCAAATATCCTGAAGATATCGACTCCCTTTTCCCAGCTTTTCTCTACAAATGATTCGATCAGATTATCAGGATAAGCAGCATATCCAACGCCATTGCAACCTCTGATTAACATCTGGATCAATATATTAGGCATAGCCTCACGTAGTTTCTCCAGTCGTCTCCATGGGTCTTCATGTAAAAACCTTAAACACACATCAAAAGTTGCACCGCCCCATGCCTCCATGCTAAAGGTTTGTGGGTGATGCTTGGCGAATCCTTCTGCAACTTTAAGCATATCATAGGTACGCATGCGCGTAGCCAATAAGGATTGATGCGCATCTCTAAACGTAGTATCTGTATAGTGAATCTTCTTTTCAGCTTTAAGCCATTTAGAGAAGTCCTCCGGACCTAATTCCGTTAAAAGATCTTTTGTTCCTTTAGGATATGGGCTATAATGATCTACAGCTGGTACTTCTGGCTTTTCCAGGCGCTTATTTTCGTCTACAAACCTTACGTCGGGGTTTCCATTTACAGATACATCAGCCAGGTAGGTTAAAATCCTTGTTCCTCTATCTAATCGCTTCTTAGATTCAAAAAGCTCGGGATGCTCCTGTATAAAATTAACGGTAGCCTCACCATGGATAAATGTTGGGTGGTTGATTAAATTCTCAAGAAATTGCACATTGTTTTTAACCCCTCTGATTCTAAACTCGCGAAGAGCGCGGTTCATCTTTCTCGAAGCATCTTCTAAAGTAGCACCGCTGGTACTCACTTTTACCAACATCGAATCAAAAAAAGGACTGATCTTCATTCCGGGATAAGTACTGCCCTCATCCAGTCGGATACCAAACCCCGTAGCATTTCTATAGGTAATTAAAGTTCCGTAATCAGGCTTAAATCCATTGGCAGGATCTTCTGTAGTAATGCGACATTGCATCGCAAAACCATTGCACATAATGCTTTCCTGATTCTTTAAACCAATCTCTGGGTCTGAAAGATGATAACCATCAGCCACAAACAGTTGAGTTTTGATCAGGTCAATACCGGTAATCATTTCCGTAACCGTATGCTCAACCTGGATTCTTGGGTTTACCTCAATAAAATAGATATTTTCCTGTTGATCGATTAAAAACTCTACCGTTCCAACATTATTATATTTTACCGCCTGTGCTATTGAAGTAGCGTAATGGTATAGTTTATCTCTGGTTTGCTGCGTTAAATTTAAAGAAGGTGCAACTTCTACAACCTTTTGAAAACGTCGCTGTACAGAACAATCACGTTCATAAAGGTGTAATACCTTGCCATGATTATCCGCTACAATCTGTACCTCAATATGTCTTGGGCGATCAATAAATTTTTCCAGAAATACCGTATCGTCACCAAAAGCATTTTTCGCTTCACTACGGGCTTCAAAAAAGCCCTTTTCTAATTGTTCATCATCCCTTACAATCCGCATACCCCGGCCACCGCCACCTGATGCAGCTTTAATCATCAGTGGATACCCAATTCGTTGCGCTTCGGCGAGTGCAATTTCCAGGGATGTTAAATCCGCTTCGTTGCTCTCTATAATGGGTAATCCGGCCTTTTTGGCAACCGTTTTTGCTGTTACCTTATCGCCAAGGGCCAACATCACATCTGGTCTTGGACCGATAAAAATGATGCCATTTTCAGCACATTTCTTCGCGAATTCTTCATTTTCGGATAAAAAGCCATAGCCTGGATGTATGGCATCCGCTTCACTGTATTTTGCCATTTCAATAATGGCAGTTATATCAAGATAAGGTTTGAGTGGTTCATGGTCTTCACCTATCTGATAAGCTTCGTCGGCTTTATACCGATGCAACGAGTACCTATCCTCATAAGTATAAATCGCGACTGTCTGAATGTTTAATTCGCTACAAGCACGCTCTATGCGAATGGCAATTTCACCCCGGTTGGCAATTAGAACTTTCTTAATATTCATTGGCTTTAGTGTTTTGCCCAAAAATATTACATTACTTTGAAAGCGCCGCATCTAAATGCATTTATTATCAAGGCTTTATAGTGTAAAATATACACTATAAAGCCCTAAAAACGGCATATTAAGCAGGCATTTCTACCATTTCATTAACATCCTTTTCATAATCAATTCCCGCTACATCGAAGCCGAAGAGATTTAAAAAATCTTTTTTATAACCAGCAAGGTCGCCTATAAGCGGTAAAGTCTCTGCTGTGGCTTCTGTCCATAATTGAGCTACCCTTTCTTGAACATCAGTACGCATTTCCCAATCGTCAATACGGATTCTTCCAGCTGCATCAATTGGCGTTTCCTCAGCAGTATACAATCTTTCCGCAAACAAGCGTTGAATCTGTTCAATGCAACCTTCATGAATGCCTTTTTCTTTCATCACCTTATAAAGTAATGAAATGTAAAGTGGAATTACGGGGATGGCAGAACTTGCCTGTGTAACGAGTGCTTTGTTTACAGAAACAAAGGCTTTTCCGTTGATATCTTTTAATTTATCAGTAATGGTAAACGCTGTGGCTTCTAAATGATCTTTAGCCCTACCAATAGTTCCTTTTCTATATACAGCTTCAGTTAATGAAGGACCTATATAAGAATAAGCTACCGTTGTAGCGCCTTCTGCAAGCAAATCGGCAGCTTTCAACGCATCAATCCACAATTCCCAATCTTCACCGCCCATCACAGCAACAGTATTTTCTATTTCTTCCTCATTAGCAGGCGAAATCGAAACCTCTGAAACAACTCCGGTATGAAAATCTACAGTCTTATTCGTAAAAACATTGTCCCCAATCGGTTTTAGTACGGAATTATGTACAACACCAGTTTTAGGGTGCAACCTTTTTGGCGAAGCCAAACTGTAAATAACAAGATCTATCTGACCCAGGTCATTTTTAATCAAATCAAGCGTTTGTTGTTTAATTTCATCTGAAAAAGCATCACCATTGATACTTTTAGCATACAAGCCAGCTTTGTGGGCATGTTTTTCAAATGCAGCACTATTATACCATCCTGGCGAAGCAGGTTTACCAGGTGCAGATGGTTTTTCAAAAAAAACACCAATCGTAGCCGCATCAGCGCCAAAAGCACTCGTGATTCTGGAAGCCAGACCGAATCCTGTAGAAGCACCAATAACCAGCACTTTCTTTGGACCAGCAATGGTTCCTTTGGATTTCACGTAATTAATTTGATTGATTACATTTTGTTCACATCCATCTGGATGCGCTGTAAGGCATATAAACCCACGCATTCTAGGTTCAATAATCATATAGTATTTTTTTAAGTTAGAATATTTTACGATGGCATTCCATCACTTTTTCGAAACAAATTTTTAACCATTTGGTATATTTATCTGGCTCAGCATTTAACTCATCAGCTAAATCTTTCATGGAGACATACCGATAAGCCGACGCTTCGGCAGGATTTAGAACAGGCAGCACATCAGTTATCCCTATATATACATGGTCGTACTCATGCTCTGTAATTCCCGGCATAATTTCGGTGTCATATAAAAAGCTAAAAGCTTTAGAAATATCAGCCTCCATCCCCATCTCTTCCCCTAATCGCCTATTTGCGGCATCCTCAGTTGCCTCCCCTGGTCTAGGGTGACTGCAACAGGTGTTTGTCCATTTGCCAGCAGAATGGTATTTATCTGCAGCACGTTTCTGTAACAGCAACTCCCCTTTTTTATTAAACAAAAAAATTGAAAATGCCCGATGACGCTTACCCTGGATGTGTGCCTCCATTTTCTCCATTACACCTATTTCGTTGTCATTTTCATCAACAAGTATCACACTTTCTTCAGCCTTCATCACCTATTAATCATTTAAAATACTGCAAAATATAACAATTAAAGTACCATTTGATTGTATAATTTCAATAAGGTCTCATTTGCATTGGTACATAAGCCTGCATGTGCCCTGGATGTTTGTAAAACCGTACTTCGGGTAGCTGTTAACCATCGAAATCTAGATGCCATATCCAACTTCCCAATTGTACCGCCCTGTTCGGCACCTTCACAAATCCGCTCAAAAGCACACAAATTGCCTTCCAACACCTCCAGATCCAAATCCTGACAGAACATACTTAATTTTTCCGTATTCAGGTTCATTAAAACCCCCAGAAATTTTTCTTTGGAGCAATACACAACAACGCCCACATTCATAAACTCCTCGCGCTCTACCCTGGGTACAACGCGAATTACGGCATACTCAAATAAGTGCTTCTCTTGCATCTTGTGCTGCTTTTACAAAAATATTTGAATTGTCTAATCTGGTTTCAAGAAAATGAATATAAGCTTGTCTATGCTCTTCCGGACTTTCAAACGAATATTCATCAACCAACCATTCATCAGGTATTAACGCCGCTATTGAGGCAATAAGTGCCGGTGTCAGTATCGCACGAAAAGCTTTGTCTACCGCTTCAAGTTCTGAAGCATAAGGCAACAAAACATGGTCTTTAATCAATATAAAAGGGCGTAACGCTTGTTCCTTCCAATTTTGCCAGGAATGATGAAAGTAAAGAGATGCACCATGGTCTATTAACCAAAGCTCTCTGTGCCAGATCAACATATTTGTATTTCTTGCTGTACGATCCATATTGGTCAGCAAACAATCAAGCCATACGATCTGTGAAGCCAATTTTGAATCCACTACAGTAACCAGTGGGTCAAAAGTAATCGCTCCAGAAAGATAGTGTAAAGCGAGATTGAGGCCCTCACTTGCCCGCAGCAAATCTTGTATCTCTTCATCTGGTTCTATCCTCCCAAATGCCTCATCTAAACTGGCAAATACAATTTCAGGTACCTTCAAACCAAGTGCACGCGCAATTTCGGCACCAAATATCTCTGCAATCAGTGCTTTTGCACCTTGCCCCGCACCTCGAAATTTAAGCACATATAAAAATCCATCATCAGCCTCCGCAATTGCAGGCATCGACCCCCCTTCTCTTAAAGGAGTGACATACCTGGTTACATTAACCGATCGCAATGCCAGCTCTGTATTATTCATAATACGCATTTAATCGTTCTAAAATCAGGCATAAAGATATAGAAACTCTGCAACCTACAGGGTACTGAATGTCTTTTATTCCTTTACAATTAATTACATTTAATATAATTAAGGTTTAGTACGCATGATTAAGATGAAAAGAATTTATGAGCCGGCATCAAAAGATGACGGCTTCCGTATCCTGGTTGATCGACTATGGCCCAGAGGTTTAAAGAAAGAAGATGCTCATATCCAGCTTTGGTTGAAAGAAGTTTCTCCATCTACCGAGCTTCGTAAATGGTTTGATCACCAGCCTCAAAAATGGGAGATCTTTAAAAAAAACTATTTGGAAGAATTGGCGACCAATAAGGGCGTAAAAGAGCTTCTAAAAATAAAGGAAACCCAACCAATTATTACCCTGCTGTATGCTGCGCATGATCAACAGTACAATCACGCTTCTGTATTGCTTGAATTTTTAAAAAGAGAAATTGGCGAAGCTGATTAGGTAAAATTTATCTGAATAATTGCAGGTGGCTTAGGAGTTGATGGTATTTTATCAAAAAAGCGTATATCTTTACGCTCAAATTTTACAATTAAATCTTTTATGGCAAAAGCATCTGAAATTAAAGTAGGAAACATTTTACGTTTTAACGGCGAGCTGGTAACAGTTACGGAAATCTTACATCGTACTCCAGGTAAAGGTGGAGCTTTCTACTTAGGCAAATTTCGTAACATTAAAACAGGGAAAATTGTTGAGGCCCGTTTAGGGACTGACGAGCAGGTTGAAATTTGCCGTGTAGAAACGAGTGATTATCAATATTTATATGAAGAAGGTGATTATTTTGTGGTTATGGATAATGTCACTTTTGATCAATTCAATATTCCTAAATCTCTATTTGGACCTTCAGCTAAGTTCCTAAAAGAAGGTATGGACGTGATCGTTTCTATAGAAAGTGAAGAGCCTATCATGGCACAAGCTCCAAACTTTGTAGAATTGGAAGTTACCTACGCTGAGCCAGCTGTTAAAGGTGACACTTCTTCTGGTGCATTAAAAACTATTACAACAGAAAATGGTATCGAACTAAAAGTACCTTTGTTTGTAAATCAAGGTGATAAAATTAAAGTAGATACACGCACAGGCGAATATGTTGAACGTGTTAAATAAGTAAATAAGACCTTTTGAAGCGGCTCACAGAAATGTGAGCCGCTTTTTTTTGCCCTTTATTTTATCATTGGTAGGTACTTTTCACGATTTTCAATGATTACCCAAATATTAATTGCAAACAATACAAGAGCCATTGGTAAACCCGAAGGAGCTAAAGTAAGGTGTGTTAAAATTATACCTATCATAATAGGAAGGATAATTATTGCACCGAGCGCTCTATATTTAGGGATAATAAAAAGCACGCCACCAACAATTTCTGCAACTGCAATAAGCGGCATCAACCAGCCTATGGTCATAAAGGCAGTCATTACTTTCATCATACCTTCAGGCAAATCTTTAGGTACAGGCATATAATTAAAAAACTTATTCAATCCTGCGTTTATAAACATCAGTCCAAAAAGGAGACTTAGGACAAATAGAATGATCTTCTTCATAGTTTATTAGGTTAGTGTTAATCATATGTAATTTACATAACAATTTTGACATGGATTAGTTCAAAAAATAATAGGCAACAATAATGGTCAAAAACGGAATTTATCTCCAATTGCAAAAACACGTATTTAGCCGCTTAAAAAGGCGTATAAACCTCATTGCGCAACCAAATCATAGTCATTAGCTTTATAATCCATTTTGTAGACTATGAAAAATAAATCAAAAAGCTATGAAGACAAAACCAAATGAAGGGAAACGTCACAATTTTCCGAAAACTAGTGTAAGCGGTAATCCTAGTTACTATTTCCATGCGGATGAAGATTTTAAGGAAGATTGGGAGTGGGGGAAAGAAAAGACTAGCTCATTAAAATCGCTTCCAAGAAAGAAAAAATCAATTTAATATGTAATTAGTGTATTTATCTATGAAAAACATGATTCGTGCAGATTTTACTGATATGGCTATCAGCGCCGCTCCTCCCCTACAATCTTCAAAAAGAATTCTGATTGTTGAAGATGACGAACTTTGTGTAAAGTTACTTGACCGGATTCTTACCCGGATAGGTTATACTGTTCGGGCTTATCGATGTACTGAAAATATACTAATATTGATTGAAAACTTTAAACCGGACCTCGTTTTATTAGATTATAGTTTACCCATTTTAAATGGTGAAATACTTTGTAATCAAATTAAACGATGTGCAAAAACCCGCTTGCTACCAGTAATTATCTGCTCAGCATACAATAACATGTTCTTATCTGTAAGCCGATATGGTTGTGATTCCTTTGTTGGAAAACCATTTAATCCAACTTATTTAGTTCAAAAAATTAAAAACCACTTGCAAAAGGCAGAGATGCGCTTTTGACAAGCGTATCCTGACCGTAGGGATTAAGATTTTTTTCCAATTTCTTGAAGCATCTTTTTTAAGCGTGCAATATGAGTGATCATTTGATCAGCCATTTCTTTTGCCTCTTCATTTTGATCACTCATAGAATTTAACAAATTTTTTCTTTCTTCCATCATCCTTATGGCCACCCAAAGTGACTCTTCCACTCCTTTTAGCTGTTTATTGACTAAATCGCCAAAATTGTTGTTCATGCGCATGGTAACGTCATTTTCTAGCAATACATCAGTTGGTGTATCATACATGTCCGAGTCTCCACGACTCAATAGATCAGAAAGAATATACCCCATATCAGCTATTGGCACGTTATAGTCGACAGCAACATTTTGCAGCACATTTCTGGGCATATCAGGAAAATCAGCTTCAGCAGGATCCTGAACAATACAGGTTCCGCCACTCTTTTTGATAGCTGACATACCCGAAGTACCATCATCTAACAGCCCAGTAAGCACAATGCCGGTAACATTGCAACCATAAGCAGCAGCCGCAGAACGAAACAATACATCAATTGATGGTCGCCAATGATTTTCGAGCGCCCCTTTTCGAATTAAAATCTTACCCCGCCTAACCATCATATGGCAATCAGACGGGGCGAGATAAACAATTTGATTTAGTATGTCCTCGCCATCTTTAGGAATCACACATTTAAAGGCAGTATATTTCTGTAATTGGGTTAGGATAACATCAGTGCGCGATTTTTTGGAAATGTGAATAACAATAAAAAGCGCAGCATTCAGGTCCTTATCTACGGTCGACAGTAATTTTGTAATGGCCGCAATTCCACCGGCAGATGCGCCAATCGTAACGATATTTTTAACCGTTGTCTCCATCACCTGTTTAACTATAAGATGAAAGCCCAAGCGCAGGTGAATCTTTCTTAAATTTAATGATAACCTGAGTACCTGATTTTGAAGTATCAATATCCATGGTTCCGTTTAGTAGAAAAACTCGATTTTTAATAGATCTTACGCCAGATCCCTTTGCTAATGACTCATCAATTCCAACCTGAAAACCCTTTCCATTATCTGAAACTTTTACATTTACCCAGTCACCTTCTGCACAAACTATAATTTTAACGATTGTTGCATTAGCATGTTTAATACAGTTATTCACTAATTCCTGGATCATTCTGAAAACATACAATTGAAGATCCGGGTGAAGCAAGTCAGCCGATGCATCTAAAGAACTCTTAATCTTGAATCCCGATGTACTTAAACGCTGAATCATCTCCCTTATTCCCTCTTTAAAACCAAAGTCTCTGAGCACGGAAGGGCTAAGTTTATAAGACAATTCCCGAGTCTCGGTGATTGCCAGGGCAAGCAGCTGGTTGATATTCTGAAATTCAGCATTCAAATTTTGGCTATGTTGGATATTCTGAACATTAAGCCTGATTCCGTAAAGAATTTGACATACACTATCGTGTAGCGCATTACTTATTTTATTTCTTTCATTTTCTTGCGCTTTAAAAGTCGCAGCAAGTATTAACCTTTGTTGTTCACTATCACGCTGTTGAGCCTCCTGGATTAACCTTGTCTTTTCTGTAATATCCATCACAATACCAGCAAAATAACTATCAGCTCCAGCGCTATTGATCTGCTGTCCTTTAGCAGATACAATTTTGGTTTTACCACTTTTAGTTACAATCCTAAATTCCATTTCAACATCCCCACCATAGTGGGTTGCATCAGACAAACTTTGTCTAACCAGGTGTTGATCATCTGGATGGATAAATGAGATAAATGATCTGGTGCTACCATCAAATTCCCAGGGATTAATTTCGAATAAATACAAACTAAATTCATCAAGAAATACCTGGTTTGTAGCTACCGTCATGGTCCAGGTACCCGTTCCTGAAGCTTTAAGCGTCAACTCCAGCCTTTTGGCAGTACCTATCAGCTTTTGCTGGTCAGCTCTACTTTCAGAAATATCGATAACAGTGATATAATATTGAAGTCTTTCCGTGAAAGTGTTCACAATCGCGACACCTTCCATTCGGGTATAAATCTTAAGATCTCCGGCAATTAAAAGTTTAATTTCACAATTCTGCTTACCTACATTGGTTTGCATTTTATGTAAAAAACCATAAAACAACTCCCACATTTCGGGCGCTATAAAACTCTGAAAACGTTTTTCCAAAATATCTCTTTTAGAAATCCGCAATAAATCCGCGCCTGTCTGATTGGCCTCCTCAACAAGGCCAAGATGATCAAGAATAAAATAACCTACCGGTGCCCGATTAAAAAAACCTGCAAATTTTGCACGTTCTGTTTCCAGCAATTGATAAGAGGCAGACAACTCATCGTTCTGCATTTCGAGTTCAAGCTGAAAAACCTCCAGTTCTCCTAATAGTAATGCCAATTGATCATCGTTAACATATTCGCCAGATAGCGTTGAAGCATCTCCTGAATTGTCAAGTCTAGCTCGGAGCAGTGAAATTATCTTCTCCTTGTTCCCGACTTTTTTTGGTTTCATTTTCTTGCTCTTTAAAAGTAACAATTGTGGCCCCATTTTTTTCTGATTCCTCTATTGACAGGTAATTAACACCGACCATCAATTTCAAAACGCCCAAACCACGGAATTCATGCTGCAAATACATTTCCTTATCTTCATAACCATCCAGTAAGGTATCCAACTTCTTCGTATTCCATCTATTATGAACAAAATCTATCAATAATAGTTCTTTAATTTCAAATTCCCTAAGATTAAACATCGTTAAGAAGAATTTATTCACTGCCAGCACTTTCCCTTCATGATCTAATAATACCGCAGCCTCATTCATGCTGTTTATTGATTTCCGGACATACGACAATAAAGTCGACAACCGATCTTCCAAGGCTTTAACAGGAGTTATTCTAGTAAATGTCAATACAGCACCACTGATAAAATTATCAATAGTTCTATAGGGCATGATCCGTAGGTTGTACCAATCATTTTTACGAGTTCTTACTTCTAATTCCTTGCCACTTAACTTTTCAATCACTTCTACAATTGTAGCCTCAATAGCAGGGTAGTCAAAGTTTGAAACAATATGGGTAATAGAACGACCAATATCAGAAGAAATCACGTTAAACAATTTGGTTACCTGAGGTGTAAAACGCAGAATATTAAGGTGATTGTCTAAAAATATAGTACCTATTTCCGTACTATCCAGCAAATTCTTCATATCATTGTTTAAGCGGGTCAATTCTTCCGTCTTGTTTTGATATTGAAGATTAATCGTCATTAATTCCTCGTTTAAAGATTGCATTTCTTCCTTTGTCGTCAGGGCCTCTTCATTTGTGCTCTGCAATTCTTCATTGGTACTTTGTAATTCTTCGTTGGTTGATTTCAATTCTTCCAGCGAGGTTTCCATTTGCTCAATGGTGGTATTCAATTGTTGCTTGGTATACACCAATTCATTTTCCAGTTCCTTAACAGCTTCTCCCCTAATCGAATCTATGGCACGAGACCGTTTCTTCTTCACAGGACCTTTTTCCTTAAATGACAGTACAAATAGCCCTTGCAAATGATTTGTGGTGATATATTTCACCGTTAAATCAACAAGCGTAAATACCTCTTTTTCCTGCAACTTTAAATCTGTAAATTCTACTGATCCTTTTTGGACAGCTGCCTGGTGAATGGCATTGCTAATTACGTATTTCAGTTCCTCTTTCACCATCTTATAGATGTTCATAGTGGCCTCACCAGAAGTAACCTGCAGGTACTTATCCATTATACCATTGATATATAGGATATCGCCCTTCTCATTAACTAGTAAAGAAGCCGGTGTATACTCCTCTAATAAAATTCTATGAAAGTTCTCTGCTACTACATTTTTGATTATTGGGATCTCTGGAATTTCTTTCGAAATTTTTGCTGGTGCATTGGATATATGGAACGGAAAATCTATTATTTTCGCCACACCATCTGTACCTTCCTTGCGCTCATATATTTTCCATTTAGACTCAATCAAATGGAAAGCATCACTAAAAACACCTACAGATTCTGCTGGCCCCAAAAACAGCAAGCCATTGTGGTTAAGCGAATAATGAAATATAGGCATTAGCTTTTTCTGTAAATCTGCCGTCAAATAAATCATTACATTTCTACAGCACAACAGATCCAACTTGGTAAAGGGTGCATCTTTAATCAAATTGTGTTGAGCGAAGACTATCATTCCTCTAACGCTCTTTTTGACCACATAGCCGTTATTTTTGGCTACAAAAAAGCGGTCCAGTCTTTCGGCTGAAATTTCAGAGATTATATTTGAAAAGTAATAACCAGATCTCGCCTGCTCTATCGCACGGGGGTCCAAATCCGTGGCAAAAATCTGCACCTTTGGTGGGCTATCTGATTTTAAAGAGTCCAGATACTCAAGCAATAAAATCGCCAGAGAGTATGCTTCTTCACCTGTCGAACAGCCTGCAATCCAAATCCGAATAGGCTCATCATTATTCTTTTGAGCCAATTTTGCATATAAGTGTGGTTTGAGCGCATCAAACGCCGCACCATCCCTAAAAAATTTAGTAACTCCAATAAGTAGTTCATTAAAGAGCGCTTCAATTTCATGAGGATTTTCGCGCATATAGTTTACATAATGCATATAATCTGGCAACTGATGAAATGCAATCCTCCTTTCAATTCTTCTGCTGATGGTATTTTTTTTATATAAAGTAAAATCGTGACCTGTATGCGAACGAAGTAGCATCAGAATCTTTTGGATATGGGTGTAGTTATTACGCTCAAGCAACTGCTCCTCCGAAATTGGTTCTTGAAGCGCCGGATGGTTCAAGTACTGAATCAACCTCAGGGGCATTTCTTCAGGAATTAAAATATAATCCACCATCCCTGTTTTAATTGCAGCAGCTGGCATACTCGGGTATTCTGCACTTTCGGGTAACTGCGCCATCGCCATCCCTAGCTTCTCCTTAATCATCCTGACTCCATTTTCCCCATCAGCACCCATTCCAGAAAAAATAATGGCTACGGCGTGGTTCCATTGATCTTCTGCCAGGCTCTGCAAAAAGTAATCGATGGCCATATGTGCCCCCTTGGAGCGTGATATATTAAACATTAACAAATGTCCGTTATGCATCCCCATATCCCGATCTGGTGGGATGATGTAAACATGATTAGTTACAATTTGCAAACCATCCTCTGCCTCCTGGACAGGCATGGCTGTGAACTTCTGAATTAAATCAGCAGCTTTTAAACCTGTATTGGCTTGCAAGTGCATCACAATCACAAATGCAAAACCACTGTCGATTGGCATATGGAGAAAGAATTGTTCAAATGCATGGAATGAACCGGCAGACCCGCCTAACGCCACAATCGGAAAAAAAATGCGTTGATTACTTTTCTTTTCCAGTTGCTTCAGTTCCTGAGACAAGTCTTCTGCATTCGTATTTTGAGTCAATTTATTCTTCTTCATTAACCGGGGTATTTTCAGAACCAAATTTACGTGCTAAAAACTTTATCCGGTTAATATTTTTGAATTAGAAATTTAAAGCCCTCGATTTGTACATTTTTAATTGACTTTTTAATAGCTGTCGTGCTATATGTATCCTGGTTTTAACCGTCCCCATAGGGATATCCATTTCAATAGCAATTTCATGGTATTTATATCCTTCAAAATACCTCAAAAAAGGAGTAGAATACTCAGGCTCCAGATTGGCTAAAGCGGTGTGAATATCTTTCAAAATGAACTTATCCTCACCAACATTTGCAGCCGAATTTTTTTGAGTCTGATACATCAGTAGATTGTCGGTCGAAATTATAACAGCTCTTCTTCGCACATTATAGCGGTAATTGTTAATGAAAGTATTTTTCATAATGATGTACAACCAGCCAGCTAAATTGGTTTCTTTCCTGTAAAGATGCATATAGCGAATAGCTTTCAAGATAGTATCCTGTACCAGATCATTCGCATCTTCCACATCACCTGTGAATTTAAGTGCGAATGCTTCAAGACTGGATCTATAGTTACAGATCTCATCATCCAAATTTAATACGCTCATAGTGTTTATAGTTTAGTTACCCCTTATACCAAAAGAGGTAGAAACAATGTGCCAAAAAAATCACATAAGTTACCTGCACATTAGATAATGTCATTTAAATCAAAAATCAAGAGGTTTTCATACAAAATATCGGTACTTACCGTATACTAAAACACGTAGAAACAACCAGTCAAACCGTATTAAACCACCCAGTTAAAATGCCCAATCTGGTTATTGAAGGGCCCTTATTGAGTAGTATATTATACATTTTAAAAAAAAACAATGTGACAGAAGCTTTGTTACCTCACCGATAAATAGTAATATAGCATTGACAATCAAATATTAAATTCCGAAAAACATGATTAGCATTGTATTGGCTGACGATCACTCCATCGTACGCAGTGGACTTAAAAAATTGGTAGAGCAACCTGGAAATATAAAAGTGATCAAAGAATGTGCAAATGGCTTGGAGGTGCTCGAATTTGTTAAAACAGGCGAAAAAATCGACATTGTCATATCCGACTTGAATATGCCAGAAATGAACGGTACAGAGCTAACTATAGCATTACAACGACTTGATCCAAGTATTAAAGTAATTATACTTTCTATGTATGACGATCTAAATCATGTTTCGACAGCTTTTAATGCAGGTGCAAATGCATATCTCTTAAAAAGTGCTGACACAGAAGAGCTGGAGTTCGCTGTAAAAATGGTGAACAAAAACCGAAAATATATGGGGATCGAGCTAATAGAAAAACTTATAAAGTTCCAAATTAACCATCTATGTCAAGACCAGGAGCCCAAGAATCTTAGCCAATATTCTGAGCGAGAACTTCAAGTCTTAGAACTGATTGCCGAGGGATTGACTAACAACGAAATCTCCAACAAACTATTCCTGAGTAAACGTACCATTGAAGGACACCGTCAGAGCCTATTGCAAAAGACTAGCCAAAACAATACAGCTTCATTGATCCGTTATGCCATAAAAAACCGCTTGATTACCTGAAGGCCCTAAAATAAAAAGGGCACGTGTTACGAATAACACGCACCCATTAACGCTCTCATATATACATACGTAAGAATGCAGTAAATAGTTTTAAAAATCTAAAAAAAAATAATAAAGCTAATATGCAAGAATGAAAACTAGAGCAAATCTTTAACTATTTTTGAAGAATCCAATGCATATTTATGCATCCCGAATATCTACTCAGCACTTCCTATAGATCAAATGATAGTAAAAAAACCTTTTTCAATAGCAATTCGCAATGCGATAGTCTTACTAATGGCCTTGTGCTTTTCCATTCCAACGCTTGCACAGAAAAGTAAGCCAATGGATAAAGGTCAGGACGTTTCCATCCTTTCCGACTCTGCAACCTTGACAAAGGGCGATTACCTTATTCATCTCGAGAAAGTATTTGAAACGATAAACAAAGTTCCCGTTACCGTAGGCTCTTTCAAGAATCTAAAACCGATAGCAGTACATTTAACACAAGATGAGGCTGCCCTTACCCTGCTAAAAAGCAGGCTTACACTAGGAGACAGAGGGCTGAACCTTCAAAATCTGCAAATGGACCAGACCTTACTTGAAGAGCTTCAAACCAACAACAAGGATTGCCTGGCGGATCTCGATGAATATGAAAAACAATTGCGGGAGTTGAAAACGGAGATTCTCAACCTGCGAAAAGACACGGTGCTGATTAAACTTTTTACGCTGCCTGCTATGCGAATTATGTTTAAAGATCAGTTTGCAGAACTGCAGAAAAAACGGCTGGTAATGGATAGCCTTCTGAAGACGACCACATTAACAATTAACAACCTCCAGGCACGAACTTCATCCAACCTGATAAACATTAAAGAATTAATGTACCTTACAGATAGCCAGCTTGACGCTGTAAGTATAAAAGCTTTCGGGAAAGAGCGACGTTACCTTTGGGAATCAGTAAACCGTAAGGCTAATAGAGGGATTGGATTCCGTAAGTTTATCGGTGGTGAACAGGAAATATCAGGCTATTATTTTGTGTACACCCGCAGTAGTCGCATGTTACTGCTCCTTACTTGTGTCACTTTCTTCCTCTGGGTATTTTTCAATTACAGGAGTATGAAACAACGCGACCGATTGGAAGCGCTTGACGATTTTTCCTTACTCAGACCAAAGCCTTATCTGATTACCTTTATCATGCTCTTTACCTTGGCACCGATCTTCGACCTAAGGGCCCCGGCACTTTATATCGAATCGGTACAGATCTTACTTGCCATTTTACTGACTGCATTTTTCTATAAAAAACTGCCCACAAAGCTATTTTACTATTGGTGCATATTTGTACTATTCCTTCTTGCGCCGGTTTTCCTGCGTCTTTTAGGAATGCCTCCAAGATACCAGCGTTGGCTTCTTCTTTTCTTGAGTCTTAGTGCTACCACTTATGGCATCATTATCCTGAGGAAACTGGATGAGAAAGCCAGAAGGTATAGGATGATCCTGATTACCGGATTTATCTATGTAGTCTTCGCATTCATTGCTACTTTATGCAATATCTTCGGACGTTTTACGCTTACCCAGATTTTCTATTCTACCGGTGTAAACTCCTTGTTAAACGCAATATCCTTAACCATTCTGGCAAAAGTACTGGTAGAGGCTTTCCTGCTTCAAATGAAAAGTAGCAGAATCCGTAAAGGATACCCTGAATATTTTGACTGGCTGCCGGTAACATCAGGTCTTAAACGACTTACTGGTGTTGGGACTACAATTATTTGGTTTGTGATATTTACTACGAACCTCAATATTTTTAATGGCCTGTATGAGTCTGTCATGGAGATCCTTATTGAAAAAAGAACTATAGGAAACTTCTCTTTTACCTTTGGGGGTATCACGCTCTTTTTAGGAATCATTTGGACAGCTAACTTTTTACAGAAATACATTGCCTATTTCTTTGGTGATACCGGCGATGATGGCATCGAGGATAATAAAGGGGAGCGCTCGAAATTATTAGTTACACGATTGGTATTGCTCATTGGAGGATTCCTTATCGCTGTTGCTGCATCCGGACTCCCGATCGACAAAATAACCGTGATCCTTGGTGCCCTTGGTGTAGGTATCGGACTGGGTTTACAGAATATCGTGAGCAATTTTGTATCAGGGATCATCCTTATTTTTGATAAGACTATCCGTATCGGTGATGTTGTAGAGCTAAGCAACAAGAAAGGAAGAGTTAAGGAGATCGGTGTCCGCGCCAGTACATTGCTTACTGATGAAGGTGCAGAGATTATTATTCCCAATGGTTCCATTTTATCAAACAATATCATCAATTGGACACTTAGCAATAACCAAATGCGCATAGATATTTCTTTAACTATTGCTAAGCCTTTCAATTCAACTGAAGTAGTGAACCAAATCAGGGATATTATTACTAAAAATGACAACGTCTTTATCAATAAAGAACCAGTGATTATGATCAACCCTGTAAGTAAACTAAACAGCAATATAAAAATATACTTTTGGTGCAAAGATATCTCCGATGCAGATCTGACAAGAAGTATAATCATTGCACAAATATTTGAGGCGTTTGAAGAGAAAGAAATAGAGATTTCATAGTAGGAAGAAAGGTAATTAGAAGGAAAAAGGATAGGTACATAATGTGCATCCCCCATACGCTCTAGTAAAGCGTCAAGCGATTTTGCATCTTTCAGCAGATCCGTTTGCTCTTTTTGAGCATTTACGCTAAATTCCATGGCATCTCCCCTTTCTGGTGCATTAAACATGTTTATCATCATGTTTTTTTGGATCAATTTCCGACTTCTTAATTTCCTCCTCCATTTGTTTCTGATCTTTCCTATTCTTGCTGATCAGAAAAATGATCAGCAAGATCACCAGAACGACAACCACCCCTTCTATTATGCTATTCCTTTCCATGACTTAAGAATTCTCACCTTTCATTCGTTTTCGCTGCTCTTCTTCTGCCTGTTTTACCTCATCCTTTTCAGCAAGAGGTAAATCAGTTTGTAGCTTTTTATTTTTAGGAGGAGTTACGCTGCCCACTTTAACTAACGCTTTATCCGTATCGTGATCAGATCTCTTTTGCCTTTTCATAACTATATAATTAGTAACTAAGAACAACGTCAATCCAGAATTGATTTGAGTTTTTAATAAAATGACATATCGGTTCTCCTGAGAAAACAAGAAAATCTATCAACCATAAAAGTTAACAATTGTTAATGAACACAAACTTTCTATGACATAACTAGAATGTTACAACTAGTGATTTCCCTACTAAAAATTTCTTTTCAGTTAACCGCTTGAAAGCAGTCTGCAACCCCTACTTACCCGGACATTACCCGGACATTACCCGGACACTACTTGGGTGGAGCCGAGTAGTGTCCGCTTAACAGCCGAGTAACATCCCTTAATACATGGTGAATTAAATTACCTCAAAGTACAATCAGATAAAAACATGCAAATTGACAATCAGCATCTTTTGCATACATTAGAAAAAAATGGTAACCTTTTTATTCATAAAACAATCAGTTATTACCTGTGTTTCATATATGGATAATAACTGATTGTTATGAGCATTAAAATATCAGCATTCACATTTTTAAAACACCTATTCCAATGAAAAATCGTGAAACACCAAAACCAGGTTCAAAGCAATACGACGTTGAAAAAACAGAGAATTTAACGACACCTAAATATCATAGCAGCACAGATCGGAGAAGCAGCCACGAACTGCCAGCAATTGAAAATCTTAATGACCAGTCCGAAAACAAGTTCAATGAAAACATAATGGAGGAAGACGTTCCAAAAACTAATTTAGGTAACAAAAGAAAAGACAATGAAAAACAACGAGAACAGATCATTAGACGCTAATCATATCTTCCAACAGCACACTCCCCCAGTTGACCCAGAGGATGATGAAGAGTACGGAGAGGACGAGCAAGATTTCGAGGAAGATGGACAAGATGATGAGGACCAATTCCCTGTTGAAGAGGATTTGGACGAGAAGGATTTTGACCTGAACGAGGACGACGAAGATTTTAATGATGATATCGACGATCTTTAAAAGCTCATTATCTTGCAGAAATTACATATAAAAAAGTCTGCATCATTAAACATGAGCAGACTTTTTATATTTACTTTAGGAGTATATACCTGAGGGCTTAACCGCATTTTGACGAGCCGCAATCCTTGCAGGTTAAGCAGCCTTCCTGGTAATGCAAGTTGGTAGAATTACAGTTCTGGCACTGTTGTTTGTTCGCTACAGTACCATCAGGAACATAACGTTTTAGTGCACGAGCCACCCCATTCTTCCAAGTGTTTATGGCTTCATCTAACTGCAAGCTGTTAATTAGATCTACCACTTTCTCAATAGGCATGCTATGTCTTAATGTACTTGATATCAACTTGGCGTAATTCCAATACTCAGGATTGAACTTATAAGACAATCCTTCGATAGTTGTTTTATGACCACGTTTATTCTTATATTGAAAGTCATATCGTGAACTGCCGTCTGCTTCTCGACTCTTAATAATTACACCGTCATTTACCCATCTTGGCAATAAAATACCGTCTTCATCATCCACAAAACCAGTGAAAATTTCATACGGTTTACCATCCATCAAGCCAATAAAGGCAATCCATTTGTCTTTACTATTCTGAAAACGAACTACATCAGCTTCCAAAATCGCAGGTCTTGTGGTTGAGAACGTGTGTTGAGCTTCCGCTTCAGTCTCTTCAGTTTTAGGTGCATCATTAGAAATCAGTACTCCAGAACGTGAACCATCCCTATAAACAGTCACCCCTTTACAGCCTGATTTCCAAGCTTCCATATAAACTGCACCAACGAGTTCTTCTGTTACATCTGAAGGCATATTGATCGTTACACTGATGGAATGATCGATCCATTTTTGGATTTCACCCTGCATCTTCACTTTTTTCAAATAATCAACATCATTTGAAGTAGATTTATAGTATGGTGACAGTTCCACAAGTTTGTCCAACTCTTTTTGCGCATAGTTTTTAGTAAGGTCATGACCATTAACTTCCATCCATTGCTTAAAACGCGGGTGGAAAACCACATACTCTTCCCAGGAATCTCCCACCTCATCTATGAAATCTACACGTGCATCTTTATCGTTCGGGTTTACCTTTCTTCTTCTTTTGTATACTGGCATAAACACCGGCTCAATTCCCGAACTGGTTTGAGACATCAGACTGGTTGTTCCTGTTGGAGCAATAGTTAACAAAGCGATGTTACGTCTGCCGTACTCCATCATGTCATTGTACAAGCTTGGATCTGCAGTTTTTAGACGCTGTATAAATGGATTATTCTTTTCCCTATCTGCATCAAATATGGCAAAAGCACCTCTTTCTTTTGCAGTAATCACCGAAGAACGATAAGCTTCGATAGCAATGGTTTTATGAATCTCCACAGCAAATGCTGTACCTTCATCGCTACCATAACGTAAGCCCATTGCTGCAAGCATATCACCTTCAGCAGTAATGCCAATACCTGTCCTTCTTCCTTCTTTAGCTTTGGTTTGGATATTTAACCAGAGATTCATCTCTGTACGTTTAATATCTTCCCCTTCAGGATCTTCAGCAATCTTTTCAAGAATTGCGTCTATCTTCTCCAACTCCAGATCGATGATGTCATCCATCATACGTTGTGCCGCATGGATATGTTTTTTAAACAACTCCCAGTTGAAATAAGCTTCAGATGTAAAAGGCTTTTCTACGTAAGAGAAGAGATTAATAGCAAGTAAGCGACATGAATCATAAGGACATAATGGGATTTCTCCGCAAGGATTAGTAGAAACCGTTTGATAACCTAGGTCAGCATAACAATCAGGCACAGACTCTCTTATAATGGTATCCCAGAATAGAATACCCGGCTCTGCAGAACGCCATGCATTGTGAACAATCTTATTCCACAATGCCGTTGGCTCTATGGTTTTCTGATAAACAGGATTGTTGCTGTTTATTGGATATTGTTGCTGGTAAGATTCGCCCGAAGCGACTGCTTTCATAAATGCATCATCGATACGCACAGAAACATTTGCCCCAGTCACTTTACCCTGCTCCATTTTTGCATCAATAAAATCTTCTGCATCTGGATGTTTAATCGCAACAGAAAGCATCAACGCGCCTCTCCTGCCATCTTGTGCCACTTCACGTGTAGAGTTGGAGTAGCGTTCCATAAAAGGAACAATACCAGTAGAAGTTAATGCCGAATTTTTTACGGGCGACCCTTTAGGACGGATATGCGACAAGTCATGTCCCACACCGCCTCGTCTTTTCATCAACTGCACTTGTTCCTGATCAATCTTCATGATCCCACCATAAGAGTCGGAATCACCGTCATTACCAATCACAAAACAGTTGGAAAGTGAGGCAATTTGATGTGGATTGCCAATGCCAGTCATTGGACTACCTTGGGGAATAATATATTTAAAACTCCGGATCAACTCAAATACCTCAGCTTCTGATAAAGGATTAGGATATCTTTCCTCTATACGAGCTATCTCAGCTGCAATCCTATGGTGCATGTCATCAGGTGTGCCTTCGTAAATTACACCTGCAGAATCTTTCAATGCGTACTTATTTACCCATACACGGGCTGCAAGGTCATCGCCCTGAAAATAGTCAAGAGATTTGCGATAGGCTTCATCAGAAGTATAGGTGATTTGGGCTTGTTCCAAGGCTTCGGCTTTCATATTATATAGCGTTTTTTTTAATGAAGAATAGAACACAAAGATACTTATTTGAAAACCGAACGCAAGTACGAAATAAATAAAGTTTCAAAAAACAACAACCAAAACACTGAATTACAATTATTTACATTTTTTAAGATTACAAAAAGTTTACAAATTTTTAAAATATATAAAAATTAAAACAAACGATTTAAACCTTAATAACCAATTAGCCAGTCTATTAATCTATTCTTTGTACCGCACTGTTATTTGCAACGGCATGCAGCAAAAAAGAAATTCCTAAGACTAAACAGCCAGCAATCCTACCGAGTCTAACAGCTAACTAGAATAATTAAACTCCCAATACAATAAAACAGACTAATACAAACCTGGTCGCAATTCCCCCCTTATATTGTCATATCCACACACTATCAAAAGCAAATTTTCAAACCAATTTTGTAATGCTGATGTTAATTAACAAAATAATCCCAGCAAAATTGGAGCAGCAACCATTAAAAACGGGCGAAACCGAAAAGCCAGACGAGTAGGA
The DNA here is from genome assembly GCF_005144565.1 of Pedobacter hiemivivus. Classification (NCBI taxonomy): domain Bacteria; kingdom Pseudomonadati; phylum Bacteroidota; class Sphingobacteriia; order Sphingobacteriales; family Sphingobacteriaceae; genus Pedobacter; species Pedobacter hiemivivus. The sequence continues at coordinate 86,218 of NZ_SWDX01000013.1, forward strand.
AACGAAAAAAAAATGATGTTATGTCAGACAATAATGTTTCATTACACAGAATCCTAAAAGCATCTCCAGAAAAGGTATACCGCGCATTCACTGAAGCATTAGCAATTTCTTCATGGCTGCCCCCGTACGGCTTTCTTTGCACCGTTCATGAAATGAATGTAGAAATAGGAGGTTCATTTCGAATGTCTTTTCAAAATTTCAGTACTGGGAACGACCACTCCTTTGGAGGAAAATACATTGAACTTAAACCTAATGAGTTTCTGCAGTACACCGATAAATTTGATGACCCTAATTTACCGGGCGAAATGATCACTTCTGTGTGGCTTAGGAAAACTATAGTGGGTACAGAAATAAAAATAAAACAAGAAGGGATTCCTGTTGTTATACCCGCTGAAATGTGTTATTTAGGATGGCAAGAATCCCTGGAGAAGCTAGCTAAGCTAGTAGAACCTGAGATACCAGATGCCTGATTCAACAATTATTCTAGATTTTTTTTTAAGAAGCCATCAGGATTGGTTTTCCTGGTGGCTCTACTAGCCCCTCCTTTAAGCGCATTTTTCATTTAAAATTAAAAATATGCTTAAATTAAAATCTTATTTTCAAAGACCAGAAAAGGGTTACGACCCAGTCCCACTAGCATACGCCGCAGGATATACTGACTTTGAGTTCAAAAAAATTGACACAGAATTGGTAAATAAAATCGGAATATTTTCTGACGGATTTACGAATAAAACACTACTTGATCTTGGAGGGGGACCGGGTCAATACAGTATTGAGTTTGCAAAACAAGGCGCGGCAGTTACCTGGCACGACATCAGTAAAAATTATTTGGACATCGCTAGTCAAAAATCAAAAACCGAAGATGTAGATATTAAATTTTCACTAGGTTACTTAGAAAGCGCTAAGGGGAAATATGACATCCTCTTTAATAGAATCTGTTGGTATTACTGTTTCAATGATTACAAATTTGCTGATTTAATAGTTTCATTAGTTAATGATGGGGGCTATGGTTACATTATCGTTAATAACGAGAATTGGCTATTCAACAAAATAAAAAAGGAAAAATTGGTAAAAAAAATTTATTTAAGTCTCAATTATTGGTTTAACGAAATCTTTGACATTAAATTCATTCACATCCACCCCTCACATAAAAAATTGAAAAAAGTCTTTTCAAAATTCAATTTTTCTTACCTTAATGTGGAAAGAGAGAACTTAAATACAGTCATTTCATTTAAGAAGTAATTACCATTTCCTAGGAGAGACCTATTATTACCTAGAAGGGCCATCAATTGTAATTAAATACTAAACAATTCGCAAAAAATAATTGTTATACCATTAGATAACGCCAGTAGTTGCGTTAAAGAATTAGATATGAGCGAAGCTAAAAAGAAGAATGAAAATCCAAGCAGCAACTTCAGAGAAGAGGCCAAGGATAAAGTTCCAGTTGGAAATAAGGCTGTAAAAAAGCCTGAGGATAAAGATTACAACAAAGAAGAAGCTAACTTTAAAAACCCCGCAAAAAAAAGGGAGGAAAGTGAACAACCGATACACCCAGTAAAAAAAGCCCCTAAGGAATAGATCCAACCGTTTGGATTAACAGAACTCCTTACAAGCGAAACCGAAGCTTGATGTTTCTTCCTATAGCTTTAAGCAGGCCAGGATGATCGTTTACAGTCGCATCAACAGCATCCCAATCTCCTTTTGAATTGCAAACCAGCTGATATTCCATACCATTCAGGTTAATATGGATTGCAGTGGTTTCTTTTGTTATTCCCTTCGTAATGATAATGTAGGTATAGTCTTTTTCATCAAAGTTGATGCGCATCGGTAAACTCATAGTGCAAATATAGCGTCGAAAATGCGTTTTTATTGTGTATGTTCTTATATATTCAAAATTTTCGAAGCATAAAACATTTATCCGATCAACCAAGCTACAAAACCAACAGCCCGAAATCTCTTAAATTATAAATGGGTTCTGAATACCAGAACAATTCAAAATGTTCTATTGTCCTTTCAAAATCAGCTTTAATTTCCTGAAACGTATAAACCTGCGTATTGGAAACTGATATTTTCTGTACGATTGAAGCCAGCCATTCCCCTTCAGGTTTATTAACCTCGATATTAAAGGTTTCCTTTTTATCGTAAAAGGTTAAAATCAACATTTCCTGTGGCTTATTCTTCTTATACTTTGTAAAGACTTCTATATCAGGCTTTCCTCCTAACCAAATTACTTTAGCCGTTGGCTTAGTATTCAGCTTACTATCCTCACCTATAGCCTTCTCAATAAAATCCGAAGGAATCGCTGTTTTAGGGATCTTAAAATCGAACCAATCCTGCAATTTGTATTCGAAACAAATGCCATGCATAAAATTAAAAAGCGATTTCTTTAAACCGAAACTAAATTTATCATGATCTATTCCTGTTTTATCGATATAGTTGATGTCATTATTAGCGAAGGTCCCGATAGTCTCGGTCTCTTTAACTACGCCAAATCTTTCTGGATGCATGCCAACAGGACTATGTGCAGTCATTGCAAACTGATGCCAGAAGCCAGATTGTAAAACGCCCGCCTCAAACAATTGCCTAACCATTTCCAGACTGTCTACGGTCTCTTGAATAGTTTGCGTTGGATAACCATACATCAAATAAGCGTGAACCAATACTCCTGCTTCCGTAAAATTTCGGGTAACCTGAGCTACCTGCTCAACAGTTACACCTTTATCAATCAACTTTAATAATCTATCCGATGCCACTTCTAGCCCTCCAGAAACAGCAATACAACCTGATGCTTTAAGTAAAATGCATAAGTCCCTCGTAAAGCTTTTCTCAAACCGAATGTTTGTCCACCAGGTTACAGAGATTTTTCTTCTTAAAATCTCCAGCGCAACCTCCCGCATCAAGGCTGGCGGAGCAGCTTCGTCGACAAAATGAAAGCCGTTCTGGCCAGTTTTTTCGCTTAATTCTTCAATGCGGTCTACAATCAATTTAGCGGCTACAGGCTCGTAAACCTTTATATAATCCAGTGAAATATCACAAAATGTACATTTCCCCCAATAACAGCCATGCGCCATCGTCAACTTGTTCCAGCGACCATCACTCCACATCCGATGCATTGGGTTTACAATCTCTATAACTGAAATGTATCGATCCAATTGTAAATCACTATAATCTGGTGTTCCTACATCAAATTGCTTATAATCGCTTCTTAAAGCATCATTCTTATAGACAACGGCTCCATTCTCCAATAGAAAGGTTCTTTTATACAGGTGAAAGGCCCCACCTTTTGTGATTGAATCATAGATCAATTCAATTGGCAACTCCCCATCGTCTAAGGAAATATAGTCGAAAAATTCAAATACTCTTTGATCAGAAAGGGAACGTAACTCGGTATTAGCAAAACCGCCACCCATTGATATTTTAATTTCGGGATAAGTCCGTTTCACATATTGTGCGCAACGAAAAGCGGCATACAAATTACCAGGAAAAGGAACAGAAATGATGAATAGCTTAGGTTGAACAATAGAAATTCTCTCTTCCAGAATATCGATCAGGAGTTTATCCATATAGGTATATTCCTGATTTAAAGCTCCATAAAGCTCATCAAATGAATTTGCACTCCTACCCAATCTTTCGGCATAGCGACTAAAGCCAAAATTAGGATCAATACATTCAATGATAAAGTCAGAAATGTCCTCAAGATACAGTGTCGCTAAATGCTTACCCTTATCTTGCGTTCCCATTGTGCCAAATGCCCAATCCAACTCATCCAATTGCTCAAACCTTGAAGCTTCAGGCAAATAATCCTCCTGACAAATTTGCAAGGCTAAGGTTGGATTTTTGCCTTGTAAGAAAGCAATTACCCCATCTATGGTTTTAATATAATCGTTCTTTAAAGCAAGAATCCGCTTTGCATTTAAGCTTTTTGACTGATCCGTCAGGCCCTCTGCATGCACGAAAAGATCTTCCAGGCCTTTCCTAGAAAACAAAGCCAGAATCACTTCAATGCCTAAATCTGCCTGAGTTGAAGAAATATTTTTAGTATTTAAAAAACCTTTGATATATGCAGTTGCAGGATACGGTGTATTTAGCTGTGTAAAGGGTGGCGTAATAAGGAAAAGATCTGTCTTCAAAATGGAATTGTATTTCGATACAAAAATATCCATAATTATTTTAGTATTTATGCCTTATTTTAAACAGAAAAGCCTCAGGAGCTAAATATTCAAAGCTATACTACGAGTTCTGGCATTCGAGAAGTAAAGATAACTGGTGCAGTAATCGCAGATATCAGCTCTTGTCTAAAATCATTCTTTGTGACATTAACTGCCCCAAATTGAGCAAACCAGCTATTGGCATCTCCGGTAATGTGCAACTTAAATCCATCTTCCTTAAGCTTGGTTAATAGATAACAAAAAGCAACTTTACTAGCGTTATCAACAGTTCTAAAGAGACTTAAAGTGATAAAATAACCGTTTAAAGCAACTCCCAAAACACCCCCTACAAGCTCACCGTTTTGATAAGTCTCAAAACTATGGGCTATCCCCATTTTATGAAGCTCTAACATGACCTTAATATATTCAGTGGATATCCATGTGGTTGTTTTCTCCCCCCTAGGTTTCGAACAATTTAGTATGGTTTGTTCAAAATTAACATTCACCTTTATTTCAAATCGTTTGTCTGACTCTTGTAGCTTGTCTTTTTTTAAGCAACGCAATAAATCATTTCTTATTTTAAAATCAGCAACAGGTATAACTGCGCGGGGATCGGGATCATGCCAAATAAAGATTTTATTATCATCGACTTTAGGCATAGGAAAGGTACCTTGTAAAAATCCCTGTATCATCATATATGGGGTTAATTTAGCTTGTGCAGAGGACCACAATAAAGCATCTTCGCGACCTCCAGACACCTTTACCAAACCCGAATGAAATAACTTTTGAAGCAACCTTTTTGTCGGGCCTTTAAGTCCTGTAGGAACGATGGATGATATTACTTTTGGCAAAAGTCCCATATTTCATGATATTTTAACAAAATAAACAAAAAACCTTTCCCTAAATCTAATTATTTAATCTCCAACAAACCAGACGGTTAAAAATATTGTACAAAGCCTTCACACAATGATAGGTTTGATACAGATTTTGCTTTACAACATTAATCACGAACTGGATGGTGAATTATAAAATTGTTGAATAAAAGAGTAAATCTTTTATATCATTTGGTAATCGAATAGCACCTTCTAGCTTTAAACCTAACTTTTCCAATAGGTTTCTTGATGCTGCATTTTCAGGCAACGTTATGCCATTAAGTCTTTCTAAGTGAAACTCGTTTTTAGCAAGTTGCTTCAATTTTATGGCAGCCTCACTCGAATAGCCTTTACCCTCAAAATTGGGCAGCATAGCAAAGCCAATATCTACTCCATCTAACCCCTCTCTTTTGTAGAGTCCACAAGTCCCAATCTTAGCTCCATCTTCTTTTCTAACTAACACATAATTACCAAAGCCATATGCTTCCATTTGCGGCAACATCCGGCTCTCGATATATTCGGTTGCACTTGCCAAATCTTTTACGTTTCTATCTCCTATAAAACGAATCCACTTGGGGGTATTGAACAGTTCTAATATAAAGGGAGCATCCTCAATATCTGTGGCTTTTAAATACAATCTGACTGTTTCGATTTCTTCCAAAATGGTATATTGTTCAATTATTCTTTCAATTCAGTATGACAGACTAAAATGAAATTCAAAAATACCTAAATTAGATCTTAATGCAAAAAGCCTCACATTTCTGTGAGGCTTTCGTGATCCCTCTGGGATTCGAACCCAGGACCACTACATTAAAAGTGTAATGCTCTACCAGCTGAGCTAAGGAATCATCTATCGTTTGATGAGGGTGCAAAGATAGAATTATTAATTTATTCTGCTAAATATTTTTTCAAAAAAAAGGAACACATCCCTTAAGAGACTTATTACCAGAGAGATTATTTCCAATTAACTTCAAAAAACAACCTAAATTCAACTATGAATACCAAGAATAATTTTAGCAAGATTGATCATTTCTGCATTTCCGGTGTATTTACCTCGTTCATCGGACAATTTAACCACCTCGGTCCATTCCCCATCTTGTGGATGTGCTTCGGTCATTTTAATTACAATATTCATCGGCTCAGGTCCGGCATCATTGGTAAAGTTGGTCCCTATACCAAAAGACATTCCTATCTTATTACGACAATGATCGGCAATACGGGCTACCTTATCATAGTCCAATCCATCGGAGAAAATAATCGTTTTAGATTTAGGATCGATGCCCATGCTCTGGTAATGTGCAATTACCTTATCTGCAAATACCAGCGGATCGCCACTATCATGCCTCACCCCGTCAAACAGTTTAGAGAACATTTTATCAAACTGCTTAAAAAAAACATCTGTAGTATACGTATCAGATAATGCGATACCCAAATCGCCACGATAAACCTGAACCCAATGCTCCAATCCCATCGCATTAGCCATTTTGAAGCCATACCTTGCTGCATGGAACATAAACCATTCGTGTGCATGTGTACCTATTGGCTTTGTTTGATGTAACATAGCCATATGCACATTACTAGTGCCAATAAAAGAGCCTTTTCCATAGGTGCTTAACGATTGTAATACCAAACGTTGCACTTGATAAGAATATCTTCGGCGCGTACCAAATTCGGCTACTGTCACCCCAAGATCTCTGTAGCTCTCTATTTTATGTCTTGCTAAATCAATGACCGCCTGGTCGCCAATCCTGCTAGCATTGTTTAAAACATAATACAATTCGCAGATTAGGGACATTAAAGGGACTTCCCACAAAATTGTCCGATACCATAAGCCTTCGATGCTTACCTTCAATTGGTCTCCCTCCTGCTCAATGTGCACTTCATCGGGATTGAAACGGTAGCCTTCCAGAAAATCAAGGTACACAGGATCGAGATAAGGACAGTTAAGCTGCAAAAAACGTTTTTCTTTAGGACTTAGCTTTAATAAGGCCATACTATTTACAGCACTTCGTAAAGCTGTGGCAAATCCGGGAGGAAATAAATGCTTTCCGCGGTTTATAAATTGATACCTCGCCTTTGCCGCTGGGAATAAACGAATAACTCCTTGCTGCATGGTCACTTTATAGAAGTCGTTATCAAGGATGGAGGATAACGGGAATGTAAACATTGCACCCATACAGTTGTCAAACTTGTAAAACCTGTGAACAATTTACCATTCTTTTTCGTAAAAATCAGTGTAAACATTTACAATTTAAAATACAACATAGTGCCCCTCGTGTATACTGGTTTATTATTTCTATAACTTTATTAAACAAATTAAAGATTATCATTTAGTGAAATTCTAAACCAGATCAAAATGAAAAAAATATGCTTTGCTTTGTTAATATCAACGGTGTTAATGGCCTGCGCACCGCACAGAAATCTTGTTTACTTCAGTAACCTCAACGACGTATCCAGTAGTCAAATCCAGAATGTTCCCGAACTTAAACTTCAAAAAAACGATCAGTTAAGTCTGTCGTTGACGAGTTTAAATGCGGAGTATAACGTTTTATTTGCCAGTGCTAATAATAGTACAAGCAACAACACTATAAGTAGTAGATCAGGATTTAGAATAAACAACAATGGAATGATCACTTTACCATTACTAGGTGACTTAAAGGTTGAAGGACTAACTGTTGAAGAGGCTCAAAACCTAATTACAAGAGAGCTTAAAAAACAGATTAAAAATCCAGTAGTGGATCTTGAACTGGTTAATTTTAAAATCACAGTAATTGGAGAAGTAAACCATCCAGCGTCGCTAACTGTCCCAGGTGATCAGGTCAATTTACTAGAAGCATTGGGTATGGCTGGCGACATGACTGTGTACGGCAAAAGAGAGAATGTTTTGGTGATTCGAGAAACAAACGGGGTTCGAAAAATGACCAGGCTAAATCTTAATGATAAGAATGTATACGATTCGCCCTATTTTCACTTAAAACAGAATGACATTGTATATGTTGAGCCCGACAAATCTAAAGAAAAAGAATACAATCCAAACGTCCGCGCATTACCTATCATAACTACCTGCATATCTGCCATAGCTGTATTACTAACTGCATTATTAAGATAATTAGTTCAATTTATAATCGCTAGCATATGAACACTTCAGCTTATCAAAACACGGTAACCTCAGTAGACAATTTGAAGATTATTTTACAGAAATTTTTAAAAAACTGGCCCATCTTTTTGCTCTGTATTGGACTATGCTTTTTAGGGGCATTCTTATACCTGCAAACCACGACCCCACAATATAGAGTAAGCAGTACATTATTAGTTCAGGATGATAGAAAAGGTGATGGGGAACAAAAGGGAACTGCATTTAGCGACCTTAACATGTTTAGAACGGATAGAAAGGCAAGTAGTGAAATGGAGGCCTTGCGTGCCAGAGAGCTTATTTTTAAAACCCTAAAAGGGCTTTCTCTTGATGTCGCTTATTTCCAGAAAGGTAGTTTAAGGGATGAGGAATTATATGGAAACGCTTTACCAATAAAAGTTAAGCTAATCGGTGTAGATGGCAGAGGCTATAAAAAATCATTAAAAATAACTGCTTTAAATGACCATCAATTTGTCCTGACAGACAAAGACCAGGAATCTATTCTGCCCTATGAAGCGTTAATCAAGAAACCAGGGTACCAAATAATAGTAAGCAAAGGGCCCGCATTTAAAAGAAATACGGATCCTGTTATACTGAAGTTTAAAAATCTGTTTTTAATGGCTGAATCCTATAACTTATCGGGCTTAACGATTATGCCTGTTGAAAAAGAAGCCAATACAATTATAATCAGCCTTAATGACAACGTCCCTCAAAGAGGCGTAGATATACTCACTAATCTTATTAATACTTACAACGAGGAAAATGTAGTTAAGAAAAACACTATTGCAGTAAATACGATCAACTTTATTGATAAGAGATTGAAACACTTAAATAATGATTTAACGAGTGTTGAGCAGGATGTAGAAGATTACAAACAAAACAATATGATCACTGATGTGGACATGGACGCTAAAACAAGCATAGAGAAAGCAAGCGAATATGGCCAAATGTTGTCTTCCGCAAATGTACAACTTAATGTGTTGGCATCCCTCGAAAAATACCTCAACAACAACAGTTTAAACCTGGTGCCGAGCTCATTGAGCATAAACAACTCGACCTTAAATGAGCTAACCAGCAAATTTAATATGATACAACAGGAGAGAAATCGCATGTTGCGCACTTCTGAAGAAGGTAATCCACTGGTGCAGAATCTAACAGCTCAATTGACTAGCTTAAAATCAAATATTCAGGAAAATCTTCAAAACATCAAGCAGGGCTTAATCATTGAAAGAAATAATCTACGATCAATGACTTCCAATTTTAATTCTAAAATCCATCTGGTACCTGCGGTAGCGCGGGGATTACAGGAAAGAAGCAGAGAGCAAATTGTAAAAGCAAATTTATACAATTACCTATTGCAAAAAAGGGAAGAAACTACACTTTCACTTTCTGGAACTGTACCAACTTCTCAAATTGTTGATAAACCAGCTTACAATAGTACACCTGTAACACCGAAAACGCAATTGGTTTATCTTTTTGCAGTCTTTTTAGGCTTTTTTATACCAGGAGCTACCATCTATGGCCGATCGGCATTGAACAATAAAATAGTAAACATAAATGAAATTGAACTACTTACAGGGGTACCAGTTTTAGGAGTTTTAAATCACCTCGAAAAAAATGAGGCTCCTGTAATAGAACGCAATAGTAGGTCAACAATTTCTGAACTGTTTAGATACATTAGAAGTAACCTGCATTTTATGAATTCTGGCTCACCTGACCAAGTGATGTTGGTTACCTCTTGTATGAAGAATGAAGGAAAAACCTTTTTCTCTATTAACCTGGGTATGACTTTAGCCTCAGTAAATAAACGGGTTGTTTTGCTGGAGTTTGATATGCGGGAGCCACAACTGCTTCAAAAAATGCATTTGAATTCGAAAATTGGCATTACTGATTATTTATTGAGGGATGAAATCACTATTGATGATCTCATTTTAAACTCAAGAAAGTACCATGATTTGCTAGTAGTAGATTGTGGCCAAGTAGCAGGGAATCCGGCGGAGCTGATGATGCACCCGAAAATTGGACAAATGTTGGAAGAATTGAAGCGCAGATTTGATTATGTGATTATCGATACTGCTCCAGTTGGACAGGTTGCGGATGCCTTTAGCTTGTCTAAATACATTGATGTGAGCATATACCTTGTACGCTATAATTATACAGACAAATTGCAACTTAATATCTTGAAAGATATCCTCTATTATAAAAAACTAAATAACCCAATGGTAGTTTTTAACGATGCGAAAATTGATAATAGTACGACATACGGATATGGCGGGTTTGGATATGGATACGGCTTAGAAGTCTCGAGAAACTAACGAAAATCATCCCTGATTTACTTATGAATAAAACTGTCATGTAAGTGAGGTAGCGAAGCTGTGCGTGTTTGACATTTTTTTCCAATTAGCTTTTGTAATCAAATAATTCTCATATGGAAAATCAATTCGGCTCCAGACACCCTTGGACCAGACGCTGGTTAGTTGTTTACACCCGTCCGAGATGGGAGAAAAAGGTAGACAGATTATTAAAAACGCAGGATATAAAATCCTACTGCCCAATTAGGCGGGTGAGCAATCAATGGGCGGACAGAAAGAAAATTGTTGATTTACCACTTTTTAGTGGTTATGTGTTTGTATGGGTTAGTGAACGTGAGGAATATAAAGTGAGGCAGACGCTAGGGGTGCTGAATTTTATCTATTACATGGGAAAGCCCGCTGTAATCAGGGATAGTGTAATAGATAAAATTGAGAATCTGATCAGCACACATTCTGATTATGAGGTCATCAATTCGCAAGAAATAAATCATGGCGACCGCATCCGCATTAAGAGCGGCATCTTTTACAACCAGGAAGGAACAGTTATCAAGGTGCATGGTAAAACTGTTTTAATGGTTTTTGATCATTTAAACTGCGCCCTGGTCTCCAATGTCCCCCTGGCTGATGTAATGTTGAACACGGCAATTTAGTTCGACTTACAGCAACAACAGATTTCAAACATTTAATCTTAAGCAAATGATTCCTGTAACCAAACCATTTCTTCCAAAGGAAGAAGAATTTAGAGAATATCTTGATAGTATCTGGGAACGTCAATGGCTCACAAATAATGGCCCTTTACTAAATGACCTTGAATTAAAACTTAAGGAGTACTTAGATATAAAACACTTGTTATATGTTTGTAATGGCACTTTTGCATTACAACTGGCCATTAGGGCCTTACAGCTTACCGGTGAGGTAATCACTACGCCTTTTTCTTATGTTGCTACCACAAGTAGTATTGTTTGGGAAGGCTGCAAACCTGTGTATGTTGACATAGACCCTGAAACTTTTAACATCGACCCATCAAAAATTGAAGCGGCAATCACATCTCATACTTCGGCTATACTGGCTACCCATGTTTATGGAAATCCATGTGATATAGATGCGATCCAAAAAATAGCTGACAAATATGGTTTAAAGGTTATTTACGACGGAGCACATTGTTTCGGCACGAAGTACAGGAATAGATCTGTATTTGAATATGGTGATATTAGTACTACGAGCTTCCATGCGACTAAATTGTTTCATACGATTGAGGGTGGGGCTGTTTTTACTAAGGATCCGGACTTGTTGAAAAAGATGTTGTACATGCGAAATTTTGGACATAATGGTCCGGAAACATTCGAAGGTCTTGGTGTAAATGGTAAAAATTGTGAGTTTCATGCCGCTATGGGGCTTTGCAATCTAAAACACGTTGACCAAATACTGGAAAAAAGAAAGGAACTTTCGCTACATTATTTTGAAAGATTAGAAAATGTAAAAGCAACTTTTCCAAAGCTAAATCGCGATAAAGATTATAATTATGCTTATTTCCCAGTATTGTTTGAATCGGAAACACTGAGACAAAAATGTATGGTGAAACTCGAGCTCGCTAAAATATATTGTCGCAGGTACTTTTCGCCATCTCTTGCCACCCTACCCTACGTTAACCATACGGATGTACCCATATGCGACGATGTAGTGAAAAAAATAGTTTGTTTGCCACTTTACCACACTTTAACGCTTCCAGATCTGGACTTGATTTGCCGTATCATCCAAAGAACACAAAATTATGAATTGGCAGCTCCTGCAGAGAAGAAAGATTTCGGACTGCAGATCGCGGATAAAATTGAAACAGAAATTAACGAACTCCTCCCCAAAAAAGATTCTCTCTCTTAAGTTTCTGCCATACAGGCATCTTACAAAATTCTATTCACCTTTTAAAATATAAGAATATGAACATTTCATTTTCACCGCCGTTTATTGACCAAAATGTAATTAATGAGGTAGTAGATTCGCTTAAATCAGGATGGATTACTTCGGGGCCAAAGGTAAAAGAGCTTGAGAAAGAGGTTATTCGCTTAACAAAATCCAAAACTGCGATCTGTGTAAATTCATGGACTTCGGGCGCAATCATGATGTTAAAATGGTTTGGCGTAAAAGAAGGGGATGAAGTTATTATACCTGCATATTCTTATAGTGCCACTGCGCTGTGTGTAATGCATTGTGGCGCCACTCCGGTTATGGTTGATATATCAGATGACCTAACCATAGATCCGCAGCGTATAAGGCAGGCTATTACTTCAAAAACAAAAGCAATAATCGCTGTTGATATTGCTGGTTGGCCATGCGACTACAATATGATCAAAGCTTTACTTAAAGGCCCCAAGGTTAGAAGTTTATTTGTACCGGATTCGGAAAAACAAAGAAAATTGGGTCGAATACTTTTAATTTCGGATGCAGCCCATTCTATTGGTGCAACATATATGGGACATTCTGCTGCAGTATGCTGTGACATTACCATATTTTCCTTTCACGCTGTAAAAAATATCACTACAGGAGAAGGCGGATGCATATGCCTAAATTTACCTGGTAATTTTGATCACGAAGAGGAATATGATTTCTTAAAGATATTCTCGTTAAATGGCCAAAACAAAGATGCTTACACCAAATCTAAAGGTGGTAACTGGAAATATGATATTTTATATAAAGGCTTAAAAATCAATATGCCAGACGTTTGTGCAGCAATAGGCCTGGCACAGATAAAACAATACAAAAATATTTTATTGCCAGCGCGTAAAACCATCGCCACAAAATATTGCGATGTTTTTAGTAGCTATAGTTGGTTCATCCCACCATCACTAGAAGATTTTACAAGAGAGACTTCTTATCATATTTTTCCTTTGCGCATAAAGAATATTACGGAAGCCCAAAGAGATCAAATTATTGAAGAAATCGTTAGCCATGGGGTAATTGTAAATGTCCACTTCATACCTATGCCTATGTTAACTTACTTCAAGAAAACTGGGTATAATATTGCCGATTATCCAAACAGCTATAAACAGTATGCTTGCGAGATCTCATTGCCTATTTATCCCAATCTAACTAATGAAGATACCGATTACGTTATTGATGCTGTGATCAGTGCAGTACAATTACAACTTAAAAACAACAAATTACAGCAATTATTACACGTGGAGTAATCAATCTACTTGAATCATAATTACACAAAAAAGGGGGCTGTATCATCTAAAAATGATACAGCCCCCTTTTTTGTGTTTTATAAGGCAAAAAGCACGCAAGTAAATCAAGTTGGAAATTTATGGCTTAACAACTCATTGTATTTTTCGAGTAGTTTGATGTACTTGTTCATCCAATAATTGACTGAGCTTGAAAAAGATTCCGGTGAACTGTTGTCTCCATTTGTAAATTGATTCATATTGCTTCCTATTTCGTCGTCAATACGAGCAAAATCGTCCGGAAATTCCTTTGAAAAGTCATACTTAATGGCATTCCCAATCTTACAGATAATCTCAAAGCTTAAAGATTCCTGATCAAACCAATTGTATATGGTTCTTCTACTAACATGTAATTTTCTTGATAGCGCACTTATTCCCATATGATCTCTCCTAACAGCGCGCTCAATTACTTTACCTACATTTAAATCCATGACAAATAATTAATTTAGTTCATAAATTGATGATATTAGAATTCACAGGGATGAATCTCTCTTGTAGTTAGTTAATAATGTAATAGTCTATTTTTTCATATCTCGAGTTTTTACTTTTATAATCAGGTATTATTTCTTTCATCTTTTTAACCATAGCATAATCGTTATTTAGGTTGTTAAGAAATAGTAATTCTTCAATTACCTCCTGCACATAACGAATGCTAAGACTAATTGTTTTAGATATTTTAATTTTTGGATGATAAGTAGCGATTATTTGCTCCTCTACAAGTAATAACTCTTCATATAACTTCTCGCCAGGCCTTAATCCAGTAAAAATAATCTTAATATCCTTGTCAGGAGATAGGCCCGCCAATTTGATCATATTAGTCGCTAAATCAACGATTTTAACGGGTTCACCCATATCAAAAATATAGATCTCGCCCCCATTCCCCATGGCCGCGGCTTCGAGCACCAATTGAACCGATTCCGGTATAGTCATAAAATATCTTGTTATTTCCGGATGCGTAACTGTAACCGGTCCGCCACGTTCTATCTGTGCCTTAAATCGAGGTATTACTGACCCGTTAGAACCTAATACATTGCCAAATCTGGTGGTAATAAATTTAGTTCTATTTTCGACTTTAGCATCTACCTGCTCTACTTGATCACTCGATATGGACAAAGCCCTATCATTGTTTAAGGATTGTATATACATTTCGGCAAGACGTTTGGATGCGCCCATTATATTTGTAGGCCGAACGGCTTTATCTGTTGAAATCATTATAAACTTTTCTACGCCAGACTCTATGGCTAAATCCGATAAGTTTTTTGTCCCAAGTACATTGGTTAATATGGCTTCAGACGGATTATTTTCCATCATTGGTACATGTTTATAGGCTGCTGCATGAAAAATGATTTGTGGATGGTATTCATCAAAAATGGCTTTCATTCTGGACCTATTCTGAATATTAGCCATTACTACATGTGTTTTTGCATGAGGAAAATCATCTTCAATCTCTAATTGCAAATCGTGCAAAGGTGTTTCTGCCTGATCGCAAAGGACAACGAACTCCGGATTAAAGTTTACAATCTGACGGACAATTTCTGATCCTATTGAGCCCGCAGCCCCAGTAATCAAAATCCGTTTTCCAACCATCTCTCTCAAAATATTACTTTTTGTAAGT
Source organism: Pedobacter hiemivivus (assembly GCF_005144565.1). Taxonomy (NCBI): domain Bacteria; kingdom Pseudomonadati; phylum Bacteroidota; class Sphingobacteriia; order Sphingobacteriales; family Sphingobacteriaceae; genus Pedobacter; species Pedobacter hiemivivus. Next base: position 101,516 of record NZ_SWDX01000013.1, read on the forward strand.
ACAATGGGCTCTCTATTCAATAAATCCTCTATTTTTAAGTCTTTAATTTGATTTGGCGTTAATTTACCATACAACCATTTATTAGATTGTGGTACAGTGACTACTTTTATGCCTAACTCAATGCATTTATCTAAAGTGCTTTTTTTACCATTTACGTTTAAATCATCACTTACAAAAAGGACCTTACTAATATTGAATTTATTCCTTAAGGTCTCGATGGATTTGGAATGATATACTTTTTTTTGTTCGATATATTTGTTTAGTTTGTCTTCATTATCATCAACAAAAGCGATTACATTTAACGCATTACCTTGACTGCCCTCTAAAGCCTTTTTAACTAAAATTGAATCACTACCGGAGCCATATATTAAAATATTCTCTTTCTTCTCGGTAGGCTCCAGTGCCCTTATGAAAACAAATAAGCTCTTTACAACGACTCTTAAAATAATTAATAATGATGATGATACGAAAAAATTCATAATCAATACTTCTGGAACCCATTTAGATGGCGCATAGAAGTGTAAGACTGAGCATACTTTGATTACAATGGCAAAAACAAAATTAGTTAACAATACTGCCATAAATATTCGAATAATATCTTGTGTATTAGAATACCTAATGATGCCAGTATGTATGCGCATGCTCATGAATACACCAACAGAGACTAAACTATATAACCCAATATAGATAAAGGTATTTATATAAAATAGCTGCGTATACTCGAACTTGTTAATTAACAAGAAAGACATAAAAAGAGTCCAAATAATAATAATTTGATCTATCAATAAGATCAACCAGCGCGAATACGTTTTGTCGCCGAACATTAGTTTTTTCATAAAAAAATAATTAGATTATTAATTGAAACAACTTCACGCTAAAACCTCAACCACAGCGCGATAAAGTGGAAAGAAATCAACATTCGTATCTTTATCAATCCCTTGTTGTTTAACCAAAAGGTCATAAACAGAATGATTAACGATATGCCGTAAACTTCTATAATCCAGAAATAGATCTGAGAATGAAGATTTCCATTTGAATAATGAATCTTCTTTTAAGCCAAGCCCCCCTCCAAGGTGCATATATTTCATTCCTTCATTTCGCCCCAACAGGCTAATTTCATCCACTAAAAATTTAGCAGGAGATTCCCTTAAATATGAACTTTTGGTTGCAATCAAATGTCCCTGAATAATGCCATGGGTAAAAGTAACAATCGTTCCACACATGATTTCATTATTGACACAAACCAATAATAAGCGACAATCAAATTCAGTTGAATTAATTAGATCAAGGAAGTACTGCCGATTAAACAAGTAGTAGTCTGTAGATTCAATACGTTGCATATTTTCTGCATACATTTCAATAAAGACATCAATATCCTCAAGCTCCTTGCTTTCTCTAATAAAAAATCCCTTTTTCCAACTTCTTTTTACCGAACGATAGGTGTCTGAATTATATTTTTTGCGTTGAAAATCAATAGGCAAAGTTAAGTCTAGCGCCACTGTCCTCCCGTTTTTATAAACCTCGTTAAAACCACTAACCAGTCTATCCTGATCAAAAAAAGGATGCAACCTGGAGAAGACCGAAACAATTTGCTCAGTTTCAAGGAAGTTTGAAAATGCTTTTTTAAAGTTATTTATCAGAACCTCACTTAAGTATTGATTCTCCTTATTGGCTATTGGTCCCACATAACCGTATACGGAACCTAAATCAAAAAAAGATGAGTCTGGAATCTTCCTCTTTAAGCAAGGAAATGCAATATAATCGCCACCTTCCTCGTAAACCAAAAGGATACCAATACCACTTTTGTCCAAGGCATGATAATGCCAGGTATGATAAAAATCATAAACAAATGCATTTTTGACATAGAAATCCCATTCCTTTTTTTGAGATAATGTAATTACTTTAATCATAACGCTAGTTTTTTCAGTACTACGGACACTATTCTTCTTGTTGAAGGGATCCCCTCCTATTAAGACAACTACGACAACAACTTTTCCAAAACTATATATTTACCTTTTCTTTCAAATTCATTAAATCCAAGCTTCTTACAGACATTCAATGCAGCTTGATTGTTCGCATTTACTTCAGTAAGGCATCTTTTAAAACCTTTATAAATTAAATCGACAAAACAAAAATCAACCAGCCTTCTTCCATACCCCATTTTTCGTGTTGAAGGTGAAACTACCGCCATTGATACAAACGCAAGTTTATTTTCGTAGTCGTTGGCGTAATATGCCAAGAAAGCAAGTAAAACATCGTTCTCCATTATAGAGATTAAACATCCCTTTTCGATGATTTTATCAATGTAACCATTCAAATCACCAAGTTCATATGTTCCACTGCCATCATTGATCAATGGATACATCATGTCGTAAATTTTTGATTTCATTTTGAGATTGGGTTTGAAACATAACAGAACAATCAGATTATTAACTCAAAACAGTTGTATGCTAAAACCTTAGCTACAGCACGATAAAGTGGAAAAAAATCAATAGTTGCATTTTTTTCAATTCTTTGTTTCTGAACCAGAGTCTGATAAACGGAATCATTAACGATATGTCGGAAGCTTTTATAATCCAGAAAAAGGTCGGAGAAAGATGATTTCCAATTAAATAAGGTATCTTCTCTAAAGCCTAGCCCACCACCGAGATGCAAATATTTCATTCCCTCTTTACGACCTAAGACCGTAATTTCATCTATTAAAAGTTTAGCTGGGGATTCAATTAGGTAGGCTTCTTTAGTGCCTACCAGATGCGCCTGAATAATGCCATGCGTAAAAGTAATGATCATACCACATACGACTTCATCTTTTAAACTCACCAACAGCAAACGACAATCGAAATCATTGGAGTTAATCAGATCAAAAAAGTATTGCCTGCTAAATAGGTAATAATCTGTAGAGTTAATGCGCGCCATGTTTTCCAAATAGATATCAATAAACGTATTGACATCTGCGTCCTGTTTTGTTTCTCTTATTGAAAAGCCTCTTTTCCAACTTTTTCTAATAGCACGATAGGTCGAGGAACTATATTTTTTACGTTGAGATACAATAGGCAAAGTTAAATCTAGTGCTACTGTCTTTCCATTTTCATAAATTCCGTTAAAACCACTCACCAGTCTATCTTGATCAAAAAAAGGATGTAACCTGGAGAAGACCGAAACTATTTGCTCATTTTTCAGAAAGTTTAAAAATGCTTTTTTAAAATTGCTTATCAGAGCTTCACTTAAGTATTGATTTTCTTTGTTAGCTATTGGCCCTACATAACCATATACGGAACTTAAATCAAAAAAAGATGAGTCTGGGATCTTCCTTTTCAAACAAGGAAATGCAATAAAATCTCCATCTTCCTCGTAAACCAGAAGAATGGCAACACCGCTTTCATCCAAGGTATGATAATGCCAGGTATGATAAAAATCATGAATAAAGGCATTCTTAACATAGAAATCCCATTCCTCTTTTTGGGATAAGGTAATTACTTTAATCATAATACTAGTTTTTGCAGTAAATAATACGGTTACAATTTTCCGCGTTAAAAAGGCCGACCTCCTTTAATTCAAGCTGTAGTGCTTCAGGAGATTTTCTTTATTTGATTCTTTATTCTTTTTCGTGGATCTAGTGAATATGACTTCTTTTTGCCGCCGGGCATCCCTCAACTTATATGTTTCATGATATAGCCATAGTGAAATAAACAATACTAAATAATTATCAAAATAGCTATGTTCTGTTAACATAAACAGGACCAACGAAAATGATAAGAAGAAAATTATTGGATTATCTTTAAAATAATGTACGCCCTTAACCAACAGGTATCCATACATCCACATGAAATAGAGTAAGGCAAAAATTCCTGCTTCACCCATGATCATTAAAAATGTATTGTGCAGGCTTTCTTTGCTAAACGAATGATATCCATTGCCCCAAATTGGATTGCTTAGAATTTTATCGTAATAGTATCTCCATGTTTCTGTACTGCTGGAGAAATCAAATTTATCGCCAAAAACTAGAAATACAACAAACAAAGCCACGCACATGGCTACTTTATAAATGTTCTTATAATGTACAAATACAGACAAAAGATTGATCAATAACCATATCAACAAAAATGTTCGTGAAAAAGTAACCAGACCAGCAATAGAAAACAAAATTTGCCCGGCTATTTTAAGCTTTTGATTTTCTATTGACAAACCGAAAATATAACCTAAAAGGCAGGCATAAGCAGCAAAATTTGCATTTAAATAAAAACCAGTGCTCCCCATTCCTATACCTACTACAAAAATAGCTTCGTAAATTATGCTTAAACTCCCAATAAGTAGCAGACAATATATATCCGTGTTTTTGACATCCCTTACTAAATTGGACACCATTATTATAAAAACAAAATACTTCATAAAAGTGACCAAAAGCATCTCGAAAAAGTGGGAGCTAACGATCAGGCAAATCAAAGAGAATAAAAGTCCAAATACAATAAAGGGGATTACGGGTTTATGATGATCTGTAGATAAGTAATAAATAATGATCAATAAAAAAGTGCTGTAACTTAAAATCGATCCAACTGCAGGGTTGATATGGACCATTAAATAACTCGGTAGATTACAGAAAATTAATAGCAAAATGAGTAACCTAAGATATTTCATGTTCGCATTTTTTTTAAATTGACTACAGTATGGTTAAAAACTCATTTTTGCTGATTGCCATCTTCATAAACCCATTTTTTTTATTTTCGCCTATAGATTCAAAACCTACTTTTTGATAGGCTTTCCAAGCTGGTACATTTAACGGATTTACTTCCAATGAAACGTTTTCCAAATTCAATTCTGAAAAAGCATAGGCTAATATGAGTTTTGTGGCACTTTGCGAAATACCCCGCCCCCAAAAGCTCTTTTCTCCAATAAATATATGGTAAGAGGCTTTTTCGCCATCAATATCGAGTAATTGAATATTGCCTATGTATTGATCATTTTCTTCTAAACAAATTGCAAATCTTTTTTCATTGACTCTGCTTAATTTAGCTTTCAGCCATTCTTCTTCTAGCTCTGGCGATATATACAGATCGGGCTGGTACTCGGTGTACTCCCATACTTCAGGATCATTACGCCAGTTAAATGATGTTTTGGCATCAGCTAATACCAATGGTCTTATGTATATAGGGGTCATATAATTTTAGTTAAAACATCTAGCATATAAGCCATATCCTTTAAATCATAACGATGATCCATCGGTAGGTAAATCACGTTTTTGGCTAACTTATACTCTAGTGTATCCTGGGTAGTCCATCTAAAAACATTAGGCCAATAGGTAGGAACAAATATTTTTTTCTCTATAAGTTTTGCTTTTACATCAGCTTTTGAAATCAATAAAGGATAAAGCATCGCTGGTGTTGAAGTTGGAAACTCCATACCTAACTCATTAATAGAGGATAATTTTTCGTGTAAGTAGTTAAAATTTTCGATGCGTCTATTTTTGCAAACTTGGTAATCAATATTTGAAAGAACAGCTTGTGTTAACGAAGACATTGATTTAATTTCATTACCGATAAAGTCCAGCTCATTCTCTATAAAATCGGCATAACCATGCTCTATACTATGATCAATGCTTGTAATCAAATGAGAGAACCGATTGGTAGAAATATCGTTTTCAGGGAATAAGCGTTCATCCGAATTGATTTGAAGATAGGCACCATCTGGAACGCCGAAAAATTTTCGACAAGAATAAAATGTGTCTATTTTAGGGACTGGTTCTGAAAAAAAGGCTTGCGCATTATCAATAATAAGATGAGGAACAGTATCGCTTAATTTCTTTACAGCATCTTGTTTTAGCCCAAAGTAGTTATTGTATACAACACATTCTGTTGATCCAACTTCAAAATCAAATATGGGTTCCAACTGCTCATCAATATGGTAAAATTGATATGGGATATTCAATTTTACCATAGGCTCCAGTAAAACTTCGCAAGTAAAGTATGGGATATATACTTTCGTGTACTTTTTAACTTCGAGAATGTACTGCAAAGCATTTCTTGAGGTATTTAACTTGATGAGATCTGGATAATATTCCCTACCATTAGCGAGATGTAGTTGAAAATACCCGCCCATACTTTTAGTTTGTGACTTTTGCGTTTGCATACCATCAATATTGATTAGTTTTTTTTACCCTTGTCCTGGTTGATACATTCTTAAATGAACCGGTTGATAAAATTCATATAGATTTGCTGGGATGCGTGCATTATAACCAACGACTTGTCTCAAATTTTCACTAAGCGTTTTTCCAAATTCATATCCCAAGAATCGCGGAAAATCAAATTGAGGCTTAAAGAAGGGTTTAGTAAAACTTAGCGTAATTACTCTTCGTGGGTTTTCTGTATAGTTTTTACCCGCAGCATGCCATAAATTAGAGTCAAATAAAATAATACTGCCTCTTTTTGCAATTGCCCGGTCAGCATGTTTATAGAAATATTCATCATCGGGTTTAACATCCTCTTTATGTGAACCAGAGAGTAAATAAGTTGCACCATTGTCAAGAGTAAAATCATCTAACAACACAATCATTTGTATCATCATTTTTAAATTGCCAGTAAAGGTTCTCAAATCACGATGTACATTTTGAACATATGGACGGTCATTTTTCATATTAATAACCCCACTCATTCCGTTTAAAATATATTTTCCATCTAAAAAATGGCGCATTTCTTTGTCACAAAACATTTGTTCTAAAAAATATAATCCAAAATTGTCTCGCTCTAATACGTGATGGAGTGTTCCCTCCATACTGGTATCAATGCCATTTTCTATTTGAATCTGACGCCTTGTATCATAAGCACCAGTAAAGTCATTTATTATTCCATCTACCAATTCCTCACTTAAAGCATTCTCATAAACAACCCAGCCATATTGACCAACTGCACTTTCGAAATCAGCTACAGTAGCTTCCGCGTAGTTAAATTTATTTTTCATGAGTATATAATTTAGTTCTAAATACTTCTGTACAAGGGGAAATAATTACTATCTGGATTGACCTTTTTTTGCTCAACCAATTGATCATAGGCCTGTTCATCAGCAATATAACACCAGATATAATCTTCTAAAAAGAGATCAGAAAATAGCGATTTAAACATGAATAAAGTATCTTCCTTACCTCCAACACCACCACCCAAATGAAAATACTTCATACCAAGCGTTCTCCCAATTACACTAATTTCATCCGTTAATAGCTTACTTGGAGATAAGTGGATGTGTGACGCACTAGTTGCCGATAAGTGATTTCTAATAATGCTGTCTGTCCATATTATGGTGGATCCGCAAATCATTTCATCACCATCGTATATCAATATTAAGGTACATTTTAAGTCTGGGTTATTAAGTAAGGAAGTAAAATATGCTTCATCAAAAAAATAGCTTTTATCGGCTGAAAGCCTTAACATATTTTGATTGTACATGCTGGTAAATAGCCGAATCTCTTCTTGTGTATTGGCTTCTTTTATGAGGTATTCCTTTTTCCGAAGTTGACGGATTTGTCGATATAATCTTTTATCATATCTTGCTCTTTGCTCTTCTAATGATTGCGTCAAATCCATATATATAGTCCTTCCGTTGCTCCGGAGCCCCCCTATTTTTTCTAATAAGAAAGATTGATTGATAAATGGATTTAATCTGGAAAACACACTTATAGCTTGATTTTCCTTCATAAAACTGAAAAAAGAATTCTTAAAGTTTTCAATCAAGCTATTGCTAAGTGCCTCAAATTTTTCATTAGAAATAGGGCCAGCATATCCATAGCTTGAAGTAAAATCGCTATAATTTACAGGCTCAATCCTTCTTTTTAGCAGAGGTAAAGCAATGAATGTTTCTCCCTCTTCGTAAACAAAGAGAATTGGGTCTCCTCTTTTATCTAAAGTGTGATAATGAAGGGTATGGTAAAAATCATAATTAACTGCTTTTCTGACATAATTAAGCCATTTATCAGGGCTTTCACTCGTAATTACTTTGTATTCCAGAGCGGGTAAATAATTTTCTATATGAGCCATTTTCGTGTATTTTTTAGTCCACTTGCATGATTTTAAGCATTTCTGCATTTACCAGATTAACATCAAACTTTTCCTTTGCAAAGCTTCTTCCGTTTAGTCCGTAAGTGAGAATATTTTTCGTATGTTTTAAATAGTACTCCATTTTTGAGGCAAGGGCAGCTACATTCTTTATAGGAATTAAAAAACCATTACGTTGCTTAGCTGCGGTATTTACAGTTTCTCTGCACCCCACAGAATCACAGGTAATAATTGCTCTACCCATGGCCATTCCTTCCAATATACACCTGGGCACCCCCTCACCATAGTAAGATGGTAATACCAAGATAGAAGCCTCTTTTATATATGGTCTTACATCATCAACTGGTCCTAAGTACTCAATTACTTCTCCGGACCTTATACTGGCATATAACTCTTTATTTATCGAATCAATATTATCATCGTAAGAACCAATGAGTTTAAATCTTACATTAGAAAATTTTTGGCGGATTAACTTGGCAGCTTCATAAAACTCTTTAATGCCTTTAGCATTTATTAAACGAGAGATCATCAAGAAACTAATCTGTTTAATTTCGGGAGGAGAATAATCGTAATGTGTTAAATCTACACCGGAACCGTTAACGACAAAAGCCTGCTGTTTTACGCCAATTATTCCAGATGCCATTAATTTCTGATAATCATCTCTATTTTGAAAAATGATTCTGATTCTTTTGCTTGAACTTAGGCTAAACTTTAATAATACTCTGGTTATCGTACTTACCAGTCGCTTCTTAGGGGTCTTATCGGCAAAATTATAACCTAATCCAGTTAGCATAGGAGTAATACGACCTATTTTACACAATTTCGCTACAATGGTTCCATATATTACTGGTTTAAATGTATATGGAAAAAATATATCCGGTTTAATTTCTTTGATCAAATTATACAACTGTATGATGTATTTAAGATCAGAAAAAATAGAAACATTACTGCCATTTAGCTTATTCTCGTGTACAGTGACATTCATGATTTGTAACCTTTCCCTAACATGTTGTTGTGAAATTTTTGGCGTAAAAACATGTACATCATTTTTCATAAGTAGCTCTTCAATGAGCTTACCACGAAAATCCAGTAGGGTTCTCGATGAATCACAAGCAATCAGTACTTTCTTTCTGTTATCTATCATGACAATGAATTAAAAAGGTTGTTAAACCACAAGGCCACCTGACTTACAGTCAGATGGCCTTGCACAGCTATTTAAATTTGTTCTAGATATTATAATGTTGCACCTGATCCATTGGTAACAACCGCTGGAACATTTGCTGCAGTATTGAATCCAGTTTTGTATTCGTAAGTTGGCACCCAGCTTGAAGCAGCGGTAGTAATGATATTTTTACCACAGTTATCAAATATATTGGTGCTTAAACCACTAATAACGCCAGCTTGCGGACTAAGCTCCGTTCTGATTGGAAGCGTTGTATTTTTGAAATAATTGTTATCCACTCTAACTGTTGCACCCATCAATGAGCTCATAAATCCAGCATTGTCAAGGTAGTTATTGAATACGTGAACAGTTCCATATCTTACATTTGGACAACGCTCTGAAACATTATAGAAGTAGTTATTATGTACGGTAACATGAAGTTTACCAACAGATTCTGGTTCAGTATAGCTAAAGCCAATTAGCATTGCTTTATGATTATCATGTAGTTTATTCCATGATAAAGTAATATAGTCAGCACCAGTTCCAACATCTAGCAATCCATCGTAATAATCCCAGTCACTTACAAGCTCTGATGAAAGTTCATTATGATCTACCCAGATGTGGTGAGAACCTTCTTTTATAATGATGTTTGAATAGGTCTTCACTTTACTGATATTCATATTTCTGATAATAATATTGTTCTTTCCGTAAATAAACAAACTTGCACCGATCAACTTTGATCCTTTAAGGCCAAGTATAGTTTTATTTGAAGCTACACGAAGTAATCCTGTACCAGTAATTGTTCCTGAAACCTGGATAATCATCGGTGAGCTCGAAGCTACAGCTGTTTGTAGTGCAGCAAAAGTTGTTACTGTTACAGTTTGACCACCTTTACCACCGGTTGTTTGACCATTAACAGATGCATAACCAATTGGCACGTCTCCCGTAACTGGAGCAACTGGAGTTGTAGGATCTGTTGGAGTTGTAGGGGGTGTTGTGGGCGGCGTTGTAGGAGTTTGTCCATTTACGGTATAAGTATATTTCTTACCGTTTGTTTTCGGATTTGAATTGTCCGAAGCCGATAGGAATAAGAAACCTGTTTTATGACTGAAACGTCCTTTTCCTTTAGTTCTGATCTCTTCATGTGAAGTATGCGCAGGGCCTATTTCAACACCATTTTCAAATACTTTAACAGTAGATACTGTAGGTTTATCATTCGTATCACTAATTAATTTAGAATCCATTGGAATTCTAACTGCAAAACCTCCGTCAGATACAGCTTGTGATACATTTACTGTCATCACTGACGTACTAGATGACCCATCTCCACTCACATATCCGGTATCATTAATACTACCAGACAACTCTTCAGGAACTGCAGGGCTATCTTTTTTACATTGACTAAACATTAAAACTGCTGACAGCAATACACTTAGTACACACACGTTTTTCAAATTTTTTCTCAATCTTTCCATTAATACAATTTTTTTAATACCCCTTTAACGGGGGGTCCAAAAAAAAATTGTATCTTAAAAGTTACAGAGAACAATGTAACAAATGTACTCACATTGGGGAAAATTGTCCCCACATATAAATAAAGGCCGCTTTTCAGCTAATATAGCAAGTGTAAAGTAGATTTACAATTAATCTCAAATGACATTAAAATGACTATTTATGGTGAAAGAAAAGTTAAATTCTTGTGCTAAAAATGGAGTTTTGGTCTGATATTTTGATCCTTGAACGCTTTTTCACCTCCTTATCAGGGCAATAGAACATTTTATACCATTCCACAAAATTACGTACCCCTTCTTTTACTGATATTTTAGGTGTATAGTTTAATTCGTTCTTTAATCCTGAGATATCAGCCCATGTATCGGCTACATCACCATCTTGCATCGGTAGATATTCTTTATTAGCTATAACACCAATGTTACTTTCTATTTCATTGATAAATTCCAAAAGACTCACTGGAGCTCCTCTTCCTATATTAAACACACTGAATGGAGCTTTCGAACTTGCAGGATCAGGCTCAAAGGCATTCCAGGTTGCATTGTGCACTGCCGGTTTGTCTATTAGATGCACTATGCCTTCTACTATATCATCAATGTAGGTAAAATCTCTGCTCATGTTTCCATTGTTAAAAACCCTTATTGGCTTGCCTTCCATTATTGCTTTGACAAAAATAAATAAAGCCATATCGGGTCTGCCCCAGGGACCATAAACAGTAAAGAAGCGTAAGGCTGTAGTTGGCAGATTAAAAAGATGGCTATAAGCATGTGCCATGAGCTCATTACTTTTTTTAGATGCTGCATATAAGGATATAGGATGATCTACATTATTATTGACAGAAAAAGGCATTTTCTTATTTAAGCCATAAACACTTGAAGAACTTGCATACAACAGATGCTTAATTTTTGCGTGTCTGCAACATTCTAAAACATTCAAGAATCCAACAATATTCGATTCAATGTAGGCCTCGGGGTTGGTAAGACTATATCGTACCCCTGCCTGTGCGGCTAAATTACAGACAGCATCTATCTTGTATTCACTGAATATGTTTTGCAACGCTGTTTTATCTGTCAGATCGGCCTTAACAAATTTATAACCAGGATATTTTACACTTTCTACTTCTTTTCCATATTGGATTTGACTTTGCGATATCCCATGTTCGTTTAATCTGGAATATTTTAAATTTACGTCGTAGTAATCATTTATGTTATCAACCCCAATTACCTCATCCCCTCTTTCTAATAAATGTTTTGCTAAATGAAAACCGATGAAGCCGGCTGTTCCTGTTACTAAAATTTTCATAATCTGTTGGTTTTAGAATAATTTTCGAAATGCATATCACCAAGCCGAAGAGAATTAGGAATGGAGTTTATCGGCTTCCTTTAAAATAGAATCAATATAATTTTTTGGCGTACGACGTTTAAAGTAATACTTTACATCATTATCTTTAGAATAGCTGTGTAAGACAGAATCCATTGCTGCTGCTAAGGCTATAGCATCATTAACCTTTACTTTTACTATACTGGGAATATCTTCAATCCCCCCTGCACATAAGGTTGAGATTACAGAGGAAGAGCTTACCGCCATCATTTCTAATAAAACATTTGGGAATCCTTCTTTAATGGAAGAAACTACACATAGTTTTGCTTTTTTAAAATAAGGTATGGGATTATCAACGTGGCCCATTAGAATTACCCGTCCCTCGAGACCCGTTTCTTTTATTAAACTATTAAGATTGTTACGCTCTTTGCCTTCTCCTAATATCAATAGTTTTAAATTATTATGCTGCTGTGCAATATTTACAAATGCACGGATTAATATTGAAAAGCCTTTTTCAGCAATCAATCGTCCTGCTGAACAAATAAAATCCGAATTATCGTTACTATCGTTTAAAGGCTCCTCTGCTTTTTTTAATATATGATTCAGGTCAATAGGATTTTCTTTAGTCAACGCTTTGTTCATCGGAATAAATTTGTTTTCCTCCAGAAGTTGACTCCGCATTATTTCTGTTTGGCAGATGATTAAATTAACAGCGGGATAACCTAATCTATATGCAATCTGATAAGTCAATTTTTTAATTCCTGTGTAACGCGTAAATACTGAGGTACATTCACGGACAATCAAATTCGATTTTATATATCCAACGCGCTTGAGCAAGCCTAAATACGAATTGAGATAAGGATGTGTACTAATTATTGTATAGTCTTTTCTGTAAGGATAAAGCGCCTTAACAAGCTTAAAAAAGCCCAACAGCATAGACCCATTGGTTAAATATTTAACTTTCAAAAACTTAGGTATCTGCAATCTGGAATTGTAGATGTGCTTTAGAAAAACTAAAGGACTATCCGTTACACTTGCAACCATACACAAAATATTTTCTGCGCCGCCTGCAGTATCAGACATGGATACGAATAATAATCGATGTGGAATTAATTTCATGAACACTTTTTTCTATAAAGCACCTTTTTTAGTAACCTGTGTAGCGGTGTAATTACGGAATGTCTCCTTCTTTTCCCATCTACAACAATCAAATCCCTTCCAAAACTAATGTTATGCATACCTTCTAAATAAGGGGCTTCAGGTAACAATTCGAAATCAACCTCAGATTTAAACGACTGCTCTGAAAGTTCGGAAATCTTATTGATCATTATCGATCCTCCATAGCGAACTTCGAGGTTTTGAGTAGGTCGGTAAAGTTCTCCCCCGACTGTAAACAAATTACCAGCACCCCTGCAATTTTTTGAATCAACATGAATAGGATTTAATTTGTGTGGCTTAAATTCACCTTCTAATGAGTCTGAATGATATATGTATATATCATTCAATTTGCCATCTATATTTGTAAACAACCAATACTTCCCATTATAGTTGATTATAGAAGTGTCAACATAGCGTGGTCCTTCCAACAAAATTCTCTTTTTATTAAGTTCCGTATAATTTTCATGGTTGAATTGATACAGACTTACTTCACCTGCATCTGCTGTTTCCGGAATGCAATAAAAATTAGACTTTTCTTCAAAAATATATGGGTACGAAAAGTGGATCTCTTTTGGACTAAAGCCTGTTACCCTTTGCTTAGTATCAAAATTAAAATTTTTGATTCGAGAAATCTTGCCTTTAATCTTCCAGAAATCAAGTTCTTCGTAGTAAATGAAAAGATTGGAATCTATATTGACAACAAATGGATCAGCTGAATAATCGGCCTTATCCTCCTCTAGCCAAACTACTTTCTTACTGAATTTTTTTCTGACAATTAAATCTTCAACAGATTGTTTCACAAATCCAATGTTCCATTTATCTGCACCAAAATATCTATCTATTACCTTGTTCATGTTAAGCTCAGGATTAAATAACAAGAATTACATTATCTTTTTAAACCAAGACTATAGGCATGGAAATGTTTCTCACCCGAAGCTCCTATATGGTAATTCTGTTTAAATGAGTTAAAACTATTTTCCTTAATCCTTTGCTTGTCCGGATAAAAAATAGCTTTCTTCATCGTTTGATAGTATGAATCTACACTGTTATCCATACTTAAAAAGCCATTTATTTCGTTTTCTATCATGTTTTTAATGCCACCAACCTTAGTGCAAATAGATATACAGCCAACCGACAATGCCTCGATTAAAGAAATTGGCATTCCTTCATGGAAACTGGATAGACAGAAAAAATCAGCTATATTTAAATAATCAGCAATGTTATCTTTCCCCCCTAAAAATTCAATAAATCTATCTTTTCCTGCCTGTGCATACAATTCTTGATATAAAGATTCATCCCGTATATCTCCGATGATTAACAACTTGCATTTTTGTTCTTCTATAGTATTAAACTTTTGTACAGCTTTAATCAATAACAGTTGATTTTTTACTTTGATAATTCTTCCCACATGAATTAAAAGAAAAGAATTCTCATCTTTTTTGTATTCTTCAATCAACAAAGGAGCTTTATCGGTTAGATTTAAAAATGGACGACCATTTTCAATTACAGTTTCATTATCCAATCCATAGTATCTTCTAAACGATTCGCTTCCATCTGCTGAAACCACTATCGGAGTTACCTTATGACTTCGGTAAAGGATTTCTCGAAATGATTTGATAAGAAAATTAGGACACTCAGCTTCGGCTATGGAATGGATGGTATGAAAAAACCTACAACGACTGCTCCTGAACGTGTACAACAGCAAATATTCCAAAGCATTTAAATGAGAATGAACTACATCTGCATTTTGTTTCACTAACCAGGATGTCAATTTCAAAAGCACCTTTAAGCTTAACCCTCTTTTCTTATGAAATGATAAGTAATTGACTTTATTACCCACTTCATTAAGAAAGGTTGTATCTACATTATTATCACAAAGAGAAACTAAATATATTTCATACTGGTCATTTTTTGCTAACTCATTACATAAGTCAACCACAAAACGCTCCGCTCCTCCTCTTCCAAGTGCACCTATAATATGAACAATTTTTACTTTGGCCATGAGTCTATTTTATTATTTTATCTAACTATAATTTTTCTTAGCGTCAGAAGTATTATTTTCAGATCAACCCATAAATCATGATTATTGATATACTTAAGATTCTGTGTAGTTTTTAAACGAATCAATTCATTTATGTAAAAATTATCAGGGTCCTCAGATTGCGCCAGAAGTTCACTTTCATTTGAAAATTGAATCGATGCCCAGTCTGTAATTCCCGGTTTAACCGAAAGCACCATTAGTTGGTCATCATTGTACAGATTTACATATTTACGTACTTCAGGTCGAGGACCAACGAAGCTCATATGACCTTTTAAAACATTCAATAGTTGAGGTAACTCATCCAGTTTATATTTTCTCAACCAATACCCAACTTTTGTCACTCGGGCATCGTGATCACCAATAGTAAGTAATTGTTGGTCCTTATCATGCACGTACATTGTTCTGAATTTATAAAGTGGAAAATCTTCGACATTCTTTCCTACACGAATCTGCCGATAGAATACTCCTCCTTTTGAATCTATGATAATGAGCAGACCAACCACTGCAAAAACAGGACTAAGTATAATTAATCCCATAGAAGAAAATAGGATATCAAATGTGCGTTTTGCGTCCATGGCTATGTTTTTTTTTAAACTGTTGTATCAGACAAAATCAAATTTTTCCACTGCAGAAAAACCCCATCCAAAGAATTAGTTCGATGGATTAATTGTGCATTTATGGCTATCCTTTTTCTCAGCTCAGCATTAGTTAGTAAACTTTGAATAGCAGCGGTAAGCTTCAGTACATTATCAGCTTCTATTAAGATTCCATTTTTTTCATTTTCTATTAATTCTGATGGGCCAAATTCACAATCCATCGCAATACATGCACATCCAAAACTCATAGCCTCTATTAAAGCATTGGGAGACCCTTCGTTTCTAGAAGGTAAAACAAACAATTCAGCCTGGCTATAATAGTCTTGTAAGTTATCTTTGGTACCAATCAGTTTAACCCTATTTTGGAGACCTAATTTTTCAATCTGAATTGACAAATTCGCGTGCTCGTCTCCATCCCCAACAATTATTAAATCAATATCATCTACTCCAATACTACTGTAGGCCTCTATTAGCCGATCGAAACCTTTAATGTAGGAAAGACGACCTACGCCAAGAATAAACTTTCTACCATATACATTTACATCAGAAGGAGACTGAAAAGTATTTATCGGATTGCAAATAATTTTAATGTTATTTAATTTTTTAAAAGTGTGGTTTCTTTTGATGCAATCTTCAATTCCTTTTGCTGGGAGAACTACGGTTTTAGACTTTTTATAAATCAAAAAAGTGAGTTTTCTCAAAAAATAATTAAAAGAATTAATGGTATTGTCGGGTGTGGTTCTTTCAGATACGATGTATGGAATATTAATTAAGTTACAAACCAATCCTGTCCATAGATTGGATGTGGTCATGAAAGAAACAACACAAATTGGCCTTTCCTTAACCAGCAATTTGAATAGTCTTAAATAGATTAATGATGCATATTTCAATCTGTTAAAAATATGTTCTTTACTTCGCTCTTTTAAAAGGTTTACGATGGTAATTTCAGGAGAAATGTGATAGCCTAACTCAGCCTGGTTCAGACAAACGATAAAAACATTAAATCCCTGCTTACTAAATTCGTTGGCGAGTGTAGACACCACTCTTTCTGCTCCTCCGCTATACAGGTTATTAATGACAAAAAATAACTTTTTTTCCATTTTATCAGCCTTAATATTTGATGGGATACTAAATATCAGCTATTAATTAGCTGGTGTAAACAAGCACATGCTCTTTGACAGTTTTTCTAGTATAAAATCCGAATTCCTGGTACCATCTCGACAACACATATAGTCTCCAGATATGGGATGAATAGTCGTACTCTCCATCCAAATGTTGCCGAAACATCGATTTAAACTTTTTTATGTTCAAGTTGGGAACCAGATGTAAAAAATCATCAGTTAAATTTTCTTCAAAATCTTTACGTAGTTCATTTCTTATCCATCCATCCAGAGGTACGGCAAATCCTTTTTTGGGCAAATCAAATACTTCTTCCGGGATGTAGTCTTTAAGAATGTCTTTTAATATTCTTTTTCTATTTCCTTTTTCATAGCGAAATGCGACAGGAAGTGTTCTTGCAAACTCTATAATATTATAATCTAAAAATGGGCTTCTTACCTCCACTGAATAAGCCATGCTTGCACGATCAACTTTCGCATTGCTATCGTTTTCTAACCACAGTTTGATATTCAAATCGGCTGTTGCCTGTAGCAAATTTTCTGACCAGGTTTGATAGCCTTTATAATGAGATAGCCATTTAAAATCACGTTTTTTTAAAAGCGAATCAAAACCTACAAATATTCCGGCAATAAAATCATACTTAGAACCCACATTTAATATCCCTTTACACGATTGATTTCTACGCCCTAAGATATTTAAAACCAACATTTTTGACGCTAACTTTCTTAACAACCTCGGAACAAACGTAACTTTACTTGCATAAGTAACTAATCTGAAATGATTGTAACCAAAAAAGCTTTCATCCCCGCCATCACCAGATAAAGCCATGGTAACTGATTGCTTAGTTACTTTATTTAACAACAAGGAGGGCAAGGCCGAACTATCTCCAAAAGGCTCATCATACACTGCTATCAATTTTGGTATCATCTCTAACACATCAGTTGGCTTGCAAATGGTTTCTGTATGATCAGAACCTATAATCTTAGCATAATTGGCAGCGGCTTTACTTTCATCATATTTAGCATCATCAAATCCGATTGAAAATGTACGAATCGGATTTTTTGAAATTTTAGCCGCAATACTCGATACCAAAGCTGAATCTATCCCACCGGAAAGAAATGTTCCAAAAGGAACATCAGATTCCAATCGTATTTTCACTGCTTCTTTTAACAAATCATGTACTTTTTCCTTAGCTTCTTCATAAGACAAGTCTGTATCCTTTACCTTCTTTAAATTCCAATACTCTTTAATTTCATATTTTTGCTCAGTCAAATCAATTTCAAGATTATTTCCTGGAGGCAGTTTATAAACGTTCTGGTAAATGCTATAAGGGCTTGGAATATATCCACAGTCTAAATACATTGAAATGGCTTCTTCATTTATTTGCTTGTTGTGACTTATGGGCCTTAATTGACTACAGATTTCAAATTGTCCATCGATCCATGAGTAATAGAATGGTTTTACCCCCAATCGATCCCTTGAACAAAATACTTTTCTTGATGTGGAATCATATATTGCAAATGCGAACATTCCATTTAGTTTGCTGACGAGGGCTGCTCCCCATTCTTTATAACCTTTTAGCAGCACTTCTGTATCGCCAGTTGTACTAAAGGAATATCCTAAACTGATCAGATCATTTCGTAGCTCATGAAAATTATAAATCTCCCCATTAAATACAATTACAAGATCTTCAAATTGCATAGGTTGATTAGAACGAACATTTAAGTCCAAAATAGCCAACCTTAAATGCCCAAAAGTTAAATCAGATTGTTTTTGAATGCCCATATAATCAGGCCCTCTAAACTGTATCGTTTTTAATTTTGACTTTACCTCATCCTTTGTAAAAGGAATGTTCGTTAAATAAATTCCGCACATAAGCTAAATACTTTGATTTGATAAGTTTAACTTATAACCAAATGTTGTCTCAACCTCATTGTTTTTCCACTTATCTATTTGAATATAGATCCACATGGAAACAAACAGCACCAAGTTATTTTCAAAATAATTATGGTTTGTGAGCATGTACATTATTAAGGAAAATGAAACAAAAAAAATTACTGGATTACTGCCAAACATCCTAAAACCATTAACTAAAAAGCCTCCGTAAATCCATGTAAAATATAATAGCACAAAAAATCCAGCTTCACCCATTATCATTAAAAATGTATTGTGTACACCATTATGAATGGTGAATGTATTGTTTCCCCGCCCAAACGTTTCTCCACTAAAAGAATGGTAGCCATTGCCAAGAACAGGGTTAATTAGAAGCTTATTGTAATAATGTGACCAAGTTTCTTCTCTGGACTCTTCTTTTAAATCATCATTTACTTTTCCCTGTAGTATACCTGAAAAAGCGTGCAATCTTTTAGCACTTAAATCTAATTTACTACCAAAAGAAAGAAACAAGCTAAACAAAACCACCCCCACAATAATTTTATAAACATTTTGATAACTAATAAATAATGAAAACAGATTAATTAACACCCAAATCAGCAAAAATGTCCTGGAAAAAGTCATAAAGCCCGCAATGGAAAACAACAATTGACCAGCAATTTTTAGTTTTCTATTATCTATAGAAAAGCTCAAACAGTAACCCAATATACAAGCGTAACCTGCGGCATTAGGATTTAAGTAAAATCCCCTATACCTACCACCTATGCCCTCTATAAACATAGATTCGTAAATTATACTTAAACATCCTAGTAAAAGGACTATATACATTTCTTCCTTAGTTGTATCACTTACTACAATTGCGCCCATAATTACGACAATAAAATACTTAACTAGAGTTACTAGATAAGTCTGAGTATTATCTGCACTTACCAATATGGAGATCAAAAAGAATAAAAATCCTAAAACAACAAATGGAACTATTAACTTCTTAGTTTTACTAAAAATATAATACACTATTATAAGAAGAAAAGTGCTATAGCTGAAAAGCTGACCTAAGGACGCACTACTCTTAGCCAAAAAATAACTTGGAAGATTACAGAAAATTAAAAATAGAATAATTATCCTAATGTATTTCATCTTGAAAAACTTTTTGAATCACCTTTAAATGTAACAACCTGATTTACAGTATAGTCTTTATTGTGCTAAAAGCATTTTGAATGCTATGGTCTTTAACTTCGAACAGAAAGTAATTTTTAAGGTAATATAGCAGCAGCTTAAATTTCTGAACTCTTGAATATTTAAAAATTTTAATTATCAGATATAAATCGCTAAGTGTCTTTTGCTTTATGATTTTAGGATGTAGCGTACTCCAGATCCCCCCGGTATGTTTTCTGTAACAACTCATTATTTCGGGCAAAACATAAATATCTTTCCCAGATGTAAAAGTTGCATACAGCTTGAGAAATCTATCTGGAGCATTACTTTGAAAGAACCAATCAGCTTTATACATCTGATTGATTTCTGGGGTATTTCTAAAAACAACAGAAAGAAGAACCGTTTCAAAATCATTATCAAACAATATATCCTCAAAAGAATAGGTTATTGGTTTGGGATTCAAATTCATATAATATATCTCATTATTTTCTTTAATTCGCTTTGAATAATGACAACACATTATGTAATCTTGATTTTGTTCCAGAAAATCAACTTGTTTTTGTAATTTTAAAGGATCAGTCCAATAATCATCGCCATCGCACAGAGCGACATATCTCCCCTTCACCTTACTAAATATCCTCACTGCATTTTTATGAGCGCCAACATTAACTTCTGAAGTAACCAACGTTATTTTATCAGGATATTTCAACGCATATTCATCTACTATTTTTCTTGTCTCATCGGTAGAACAATCTTCACCAATTAACACCTCGAATTTAAAAGTCGTTTTCTGCATTAAAAAACCTTCAATCGCTTGAGCGATATACTTTTCGTGATTATAAGTGACACAACAAACACTAAGCACGATTTCTTCACTACTTGTTTCCATTCTATACAATTAAATTTTTCATTATATACACCCAATAACATACCTATGCTGTTACTGGTACAATCTTTTTAAGATCAAGTGTTTAAAATCAATGATCGCTGATAATTTAAAGAGGAAGCTCAAGGAAAAATAACTGACGAAGTAAGTGAGTCCCACGATTATAATTCTGAAGGCATCATTAAAATTGGATGCAACTAATAGTTTGTCTAAAAAATAACAACTTACACCAATTAAACCAGAAACAAATAAAATTGGTAATATGTCCTCAACCTGTTTAATAAATGGGTAATTGATAAATCTAACCGTATAAATGGAATTGATATAGAAACCTAAAAAACTAAAAATCAACTGAAAGTATAAGAGGCCGTAAATACCGAATGGAAAAACACAAATAATACCAATAACGCAAAGCACTTTTTTTATGATCTCAAGCCTTAAGAATAAATTGCTATGTCCTTTTACTTTTAAAATATTTAGATTGTAGGCATGTATTGGATAAGTTATACCTGAAATACATAAAATTTGAAAGTAAGGAACAGCCGGTAACCACTTGTCAGTTAACATCAATCTAAATAATGGTTCTGCTATTACACACAATGCTACTAAAGATGGTGCCATCCAAAAAAGAACCTGCAACATTACTTTCCTATATACGTTTAAAAGCTGTTCGCTATCATGTGCTATATTAACAAACATTGGAAATGTAACTTTATTTATCGCTGATGATATTATTCCAATAGGAAGTTGACTAATAGAATCAGCTCTGGAATAAAAGCCCAGCTGAGCAGGCATGTAAAATTTACCAATGATTATGGTATAAATATTTTGATATAACCTATCAATTAGTCCCGACAGTGTTAATTTATAACCGTAGTTAAAATGATTTTTAAAGCTATTTGAATCGAATAAAAAGATTGGTCGCCATGCAGAATAACCCCAATGTAATACGGTAGATATAAACGAATTAAGTAAACTCATCCATACTAAACTCCAAACTCCATAACCCAATGTGGCCAAAAAAACTCCTAGAATACCGCCACCTATAACCGATGGTATCTGAATCATTGTCATTGTTTTGAACCTCATCTCTTTAACCAGGAGTGTTTGCTGAATTCCAAAAAAAGCATTTATGATTACCGCAATACCATAAACACGAACTACATTGGTGAGCACTGGTTGATTATAAAAATTAGCTATTAAAGGCGCTGAGAGAAACAAAAGTAGATATATAACTATACTCCCAATTAAATTAAAATAGAAAACCGTTGAGCAATCCTTTTGTGTTATCTCAGTTGTCCGAATTAATGAAGATGTTAAGCCTCCGTCTAATAATGAATTTCCTATTGCAATAAAAATGGATAGCATGGCTATTAAGCCAAATTCGGCTGGTGACAAAATCCTGGCGAGTATAATTGTGATAAAAAAGCTTATAAACTTAGAGCTTAATTCTTGACTGATTGACCAAAAAACTCCGTAAACCGTTCTCCCTTCTAAATCCATTATTTTTTACAATCTAAAATCTACTGATTCATCAGGGAGCATTGATTTCACATCATATATTACTCCATTTTTTTTACACAATTCTCTCAAATCAATGCTTTTAAACTCTTGATGCGCAACTGCTAATAATATTCCATCATACTTTCTGGTTTTCGATTCCCCATTCTCGCATACAATCCCATATTCATGTTTCGCATTCTCTACATTTGCCCATGGGTCGTGAACGGTTACATGAACATTGTATTCTTTTAAGCGGTTAATAATATCTATTACTTTGGTATTACGTACATCCGGGCAGTTCTCTTTAAATGTAAAACCCAAAACCAGCACTTTAGCACCAATGATCTGTGTATTTTTTTGAATCATCTGTTTAATCAACTGATCAGCAACATAGGCCCCCATTCCATCATTTACCCTACGTCCGGCTAAGATAATTTCGGGATGATAACCAACCTCTTGTGCCTTTTGTGCCAGGTAATAAGGATCTACTCCAATACAATGCCCACCAACTAAACCAGGTCTAAAGTTCAAAAAATTCCACTTTGTACCAGCAGCATCTAATACTTCATTGGTATTAATTCCTAGACGATTGAAAATCATAGCCAACTCATTTACAAAGGCAATGTTGATGTCACGTTGTGCATTTTCAATGATCTTAGCGGCTTCTGCAACTTTAATAGAGGAAGCTTTGTGAGTACCTGCGGTGATAATAGAATTGTAAAGCTGATCAACAATTTCGGCTATTTCTGCAGTAGAACCAGAGGTTATTTTAAGAATGTTGGCTACGGTATGGCTTTTATCCCCCGGATTGATACGCTCTGGCGAGTAACCTGCAAAAAAATCAATATTAAACTTTAAACCCGATGTTTTAGCTAAAACAGGCACACATTCATCTTCTGTAACACCAGGATAAACGGTTGATTCATAAATTACAATATCACCCTTTTTAAGAACCTGACCAACGGTTATACTTGCTTTTACTAAAGGTGTTAAATCGGGGCGATTATTTTTATCTACAGGCGTTGGCACAGTAACAATGTATACGGAGCAATTTTTTATTTTTTCAATATCACCGGTACAATACAAACCCAGCGGAGATGTACAATCATAGGTAAGTACATGATTTAAGTCATCCGAACTAATTTCAAGTGTATGATCAAATCCTGAATTGAGTTCGGCGATGCGCTCTCCATTAATATCAAAACCGAATGTTTTATACTTTTTTGCAAATTCTACGGCTAACGGTAGGCCTACATAGCCAAGACCAATGATAGCGATTTTAGTGTGCGCGTCTAACATTTTATAAGGTTTATTTATAATTTGATCTTGAAAAGGATTATGAGGATTCTGGTCCCAAACGAGTCCATCTTTAACTCCTATTGTATATAGCTTCGCTACATCAGTTACATCGGCTGATTCTTGAATGAAAATAGCTAATAAAATATTTTCTCTTCTATTATAATTTATCTATCAGATAATTAATAACTCAACTATACATTTATATATAGCTTTCAGTTTAGAAACATCTGCTAAACAATTAATTTCATGAAATAAAGCTATGCAAAATATCACAAGAAGATAAGTGATTTTTAGAGTTGTCGTACAATTGTATAATTTATACACATGGGTTTACAAAAGCTTTACAATTAATTTTATAAAAGATTAAAAGAATCCATTTATCACTTCTTTTAAAAGAGAAAAATCAACACCTTTAGCCTAGTAAAGCCGTAATTACCTCTATTTACAACAAAACCATTTCGATTAATTGAGACTTTCAACACTTGCATATGTAGACAAAAGTTGACAATGTTTATAAAAAAAAAATAACTCTTGTTTCATTCATAATATTTTACTTAACTTTAGATAGAGATTAGCACATCCCTCTAGTCTTGAGCATTTTTTTAGAGTATAGTAAGTTTCATCTAAACTATAGACTAATTATGACATCTAATAAAGGGGATGTGATAGAACGCATTGTTCGAACAAAAATCGGAATCAGTGAACTATCACGAATACTACATGTTAGTAGAACATCCATTTACAACTGGTTTGAGCACGGACATTTAAATATTGAAACTATTTGCAAGATTGGGCAAGCAATAAACCATGACTTTGCAAATGAATTTCCTGAAGAATTTGCCAATGCAAAACATCATGCTACACTAGATGTAGTGAGTAATAAAACAGATCAAAATGAGGATTGTTCCATCCAATACTGGATGACTAAGTATATCACACTTTTAGAAAAGTACACTGAATTACTTAGTCAATACTCCAAACCTGAAGCAAAAATAGATTTTGGAAGCATTAAACCAAGCTCTTCGGTAATGCATGCTCATGAAAGAGTATATCATCATTGACAAAACAGATCATAGTTTAACCTACACCTAACCTCAATACAATTCTTTCATCAGTTTTTCGAAAGCTTCTTTCAATTCTGCTAGTTCCTGCTCTACTTTAACAAGTCTTGTTTCTAATTCAGTAGCAGGCCTTGTAGAAGCTTCATCTTGATCAATCTGGCTAAGATCTGGAATGCCAGCTAATAAATGAACATAGCGTACCTCTTTCTGTCCTGGGCGCTTTGGCAACTGTAATACATAAGGCATTTCTGGATCAGAAAGTCTTTCAAGCACAGCTTGTACCTCATCAAGAGATTCAAACTCATACATCCTTCCAGAATTCGTATTTAATTCGCCTGGAGTTTGGGGGCCCCTTAATATTAACAAACAAATTACAGATACTTCTGGTGGGGTAACAGGAAACACAATAGCAAAATTATGTTTGTATTTTACACTACGGCTTGAACCGCCAGTAGCTGTAGAGACAAGGCTTTTTCTTTTTAAAGTGTCCAATGCCAGTATTACGGTTTGATCATCGTATTGCACAACCGGTTTTCTGGATGTTTTTTGGTTACAAGCAAGCGTAATCGCGTTGATTGTCATCGGATAATACTCTGGTGTTGTTTTCGATTTCTCCATCAGCACGCCTAAAACGCGGAGTTCGACACCATCAAGAATTGGTAAATTTTGCGAAGATTCCATCCCTAAATATAGGAATAAATCATATAAGGATATTTTCTATTTGATCAAGCTCGATTTTGCTGAAGCTTATATTGCTTAAACAGGCTAAGGAATCAGCCAATTGTTCTGGCTTGCTTGCACCAACTAAAACCGAGGTAATACGGTCATCACGTAGTATCCATGACAATGCCATTTGGGCTAATTTTTGTCCACGGCTCTCTGCAATTGCATTTAATTGATTTAGTTGCACTAACCGCTCTTCAGTAATTTGGTTTTGTTGCAGGGCACCGTGCGCTTTTGCAGCCCTTGAATCACTTGGAATTCCTTTCAAATACTTATCAGTTAGCATCCCCTGGGCCAGAGGTGAAAATGGAATACAACCTACACCTTCATTTCCTAACAGATCCAACAAGCCGTCTTCTATCCAACGTTCGTACATGGAGTATTTGGGTTGATGAATGATACAGGGAGTTCCGAGTTCTTTTAACAACTGGATTGCTCTGGCTGCTTCAATAGGTCCATAGTTTGAAATCCCCACATATAGCGCCTTACCTTGACGGACAATTAAGTCAAGCGCTGCCATGGTCTCCTCTAAAGGGGTTTCAGGGTCAGGTCTATGATGGTAAAAAATGTCAACATAATTAAGATTTAATCGTTTTAAACTTTGATCAAGACTAGATACCAGGTACTTTTTAGATCCCCAATCACCATAAGGTCCATCCCACATAGTATAACCAGCTTTGGTAGAAATAATCATCTCATCTCTATATCCTGAAAAATCTCGTTTTAGTAAACGACCGAAATTTTCTTCAGCTGAGCCTGGAGGCGGCCCATAGTTATTGGCTAGATCAAAATGAGTAATTCCCCGATCAAAAGCCAACTTTAAAATATTACTACAATTTTCTAACTGATCAACATGGCCGAAATTATGCCACAACCCCAACGAAATTGCAGATAATTTTAATCCACTTTTGCCACATCGGCGATATTGCATCTCTGAGTATCTAGAACTGTTGGGTGTATACGACATATTTTTTATTAAAAATATCAGTAACCAACAACAGCTGGTTACTGATATTTAGAGCATCAGATATTATTTACCAGTATTTTTCTTTTCTGTTACTTCGGTACGGATCTCTTGAGCAAGTACTTTTAAATCTTGCATAGCTTTACGTACTCTTGTACCTGCAGCATTGTTTCCTGCACTGTAAAATTTCTCTGCATCAGCTTCAACAGAAGCTAATAATTCTTTAACTTTTGAAAATTTTTCCATGTTTTTTGTGTTTTTTCTTTTAATAATATGGAAGCTGCTTATACCGTTCCCATTTTAATTTAAGCCAAATATATATTTTTTTACAAATAATCGTACAGAACTTGCCTTGTATTGCATTTTTCTATTCAATCTTTATTATTTTAAAACCTTTTGAGCCCTAAAAGGGTTATTTTCTAAGTTATCCTATTCAGAATTATCTCGCAGCAAACATCAATTATGGCTAAATTTATACACCTTATTGAAGATGATGAAGACATTCGGTTTATTATTGAGTATGTACTTTTAGAAGAGGGGTATGAGGTCGAGGCTTTTGCGACTGCAACTGCATTCTATAGAAGTTTGCATAGGCAAAAACCAAATCTGATTATTTTAGATGTAATGTTGCCGGATGGTAATGGCATTAATATATGTCGCACACTAAAATCAGATACAGAGACATTAAACATTCCAATCATCATCATGTCTGCCCATGCGGCTGAAAAGTCGGCATTAGATGAAGCTGGAGCAGATGATTTTATTAGTAAACCATTTGACCTTAATCATTTTATTCATCAGGTTAAAGGGCAACTATCCGCTTGAAGAAAAAATTCTAATAACATAAGAAAAATTTCTTAAATTTGAATAACCTTAAATACGAGAAATTATGGCTGCTACTCAAAAACCTTATAAAACCAAAACTAAATTATCCGTTGTTGCCGAGCTAATAGCACCATATCAATCCCTATACGGCAATTCAATAAGTCTACTTACAAATTCTAAAAAAGGCTTACCTGCGAAAGCGGCGCTTGATTTTTTAACACTATCCGGCTTTAGCAAAGAAGAATTTCAAGATACTTTCAAAACCAATGTTAAAACCATACAAAATTACGTTTCTAATTCTTCAAAATTAGATGCCCCTTTAAGCGAAAAGCTTTTAAAGTCGTTTTCTTTGTTTGATAAGGGCATAGCTGTGTTTGGTTCTGCAGATGCATTTCATCAATGGCTAAATACACCTTCATATGGCCTTGGTAATAAAATCCCCTTTGATTTGATGGATACAATTACCGGTATTTCTCTTATAGAAGAAGAACTAATCAGAATAGAATACGGTGATTTAGCCTAGTTATGCAGGTATTCCGTATTGCACTAGCTAAATATGCGACTACATTAAACGCCTCGGGCAGAGCTGCCCGATGGAATCCCAATGATGTTGAAATGATCTACACTGCAGGCTCACGTTCGCTAGCTTGCCTCGAAAATGTGGTTCACAGAAATCAGGTTGGATTGAACCATCTTTTTAAAGTAATGACCATTGTAATACCGGATGACCTCTGTATTCTGACTATTGAACAAAAAAAACTCCCAGCAAACTGGACCGAATTTAGTCAAATACCAATTACTCAAAAATTAGGGGAAGATTGGGTAAAGGAAAAAAAATCTGCTATCCTAAAAGTTCCATCTTCCATCATCCATGCCGAATACAATTACATCATCAATCCACTCCATCCGGATTTCAAGTCTATCAAATTGTTAAAATCCGAGGATTTCATTTTTGATAAAAGGATAAAAATGTCATAATATTCATTTTACTTTGAATTTTAGAAAAAGCTGACGACATTAGCAAAAATGGAACAAAAAGGGATTCATAAAGCTTTAGTGGTGACTTACAATAAAAGTCAATTGCAGGCCTATGCCCTATTCAAAAAGTTTTTTAGAGAAAACTATCCATTAGGCTTCACCTTTCAAATCACGAGTAAGGACTTTATCATTTAAGCCCCGAATCATTCCTTTTACCTTCTTCGATTCAGGGGCTCAGATTTTTTCTGGTAAACTATTCTATACATTTTTTTAACGGAGCATTATAGCAGCCTGTAAATCGGGTTATCGTTCAGTTTGCGTTTGAGCCTAGTTCAATAATTATATTAATACATATAAATCATGGAAACAAAATCATTATCACTGTCAAAAAGCGACTTCAAACTTTTAAAAGAGCATTTGGAAAAATCAAATATGAGCGCTTACAATAAAGAAAAACTACAAGCAGAGCTAAAAGCAGCCACAATTTATTCTGAAGACGAGCTCCCATCAGATGTTGTATGTTTAAAATCGGAAGCCAGGATAGCAAATGTAAAATCAGGAAAAGAATTTACATTTAAGCTAGTCATGCCCGAAGAAGCAAATATCAAAGTTCAAAAAGTATCTGTATTCGCACCAATAGGCATTGCCTTATTTGGCTACAGAACAGGCGACAGTATCAATTGGGAAATGCCTGATGGTATACAGGAATTCAAAATTCTTGAAGTTAACAGACTCTAATTGGCTTAAAACATCACTCAGGAGATATTGGGAACCGCCCTATCTCCTTCCAGCCATTTTAATCATTCGTTGCGCCAGGTCCTTTCCTAAGAAATTATCAATAATACCATGCACCAGGTACAGTAAAGGTGTCATTAAAATGGCTACAATAAACTTATATGTATAATTAACCAAACCGATCGCGGCTACCATTTGCCAACTCCAGTGGTATTGCGGATTCAAATAGAATGCGATAAAGATTACTACAAAACTATCAATACATTGTGAAACAACTGTTGAACCAGTGGCACGCAACCATAAAGCTTTATCACCAGTAATCACCTTAATGCGATGAAAAATAACTACATCAGCTATCTGGCCCACTAAAAAAGCAATTACAGAACCAACAATAATCCACATTCCCTGCCCAAATATACCCGAAAATGCAGCATTCATATTCACTTGTTGTCCGTTAATATTTTGATTTATCCAAAAACCTGAGGGTGTAAGATGCATGGCTGCCCCTACTACAATAAAAGCATAGGAAATTAAAATGGCGGTCAATACAGATAAAAAACGAACCTGCCTAACGCCATAATATTCGTTAATAATATCAGTCATGATAAATATCAAAGGCCAGGTTAACACTCCCGCCGACATGTTAAAAGATAAATTAGGTACACCCAATAAACTAATGTCAAATTGCTTGATTCCCAGGGTTCCCTCTACCGTAAAGATCTTTACTCCTATAAACTCTGATAATATGGCATTAGCTACAAAAAAGCTCCCAAGAACGAGTAATAACTTACTCTCTTTTGTTTTAAAACTCATAGCAGGTTGAAATTATTAAATAAATCTGACATAAGGTGATAAAATATTATTTCTATTTTCGCTGTAACATGATATCAATAAATTCAAAATTACCACACACCGGCACTACTATATTTACTGTAATGTCGAAATTAGCAGAAGAGCATAAAGCAATTAACTTGTCTCAGGGTTTCCCTGACTACGATTGCAATCCCAAACTATTAAATTTTGTGAACGATGCCATGCAAAAAGGCTTTAACCAATATGCTCCAATGCCGGGTTTACCAGTTCTTAGAGAACTGATTGCCGAGAAAGTCAGTAATTTATATGGAGCCAGTTACCATCCAAATACTGAAGTAACGATTACTGCAGGTGGTACTCAGGCAATTTTTACAGCTTTAAGCTCTTGCATTAATTCTGGCGATGAGGTGATCATTTTCGAACCTGCTTATGATTGTTATGCCCCAGCTATTAAATTATTAGGGGGCTTGTGTAAGCCTTACGAACTGGCTCCGCCCAATTATGAAATAGACTGGGAAATGGTTAAAAAACTATTTACAGCTAACACTAAAATGATTATCCTGAACAGCCCGCAAAACCCTACAGGCTGTACTCTATCAGAAAAAGACATAAAAGCACTGATTAAATTAACCAAGAACACTGACATCTTGATTTTAAGTGATGAGGTATATGAACACATTATATTTGATGACAATAAACATCGAAGCATTGCTTTATACCCTGAATTAAGAGAAAGAAGCTTTATTGTGGCGTCATTTGGAAAACTACTGCATGCCACGGGTTGGAAAATGGGGTATTGCCTTGCTCCCGAACAACTAATGAAGGAATTTAGAAAAGTACACCAATTTAATGTCTTTAGTGTAAATACTCCTATGCAACTGGGGATTGCCAACTACCTCAAAGATCCGGAGACTTACACAAGCCTTCCTGGGTTCTTTCAACAGAAACGAGATTTCTTCCGCTCCCTGCTCATGGAAACCAACTTTAAATTACTACCTTGTAACGGATCTTATTTCCAATGTGTTAGCTATGCTCACCTAAATAAAGAAAAGGATACAGACATGGCTATAAGGCTGGTTAAAGAATATGGTGTCGCTAGTATCCCTGTTTCAGCCTTCTATATTAGGACTACAGATCATCAGGTATTGCGATTTTGTTTTGCAAAAAAGCAAGAAACACTGGAAAAAGCCGTTGAAAGACTAATGAAATTATAATTTAATCCCTATAAATTAGAATAATGGATAGCCCAAATTACTTAAACATAAATAACCTTAAAGTTACTATTTTTCAGGCATACCTGTTCTGGGAAAATATTGATAAAAACCTGCAAAACCTTACTTTAAGACTATCATCTGGTGTAAAGGAAAAAACGGATCTAATTGTTTTACCTGAAATGTTCAACACAGGCTTCAGCATGAATGCCGCCGAACTTGCAGAAGAAATGAATGGAAAAACTATGCAATGGATGCACTCAATAGCCAATAAATATGATTGCGTAGTTACCGGAAGTCTGATCATTAAAGAAAATGGGAATTATTATAACCGCCTGATCTGGATGCTGCCAAACGGCGATTCCAGTCACTATGACAAAAGGCACTTATTTGGATTGGGTGATGAAGATAAAACATATACTCCAGGAAAAGATAAAGTTATCGTGGAATTAAAGGGTTGGAAAATACGTTTAGCAATCTGTTACGACCTTCGTTTTCCGGTTTGGTTACGTAATCAAAATGAAGAATACGACATCTTATTGTTAATCGCCAGCTGGCCTGATAAGCGATCAGCACACTGGAAGGCACTAATTCCCGCCAGAGCAATTGAAAACCAAAGCTATGTAATTGCAGCCAATAGGATTGGCCATGATGGCAAAGAGGTTTATCATAGTGGGCACTCTATGTGTATTGATCCAATGGGCAAAACCGTTTATTATAAACCCGAGGATGAGGACCTGTACACTTTTAGCATTGGCTACGAAGAATTGGTAAAAACCCGTAGAAGTTTCCCTTTCTTAAAAGATGCTGATCAGTTTAATATCGTATAATCAAGGCAAAATGCTATATTTGCGCCACTGATGAAGCACATACGTAATTTTTGCATAATTGCACATATTGATCACGGAAAAAGCACTTTAGCTGACCGTCTATTAGAATACACTAATACCATTTCTCAACGTGAGTCTCAAGCTCAGTTGCTTGACAATATGGATTTAGAACGTGAGCGTGGGATCACAATAAAAAGCCACGCCATACAAATGAATTACAAGGTTGGTGAAATTGAATACAATTTCAACCTGATTGATACACCTGGACACGTAGATTTTTCTTACGAAGTTTCGCGTTCTATCGCAGCGTGCGAAGGTGCCTTGCTTATTGTTGATGCCTCTCAGGGAATTCAGGCGCAAACAATTTCAAACTTATACTTAGCATTAGAGCACGACCTTGAAATTATCCCAATTTTAAATAAGATGGATTTACCTGGGGCAATGCCTGAGGAAGTGAAAGACCAGATTATTGATTTAATAGGATGTAAACGTGAAGATATTATTCCAGCATCGGGTAAAACGGGGCTTGGTATTCCAGATATCATTCAGGCTATTGTAGATCGTGTCCCTGCTCCTGTGGGTGACCCTGATGCACCTTTACAAGCCCTAATTTTCGATTCAGTTTTTAACCCTTTCAGAGGAATCATCG
Source organism: Pedobacter hiemivivus (assembly GCF_005144565.1). Classification (NCBI taxonomy): domain Bacteria; kingdom Pseudomonadati; phylum Bacteroidota; class Sphingobacteriia; order Sphingobacteriales; family Sphingobacteriaceae; genus Pedobacter; species Pedobacter hiemivivus. Next base: position 133,985 of record NZ_SWDX01000013.1, read on the forward strand.
CTTACTATAAAGTAGTAAATGGTGAAATTAAAAAGGGCGACAAAGTTAAATTCATAAACACTGGTAAACAATATTTAGCTGACGAAGTTGGTATCCTGAAACTGGATATGTCGCCCCGTAAAGTTGTTAAAACTGGTGATGTAGGTTATATTATTTCCGGGATCAAAGAAGCTCGTGAGGTAAAAGTTGGTGATACAATTACTACCGTTGATAGACCATCATTGGTGTCAATTCAAGGTTTTGAAGAGGTTAAGCCAATGGTTTTTGCTGGTATTTACCCTGTTGATACTGACGAATTTGAAGAATTGCGTGAGGCAATGCACAAGTTGCAATTGAATGATGCTTCTATCGTTTTCGAACCAGAAAGCTCTGCGGCATTAGGTTTTGGTTTCCGTTGCGGATTCCTTGGCATGTTGCACATGGAGATTATCCAGGAACGTTTGGAGCGTGAATTTGACATGACGGTTATTACAACCGTACCCAACGTATCTTATATTGCATACACCACCAAGGGCGATAAAGTTATTGTAAACAATCCATCTGATTTACCAGATCCAAGTAAATTGGATTCGGTGGAAGAACCTTTTATAAAAGCAAATATCATTACTAAAGCCGAATTTGTTGGACCGGTAATGTCACTTTGTATTCAGAAAAGGGGAATCATTGCAAATCAGTCTTACCTCACATCAGACCGGGTAGAATTGGTTTTTGAAATGCCAATGGGTGAAATTGTATTCGACTTTTATGATAAATTAAAAACGATTTCCAAAGGTTATGCATCATTTGATTATCATCAGATTGGTTATCGCAAGTCGGATTTAGTAAGACTGGATGTGTTATTAAATGAAGAGCCTGTGGATGCTTTATCTTCATTGATTCACCGTAGTAATGCTTACGATTTTGGAAAGAAAATTTGTGAGAAACTGAGAGAATTAATCCCTCGTCAACAATTCGAAATTAAGATACAAGCATCTATTGGTGCAAAAGTTATTGCCCGCGAAACGCTTAGTGCTTTACGTAAAGATGTTACCGCCAAATGTTACGGTGGAGATATTTCTCGTAAGCGTAAGTTACTTGAAAAACAGAAACAAGGAAAGAAACGTATGCGTCAGGTTGGAAACGTAGAAATTCCTCAAACGGCCTTTATGGCGGTACTTAAACTGGATTAAGCTCCTACATTTAACTTTACCTAAATTTATAACCAAAAAACAACACGATCACTACATGCAATTACTAGACGGAAAATTCGCATCTGAAAAAATAAAACAGGAAATAGCAGTTGAAGCTGCAGATTTTTTAGCTAAGAGTGGTAGGAAACCACATCTGATAGCAATTTTAGTTGGTAATGACGGTGGTAGTGAAACTTATGTTGCTAGTAAAATGAAAAACTGTGAAAAGGTTGGATTCCAATCTTCGCTGATCAGATATGACGTTACAGTAACAGAAGAGGAATTACTACAGAAAATTGAAGAGATCAATCAGGATGCAGGTGTTGACGGCTTAATCGTACAACTTCCGTTGCCTAAACATATCGATCCGGAAAAAGTAACTGAAAAAATAGATTACCGTAAAGATGTAGATGGTTTCCATCCTGTGAACTTAGGCAGAATGATGCGTAATCTTCCTTGCTTTATTCCTGCTACGCCTTATGGTATCTTACTAATGCTACAAGCTTACCAAATAGACACTACGGGTAAACATTGTGTAGTGGTGGGCAGAAGCAATATTGTTGGCAGTCCAATGAGTATTTTAATGGCACGTAATGCAAATCCAGGCAACTGTACTGTAACGCTTACACATAGTAAAACTGCTAATTTAAAAGAATTGGCACTACAGGCTGACATCATTGTTGCAGCAATTGGCAAAAAGAACTTCGTAACGGCTGATATGGTGAAACCAGGTGCTATCATCATTGATGTTGGTATAAACAGAGAGACTTCAGATCAGACTAAATCTGGTTACAAGCTATATGGTGATGTTGATTTTGAAAATGTGGCCCCTAAATCTTCATGGATCACTCCGGTTCCCGGAGGTGTAGGCTTAATGACTATTGTAGGTTTACTTAAAAACACACTAGCTTCTGCAAAAGGAGAAATTTATAGCTAAGGCGATTAATTTAACTACCAAAAAGCCTTTTAATCCAACTTTTTTTAAACCCGACGTACAACCCGTCGGGTTTTATTTCTACAGGGTACTTCTCAATATAATCCCCCTGTCCTTCTGCGCCCATGCCAGTATGTAAATTATACTCCCAACGATGAATTGGACAAATCAAATATCCATTTTTGCACCAACCACCACTCAAAACACCTCCTGCATGAGGACAATAATTTTGCACAACGAAAAACTCATCCTTATGACTTACCAAGCATAGTTTTTTTCCATCAACAATAATTTGCTTAACAAATTCCCCTTTCTCAATTCCTGTATCAATTTTATGCCAAATCAATTTATTCATAGGTCAGTCATATATTGAGCTTAAGATACATATATTCTCATTTTGATTGATATTTATTTACCTTTGCAATTCTTAAATATGGCACATCAAATACCAGAAGACGGCACACTACTTCCTTTAATGGAAGAATTTTACACGATACAGGGAGAAGGATTTAATACCGGAAAAGCCGCTTACTTTATCCGCTTAGGCGGTTGTGACGTCGGCTGTCACTGGTGTGATGTAAAAGAAAGCTGGGATGCAGAGTTACATCCACTTACTTTATCTGACGATATTGCTACAAAAGCAGATAGCTTCCCTGGAAAAGCTGTAGTGATTACTGGTGGTGAACCATTAATTTATAACCTGGACTACCTGACAAAGGAACTTCGTAAAAAAGGGATATTAACCTTTATTGAAACATCTGGGGCCTACCCTCTTTCGGGCGAATGGGATTGGATCTGTTTATCCCCTAAAAAGTTCAAAGCTCCTCGTCCTGATATCACTCCATTTGCTAATGAGTTGAAAGTAATCGTATTTAATAAAAGTGATTTTGAATGGGCTGAAAAATACGCCGAGACCGTTTCACCTCAGTGCAAACTATATTTGCAACCTGAATGGTCAAAATCAAAAGAAATCACACCTTTGATTATCGATTATGTTATGGCTAATCCTAAATGGGAAATCTCATTACAAACCCATAAATTTTTAAACATCCCTTAACTCGCTTATTTATTTTTTCGCTACATTTAGCATCATAGTTAATCTATTTAGTAGCATTGATGAAGAAAACTACGCTTTTACTCTTCCTATGTTTTATCATTCAAGTTGTTGGTGCTCAAACCTCTACTGTAAAAAAAGCACAGACTAATTATGATAAGGCGCAAGACTTCCTTAGGGCCGACAATTATGATCAGGCCATTACCTTACTTCAAGAAGCGGTTAAAGCTGATCCTGGTTTTCAGTTCGCATTTATACAACTTGCTGATATCAACCGTAGGCTTAAATCTTATGAGCTAGCAAAACAAAATTACGCCAATGCACTGGCTTTGGGTGGCAATCCAGAACCAAGGGTTTATTATGGCTTTGCCGAGGCAGAAATTTTTAGCGGAGATTACGAAAATGCCTTAAAAAACATTAACCAATTTATAAAAACCTATAAGGGTACAGATCCCGACTTTATGAACAGGGCTAAAAAATATTTAAAAGATTGTGAATTTGCCATTGAGGCATTGAAGCATCCCGTAAAATATGAGCCAATAAATATAGGTTCTGAAATCAATTCAACTTATCGTGATTACTTTCCTTCTATCACCGCCGATGGAACTCAATTGATTTTTAGTAGGAATATTGAAGGAAATGAAGATTTTTTTATTTCCGCACTGAAGGATAAATCATGGGGCAGCCCAGTTCCACTAAGCGACAAAATCAATACATCAAAATACAATGAAGGCGCCCAATCCATTACACCCGATGGTTTATACTTGTTTTTCACAGGCTGCAACAGACCAGATGGACTAGGTCGCTGCGACATTTATGTCAGTCATAAAAGCGGGAAAGAATGGGGAGAGCCATTTAATCTGGGTGCTCCAATTAATTCCCCATATTGGGAGTCGCAACCTGCTATCAGTCCCGATGGTGGTACTTTATATTTTGTAAGCAACAGGCCGGGTGGTCTGGGTGGTTACGACATTTGGAAAAGTTCATTAAAAGCTGATGGTTACTGGAGTGTTCCCGAAAATCTAGGTCCGGAAATTAACACACCTTACGATGAGCACACACCTTTTCTTCATCCCGATGGAAAAACATTATACTTTTCTTCAGATGGGTGGCCAGGAATGGGGAATAAGGATATTTTTATGAGTCGTGCCGACGAAAATGGCAAATGGTCAAAACCAGAAAACCTAGGCTACCCTATTAATACTTTTAATGAAGAGACAGGTTTAATTGTTACACCGGATGGTTCATCGGGTTTGTTTTCTTCTAATTTAAAGGGTGGTTTTGGTGATATGGATATTTATCAGTTTAAAATACCTCAAAATAAAAAGCCACTCCCGATTACATATGTAAAGGGAATTGTAACGGACAAAGTGAGTAATGCATTTTTAGAGGCTAATGTTCAAATAGTCAATTTAAAAACAGGTAGAATAGCATACAATGACATGACCTCTAAAGAAACTGGTGACTTTCTGGCTGTAATGCCTATTGGAGGAGATTATGCTTTTAACGTAACTGCAAATGGTTATCTTTTTTACTCGGAAAACTATCAGCTAGACAGTGCTTATGGGAACAAACCTTTCCTTGTAACGGTCTCCCTTGAAAAGCTGACAGCTGGAAAGAACATGGTGTTAAAGAATATTTTCTTCAATACCAACGAGTATGCACTTTTACCAGCCTCTTTAACAGAACTCAGTACGCTTAAAGATTTACTCAAAAACAATCCAAGTCTGCAGATAGAAGTTCAAGGCCACACCGACAATATTGGTAATGACCAACAGAACGAAAAACTATCTTTACAACGTGCTAAAGCTGTTTATGATTACCTTATTGAAGCAGAAATTGATCGGGAAAGATTAACGTTTAAAGGTTATGGAAAAACCAAACCAATTGCCCCTAACGATACAGAAACACAGAGAAAACAAAACAGAAGAACCTCTTTTGTCATTACTAAAATCTAAAAAAGCGGTTAAATAACCGCTTTTCTTATTCTAACTAATTTAACTAATAATTGCTCCAGTAAATCCAGATGAAGCATATTTGCACCATCCGATTTAGCATTTGCAGGATCGGGATGTGTCTCAATAAACAACCCATCTGCTCCTACGGCTATTGCTGCTTTTGCAATAGTTTCAATCAATTCAGGTTTACCGCCTGTAACGCCAGAGCTTTGATTAGGCTGTTGTAAGGAGTGCGTACAATCCATTACTACAGGAACCCCAAAGCTCTGCATCTCAGGAAGTCCACGGTAATCAACGATTAAATCCTGATAACCAAAAGTGTTCCCCCTGTCGGTAAGAATTATCCTATTATTTCCAGATTCTACAATCTTTTCGACAGCAAACTTCATTGAGCCGGCAGAAAGGAATTGCCCTTTTTTCACATTCACCACTTTATTGGTCTTTGCAGCTGCAATTAGCAAATCTGTTTGGCGACACAAAAAGGCGGGAATCTGCAAAACATCGACATATGCCGCTGCCATAGCCGCCTCTCCACTTTCGTGAATATCAGTAACTGTAGGTACATTAAAAGTCTGCCCTATTTTTTCTAGTATTCTAAGCGCTTTTTCATCGCCAATACCGGTAAAAGAACCACCTTTAGAACGATTTGCTTTACGATATGAACCTTTAAAAATAAACGGAATTTCCAGCTCATCAGTAATGGTTATGATCTTCTCAGCAATTCGCATGGCCATATCTTCTCCTTCAATAGCACATGGCCCAGCCATTAAAAAGAAATTACCAGAGTTTGTATGTTTTAATTTATCTAATGAAAGGTTTATCATTATAATCTTTTACTATTAATTACCTAATTCGGACATGAATTTAATACGCATCAGCTGTATCTCTTCACGTGAATAATCTGTTTCACCTAATTCTCTTAATGCCTCATCAATTGAATCATTTTCGGCCGATTGAAAATAATCAAATACCTCATCCTGACGATCTTCATCAATTACTTCATCAACAAAATAATTCAAGTTCAATTTGGTTCCAGAATTCACAATGGCTTCAATCTCTTTTAAGATATCATCATAGGTAATCCCTTTAGCTCTGGCAATATCTTCCAGCCCAATTTTTCTATCAATATTCTGAATGATGGATACTTTTAACTGCGATTTATTTGCCTGAGTTTTAATGATTAAATCTATCGGACGTTCAATATCATTATCTTCAACATACTTCTTGATCAACTCAAGAAATGGTGCCCCAAACTTTAGGGCCTTACCGTTACCGACACCAGAAATTTGTTTGAGCTCATCCATGGCAATCGGGTAATGCGTACACATCTCCTCTAATGATGGATCTTGAAAAACAACAAACGGAGGTACATTTTTCTGCTTGGCTATTTTCTTACGTAGATCTTTCAGCAATTGCAGCAACTGGGTATCTAAAGTCCCCGTACCATGCTTCACATCATCCTCATCGTCATCAGCGGCACTCTCAATAGGCTCGTTCAATATAAATTTAAGACTGTATGGATTTTCTACGAAGCCACGACCATTGTTGGTTAAGCTTAGCAATCCGTAATTGTCAATATCCTTTGAAAGGAAGTTATTTAATACAGCTTGTCTAACCAACGATTTCCAGTAATTCTCGCCTTCAACAACACCTAAGCCAAATTCAGGCAACTTACTATGTTCGTAAGCTATGGTTTGCGCGGTTTCTAATCCCATTAAGACATTAATGATGTGAGTATCATCAAATTTCTCTCCTATTTTCTGGATCAGTTTTAAAAGCACTTGCAACGACTCCTCAGCTTCAAATAACTTTTTAGGCTTTTTACAGTTGTCACACATGCAATTACAACCGGTTTCGTTAAAGTTCTCCCCAAAATAATGAAGAATTTGCTTTCTCCGGCAAACGCCAGATTCAGCATAATCAATTACCTCCTTTAGTATTTGTGTGCCGATCTCTCGTTCCGATACCGGCTTATCTTTCATAAACTTGGCCAGCTTATCTACATCCTTCTGCGCGTAAAAGGCAATACAAACGCCTTCACCACCATCTCTGCCAGCCCTACCAGTCTCCTGATAATAGCCTTCCATACTTTTTGGAATATCATGGTGGATTACAAAACGAACATCCGGTTTGTCAATTCCCATTCCAAAAGCGATAGTAGCTACAATGACTTCTACATCTTCCATCAAGAACTTATCTTGAGTGTCTGCTCTTACTTTTGGTTCCAGACCAGCATGATAAGGTAGAGCCTTTATCCCGTTCAGGTTTAATGATTCAGCAACTTCTTCAACCTTTTTACGGCTTAAACAATAGATGATACCAGATTTCCCTGTATTGTACTTAATGTACCTGATGATCTCTTTAAGTACGTCACGCTTGGGACGGATCTCGTAAAATAAGTTAGGCCTGTTAAATGAAGACTTAAACAAGGTGGCATCACTCATCTGAAGGTTTTTAATGATATCCTGTTGAACCTTAGGAGTAGCAGTTGCAGTTAGTGCAATAATAGGAATATCATCACCCAAACCGCTGATTACCTGTCTAATCTTACGGTATTCAGGTCTAAAATCATGTCCCCACTCGGAAATACAGTGAGCCTCATCTACCGCTACAAAAGATATTTTAATTAATCTAAGGAAATCAATATTATCCTGTTTAGAAAGCGACTCAGGAGCTACATACAGTAACTTGGTCTGTCCACTTAATAAATCACTTTTAACCTGGGCAATTTCGGTCTTATTTAAAGACGAATTTAAGAAATGTGCAATACTATCACTCCCACCAAAAGCCCTCAGTTGATCCACCTGATTTTTCATCAAAGCGATTAAAGGGGATATAACAATTGCAGTTCCTTCATTCATCAATGCTGGTAACTGATAACATATGGATTTTCCCCCACCTGTAGGCATGATCACAAATGTATTCTTCTTCTCAAGAACATTGGTTATAATTGACTCCTGATCACCCTTAAAATTGTCAAAACCAAAAAAGGTTTGTAAGTTGTCAAACAACGACTTTTTCACATCCATTTCGTGTATAAAATATTCAGTGCTATTTTTACTTCAAAATAACATAATTTTGCACTAATTCAAAGCATCAATATACTAATTAATTCTGTTTGAAAAGTAAAAAATCTATTATCGAGGCTGGTGTCAGCACGTTACAGTTGGAAGCTGAGGCCATTTTAGGCTTAATTAAGAACATAAATGATGATTTTGTTAAGGCAGTTAACCTAATTATCGAAAGTCAGGGCCGTGTGATCGTCACAGGAATTGGCAAAAGCGCCATTATTGCGCAAAAAATCGTTGCAACTTTTAACTCTACAGGCACACCAGCCATTTTTATGCATGCCGCAGATGCCGTCCATGGCGACCTCGGCATGATCCAAAAAAATGACATTGTGATCTGCATATCCAAAAGTGGAAATACACCAGAAATAAAAGTACTTGCCCCCTTACTTAAGCAATCTGGTAACATCATGATTGGCATGATCGGCCAGCTAAACTCTGAGTTAGCCAGACAGGCTGATCTTGTATTAAATACCTATGTTGAAAAGGAAGCTTGTCCACATAACCTTGCTCCTACGACTAGTACAACCGCTCAGCTCGCCATGGGCGATGCGCTTGCGATATGTTTGTTACATTCACGAGATTTCAATGAGCAGGATTTTGCTAAATATCACCCAGGCGGTTCGTTAGGCAAAAAACTATATTTAAGAACTGGAGATCTAGCTGTAAAAAACCAAAAACCATCTATTAGCCCTGATGCATCTGTAAAAGATGTCATCATAGAAATTAGTCAAAACCGTTTAGGTACAGTAGTTGTTGTTGAGGAAGATGTTATCTTAGGCATAATTACAGATGGAGACATCAGAAGGATGCTTCAAAAACATTCAGATTTAACCAATATAAAAGCGAGCGACTTAATGAATCCAAATCCCAAAAGAATTGAGAAAGATCAATTAGCAATTCATGCACTTGAGATTATAAAAGAAAACAATATCACTCAATTATTAGTTACTGATGCTGGAAATTACTTTGGTATCGTACATTTGCACGATCTATTACAAGAAGGCATAATTTAACACTTTCTAATTAGCATGAATAAAAATAATTACGCATTAATAATGGCTGGTGGAGTTGGCAGCCGTTTTTGGCCAGTAAGTAGAACTGATTTTCCAAAGCAATTCATTGATTTCTTTGGTGTCGGAAAGACACTGATTCAGAGTACTTACGAACGTTTTTTAAAAATATGTCCACCCGAGAATATTTTTGTCGTTACCAACGAAATCTACACCAGTATCGTTAAGGAGCAATTGCCAAATCTGAATGAAAACCAGATTCTAGCAGAACCAATCATGCGTAACACTGCGCCATGCATCTCTTACGGCTCCATGAAAATTGCCAGCCTTAATCCTGATGCTACGATAGTTGTTGCCCCTTCTGATCACACCATAACCAATCAGGATGCTTTTATAGCAGCAATAGAACAATCTTTAAAAGCTGCATCAGAAAATGACTGCCTGATTACCTTAGGTATTAAACCCAGCAGACCGGATACAGGATATGGTTATATTCAATATGTAGAAAACACTTTAAAAACTGATAACCAAATCCACAAAGTAAAAATTTTCACAGAGAAACCTAATATTGACCTGGCGAAATCGTTTATACAAAGTGGTGATTTTTTATGGAATGCAGGAATTTTTATATGGTCTGCTAACTCTATAAATAAAGCTTTCTCTAAACATCTTCCCGAAATGCACGAAATATTTTTGCAGGGAAATCCAATGTATAATACCGAAAGTGAAAAAGAATTTATCAGCGATGCTTATCAGCAATGCACCAATATTTCGATAGACTTTGGAATTATGGAAAAAGCTGATAATGTTTATGTATTACCTGCTGACTTTGGCTGGTCTGATTTAGGCACCTGGGCATCAATATATGACATTGCTGAACATGATTACGTAGGAAATGCAGTAATACCTGCACAACATGTGATGATGTTCAACTCCTCTAACTGCATGGTCAATGTGCCTAAAAATAAATTGGTTATCCTACAAGGCCTGCATGACTATATTGTTGTAGAGTCTAACAATACACTAATGATTTGCCCAAGAACAGAAGAGCAAACCATTAAACAAGTAGTTGCTGACGTAAAAGCCAAATTTGGAACAAAGTACATTTAGTTTTCTAACTTAATTTTATAGACATCCGGATCCGGGCTAAACCAGATCCGGATGTCTTTTTTTAATACCTTTAAACATTTTGCCTTTACAATGAGTAAGTTTTTATATGGAATTGATTTTGGAACAACCAATTCTGCCCTATCTATCTACGATGAAGAAAAAAAAGAGATCGTAGACACCATTATCGTTCCCTCTATCTTATATTTCCAAAGTGAACAACCTGCTGCCGAAGCCTTAAAATATGTTGTTGGTGAAGAAGCTATTGCCTCCTACCTGAGTGATGGGATGAAAGGCCGTTTCATGAAATCGATTAAACGTATCCTACCAAGGAGCAGCTTTATTGAAACCCGTATTCACAACAAAAGATTTAATGCATCGGATCTGGTTACGCTAATCTTAAAAGAATTGAAAAGCAGAGCCGACCTAATTACCGGCTATGATTGCCGTAAAGCCGTTATAGGCAGACCAGTATTTTTTGATGATGAGAACTCATCAAAAGATGCCTTAGCACAAAAAAGACTGAATAAGGCAGCAGAGAATGCAGGCTTCGACGAGGTAAGATTTCAGTTTGAACCTATAGGTGCTGCCTTCGCTTATGAAAAAACCATTAATAAGCAAGAAAAGGTATTGGTTGCCGATTTAGGTGGCGGAACAACTGACTTTACCTATCTAGAATTAGATCCAGCTAAAATTGGCAGCAAAGACCGCAGAAAAGACATCATAGCCACTGGGGGCATATATATCGGTGGAGATAGCTTCGATTCTGCATTTATGTGGGAAAAGGGAACACCTTATTTTGGGAAACATACCATGTATGAAGCAGCGCCTGGAAAAATGTTAAAAGTACCAGTATCTCTATTTGCGAATATCTGCTCATGGGAGCAAATGAACTTTTTTAACGGTCAAAAGATAAAAAATGACCTGCAAACCTATTATCATTATGCTAAGCAGGATAAAATCTTTAAAAATCTTATTACCCTGACGGACAATAACCTTGGTTATTCTGTATTTCAGTCTATAGAGAAAACGAAGATAGAGTTATCTAAACAAACCTCATCAACGTTTAAGTATTCGAAAATGGAAATAGAGATCGATGAGGAAGTTACTATTGATCAATACGAAACAATTATAGAAAAAGACTTGACGAAGATCAGTCGCTATTTGGAAGAGTTTCTGTCTACCAATAACATTAAACCAGAAGAGATCAACAGTTTGTTTTTAACTGGCGGAACCTCGATGGTTTGTGCGGTTAAAAACTTATTTGAAGCTAGATTTCCAGCTACCCCTATCCATACTGGCGACAACTTTATGAGTGTTGCAAAAGGATTAGCTTACAGCGGTTATTTATTTGATGAAGAATAAAAACCTTTACAGGTCATCAGTCAGCTATTGCCGCTGTCTGATGGCCTCATAAAGAATAACTCCTGCCGACACAGATACATTAAGAGAACTAATCTCCCCTATCATTGGAATTTTAGCCAGGTGATTAGCCATACGCATGATCTCATTTGAGATACCCTCATCTTCCGCTCCCATTACAATTGCAGTTGGAGCCGTGTAATCCGGCGCATAAATCAAATCGTTTGTTTTTTCAGTACAAGCTACAATCTGTAAACCACAATCCTGCAAATACAAGGCTACTTTATGTAAATTTTGGTGTCTACATACCGGAATGCTAAACAAAGCACCAGCAGAAGTCTTAATCGCATCGGCGTTAATTTGTGCCGAATTTTTCGAAGGCACAATAAGTGCATGTACCCCTGCACAAGCAGCTGTCCGCGCAATGGCCCCCATATTCCTCACATCAGTAACCCCATCCAATATCAATATCAAAGGAACTTCACCTTTTTCATAGATCATTGGAATTATATCTTCAATTTTTTGAAAAGTAATAGCAGAAATTACTGCAATTACACCCTGATGATTCTTCTGAGTCATCCGGTTTAGCTTTTCAATCGGCACATTATGTACCGGAATGTCAGTGTCTTTTAATAAGGCCTTTAGCTCTAAAATTAGCTCACCAGTTAGTCCGCGTTGTATGTATATACTTTCTACTTCTTTCCCAGCTTTAATAGCCTCTATTACAGCACGTATACCAAATACAAATTCATTATTTTCTTTAGGTCTTGAAGGTCTTCTGGAATTTTCCATTAAATATTAAATTGAAGCGCAAAAATAGGTATTCTTTTCCACATAGTTTTGTTAGCAAAAATCAAAAATTTATCGAAGCGGTATTGCAAAGCGGATATTCAGGAATGTCGAAATGTGTATAAAGAATTACACAAACGACTTTTTTTTTGTATAATTTTGTACCCATGAGTAACGATCACGCATCCCAAGGACAAGATAAGGCAAGCTTTAGTGCACGAAAAAATAGATTGAGTAATACAATCAGCACTGCAGGAAGAATACCCCCTCAGGCTACCGACCTTGAAGAAGCTGTTTTGGGAGCCTTAATGCTTGAAAAAGACGCGCTCTCTACCGTTATTGATATTCTTAAGCCTGAGATGTTTTATCACGAAGCGCATAAGAAAATTTTCGAAGCCATTCAGGGACTTTTCCAAAAATCAAAGCCAGTAGATATTTTAACGGTTACGTCAGAGTTACGTACACTAGGTTTATTGGAAATGATTGGTGGGGCTTATTTCATTACCAACCTTACAAACAGAGTTGCTTCGGCAGCCAATATTGAGTATCACGCAAGGATTGTTTCTCAAAAATATATTCAAAGAGAACTGATCCGAATCTCATCAGAGATCATAACGAATGCTTATGAAGATACGACTGATATTTTCGACCTACTAGATCAGGCCGAAAAGGGCTTATTTGATATTGCTCAAAACAACTTAAGAAGAGATACACAAAAAATGGATGAGATTGTAAAACAATCTTTAGCCACCCTGGAAGAGCTTCGCGGCAAGAGCGATGGTTTAACAGGTGTACCTTCTGGCTTTACGGACCTAGACCGTATTACCGGTGGATGGCAGCCTTCAGATTTGGTAATCATTGCAGCCCGTCCAGCGATGGGTAAAACAGCCTTTGTATTAACTTGCGCCAGAAATGCCGCTGTTCAATTCCACCGTCCGGCAGTAGTATTCTCCTTGGAGATGTCCTCTGTGCAGTTGGTAAATCGTTTGATTTCTGGAGAAGCAGAAATTGAACAGGAAAAAATCAGAAAGGGAAACCTTGCAGAATGGGAATGGCAACAATTACACAGTAAAATAGGTGGACTTACAGAAGCTCCACTCCTGATAGATGATACCCCTGCCCTAAATATCTTTGAATTCAGGGCGAAATGCAGAAGATTAAAAGCTCAGTATGACATCCAGTTGATCATCATCGATTATTTGCAGCTGATGCATGGTAAAGGTGAAGGACAAAGTGGTGGTGGAAACAGGGAGCAGGAAATCGGTAGTATTTCAAGGGCTTTAAAATCTGTAGCCAAAGAATTAAACGTACCGGTTCTGGCACTATCTCAGCTAAGTCGTGCTGTGGAGAGTAGACCAGGTGTAAACGGAAAAAGGCCTATGCTATCAGATTTACGTGAATCGGGATCTATTGAGCAGGATGCGGATATGGTACTTTTCTTGTACAGGCCAGAATACTACGGTATCACCGAAGATGAGCAAGGACGTTCTCAAGCTGGTGTTGGTGAGGTTATTATCGCTAAACACCGTAACGGTGAAACGGGTATCGTACCACTTCGCTTTATTGGTAAATATGTGAAATTTGCCGATTTAGAAGAAAGCTTTGCGGCTCCAACTTCATTCTCAATGGACAGTCCAAGTGCCGGAATGGCCCCTTCACAGGATTTTGATAGACCAGCAGGAAACGTAATCATTAAGCCGTCACGTATGGATGACATGCATGATGATGCTCCTTTCTAGTGTACTACAAAAAGTACCCTAAAAGGATGCCTGCAAGCACAATAAAAGGTGGGCTTATTTTGGTGTAATTGAGCACCAAAAAAGTGACGATCATTACCCCTATTGCCATTGCATTTAAGCCTACAGGCGCAAGCAATAACACAAATGCAGCAATAATAAATCCCACACTCACCGCATTAATACCAGTTAAAGAGTATTTAATGCGCGTGATTTTTTTCAGGTCTTCCCAAAATGGAACGATAAACAAAACAAGGATTAGCCCTGGCAAGTTAATCCCTAACACGCCTACCAATCCTCCCAAGACTTGACCAGTAACACCAAATCCGAAATTCCTCATAGTTAATGCACCTACATAACTGGTAAACGAAAATGTAGGTCCAGGTAAAGCTTGCTGCAAAGCAAATCCAGATAAAAAACCTGAAGAGCTTAAGTACTGCTTCATTTGTACAAATTCCGTAAACATCAAAGGAACTAGCACCTGCCCACCCCCAAAAATCACAATACCATTACGATAAAAATTCTCAAATAACCTGATCGGTAAACTAAAGGGCGAAGTTCTATTGATAATAGCACCCATTAAAGCTAAAAAAAGCAACACACCAAAAAAGTAGGTCAGTTTTTTCGGATTAATATTCGAAAAAAGCTTCAATCTAATATTACTCTCTTCAGTAGGCGTTCCAATAGCAGAAGAAACCATTCCACCCATCAATATGGCGAGTGGAAATACATAAGCATTTCTCAAAACCAATGTTACAATAGCAGCGGAAATAGCTAAAAAAATAGTAAGCTGCGATACTAGTACCCTTTTTGCCAGGTTAAATGCACCATAAGCCACAATTCCCAACGCAATAGGCTGTATATATTCTAAAATTTCAACAAACTCTTCCTTATGATCAACCCGGGCAAAACTAATTGCTGCGAAAGTCATAATCGCTGCCGATGGTATAATCCAGATCAAAAAAGTAACAATCGCAAGCTTTAACCCGCCTACCTTATAAGCAACACCTACAAGCGTTTGAGTAGACGCTGGTCCGGGTAATACCTGAGCCAAAGCATTAAGTTCAAGCAACTCCTCTTCAGATACAAACCGGATGTTTATTACAAAATACTTCAGTAAAAGGGCTAAATGTGCCTGCGCCCCCCCAAAAGCGGTAAAAGTAAAAAGGATTACATTTCTGATAAATAACAATTGCCTTTTTTTGCCCACCTGCTTTAATTAATCATCTTCATAATCTAAACCCGCTGCCGAATTGTATGCGCCCTGAAGCTCAGAAAAGGCATGCATATCTCTTTTGTTTCTTGCTGCCACCATACCTTTCTGATAGATGTCAAGCGCTGGCTCTGTCTGTCCTAATTTTTGATAAAGTTTACCAAGATGATAATAGGTACCTACATAATCCGGGTGGTCTGTAATCAACTTCAAATAATAATCAAGTGCTTTTTCAGTATCATTTGAAGTATTATATTCTGTAGCTAACGCATACAATACGAATGGATCATTAGGATCACTTTGTAAAAACTCCAATAACTTTGCTAATCGGGTACTTTGCATTTTAAATCCCTGCTTTTTTAATTAGATTTGCAAAAAGACAATTTGAAGTCTTACGACTTCCTGACCTTTAACAATCAAATATATAAATCTATGAAAATATTAGTTTGTATCAGTAACGTGCCCGACACGACCACAAAAATAACTTTTACTAACGATAATACACAATTCAATACTTCAGGAGTACAGTTTATTGTAAACCCTTATGATGAAATCGCTTTGTCAAGAGCAATTGAGCTATGTGAAGGTGGAAAAGGTACAGTGACTGTAATCAATGTAGGCGAAGTTGCGACAGAACCAACCATAAGAAAAGCATTGGCAATAGGTGCTGATGATGCGGTAAGAATCAATGCGGCACCAAGAGACGCCTATTTTACTGCATATCAGATCGCTGAGTACGCTAAGAGCAGTGATTTTGATGTGATCCTTTGCGGACGTGAGTCAATCGATTACAACGGCTCTCAAGTAGCAGCAATGATTGGCGAGTTTTTGAACATCCCTTCTATCTCTATCATTAAAAAATTAGACTTTGACGGAAGTACTGCAACAATTGAACGTGAAATTGAAGGCGGTAAGGAAGTTATTTCAGTAACTGGCAAGTTTATTGCGAGTTGTGCTGAGGGTACAGCTGAACCTAAAATACCTAACATGAGAGGTATCATGTCTGCACGTACCAAACCTTTACAAGTTGTTGAAGCGAAAGAGATCGCTCAGCTTAGTAAAGTACAACAATTTGAAACCCCTGCCCCACGTGGAGCAGTTAAATTAGTGCCAGCAGAAGATGCTACTAAATTAATTGACCTGTTGCACCAGGAAGCAAAAGTAATCTAACCATTTCTGTTTCAAATTTAAAAATCATTTAACAAAAGATCTTATGTCAGTTTTAGTATATGTAGAGCAAGTAGATGGTAAGTTTAAGAAGTCTGTATTCGAAGCAGTTTCTTATGCAAAAGCCATTGCAGATAAACAAAGTAGCAATTTAACCGCCATTTCTATTGGCAATGTTGGCGAGAACGAACTTAAAGAATTAGGTAAATACGGGGCTTCTAAAGTTTTAAATGTATCAAACGATCGATTAAAAAACTTCGTAAACCAGGCGTACGCAGCAGTAATTGCTGAAGCCGCAAAAAAAGAAAATGCAGATGTAGTAGTGTTATCTAATTCTTTCTCAGGAAAGGGCTTAGGACCACGTATTGCAGTAAAACTTGAAGCAGGTTTGGTTGATGGTGCTGTAGAATTGCCTCAGCTTGACGGCGGAAAATTCCTGGTTAAGAAAACTGCCTTCTCCGGAAAAGCATTTGCCATCACCGAATTAACTTCAGCTATAAAAGTAATCGCACTTAACCCTAATGCTTTTGGTACTAAAGAAAATGTTACCGATGCCACAATAGAGGCCTTCAATCCGGAGGTAAAGTCAACTGACCTTGCTGCTATTGTAAAAGAAGTAATTAGAGCAACTAACAAAATATCATTACCTGATGCAGAATTGGTTGTATCAGCAGGAAGAGGATTAAAAGGCCCTGAAAACTGGGGAATGATAGAAGAGCTAGCTTCCTTATTAGGCGCAGCAACAGCCTGCTCTAAACCAGTATCAGACGCTGACTGGAGACCACATGAAGAACACGTAGGACAAACTGGTATTGCCATCAGTCCAAATTTGTATATTGCAATTGGTATTTCAGGAGCAATCCAGCATTTAGCCGGTGTTAGCTCATCAAAAGTAATTGTTGTTATCAATAAAGATCCAGAGGCTCCTTTCTTTAAAGTGGCTGATTATGGGATCGTTGGTGATGCATTTGAAGTAGTACCAAAATTAATAGAAGCATTAAAAGCACATAAAGGGTAATATTTTGTCATCCTGGGCTTGTCGGGCTATCCCTTGATATTTCGACAAGCTCAACATGACATCGCTATATAATGAAAAAAGTAAAACTAGACATCGTTGGTTTATCATATAGCCAAACCCAATCAGGAGCCTATGCCCTTGTACTGGGAGAAGTAAATGGCCGAAGACGCCTGCCAATTATAATTGGTGCGTTTGAAGCGCAGGCTATCGCCATAGAAATAGAAAAGATGACCCCGAGCAGGCCCTTAACCCACGATCTGTTTAAAACCTTCGCTCAAATTTACAATATTGAAATCCAGGAGATTTTAATCTACAATTTAGTTGAAGGGGTCTTTTATGCCAAACTAATTTGTACGGATGGCAAAACCATCCACGAAATCGATGCTCGAACCTCTGATGCGATTGCATTAGCAGTTCGTTTCAACGCAGAAATTTATACCTACGAATTTATTCTTTCCTCAGCAGGTATAGTTATAGAAGGAAACGACTTTCTTTTCCTTGAAAATATCGACAGTCTATCCAAAGAACAGGGAACAGAAGATATTTCATCCATTCCATCATCAAGTTATAAATCCTTGAGCCTAGAAGAACTAAATCAAAAACTTCAAGAAGCAATAACTGAAGAAGCCTATGAAAAAGCAGCCCGCATTCGAGATGAAATAAATAAGAGAAATAATGAACGTTAAGTTTCGCTTAACCTTAATGAGTTTTTTACAATTCTTCGTTTGGGGAGCATGGCTCATCACCATCGCAAATTATTGGTTCGGGACAAAACAATGGGATGGTACACAATTCGGTGCCATATTTGCAACAATGGGATTTGCTTCCCTTGTTATGCCTACGCTTACAGGTATTATTGCTGACAAATGGGTAAATGCTGAAGTACTTTATGGAATTCTTCACATTCTATACGCTGGAGTTTTGTTCTATATACCCCAGGTTGATAGTCCCAACACCTTCTTTTGGGTAATGCTACTGGCTATGTGCTTCTACATGCCAACCATTTCATTGAGTAATTCTATATCTTATACGACCTTAAAATCTGGGTCATTTGATGTGATCAAGGATTTCCCACCTATAAGGGTATGGGGTACAATAGGCTTTATTGTCGCCATGTGGACAACCAACCTAACCGGAAATAAGGCTACGGCTTACCAATTTTACATTGCTGGTCTTGCTGCACTTGGATTGGGAATATATGCATTCACCTTACCCAAATGCCGCCCTCAAAACTTAATAGATGAAAAGAAATCCTTTGCACAAACTTTAGGACTGGGAGCCTTCAAGCTGTTTGCTAACTATAAAATGGCACTATTCTTCATCTTTTCAATGTTTTTAGGTGGTGCCCTTCAGTTAACAAATGCTTATGGTGATGTATTTCTTGATGAATTCAAATTATTTCCTGTCTATGCAGATTCGTTTGTAATCAAGTATTCGACCATCATCATGTCCATTTCTCAGGTTTCCGAAACCTTATTTATTTTAGCAATTCCTTTCTTTCTAAAGCGTTTTGGTATTAAAAAAGTGATTGTTATTGCGATGTTAGCCTGGGTGCTGCGCTTCGGCTTCTTTGCCTTTGGCGACCCTGCAGGCAACTTATGGATGATTGTACTTTCTTGTGTTGTTTACGGAATGGCGTTCGACTTCTTTAACATTTCCGGATCTCTTTTCGTTGAAACTTCTACTACCCCAAAGACGCGTTCTTCGGCGCAAGGAATGTTTATGATGATGACAAATGGATTCGGTGCTGTATTTGGTAGTCTTGTATCCGGCTGGATGATCGACAAGTACTTCACTAAACATTATACCAACATCCAATCCTTAGCCACTGTTGTAAATTCAGATCCTAAAAATGAACACTTACTTACATTTCTAAAAAATAAAGGCATAAGTGTATTGTCTAACGGTGATTTGAGCCGTGCCTTAGATGTAAAAAACTGGCATCATATCTGGCTCTCTTTTACCATATACGCACTGATCATTACGGTTGCATTTGCCATTATGTTTAAACACAAGCATAATCTTGCAGAAGAAAAAGCCATAGAGGAAATCGTACACTAGATGACGATCGAATCGAGTAGGAAGGTAATCATTATTTGATTACCTGTCCCCTCACACCACCGTACGTGCCGTTCGGCATACGGCGGTTCATTAAACATAAACAGCTTTAGGGGCTACTATTTCTTTAAGACTTAGTAGCCCTTGTTTCTTTAAAAATGCGTTGTTAAGCGTCCTGGTCAGGATCGGACTATGCACCGTTCTCCAATAGCCTTTACGAGTATTTCCCCATTGATAGGCTTGATAGGGTTTTACCCCTAGTTTCTCAAGCTGCTTAACACGAGTTTTTACCTGTTTCCATTGAACCCAGTA
>NZ_SWDX01000014.1:0-110254 GCF_005144565.1 Pedobacter hiemivivus
ATCCCCCTCCGGCAACTGCCCGGCAGATCTCCCCGGGTAAGAGCGCAAACTTTCTCTCCATATACCTGTCGAATATACAGCAGGATGTTTCGGATAGTTTAGGGCTTTGTTTTGTTGTGCAAACTCACCCACATCCAACTGCCTGATTCGCTTCCTGTTCGTCAGGCCGGAGATTTACCGCCGGCTTCCTTCAGATTCCTCCTCACGGAGGACACCCTTGCCTTAGGTTAACGCTTCCCACTATCAAGGCGCGTTCGGGACTTCCACCCTAGAGCTTGCGCCCGTGCCGGGCGCACACAAAGAAGCCAGCTATCGTATGATACTGGCTTCTTTATGTTCCTCCCGATGCCGCTTTTGATTACAAAATTCAATATGGATCACTTAAACGAAAACCCGGTTACCAGAAAGGTTATCTCTAAACTCTTTAGGTGTACAACCTTTTTTCTTTTTAAATATCCTATTAAAATTCGAAATGTTGTTGAAACCACAATTGTAAGCCACCTCAGCAACCGATTCAGTAGTATCAATCAATTTTCTAGATGCATGTCCTAACCTGATTTCGGTCAGACTATCCGTAAAACTAATCCCTGTTCTACTTTTAAAAAACCGGCTAAACGACACTTCTGTCATATTCGCAATCCTTGCCACCTCTGCCAAACTAACCTGCTTATCAAAATTGAAATTAATATACTCCATTACTTTTTCAACTCTTCTACTGTTGTAGGAAAATTCAGCATGACTAAAGGTCGAATCTGAAAGCGTACGCATATTTCTGGAAGTGGATAGATCATGTAAAATTGACATCAATTCTAAAACAGAGTCAAACCCATGTTTTTTATTCAACTTTACCAGTTTTGGGCCGATGAGTTGTGCAGTTTCTTTAGAAAATAAAATTCCACACTTCGATTTTTCAAACATCTCCCTGACCACACGCAATTGATTCCTACGCAAAAACTTCTCATCAAAAAGATCTTTATGAAATTGAATGGTTACCTCATGAATCTCCCTCCCATTCAAATTATGGGTTTCCCAAACGTGAGGGAGATTGGAGCCGATCAATACCAACTCTATATCTCCGATTTCTTCAATATGATCGCCAACTACCCTTCTTGCACCACATGCATTAGAAATAAAGTTCAACTCCATCTCCTCATGATAATGCAATGGAAAGTCGAAATTATGCTTTTTTCGCTCAAAAATAGTGAAACAATCACCGTTGGTGAGGGGAGTGATTTCTTTTAGCATACTTTTCTGCACATTAAATGAATAAATAATATCAATCAATAGGATAAAATAATATCAATAATCAAATATAGACTAAAGCACATTCATTCAGCAATAAAATAGCCATGAGCAAACCTAAATAGCCCTAATTTGAATTACAACAAAGATCAAAGTGATTAAAATATCACATATGGATAAAATAGTATTATTTTTAAAAGCATATCGAACACTAATTTTGATATAAACCAAATAGACCGCTTATGCTTAATAAACTATCAATTAATTTATTGGCAACAATTGCATGCCTGTTATCAATTACTAACGGCTTTGCCCAAGACAAAAAAGTATCTGGCAGAATAACCGATGAAAGTAACACCCCTCTTCCTGGTGTTTCTGTTAGTATAAAAAATACAAAAACAGCTACCATTACAAATGAGGATGGTTACTTCACCTTAAGCATTCCACCCACAGCACAAACTTTAACCTTTTCCTATTTAGGAATGGAAGAACAACAAGTTACGATTGGAAGCAAAACAACCTTCAACATTGTTTTAAAAACCAAGAGCAATATCCTTTCTGATGTAATTGTAATCGGTTACGGCACGGCAAAAAGAACTGATCTAACAGGGTCTGTAAGTAGAGTTGACCGGGAGGATCTGATTAAAGACGCCCCAACAAATATCCTTCAAGCTTTGCAAGGTAAAATTGCAGGAGTCAATGTAACCCAAAACGATGGTGCACCGGGTGCGGGCCTAAGTATCAGAATAAGGGGATCCAACTCATTTTTAGGTGGCACCGAGCCACTTTATGTAATTGACGGTGTTCCTTTTAACAACAGCAGTTCAGGCGCTACCCCCTTATCCATCGGTGAAGATGAAAAGCAAACCTTAAATGCAATGTCGTTCTTAAACCCAAGCGACATAGAGAGCATTGATATCTTAAAAGATGCATCTGCAACAGCAATTTACGGCTCCCGCGGTGCAAATGGTGTAGTTTTAATTACCACCAGACAAGGAAAATCTGGAAAAGAGAAGATTGAATTCAACGCAATCGTTGGACAGGCGAAAGTATCCAGAAAGCTGGATGTTTTAAACGCATCTGAATACGCGGACTATCAAAATCTAGCTTACCTAAACTCGAACAAATATACCGGAACAGCCTATACCCTACCTTATCCAGGCAGCAATCTACCAGATCCTTTAAATCCGGGAAAAACCTATTATGCCAAAGGGCCCCAAGACTATATAGGAAACAACAACAATTGGCAAGACCGAATTTTCCGTACTGGATTATCTCAAAACTACACTTTAAATGTTTCTGGCGGAAGTGCCAATGGCAGCCACAGCCTTTCTTTTAGCTACCTGAATCAGGAAGGGATCATTTCAAATTCAGATTACAACAGGTATGGCCTGGGCATAAACCTAAAAAGGAACATCAGTAAAACTTTTAAAATTGG
Organism: Pedobacter hiemivivus; assembly: GCF_005144565.1. NCBI lineage: Bacteria > Pseudomonadati > Bacteroidota > Sphingobacteriia > Sphingobacteriales > Sphingobacteriaceae > Pedobacter > Pedobacter hiemivivus. Next base: position 2,681 of record NZ_SWDX01000014.1, read on the forward strand.
CACAAGCACCTCTTTTGCAAATTCACGCACAAACGGTGTAAAAACCGGAACAGACAAATCCGATGCAGCAAGCGCCGGGGTTATTCGTTCTGCGATCACCTTTCCCGCCACCCAATCAGAGCCAATTGACTATGATGGTGTTGGAGATGCATTCATTACCAATCCTTACATTTATGTAAACGATGTTTTAAACCGGGTAAATGGGATAAACATTTTTACTTCAAATTACCTGGAAGCTACCTTTTTAAAAGACTTCAAATTCAGACAAAACATTGGCTTTAGCTATGCGTCCAACGCCAGAGACCAATATTATCCCAGAAGTGTTTATGAAGGTTTTGCAGTTAAGGGTTGGGGCTTAAAATCGGATAACATCTGGAGCAGTGGCGTTGCCGAAAGTATAGTTACCTATGATAAAAAAATAGAAAAACATAGTTTAAATATTGTTGGTGCAGGCACTTTTGAACGCACCAATGGCAATAGTAAAAGAGCGGAAGCCAAAACTTTTCCAAATGATGCCTTAGAAAATGAGAATATGGCTGCCGGCGAGGTTACCCTCCCAATTATTACTTCACGCTTTCAATCTACGCTAATTTCATTTTTAGGCAGGGCAAATTACAACTATGACGAGCGCTACCTATTGACACTATCTTATCGCCAGGACGGATCAAGTAAATTTGGTAAAGACAATAAATGGGCCGGTTTTCCATCCGCGGCGATTGCATGGAGATTATCAAATGAAAGCTTCATGAAAGATATTAAAGCGATTAATGACTTAAAATTGCGGTTGAGCTATGGACAAACGGGCAATCAGGGAATTGGCTCTTACGCCTCCCTTGCCAAATTGAGTGTCTATAATTATGTATTTGGCGGGGCGGTACAAACCGGTCTGGCCAACGACCTTTATTCTGGCCCCCCAAACGAGAAACTGAAATGGGAAACAACGACAATGTACGATCTAGGACTAGATTTGAGCATGTTTAACACGAGACTGAACCTTACGGTTGACCTTTACAAGAAAACAACAGATGATCTTTTGCAAAACCTAATTATCCCTTCTTCTACGGGCTTCTTAACAAAATTAGTAAACTCAGGTTCGATAGAAAACAAAGGATTAGAAATTAAACTTGCCGGTGTTATCTTGAAAAACAAAGACTTCGAATGGAACTCCAGCTTCAACGTCGCATTTATCAAAAACAAAATTTTAAGCTTGAGTCCCGATGTGACAGAACAATACGGCAGAAACATCTCTACAGGCGATGCACCATTCATCCAAACCATTGGCAAGCCAATTGGCGCTTTGTACGGTTATGTTGAAGATGGCTACTATGACAATGAGGCTGAAGTTAGAAGTGACCCTGCTTATAGCGGACAAGGAACTGCAATTATTTTAAGAACAATTGGTGAGATCAAATACAAAAACCTGGACAATGACAGGACTAACATCTCTCAAACCGATAGAACTTTTATTGGAGATGTAAATCCGGATTACACCTTCGGTTTTACGAACAACTTTAACTATAAAAGATTTGACCTCAGTGCGCTCATCAACGGCGTCCAGGGAAATGACATCATTAACATGAATACCCGGTTTAATGGAAACTTGGGCACCAACAAAAATATTACTCAGGAAATGCTCGATGGCGCCTGGGCAGAAGGGAAGGACAATACCAATGCTACCGGACCAAAAGTAATCAGACAGTTTTTTAGAAACCAGCTATTTAGCAGACGTTTTATTGAGGACGGAAGCTTTGTAAGGATTAAAAATGTAACACTTGGTTATAAACTTCCCCTAAAATCTAAAACCGTTACTAACCTGAAAGTTTCCTTGGGAGTTAACAACCTTTACACTTTCACCAATTATTCTGGCTACGATCCTGAGATTAATAGTTACGGCGATAACCCAGCACTATTTGGAGTTGATTTGGGCGGCTACCCTAACTCAAGAACATATTATCTTTCTCTACGTTGCAATTTTTAACCTTTTTAAAAATATAATATGAAAGCAATTTCAACATATTTTACAGCATTTGCTACCGGACTGATTTTACTTAGTGCCAGCTCTTGCAAAAAAGCGCTGGAAGAAACACCCTACTCTTTTTACTCACCAGAGAACTTTTACAAAAATGAAAGCGATGCAAAGACAGCAATCAATGGTGTATACGCTGAACTTTATACTTACGACTTATACCTGCAACCATTTTGGAACATGACCATCTTAGATGACGACCATGTGTCTGGAGCTGATTGGTTTTTAGGCACTACAGGCGCAGGTAACCCGCAAGCTTATTTTGGCTGGGAAAAGCCATGGGTTGGCTGCTATGCCATTATTGCCAGAGCAAATACCGTTTTAGAGAACGTAGTCAACATCAACAATATGGATGGCGACATCAAAAATAGAATTTTAGGTGAAGCTTATTTCCTAAGGGGCTGGGCTTATTTTCAACTGGTACAATTATATGGCGGGGTACCAATCCGTCTAAAATCCTTATCCGCGACAGAACCTCAGACCAATATTCCCCGGGCAACCGTCAAAGAAACCTATGATGTCGTAATCAGTGATTTCAAAAACGCTGAAACTAAGCTCTTTCCTGTAGGCCATGCAAAAGCTGGCGAAGTTGGCCGGGTAAATCAGGGTGTCGCGAAAGCATTTTTAGCCAAAACCTATTTAACAATGGCTTCTGGCGCCGCTACAGGCAATGTTACTGTGCGTGGCGGCACAGATAATGGGTATTATACTTATGTCAAAACTGTAGGGGCAGGCCATGAAGGAATAGATTCAAAAGCCTTTTACACTTTAGCTAGAGATAAAGCTGCAGAAGTAATCACCGACAACCAATATGCTCTAACCCCAAGCTGGAAAGATTTATGGAGCATTGCAGGCAGAAATAATAAAGAGCAAATGTGGGAACTACAATCCCTTGCCGGAACAGCTTTTGTCAACAATTTAAGTGCTTATTTCCCCGCCCGCTCTACTTTTGGACAGGGTGCAGTTTGGACAACAAACAATCACTATAACGATTATGAACTTGTAGATAAGCGGGTTTTAGACGGCATAACTCATAATTACACGACTTTACAAGGGACTAACATCTTTTATCCATTTGCACAGGCCTCACTATACAAAGTAGTAGGTGGCATAACATACAACAATACTAATACCACAACTGCAGAAAGAGCCTATACCATTAAATTTAGTTCAGTTGCCGACCCTTCGGTAGCCAATAGTGACGCATTCTTTCCCCTATTACGTTATTCCGAAGTTTTACTCATGTATGCAGAGGCGGAGAATGAAGTTAATGGCGCAACAACACTTGCTTACAATGCTTTAAATACCGTTAGATTCCGTTCCTACCCTACAACAGGAACACCTGCCGTTCCTGTACCTGCCGCATATGCACCTGCAAACATGAATCCAGAGCAATTCCGCAGTTATGTCCTGGCAGAAAGAGCACGTGAATTTAACCTGGAAGGAATCAGACGCTTTGATTTGATGCGTTGGGGTATTTACCTGCAGGTAATGAATAAAATATCAACCGGACAAAACAATATTACAAAGGTACGGGCGAACAGAAATTTATTACTTCCCTTGCCCTTAAGCGAACTAAACGCAAACAAATCGATCCCTGGAAATAATCCAGGTTGGTAAACATATTTAATCAAAAATTTAAATCATTTAATTATGAAAAAAACGCCATCAATAAGCACCTATGCAATGATTGCGATAATGCTTTTTCTTTTTAATGCTTGTAAAAAAGACGATGCAGTAAACACCGCTCCACCAACATTAACTGAAGTCACCAACTTAGTGGATAGAAATACACCGTTAACAATTGTAGATTATGGAGAATGGATCTCGATTAGGGGAACAAATCTAAGCACCACATACAAAGTCGATTTTAATGGGACTTTAGCTGCAGATTCCCTGATTTATGGAGACGACAACACCATTACCGTAAAAATTCCAGCACAGCTAACAGATCTCCTCAATAATCCGATAACAGTCACTACCAAATATGGCTCAGCCACTTTAAACTTCCAAATTAAGCAACCAGCACCCAAAATATCGAGCTTTGACCCTCCAGCAGGTCTACCAAATGATCTAATAACCATTAAAGGCGACTATTTTACAGGAGTAACAGCCGTTAAATTCGAAACAACTTCGGTGCCTATTGTGTCCAGTACGCAAACAGAAATAAAAGTAAAAATACCAGTAGGTTTTGCTTCGGGCTATATTTTTGTTACCACACCAATGGGAACCATAAAATCTACAAATGTATTTGGTTTAAAAGCTACCATATTTGATGATGCAATGGCACCCGGCTGGTCAAACACCTCTTACAGCAACACTTACGACATGACCCAGACCACCATCATCCGACGGGGAACGAAAGCCATTGTAAATAAATTTACCGTCGGTTTTGGTGCCATCAGATTTACAAAATCCGCACCGGCTTTTAGTACCACAGGCTATAGTGGTGTTAAAATTTCTATTTATGGAGGCGCTGGAACAGCAGGCAAAAAAGTGAGGATTTCATTCACCCCAGCAGCTAGCACTTTCGATTTGATTTTAACTGAAGGCAGCTGGACAGATTACCAGATTCCATTTACAAATCTGGGAAACCCGGCTAGTATGACGGCTATTACTTTCCAGGAATTCAGCGGACTCCTCTCTCAGATCTATGTAGACGATGTAGGCTTCTATTAACTTTTATATATGAAATTGAACAAGATTCTTTTAACTATCATTTTATTCAGCCGATGCTTAATCGCCAGCGACCTGGTAAACGCACAATCGTTAAGTGATAAAGCAGCCAGTAAAGAAACTGTTGCCCTATATAAAAACCTTCACAAATTAAGCATGCAACACACCATATTTGGTCACCAGGATGACTTAGCTTATGGTGTAACTTGGAAATATATAGAAGGCAAAAGTGACATTAAAGATGTGGTTAACGATTACCCAGGTATCTATGGATGGGATTTAGGTCGCATTGAGCATGATTCGTTTAAAAATATTGACGGTGTTCCATTTGACAAAATCCGCAAGTATATTCAAGACGGATATAAAAAAGGAGCTGCCATCACCTTAAGCTGGCATTTTGATAATCCCTTAACTGGAGGATCATCCTGGGATACAACCAAAAATTCTGTTGCTGCAATTTTGCCCGGAGGCGCAAAACATCAACTTTATATTTCCTGGCTTGACAAGGCCGCGAAATTTATTTCCAGCCTAAAAGGAGACCAACAGGAAGCCATTCCGATTCTTTTCCGCCCATTTCATGAAGTATCTGGAAATTGGTTTTGGTGGGGAAGAAACTGCAGCAGCCCCGCAGAAATAAAGAAAGCCTGGCAATTTACGGTCGACTACCTGAATAACACCAAGAAATTACATAACCTCATTTTTGTTTATAACACCAATGGCTTTGCGAACGAACAGGAGTTTTTGAAATACTACCCTGGTGATGATGTTGTTGATGTAGTCAGTTTTGACCTCTATCAATTCGAAAACCAGGGAAAAGAAGCATTTATAAATGCAGTACGAAATGACCTGGACATACTCAGCAAAATTGCGAGACAAAGAAACAAGTTAGCCGCATTTGCCGAAACAGGATATGAGGCGGTCCCAGATGCAACCTGGTGGACCGAAACCCTATGGCCTGCCATAAAAGACTACCCACTCTCCTATGTTTTGGTTTGGCGCAATGCAGGATATAGGCCCTCAACGAAGAAAATGCACTATTACGCGCCATTCGAGGGGCAGATTTCGGCACCTGATTTTAAAAAATTCTATCAGTACAAAAGAATCCTATTTGAAAAGTCAATAGGGGCAAAAAATATATACGAGCTCAACTAACATGAAATTACAACTGATAGATATTTTAATTCTCCTAACCTATTTAGTCACCATGGTGCTCATTGGCTTTTACATGAGAAACAAGGCGAAACAGGATAAAGAAAGCTACTTAATGGGTGGCAAAAAATTACCCTGGTACATGCTTGGCCTCAGTGATGCCAGTGATATGTTTGATATCAGTGGTACCATGTGGATGGTTGCCCTTTGTTTTGTATATGGTTTCAAAAGCATCTGGATCCCCTGGTTATGGCCTGTTTTTAATCAGGTATTTATGATGATGTTTTTATCCAAATGGCTCAGAAGGTCTAATGCCACAACCGGTGCAGAATGGTTAAAAACAAGGTTTGGCTTAACAGGGAAAGGCGTTACCGGCTCACACATCATTGTGATTGCATTTGCACTAATTAGTTGCTTAGGCTTTTTGGCCTACGGATTTGTTGGTTTGGGTAAGTTCGTTCAGGTTTTCATTCCCTGGGATGTCGTAAAAGATTATGTCCCTTTTTCCATCGCAGATAAGTATGTCCCTCACTTCTATGGCATCGTTTTTACCCTGTTTGCCATGTTTTATTCTATTATTGGCGGCCTGCATAGCATTGTACTGGGAGATGCAATTAAATACCTGATCATGACTATTGCTTGTATTGCCATAGGCGTTATTGCCGTACAACACCTGCATGGACAAAAATTAAATGTGCCTGATGGTTGGAATGATCCTTTCTTTAGCTGGGAGTTAAACCTGGATTGGAGTAAAATCGCCGCTGATGCCAATAAAAAAATTGCCGACGACGGATTTAGCCTGTTCGGCATTTTCTTTATGATGATGCTGATGAAAGGCATATTCGCCTCCCTTGCCGGTCCAGCACCAAACTACGATATGCAAAAAGTGCTCAGCACACGCAACCCAAAAGAGGCCAGTAAAATGACTGGCTTTGTAAGCATCATATTATTGCCCATCCGTTACTCGATGATCACCGGCCTAACTGTTCTAGCCCTGCTTTATTACAATCAACTTTACCTAAAAGGCCCCGATGGCGTGACAGATTTTGAAAGAATTTTACCGGCAACCATTAACAATTTCTTACCCGTAGGCGTTTTGGGATTGGTACTTACAGGCCTGCTTGGTGCATTTATGGGAACATTTAGCGGAACACTAAATGCCGCACAAGCCTACATTGTAAACGATATCTATTTGAAATACGTGAACCCTGGCGCCCCGACCAAAAAGATCATTTCGATGAACTACATTGTAGGCATTCTAGTTGTTGCAGTAGGCGTCTTTTTCGGTTTTTTAGCCCACAACGTCAATGACATCCTACAATGGATAGTTGGAGGCTTATATGGGGGCTATGTAGCTGCAAATTGCTTAAAATGGTATTGGTGGCGTTTCAATGCCAATGGCTTTTTCTGGGGGATGACGGTTGGTGTTGGCGCGGCATTGCTGATGCCCTACATCACAACTGGTTTGCCACTATACTGGTGGCCTTTGCTTTTTGTCTTGTCATTCATGGGCTGTTTAATCGGCACTTACACTGCCCCTGCTACTGATACCGAAGTACTAAAGTCTTTTTATAAAAATGTTAAGCCATGGGGATTTTGGGCCCCCATCTATACAATGGTAAAGGAAGAAGATCCCTCCTTCCAAGCCAACAAGAACTTTAAACTGGATATGTTTAACGTCGTACTAGGTATTACCGCCCAGCTGTGCTTAACCATTTTCCCAATGTATTTAATTACGGGGATGTATACCCCTCTATGGATTACAGTAAGCATTTTAACTGTAATCATCCTTATTTTAAAAAGAACCTGGTGGAATAGACTAGAAGATTAAGAAAGACCTATGAAAATGAATTTCGAAGAGCATATTGAGCGACTAGCTAAAAACCAGAATGAACTAATTAAGACCCCTAATCAGAAGGTTGAGGGCGGGAACGGGCTATTCAATAGGTATAAAAATCCAGTTTTAACTGCCGCTCATGTCCCATTTAACTGGAAATACGACCTCGATCCCTCAACCAACCCCTATTTAATGGAAAGGTTTGGCATCAATGCAGTATTAAATGCTGGGGCCATCAAATGGAAAAATAAATATATTTTAATGGCCCGGGTGGAAGGAAATGACAGAAAATCATTCTTCGCAATTGCCGAAAGCGCCAACGGAATTGATCAGTTTAAGTTTTGGGACTACCCGGTCATCATGCCCGAAACCAATGAGCCGGATACGAATGTTTACGACATCAGGTTAGTTCAACATGAAGATGGTTGGATTTATGGGTTATTCTGCACAGAAAGAAGAGACCCCTCCGCACCCGAAGGAAATCAATCGGCAGCGATAGCGCAATGCGGAATTGCAAGAACAAAAAACTTAATCGATTGGGAAAGATTGCCCGATTTAAAAACTAAATCTCCCCAGCAGCGAAATGTAGTACTACATCCCGAATTTGTTAACGAAAAATACGCCTTCTATACACGACCACAAGATAGTTTTATTGAGGCGGGCAAGGGTGGCGGTATCGGCTTTGGCCTATCCTCATCAATAGAAAATGCAATTATCGAGGAAGAAACTGTAATTGATAAAAAAGTATATCATACGGTCTATGAAGCGAAAAATGGACAAGGCCCTGCCCCTATTAAAACAGCCCAAGGCTGGCTACATCTTGCGCACGGGGTTAGAAATACCGCAGCCGGATTAAGATATGTATTATATATGTTTATGACCGATCTGAACGACCTAACCAAAGTTACACATAAGCCAGGAGGGTATTTTTTGGCTCCAGAGGCTGAGGAAAGAGTTGGCGATGTATCAAATGTAGTTTTTAGCAATGGCTGGATCGTAGATGACAATGGAACTGTTTTTATCTATTATGCCTCTTCCGACACCAGACTGCATGTGGCAACAAGTACCATTCAACAGTTACTGGATTATGTAACCCATAACCCTGAGGATGGGCTAAGGTCTGCCAGCTCTGTTAAAACCATCATAAATATCATAGACCGAAATAAGAAAGTATGAATTCAACAGTTTTATCGACTTATAAATCGGAGGTAACCAACGAACTATCTGCCATTCTGAAATGGTGGATGACCTATACCGTTGATCATGAAAACGGAGGATTCTATGGAAAAGTAGATGATGATAATTTAGCAGCACCTACTGCTCCAAAAGGACTCGTATTAAACTCTAGGATTCTTTACACCTTCTCCTCGGCCTACTTGTTAAATCGGAAAGAAGAGTACTTGGCTATCGCCAATAGGGCATTTGATTATTTGACCGCCTATTTTTTAGATGAAGAAAACGGAGGATTTTACTGGTCGGTAGATTTTAACGGCCACAGGTTAGACGACAAAAAACAGGTCTACGGACAAGCATTTATAATCTACGCGCTTGCTGAGTACATTAAGATTACCCCAAATGAAAGAGCTTTAGTTTTAGCTAAAAATACTTTTGAACTACTAGAACAACATAGCTTTGATCCGATCAATACCGGTTATGTTGAAGCCTTAACCAAAGACTGGAAGGCAATTGAAGACTTCCGGCTGAGTGACAAAGATCAGAACGAAAAGAAATCGATGAACACACATCTACATGTGATTGAGGCCTACGCCAATTTATATTCGGTTTGGAAAAATGAAAAACTAAAACTCGCCATCAAGAGCTTGCTTTCCAACTTTAAATACCATATTATAGATAAAGAGCATTACCACCTACAATTGTTTTTCACAGAAACCTGGGATGTTAAATCTACATTGGTTTCTTTTGGTCATGACATCGAAGCCTCCTGGCTATTACAGGAGGCTGCAACCCTCATCGCAGATGAAATGGAGATAAAAGCTTTTAAGCACATTGCGCTGCAGCTTAGTAATGCAGCTTTAAAGGGCTTAGATAAAAGCGATGGCCTCTTGCATGAATTTGATTACAAAACAGCTCAGTGGTCAAAAGAAATGCACTGGTGGCCACAAGCAGAAGCTATGGTTGGCTTTTTGAATGCCTGGCAAATAAATGGTGATCAAAAATTCTTACTCCAATCTTTCAAAAGCTGGTCTTTTATAAAAAACTACCTTAAAAGCAAAAATGGAGAATGGCATTGGGGTATCTATAGCGATTACACCTTAATGCAGGGCGAAGACAAGGCTGGGTTTTGGAAATGTCCCTACCATAATGGCAGAGCCTGTATAGAAATTATTAAAAGATTAAAGTAGATTTCTGAAGGCCCACCGCTATAAATGACAATTCAAATAGGACAATCCAGCCTAATATTCCCATTTATGTTTACAAGCTAAACACAGACCCCTATTTTTCTTATTAAGTCTAAAAGCTTCAATGATTGCTAAGAAAAAGCAAAAGAAACTAAAAAACACCCATATAGCTCTAAAATCAAAATAGGATAATAACACAAATGGAATAAAAAGAACAGCACAAACTTTTATCTTAATTAACCGTTTAATTTTGGTTTCGCTAAATATTTTTGAACAATGACAATTTGGACATTCTACTTTCATAGGCGCAATTTAGTTTAAGATTAAAGTTAGTAAAATTCAGTTGCCAAACCGACCAAGAGCACTTCGCTGTTCCAATTATTGGCATTGAGTTAATATGTTGGAGTACATAGCCTATGATGACCTTACACATTTAACCCCCTGACTAACTTTAAGTATAATTAATCATTTTCAAATCCAGTATGACGCGAAAAAAAATATGCTTAGGTATGCCCAAAAAAATGAAAACACAATATGTATTGCGGTTTCCATAAACTTACCTTTCCAAAGCACCGAAGAATATCCAAAAAACTGCATAAACAATCTGATTGACCAAAAAATACCAAATCCTAACACAACCTTCTTTCCAAGTCCTGTCGAGAGTAATTCATCAGACGAGGTTAAACATAAAACTCCAATTAGAAACACAACTAAAGCAATGAAAAATGTATGAACATACATCATCTGGCGATTAACCAAGCTCAAAGAAACCAATTCCTTAGACCAATTGAAATACCGTGGAAAAATCACATGGACAAAAGACAATATAACCAATAAGACGCCAATAATTTTAAAATGTACTTCCATTCTTTTCAAGTATAAAGGTCGAAATAAACGGTGTAATTTTTATCTCATTTTGAATTTTAAGTTCTGCTGCCTGAAAGACTTCACACCAAATGGGCTTAGAATAGAAATGAAAGAAACCAATACTATATGCCAAAAAATTAGCTGTATCTCTCAAATGCTCAACAATAAAGATTTGCCCTGTAGGCTTCAACAAACGTTTTAGCTCCTTAAAAAATTTTATCCGCTCATCTTTATCTCTGATTTCATGTGCTGACAGAATTACAAATATTTTATCTGCAGAATTTTTTTCCAATTGCAAATTAACTGATTCCACGCTTTGAGTACCCGGAAATACTGGATATGCTTTTCTAGCTCTTTTTATGGAGACTTCAGTATGTCTGGAGGGATCATAAAAATCAAGTACAATTAATTCTGCAGCCATAAACTTTTTTCTTAGGATAGCACTTGTCTCATCAAATCCTGCACTTATATTAATGATTTTGCCTTCGGTTCCCTGCATATCAAGCCAGTTAAAGTCATATAGTGCAGATAAATCATATACATAGTATGAAACAGATAGTGAAATTATATTCACCCAAAGAATTGCAATATATACCATCCATAAATAGCCATATAAAGATTCATATGTAATGGATAAAACAAAAAATAGCAATAGAAACCCTATGGATAGCACATAAAAATGCCAGTTAAAGCGGAGAATATTTAAAACTCCCTGAAATGGCTTCCTCATTTTTCCCATTGCTCTATTTTTCCCTTTTTCCAATGGTACGGAATATCTGTAATAACAAATGCATTAGCCAGGACATGGCCTTTTAAATCCAATGTTTGAAGAAATGAAATGTTATTTTCGACTACTTTTACTGGCCTGGGTGTCCAGTTCTCTCTCAGGCCTTCAATAACCAACACCTCCTTGTTAATTTCATTATAAGTAAATGTGAAAGGCAAGGGCCCTGCAAACCTTCTTGCTTCCTTCCAATCGGTAAATGGCGAATCTTGAGGCAAGGGGATTTCTCCCTCAGCTTCATCAATTTTTATAGTAAAATCTGAATGCAAAGATTTTATCAGCATACCACTCCCTTGCTTAACTAGCGTAATATCGGTTGTAGAATAGTTGTAATGAGTAAAAATATTACCCATAAATTCCATTCTTCTTTTGTCTGTCTCGGATTTAAGAATAAATAAACCCCTTAATCTTTTCCCGGATGCATTAGTATATTTAACAAATACACGATAACCGATTAAGAAGAAGTCGTTACCCAAAAACTTAGGAAAACCTTTTGGTCTCAATGCTTTTGTTTTAACTAAAGCCACTGCCACGAATGCCCATTTTTCATCAAATGTATCCAACTCTAAACATTCCGGAATAAGATTTTTAAGTTGATCTTTTGGAACTGCGTACGTTAATACAACTGAGTATTCAAAGAAAGCCTCAACGGCAAAAGGATGGTTTTTGAGAGGTGAATTCATATCAGATGGGCAAAACTGTACTTTTTTTCAAATAAAATTCATTGAAATATATGGTCAGGATAAACATAAAGGCAAATATTGAATTCATTTTACCCCAATACAACAGATCAGGGACAAGAATAAATTCAAGAACATTCATCATTGCGACCGTTATAATCTGGGTAATAGCATTCAAACGTGGGCTAATCCTAGATAAAATCCAAATCGCCATTCCCATTTCTGAAAGCCCAATTAAAACGGCTAATGGTCTGGAATAATTATCACCTAAAATTCTTGCTATAATTTGCTCGTGCCGTGGAACAAAGTTAAACACTTTACAAAAAAGCCCATTTACAATCCAAACCAGGGCAATACAGATGGTTAAAATCTTATGGATATTTTTGTCCTTCATTATTTGATTGATTATCTTAAGTGGCGTTATTAGAATTGATGTTTTTTGGGGCATTACTGCAAATCTACTCGTTCTATCCATTTTAATTCCTCATGCAGTTCCTGATTACAAAACTCAATGTGGATCACTCTCCGCTTATTATTATTGGTCGTACGGCTAGAGCTATGCAACAATAACGGCTTCATGATCATTACACCTCCTTTAGGAACGTCGCAAATATATTCGGTCTCATTTGACCAGTCAATGTCTTCAGCTCTATAGACACCTTTTAAATGAGAGCCAGGAACAACCTTTAATGCCCCATTATTTTCATCCGTATCATCAAGATGAATACGAACGGTATATATCTGCTTTAAAATATCCAACGGTGGCTGAACCGAAAATTGATCTTGATTTACTGTCCACTTACTGTAATCGTCAAGTTCTACCTTCGTGTCCACCGATATTGTCAAATCCTGATGATAGGAAACGAACCAGTTAGATTGTTCCGGCTTATCGAAATAAATAGATTTTACAACAAAGTAATCTGAACCAAAAAGATTATGAATGAGAAGCTTAAATTCATCATTAAGAATTAGCTTACCTATTTCAGGTACTTCCTTTAAAAATTGCCTGATTGCAAATAGATCAGCGGATTTTCTGAATGTTTTTCTGGAAGTATCAGCTTGATTAATTAGCTCGAGAATTTTTTCAATCTCACCATCTGAAAACACATTATTAATCGTCACAAAGCCCGCGTCTTTAATTTGAGTCTTATACATATTTAACATCTGCCAGGGTAACGAATATACAGATAGAATCCAAATATTCGGGAGAGCGTTCGAAATAAAAAAACCTGCAAATCTTATGATATGCAGGTTTTTAATATTTTGTCTAATCTTGCGGACCGGACGGGACTCGAACCCGCGACCTCCGCCGTGACAGGGCGGCATTCTAACCAGCTGAACTACCGGTCCGTTTTCCTTTTCAGGAGGGCTTAGAATATAGCTTCTAAAGGCTTCAATAAAAAACACTCTGTTGAGTATTTTTGCGGACCGGACGGGACTCGAACCCGCGACCTCCGCCGTGACAGGGCGGCATTCTAACCAGCTGAACTACCGGTCCGTTTTCCCTTTGCTTTCTTTCGTCCGTTTCGGGATTGCAAATATAGAGCGTTTATTTATATTTACAAACTATTTTTTAAATAACTGTAACTACCTATATCACAGAACCTTCTTTTAGCTTTTCTGCATTTTCTGCAAACTGCAGTGCATCAATCAGCTCCTGAACACCACCATCCATGATGTTATTTAGGTTATAAAGTGTCAATCCGATACGGTGATCTGTTACCCTACCTTGCGGATAATTGTAAGTTCTGATCTTTGCAGAGCGGTCACCAGTCGAAACCATAGTCTTACGTCTTGCAGCAATATCACCGTTTTTCTTCTGCAATTCGATGTCGTATAATTTACTACGCAACATCTCCATTGCAATCACCCTGTTACCAAGCTGTGAGCGCTCCTGCTGACAAACAACTACAAGCCCCGAAGGTCTGTGCGTCAGCTGTACTTTAGTCTCTACCTTATTTACATTCTGTCCACCAGCACCACCCGAACGGGAAGTTTGCAAATCAATATCTGCAGGATTGATGTAAAGATCGATCTCCTCAGCTTCTGGCAAAACTGCTACCGATGCAGCTGAAGTATGTACACGACCTTGAGTTTCCGTATCTGGCACACGTTGTACACGGTGTACTCCTGATTCATATTTCAATTGTCCGTAAACATCTTCCCCACTAACCTTTAAAATCACCTCTTTGTAACCACCAGCAGTTCCTTCTGTTACATCAACAGTTTCAACTTTCCAGCCTTTTTGCTCAAAGAAACGGCTATACATCCTGTATAAATCACCTGCAAATAGCGCCGCTTCATCACCACCAGTACCACCTCTAATCTCAAATACAGCATTTTTAGCATCCTCAGGATCTACAGGAATCAACATCAGGCGGACTTTTTCTTCCAATTCTTCTTGCTGAACCAATAAATGATCAAGTTCCTCTTTTGCCATTTCACGCATTTCTGCATCTTTCTCGGTACTTAAAATCTCCTTATTAGCGTCAATATTGCTCATTACATTTTTGTAGATTTTATATTCATCCACAATCTTGCCTAAGTCCTTATACTCTTTATTTAAAGCCGCAAAACGCTTCATATCCTGCATCGTGTCAGGATTACTCAACTGCTCCTCAACATCTTCCCAACGCAGTTTAATTGCTTCTAATTTTTCTAACATATCTTTTTTCAGAAACTTTATAATGTTATTACTTGATAAAGGTCTAATCAACAGACCTGATTTCCCCAAGCAACAGTTTTTTATTCGGGCAGCAAAAATACGGCTTTTTTACTTAACCGTACTAAAAATTTGCACATGTCCAATTGTAAACACGAACAGTGCTATACTTTTTCGAAGTACTTAAGGCTTAAATCATTGCCATCAAATACCGCATAGGAATTGAAATTAATCCACTCCCCAAGATTTACATACTTACTTTTATCATTTAGGTTAATGTCTAAGGGGAGATGCCTATGTCCAAAAACAAAGTAATCAAAGTGCACCTTTAACAACATTTCTTTAGCATATACAGCCAGCCATTCATGCTCAACATCACTAAAAACCTCTTCTTTGCTATTGGCAAGCCTGCTACTTCCCGACCACCAATTTGCTATTCCCAAACCAATTCGCGGTGGGACCAAGCCAAATAACCACTGGCAAACCGGATTTCTAAATATCTTTCTTAAGAACTTATATTTCCTGTCCCCCGGTCCCAAACCGTCACCATGATGTAAAAAGAAGCGCTTACCCTCCCTTTCAATGATCAATTCGTCGCTTACGATCTCTATTCCCATTTCCTCGCTGAAATAGGTATTAACCCACATATCATGGTTACCTTTAAAAAAATACACCTTGATACCAGCATCGGTCATCTCGGCCAATTTACCTTGTAACCGCACAAATCCTTTAGGTACAACGGTGCTATATTCAAACCAAAAATCGAATATGTCGCCCATTAAAAACAATTCGCTACATGTTGGCGTTATGGAACTTAACCACCTTAAAATGCGATCTTCCCGCTTCCTGCTCTCCGCATGATTAGGAGCGCCCAGGTGGAAGTCAGAAGCAAAATATATGTTCTTTTTCATTAATGTAAACAAAGATAAATAAAATATCCGCTCAGCCGCCTTTCACATATTCTACCGATTATCTAGATTATTTACAAATAACATCGTTATTAAAACAAAAGTTCGTAAATTCGCACAAAATTTAAACTATGATTTCTACTGATATAGCCATCATTGGCGCCGGACCTGTAGGTTTATTCGCGATTTTTGAAGCAGGTTTACTAAAAATGCGTTGTCATTTAATAGACTATCTACCACAAGTTGGTGGACAGCTTTCCGAAATATATCCTAAAAAACCTATATATGACATTCCCGGCTATCCAACTGTATTGGCTCAGGAATTAGTCGACAACCTGATGGAACAGGGCAAACCTTTCCACCCAGGCTTTACCCTTGGTGAGCGTATCGAAGGCTTAGAAAAACGTGGTGAAGGCGACTTTGTACTGACAACCAACATGGGTACCATCATAGAATCTAAAGTTGTTGTTATTGCTGGCGGATTAGGCTGTTTCGAGCCTCGTAAACCGGCTGTAGCGGGATTAGAACAATTCGAAAACGGTAGAGGTGTAAATTACATGATCCTGGATCCTGAAAAATATCGTGGACAAAAAATGGTGATTGCGGGTGGCGGTGACTCAGCATTAGATTGGACCATCTTTTTAGCGGACATCGTTGACGAGTTAACTCTAGTTCACCGTAGCGAAAGCTTCCGTGGTGCTCCAGATTCGGTAAACAAAGTAATGGAATTGGCAGAAAGTGGAAAAATCAACCTGGTATTAAATAGCAACCTAAATTCTGTAAGCGGAAACGGAAAACTAGAAACTGTTGAATTGATCCATAATAAGAGCCTAGAAACTACAAGCATCAATGCAGATCACTTGATCCCATTATTTGGTTTAAGTCCTAAATTAGGACCAATAGAGCAGTGGAACCTAAACATCAGCAAAAGTGCTATTGAAGTAAACACAGACGACTATTCTACCAATATCCCAGGAATTTATGCAATTGGCGACATCAATACTTACACCAACAAGCTTAAACTTATTCTATGTGGATTCCACGAAGCTGCTTTAATGAGTCATAGCGCATACCAATACATGAACCCTGGAGTTAAATACACCATGAAATACACCACTGTAAACGGCGTATCAGAATTTTAAGCATGGAAGAAAATAACATTACCCTACACGTACAAAACCCGGATGGTAGCAGAACTACCCTGGAAGCCCCTGTAGATATGGGCTTAAGTTTAATGGAATACCTAAAAGCTTGCGAATACGATATCCTGGCTACCTGTGGTGGGATGGCACTTTGTGCGACCTGCTGTGTGGATGTTTTGGAAGGCGAAGATAAATTAAACGAAATGACAGATGACGAGTATGCAATGCTCGACACCTTACCTGATGTATTACCAAATTCAAGATTAGCCTGCCAACTGCAATTAAACCCTGCAATGGACGGCTTGGTGGTTAAATTACACCACGCAGAATAAAAAATATTTATTGATTATTATCTTCTACAGCGGCAGCGATTGTTTTTACAGGGCTGCCGATTGTTTTATACTCCCCTTCGCCTTTTAATATGGCCAGCATCTTACCGTTGTCATTTAAAAGGCTTTTTGCTGCATTAAGCTCTTTATCATACTGAAATCCCTGTGTTACTTTCCCTTTATCGTAATAATAACGGCTAACGATTTGCGTTTCCAGTACTCTTTTTATTTCGGCCTTATAAATCGTAAGCTCCGTTTTCTTAGCCCCTAGCATCTTGCTTTTCAAATCATCAAGATCAGTCTTTACCGCAGTAAGCTTGTTCTCCTTCTCGGCCTCCGTTCTCAAATCAGCAAGCAGTCTTTCTGTACGCGATACATAAGAGTAATCCTTACCGGCCAGTGAATTTACAAACGCGGTATAATCATTATCCGTCAACTGAAAAGAAGCCGCAGGAGCGATCACCTTATTGTTCTTTTTAAAATTATTGGCGTAATCGAAAAACAGATATTTATTGACTAGCGAAATGGTGATCGGATTAAACTTAGGCGTATTGACCAACACATCTGGATAAATCCCATTCCCATCATACACATTACGACCTGCCTTGGTATTGAACTTCCTCATCAGCGAATCCGCAAACTTCAACGTTTTCCCGTTCGCATCTTTGTGCGCATAATCAAGCGCCTGTATGCACCTACCCGATGGCGTGAAATACTTGGCCACCGTAACCTTTACAAGGCTATTATAAGGCAAATTAAAGGTCTGTTGTACTAACCCCTTGCCGTAGCTCCGCTGACCAACAATAATCGCTCTATCGAGATCCTGTAGCGCTCCAGCAACAATTTCTGATGCGGAGGCTGATGATCCACCAATCAGTACAACTAAAGGAATTTGAGGAAATAATGGTTGACTTAGTGTTTTATAGCTAATCGTCTTTTGAGGATTTCTTCCTTTTTGGGTAACGATCAAGATATCTTTATCTACAAAGATATTCACGATTTTAACGGCTTCCTGTAATATTCCGCCGCCATTGTAGCGTAAATCAAGAATCATCCCCTTAGGTTGCTGTTTACCTAAAGTAGTTGCAGCATCTTTTACCTCCTGTGCAGAGTTTTCAAGAAATTTATCTAAACGGATATAAGCAATGTTATCGGCTGTCATGCCAGAATAAGACACATTCGGCTGTTTAATTTCATCACGGACCAATGTCTTGGTCAACAAGGCTCCCTCCCTAATGATCAATAGTTCTACAGGGGAACCTTTAGGCCCACGCAGCAACTGGCTCACTTGGGCACGCTCTTTCCCCCTCACCTCATTGCCATTGATTTTCACAAGTTGGTCTCCCGGTTTTATCCCCTGCTTATCCGCAGGATAACCTTCGTTCACCTCATTTACAAATAGCTTGCCTTCAATAAAAATGGTGCTTGCCCCTATGCCTCCGTATTGTGTACTTACATATTTCAGCTTATAATCTTCAACTTCCGACTCGGGTACATATTCCGTATAAGGATCCAGATTATCCAGCATGGCATCAATGCTGGTTCGCATTAAGCTAGAAGGATTGGTTTCCTCAACATAGTTGATATTGATCTCTTTATAAAGCGATGCAAAAATATCCAGGTTCTTAGATACCTGAAAAAGGTCTTCTTTGAAAGACCAGGTTAAGGAAGCAAAAGAAATAAGGATAGCGGCCGCAGCAATTTTATATATTTTCATCATATAAAGAATGGATTGATCAATCCGTTGATGGTAAATTTACAAAAAAGCCTTGTATTTCAATAGCCCCTAATGGAATTAAAGTCTGTTACCTTCTGGATCGGCTAGTGCTTTCTGAATGGTAAACTCAACATAAGTCCTGTCTCTTTTTACCAACTCCATCAATTGACTTACCAGTTGATCTTCCTGTCCAGGAACAAAGGAAATATCAACCTGAGCCAGGTCACGGTATTTTCTTAGAAATTTAATTTTAACCTTTTTCCAGGTTTCAGGAGTCAATGTAAAATTCGCCATACTGCAAAAATATAAATAATTGTAATACAATAACCCTTATTTATAAACGGGAGCACCTTTTATATTCAAATCTTTGATCCGTTCCCTGATCCTTTTCATAAAGTCAACTCCAGGATCTGTTTTTTCAGTATTGTAAGTAGGGTCAGACTCCTTCCACAAATGAGTCCCCTTAAATCGCGTATACTCATAGTGACCGATAACATACTGGATTGGATACTTACGTTTCAGGTACCTAATCAGCTCTTCATTGGCAATAAGCTGAGCAGCAGTCAAAGGATTTTTATCGCTCCCAATATTCTCCACGCCAATCGCGCAATAATTAAGGCCAATCACGTGCCGTGCAAAAACGGTATCCGGCAACAACCTAAAGACAGTTCCATCTCTATCAATCACAAATTGCGAAGACACATTGAGCGAACTTACTTTAGCGATCTCTTTACGAGCGCCAGGCAATCTTGATTTGTTAAACACATCAAATGTTTGCTCTACCGTAGGAATGACAGTCCAATGTAGCACGATCATAATCGGCTTAATGGTCGGCTGTTCTTGCTTCAAGCCATGTCGCTTCTCCAGGTACTCCAATGAAAGCCGTTTCCTTTCTGCATCAAATATAATTGGCTTGTCAAAGATTCTAAAAGTGAACTGGGCCCTTAATTTAAGGGTTACAGTGCTACATAGTAAAATCAAAAACATCAGCTTTATGACATCCTTCTTTATCATCTTCTATTTTAAAACAACTAATCACTCTCCGAAATATCCAGAGAGAGGCATTGTAAAATAAAAAAAGATCCTGGCTCCCCAAGATCTTTTCAAAAATAAACTTAATGCGACCTACCTAATTCTATAAGTCAAGACCCGATCCTTTGTCAACCCATTTTTATTAACCACACGACCACGAATCGCGATGGTAGTTCCGCTAGCCGGAGCTGAGGGGACTATATAGTTATAAATCAAAGTGTCGCAGTTTTTAATCTTTGAGAATGCTGGTACAGCGGGTCCCTTAAAAAGGGCCACAGAGTCCGCCGTCCCGATTTTCTCCCAAAACTGAATTTCGTTGATTGGCTCTCTTACAAAATAATCAAATTCTATCTTTACGGCAGTTCCCTTTACATAGCCCGCCGAAGGAACAGCTGGTGTAAAAAAATTTGTATTTTGGACAATAACGGGATAATGCTCATCAGATAGCTTCTCATAAATCGGCTCCTCTGTACGATCACAAGCACTCAATACGCCTAATATGGCAAATGACAAATATAATATAGTTAGCTTTTTCATATCTGAATACATTAATTATGGTTGATTCCACCATAATGGTTTAAGAAAATAATCCTGCGCATTTCCACCTTGCTTGTCCACCTCCAAAGGATTTAGTTGAATCTCAGTTAAAGGATATAAAGTCCTTCGAGGATATAGCCCTTTTGCATTCGGATTTGCATTAACAGGATAATAAAACCCAGTATATATTGCTGGGTCATAATCTAGTTTACGCATATCAGCCCAAGCCTCAGGATTCATAAACAAAGCAATATATTTTTGCTCCATGATATTTTTTAATGTCAAAGCCCCCTGCGTTTGTGCCACAGCAGCCGAAGCCATATACAATGCCCGCGCCCCTCCTGATGGGATTTTAAGTTTATCCATATGCGCGTTAATTCCTGCAATATAAGCGGTATATGCGCGAGGCAACAATCCCGCTCTGAATGCAGCTTCAGCCTCAACAAAGCGCATTTCAGCATTTGTTAACACCTGCAAAACACCCGCATTGGTTGTACTACTAAAGATCTCGGCAGCATACCAACTTGCATAAAAATCAGACACTACCCCTGCAGGTAATGCTTGAGCATTATTCGCCGCCGGTTGAGTGCCTGTGCTTCCTACAGCAGCCATAACCGCCAATCGGGGATCATCAGGCAAGGATTCATCTCCTAACAGGTTTTTTCCATTCAACATTTCGATAAAGTAACGCCCGTACGTTAGCAATGACATATTATTACGTGTAGCCCCCCAAACATTCGTCGAATTCAAAACCGTACTTGTCACCGTTTGATATTGCAACTGTGCATCTTCATCATTAGAAATAAGCCCCTTATCAATATAAGACAATACAGTGTTCGCGTCATAATTAGCTTTCTTAATTAAATGATTCGCCTGTCTTGCTTTTAGTGAATAAGCTAATTTAATCCACAACGCGGGAACACCTTTATACAAGATATCACCACTAATACTAGGAACAGTAGTATAAAACGGTCTGAAATTACTGCTTGCCGGTTTTTGCATCTCTACGATCCCTTCATCCAGAAGCTTGTTCACTGTAGCATAAATCTGCTCCTGAGGGTCGTATTTTGGCGCTATGGTTAAGGCCGGTTGAAATGCTTCCGTATAAGGAATATCCCCTATTAAATCTGTAGCATGAGCTAAAATTAAAGCAAACATGATCTTTCCTGCTCCTACGTAATAAGGCGAACCCTCCTTCTCAGCAATCGAGATCATAGGGGGAATATTCGTCCCCACGATCTGGTACGTGTCCTGAAATGGCCTTACATTAGGAGCGATAAAATACTGATCAACCCCACTATTTGCCGCCCCTCTTCTTCCAATATTCTGAGTAAGGATTCCTGTGAACTGATAAGCCTCGAAGCCCTGCATTGCCAATCCGTTTGCAATAATACTTGGCAGCAAAAAATTCGGTGTTGTAGAAGTCGGGTTATTCGGATCCGTATTCACGTCCAGAAACTTCTTACAAGATGTTATTGCGGTTAGCGAAACCACTCCAACTATAAATATTATAAACTTTTTCATAATCGATTAGTTAAAATCCAACCTTTAAACCCAAATCAAATCCCCTTCGGCTTGGTACCCCACCATAATCTAGACCAGCAGAACCACCGCCACGAACACCAGCGCCAGCCACACCAACTTCAGGATCTATCCCCGAATAATGGGTCAATAACATCAGGTTACGACCAGTCACAAAAACATTTGCAGTCGAAAACACTTTTGGCAAATACTTTTTCTTAACCGTATAGCTCAAAGTCACCGTTCTTAAACGAATCCACGAACCATCTTCAATAAAAGCTGTTCCAACGGCCGCCAAATTGTTTTCAAGATAACCTTGAGTTAACTCGACCTGCTTAGTATTTTTGCTGAAACTTCCATCCGGATTCTTTACTACACCATCAAAAACGACCGGGTTACCTCTATTTTCGGTCTGCTTACTCAAGCCGCTCCGAACCAACTCCCATTCATTACCATTAATCACATCACCACCTTTTCTTATATCAAGGAGAAAACTCAATTCCAACTCTTTATACCTGAAAGTATTGTTCAAGCCCAATGTGTATTTTGGAGCACGATCGCCGGCATAAGAAAACAGCGTATTGAATGTTGGGTAACCATTTGCATCAATTATTATTCTGCCTTCTGGGTCCCTGATATAATCCGTAGCACTGATAGAAGAAACTGATTTTCCAGGATAAGAAGCCCCCTCGGCAACATTAATAATTGAAGCATCAGAGTTCCTAAGAATAGTCAAAGGGAAGGGCAAGAAAAGCACTTCATTTATATTTCTGGCGAAATTAAAATTTACGTCCCAGCTGAAGTTCGCATTTTTAACTGGCGTACCAGAAAGCATCAACTCAATACCTTTATTCTGGACAGAGCCACCATTGATGTATTGAAGAATGTACCCTGTTGCCTGGCTAACCCTTGGCGCAATAATTTGATTAATAGTACGATCACGATAAAGGGTTGCATCCAATCGCAGCCTTTGTTTGAGAAACTGTAAATCCAACCCAATTTCATAAGATCTTCGATTTTCAGGTTTCAGCTCCGGATTATTACCAAAGAAACCATTTCTAAATCCTCCCCCAATAAAAGTATTGGACTGTAATGGCGATTCAATTCTATAGGGAGCGGTATCCTTTCCAACATCAGCATACGAAACTCTAATCTTTCCATAATTCAGCCAATGGTCATCTTCCAGCTGTAAAGTTTTTGTAAACTCATATCCCAAACTAATCGATGGATAAAAGAAAGAACGGTTTTTCACCGGCAAAGTAGATGTCCAGTCATTCCGTCCGGTAACATTCAAAAAAACCGTCTTTTTGTAGTCCACGCTGGCACTTGCAAATACCCCGATAATTCTTTTTACTGAATTTCGTTGAATCATACTTCTATTAACCGTATTGTTAATACTTATAAAATCAGGATTCTGAAAAATCAGTCCAAGCACATCAATCGTATTAAACTTAGCCTGATCGATAGCATTACCCAATATTATTGAGGTATTAAAATCCCCAAAAGATTTTTCTGCAGTCACCAAAAAGTTCGAAGTCAGACTTTGAAAGGAATTCACCGTTTCTCCAACACCACCATTCAGGTTATTCGGAAGCGAAGTTCCAACAGCCCTAACACTACGATTTCTTTCTGTATATAAGTCAGTTCCAAAAGTATAATTAAACGACAACCATTTCAATGGTTTATACTCCACACCAACATTTCCCAAAAACCGATCATTAGAATCTGACTGAGGGTTTTTATCAATTGTAAAATAAGGATTATCTGTATCACCCGTTGCACTGGCAATCAACCTCCTCCTTGTCCCGTCAGGATTCAGATAATTTTTCATGTTATCATTTTTTGGCCAGTTAAAAATACTCACCAAAAAGCCGCCTGTACCACCAAATAAACCAGGCCCCTGCAAAGGCCGTTTTCCAGTAGTACGAATATAATTTGCGGAGCCCGTTATAAAAATCTTATCACTCACTTTTGCCGTCCCAGCCAGCCTGGCAGAGGTCTTTCCATATTCTGTTTCCGGCACCACCCCATTTTGATTTGCATTAGATACAGAAAGCCTGAATGTATACTTTTCTGAACCACCAGACACGCTTACATTATGTGTTTGTGATTTCCCTGTAATAAAGAAGTCCCCGAGATTATCATACATCGTTTCGCCAGGCAAAAATGGAGAACCGTAAGAATCTCTACTGGTTGGATCAAAAACACCACCCGTTCCTTGCTTATAAATAGACTGCGTTTCAGGTAACCTCAAAACATTATCCCAGGAAAACACATTGTTATAAACAATACTGGTAGAACCGGTTTTCCCTTTCTTTGTGGTAATAATAATTGCTCCGTTTCCAGCCTTTACCCCATATAGTGCTGCCGCCGCAGGCCCTTTCAAAACTGTCACACTCTCAATGTCCTCCGGATTGATATCAGATGCTCTATTGGGAGTTCCCACACTCCGCCCTAAAATACCATTAAACCCACTCCCCGCTCCGGGAGCTAGTGACTCGGCGAAAGAGCTATTATCTAAGGCCACCCCATCGACAACAAAAAGGGGCTGATTATCCCCATCGAGAGAAGTAGCCCCCCTTAATACGATGTTAGCACCTTCACCTGGTCCACCACCAGAACTGGTGATAACCGCTCCTGCAATCTTACCCTGCAAGGCATTTACAATATTCTGCTGCCTCGACTCTTCTATATCTTTGGATGCAACATTTTGAAAAGCATAGTTGATCGACTTTCTATCCTGGGCGATATTAAATGCAGTTACCACAACTTCACTTAGCGCTTTAGAATCCACACTAAGCACTACGTTAATGACTTTTGCAGCCCCAATTGGCTTTTCCTGTGACAAATAACCAATGTAGCTAAAAAGCAAAACCTCATCATTTTGCGCCTTAATGGAATAATTTCCCGATGCATCCGTTATTACACCTCCTACTTTTCCCTTAATTTTCACCGAGACTCCCGGTAATGGCAAGCCATCATCTGATGATGTCACTTTACCAGTTACTGTTATTTGTTGTGCGACAACTTGCATATTTAGCAAGATTATCCCCAGAAATAACATGAGTAGTTTTTTTCTCATATAGATCAATTTTAGTTAGTAATTATATTCTGTAGTTCAGACAAAATCATACACGAAAACCGAATTCAATAAAACAAGATGCACGGACAGCGTATTCCAACCCAGCCTCACATCAATAGAAAAAACGACTCTTCGCCCCAGGAATACCGCAAAAAAGGAATATCATAAAATAAAAAAACACCTTAGTTGCCCAAGATGTTTTAATTAATTGCATTTTATTTTCTAATACGCCCTACCTAATGCATCATTTACAGCCTTAAGTAGCGAATTAGCGCCATTAGCATCCTGATAAAACTCCCACACCATCATTCCATTAGCACTTGTTTTAGCAAGAGTTGCTTTACTTTTTACCAATGGAACGCCGTTATAATAATATAAAACACCCTCCACGGTATAAGAGTTCTGTTCGGGACTTGCCCCTCGCAACAATAAATTTCTATATGTCATGGACTTAGCGGGACTCCCTGTATCCTTACCATATGCCGGAAATCCTAGAACAGCCTTCTCTTTAGGCAGCCCTTTTTGATTTAACCAAACATTCAACACATCCTCAGCTAATTTATATGACGAGTGATTAGGATCTCCAGCCCAGTTCGCACCATCATAAGCCATTAAATTAATAAAATCAGTAGCATCAATAGCCGCCTTATTTATGCCATCTCTAACCCCACCGGCATATACTCCAGCTGTAGCTGCTGCACTCAAATATTTATGGTATGTATGCAAGCCAGCCGACAACTCTTTCATAAAAGCTTCATACGTGATGTCATTGGACAAATTAGATCTAGGATATTCCCAGTCAATATCAATTCCATCCAAATCGTATTTTAGTGCCAGGTCAATAATATTTCGAACCAATTTCGAACGCAATACTGGATCAGCAGCTACAGCCGAATAAATAGTTTCCGTTCCCGAAAATGAAATTGCCCTTTTAACGCCGTTTTCCTTTGCTCTCTGCATCACCTTTGCAAGGTTAGCAGGCTTAGCGATGGCTTTTATTGTCCCATCAGCATTTGGATAAGCAAAAGCATAGTGCAAGTGCGTAATCATTTTATATTTTTCAACTGCAATCGAATCCAGCTCATTAGCTTCCGCATAATAAGCCACAATCTTGAAGCTATTATCTGCCACATATGGCCCTGATGGCACTTCATGAGTACCACTCGTATAATCTTCTGTCACCCAATTCACATCCTTTTTACAAGACTGTAGCCCTGTAAAAAGAATAAGCGACGCATATATAATTTTTTTCATGAGATCTTGGTTTTATTTAAATAACTACCTCCTGGTATTGTCAATAGCAATTCCATAAGGAACATATCCTTTTATGAACAACAGTGGCGCGGTGCTTCCATCCAATGGATATCTTTTAATACCAGAACGGCTTCCATTTCCACTTATGGTAGGACCATTACCATTAATGTCCATATTATCCCTGTACCCATAATAAAGGTAGCCTGAAGTTTTATCATCAGGATCCGTATCTAATGTCAAACCAGTGATATACACAAACTCATTGTCGCCACCTTCATTAGAGAAGCCTGCACCAGTTGCCACTGTTGGCAAGGCATCAATCAACTGAATGTTAGTCCCATCAATATTGCACTTATATAAACCTTGACCAATAGCAGGAGTTCCTGTATATGGAACACTCACTACGAAATAGATCTTATTATTCACCTTGTCCACAACAAAGTTTCTAATCGCATAATTATCCAACGTAGTCGAAAGCTTGCTCTTAAACGCTCCTGCAGTTGTAAATTTCCAGATCCCCCTTCCGGTAGTACCCGTCTTAGAAATCCATACCTCATCGTTTACAACCTGAACACCCCCGTCAAAATAAGTAGCTACACTTGACACTCCAGCATTGGCTGCAGTCAACTGAATTCTCGTCCCTGGATACACAGCTTCTACCCCCGCAGCAGAAGTTACTCTTACTGAATTGTTACGGGTTGTCCACCAGACGTTACCACTTGCATCAATCGTATGGACCCATGGATCCACCTGATAGCCGCTAGCACTAACATCAACAGGAGCCGTTACCGTAATCGGATTAGCGCCCATCAGATCAACAGAATAAATTTTCCCATCTGCTTTTGCCGCCTCTCCAGAGCTAAATTTCAGACCTACTCCCGTCTCCGAAATGTAAATTCTACTGTTATACACCGTCATCGCTAACGGGTGCAATCCCAATATAGTAGATAGCGGTGTAATAACTGGAGTTTGCAATTGTTTAAATGGATACCTATAGATTTTCTTAGTTATCGCGTCCGTAAAATAAAGTGACTTTACTAACTCTCCCATCACCATTACCTCCACAGTTGTAGTTAAGGTTTCTGTACCATCATTAATCGTCAGTTTAACTGTATGAATACCCTCTTGGGTAAAAGTCACTTTAGGACTCGCTTCTGAAGAAGTTAATCCTGCTTCCCCAAAATCCCATGCATAAGTTACTGCTTGCCCAGGGTACTGGAACAATTTCGCACTGAATTGCACATCCCTCATCACACCAATACCAGTAGGAACCACAATCTGTGGCTGCATTTTTACCACGTTCAGTATTTTTGTAACAGAATCGAGTTTACCTCCTTGCCATGCAAGTAACGTAACCTTATATTCACCCGGCAAACTATAAAAAATCGTATCCGGCACCAGGCTTTCACTTGTCCTTCTCTCTGTTAAACCAGCCTTAGTCAACGCAAGCCCATTAGGGAACTTCCAAAGATACTTTTCAGAGTACTTAGACCGATTAGTTAAAAGTACCTTTGCAGGTGCGGTA
The DNA here is from genome assembly GCF_005144565.1 of Pedobacter hiemivivus. Classification (NCBI taxonomy): domain Bacteria; kingdom Pseudomonadati; phylum Bacteroidota; class Sphingobacteriia; order Sphingobacteriales; family Sphingobacteriaceae; genus Pedobacter; species Pedobacter hiemivivus. The sequence continues at coordinate 30,769 of NZ_SWDX01000014.1, forward strand.
ATGACACCTTCAGGTACTGTAAAGTTTACCGCAAAATCACCTTCTGGTGCAATTCTGCCCACTTCATCTTCCTTGCACCCTGCAAATAACAGGAGGAAAGACATGATATATAAAAAGCTATATTTTTTCATAACTAAACTTAATAAGTAGATTCAAAGCTATTACTTACACCAGTCTGGGCCCCATCAACAGTAGTTACTGTAACGGTTACCGTAGCAGTGATTGCACCCATTTTTTTTATTTCCTTTAAACCATTACTAATCAACAACTCGCGTGTAAGGTTCTGTCTCAGATAAATTTTCCCAACGTCCGAAACACTTGTTTTCACACCACCTATAATCACAAAATTAGCATCCGGGGCAGCCGGAAATAGCTTAACATAGTCCGCAACTCCTATTACAAAAGTCAACTGGCTTTTAATAATCTCAAAGGCTTCATCAGGAAGCTGGCGCAACAAACCAGCTCCACTGAATTCATATTTACCATCTATCCGAACAAAAAGTGAATACGGCTCTGGAATAACATAATTATTAGCAGATGTTACGAAATAATTGTCTAATGATTTATCCGTAGCGCTAACTGTTTTCCAAAGCACATCTTTAACCATTGTGTCTCTTACCACCATTAGCGGACTAGTTCCGTCCCATGTCTTGATCGTTACATTAGCTAAGGAAAGCTGAACACCAAAACGTTCAGACAGGGTATGTAAAAACTCCACTTTCGCAATTTTATCATTCCGTTGCGAAGTTGTTGCTGTTACAACGGTTATTTCGCCTAAGACTGGAGTCTTATTGCTTAAAGCAACACTTAATTGTGCGTTAAATTTTCCTCCCGGTATCCCAAGATCTTCCATTGGAATATTTTTCTTACAGGAAAGCGTTAAAAGCGATAATCCTGTTAACAAAACCATTATATATCTTTTCATAGCGGCTAATTTTTAAGTGTAGATTTATCTGCCCACCAAACAGGTGCAAAAACCCAGTTTCGTGCTGTAGCACCAAGTCTAGCCATCTCCCTGGGGTTGTAAATGTATTCGGTCTGATTATCATAAGGCAATCGTTGTATCCATCTGCCCCCCCATTCGCTTAATACTTTAGCAGGGTAATATATACCTGGATAAGCAGTGGCACTGTAGCCATATCTTCTCATGTCTACCCAAGTTTCAGCCTGCAAATACAGCGCAATATACTTTTGCACCATGATATCGCTGATCACCAGAGCCGCAGCATCCTGTTTTATTTTTGATGACCCCAAATAAGCTGTTATCTCACCCTCTGCAATGCCCAATCTTTGCATATTCAACTTTATCCCTTGTTTGTAAGCATCAAAAGCAGCCCCTTTATCTCCTTTATAAAATGACGCTTCAGCTCTAATAAAATACAATTCTTCCTTCAAAATATAGGGCGATGGCGAATTATCAGCAGTCCAAAATCCATTGTACAAGTTTGCAAAATCATCCATAACCGGCGGCTTCGGCGGGGTGGTTATCGGCCAGTTCGGCACAATCAGGCCCTCAGACAGTTTTGCGCCATAGTAGGTATTCCTTACACCAGGCGTAGTTAATTTATATAATCTTGGATCATAGATTAAACCTGCATCACCAACAGTCATATAATTCATAAACAAATCTGTGCTAACAGAACTATTCAATATATTCGTGATGTCAGAAAAATTCCATTGTGGATTTGGAATAGAAGGACCCCACATATTTTTCTCCCAATCTTTTGTAGGTGCAATCGGATACTTAAAAATCGCATCCGAAAACCCATTTAAAGATGTATTTACAGCAGAAAGAACCGCATCATAACCATTGTCGAAATTTGCAGTATGTAACAATAATCGGGCTCTCACTGCTTCCGCAAAAGCTTTCCATTTATTCAAATCTCCCTGATAAATTAAATCAGCAGTTCCATTCATAGTAGGATCTAATGAACTTGTCTTATTCAAATCAGCAATCCCGTCGTTAAGTAACTTAACTATTTCAGCATATACAACCTCTTGAGTATCGTATTTAGGGTAATAAATACCTTTATAAGCTTCTTTATAAGGCATATCACCAAAAGAGTCAGTTGCTGTTAAATAAGAAAAGGCCAGCATAATTTTACCTACACCTCTGTAATTATATGTTCCATCCATCTCGGTACGTTCAATCATACCCAGACAATTACTACCTACGTCAAAATAATGCCAACGCCATGCACCTAAACGAGTTACATCATTATAATTCCACAATGCTTCAATTTTATTTGTGTTATTTCGACTGGTTATATAAAAGGAATGATAAGAAGAAAACCGGGCATGGGAATACAAATGATAAGCCATATTACCTAATATCGCAGGCAATCTTAAATTTGGCGCCGTAGTTACCGGCAGCTTCGGATCTATATTGATGTCCAGATTTTTACTGCATGAAGTCAAAATGACAATAAGCAGTACTGGTATTAATTTAAATATCTTTTTCATAATCTTAACTGATAATATTAAAATCCAACGGATATACCTATTGAATAAGATCTTGATAACGGTATAGCACCATAATCTACACCCATAGTACTACCGCCACCACCACCTGCATTTGGTCCGGCACTATTTACTTCAGGATCTCCACCTGAATAGTTTGTAATCAGAATAGGATTCTGCGCCGATAACTCAAGACTTACCCTGGACAATTTTAACCGGTCTGTGTATCTCTTTGGAAGTGTATACCCGAAGGTGATGTACCTAACCCTTGCCCAGTTAACAGTTTCTATAAAATTGGTACCTACAGCAGCGTAATTATTCACGAAATAAGTGTAATTGAGCGGAACCTGTTTCGTATTCTTAGCATAAGAACCGTCCCCCTGTAAAACCACCCCATTAAAAGTGAATGACTGGTCTCTCCAATCGCCTACTTCCTTAGAAATACCTCTTGCAGTCATCCCTAAACGAGTTGCATTATACACATCTCCACCGAAACGGAAATCCCATAAGAACGACAGTGAGAATTCTTTATAATTCAGCTTGTTTAAAAATCCGAAGTTAATTTTAGGCTCGCGGTTACCAATATAATCGGCCGCGCCTTCGCTCTTAATTACAGGATAACCATCGCTTCCAATAACAGTATAGCCATCAGAATTTTTCATATAATCAGTTCCAACCAAGCCCAATACAGGCTTATTTAGCATCGAAGCAGCTATTGCCGCGGTATAAGGCTGCCCAAAAGTATAGGGGAACACTTCTATTAGTCCAGGGAATTCCAACATTTTAGATCTATTAACCCAGGTGTTCAATGTTGCAGACCAGGTAAAGTCTTTAGTTTTAACCGGAATTCCAGTTATAGATAATTCGAAACCTCTGTTCCTGAGTTTACCTGCATTAAAAGTCTGGGTCACAAATCCAGTTGGAAGTGGAACCCTCGCCGTTACGATCTGGTCATGACTTTCCTTGTCATAATATGCGCCCTCTATGTTTAAGCGGCTTTGAAACAACCTAAATTCTACACCAAATTCCTTTTCTCTGGTTGTCTCAGCAACCAGATTTATATTACCACCAATAGTTGGGTTATTCTGATAGCCACCACCAATGCCAAAATATGGGGATAAGGTTGTATAAGTAGCATAAATTGGTGCATCCTTACCAACTTTAGCATAACTAGCTCTCAACTTACCAAACCAACTGTCTTTATTTTCAAACAGTTCAGAAAAAGTAAAACTACCCGAGAATGAAGGCGAATAAAATGATCTGGCTTTTATCGGCAGCGTAGACGACCAATCATTACGACCTGTTATTCCAAAGCTCAGCACATTCTTATAATCTAACTTAAAATCACCATATATAGCATATCGCTGCCTCTTCCTGAGACCTTCGGCCGTTATTAAGTTAGTCGCTGGAATATTATTTACACTATAGATATCAGGCACAATAAAACCTGTCCCTGTAAAAGAATTTGTACTTGCTTCAAAATACTCTGAACTTGCACCTAAAATTAAAGTAGCTCTTAAGTCCTTAATGATATTTCTATCGAAAGTACTGTTAAAAATATTTGTTTGGTACTTATAGTTTCCTTTGGTTTGATACAAACGACCATCCTTTATATAACTCCCCGGTGTACCTGGGACAGTAATATTTGAAAACTCCTGATTGTAAAAATCTTGTCCAGAGCGATAGGATAAATTAATCCAATTGTTAACCTTATAAGTCAGCTCACCATTTACTACAATACGCTGTGTCCCCGTGTTTCGCGGGTTTTTCATTACCGACCACATTGGTGATATTCTTGCTGTTTCTTCCGAACCACTATTTTCATAATATTCATAGTACGGGTTTCCATTAGGGTGCTGATATCTATTGATATCATAACGTAACGGATACATATAAATACCGTTCGCATAACCTCCTGAAGACCCACCAACAATTCCCTCTTTAATATTGTTCCTGATATAATTGGCAGAGGCATTTAACTCCAGATTTTTAGCCAGTTTAGCAGATCCTTTAATCAATACAGAAAATTTATCTGTTTCCGTATTAGGAATAATAGACGAACCATCGCGATAGTTACCAGACATATAATAGTTAAACTTTTCAGCACCACCTGTCGTGTTAAAATTCAGATCATGCACTACACCTGTTTTAAAGAACCTATCTATATTGTCGTATATCAACTCGTCACTTCTGTATTTCCTTCCCCATGATGAGATCGAACTCTCATCAAAACCGCTTCCAGTACCTGAAGTATACTGCTTTTGCTGTTCAGGAGTACGACCTACAGTCTCTATAAAAGATTTATAAGAAAGATTAGACTGCATCTTCCCTTCTTTTCCTTTTTTAGTCGTGATAATAATTGCGCCAGAAGCCGCATCAATACCATATAAAGCGGCAGCAGCAGCACCTTTTAATATCGAAATATTCTCAATATCAGCCGGATTAAAATCGGCCAACCTATTCAGCGTACCATCCGAGGATGCATTACTTACACGGATCCCATCCACAATCATCAATGGCTGGTTATCACCTGTCAAGGACGAAACACCCCTCAAAATAATCTCAGAAGGAAGCCCCGGAGAACCACCAGATGAAGTAATCTGCGCACCGGCAATCTGCCCTTGCAGACCGTTAATAATATTCGATTGGTTGGCATCTCGTAAATCATCTCCTTTTACAGTCTGAACTGAATAAGTCAGCGTCCTTTTGTTACGCTCAATACCAAGCGCAGTAACCACAACCTCACCCAGTGCTTTTGAATCTGCGACAAGTACAACATTAATCACAGCCGCAGTACCAACTGTTTTTTCTTGAGTTGCGAAACCGATGTAAGAGAACACCAGCACCTCACCTTTCGCAACTTTAATAGCGTAAACGCCATCTAGATTTGTCTGAACCGCAGATGACGAACCTTTAATCTTGACCGAGGCTCCCGGAACACCCAACTGATCATCAGCAGATGTTACCTTACCTGTAACCGTAATTTGCTGTGCCATAGCATGAGCAACCAACAAAAACGTACTCAAGAATAGCATGAGTATTTTTCTTTTCATAAAGCTTATTTGGTTAATAATTCAAGTTCTTTTTGTTTAGAATTTAAACGACGCACGTAAACACGCAAATTACCGCAAAAATCTAAGCGCCAGTAAATATGGATAATATATTTCAGCTTTTTCCCGCAAATAATAAAGATTTTTCCTCAATTTGTAAAAAAGATGTTGCAGTAACCCGCACAAAGACGCAGACACTAACCGCAGCCCTTCTTCATTAAAACATCGACTAAATACAAAAAAAGAGGCTAGCGCCTCTTTTTTATACCTCCAAACAGAATTCACCAAAGCATCTACGATTAATTTTTAATCACAAATCCCAATCCATTACCAATCATCCTTTCTATATTTTTAGCCAAAGGCGGCTTATTCTGAACTACCCAGGCGCCCCTCGCTTGGTCTTTAACAACCAGCGTAGAAGAAGAAGCCCCATCCAGATTAATTGCATCTTTTACCCCAAGCGCAGCCATAATATCCCTCACATCAGCCAAACTTAAACCATTTGAATACTCGGCCTGCGAACCATCTACAATCACGGCATAAACCACCTTACCTGCAGTATAGCCAAATGCAGTCCTTGCCGAAATGGTAACATCGGTTAAAGTCGCCTTTACATTATTATCAACCAACCATTGGCTACCCCCCACAGCATTCTTAATCAAGGCCAAATTAACAGGCCGATCAATCCCCTTAGTATCCTTCCCCCCAATCGCAATCGTCCCATCGTTTAGCGCAGCTATAAAAGTTCTACCGGCAGGCAAAGTGCTCACGTAAACTCTATTATTAATATAAAAAGTACTAGTTGGCAACCCAGTCGTCGTATTATAAGTATCTCCATTAATCGCCGCCACAATAGAGCCACCTACCGCCTCATTATCCCTACACATCTCCGAAAGCCTCTGCAAGCCTGGTATATAATCATTGTACGGTGCCAAGCCCAGAAGTTCCAATTTTGGCGTATTCATATCCGCCTCCAGGATAAAAATCTTCACAGGAAGATTATCTTTCCTTTTAAACCTGATTTGAGTTTGTTTTATCCCAGCCATCACAGCCGTAGTCGCGTCCGAAACAAAAGTGCCAATCACCGTCGTATTATCCATAATTTTCTTGGTAAGCGGCTCAATCGTATTGTCAACAACCTCCTCTTCCGGCACCTCAGTTTCCGAAGCTAATTTCTTGTCCTTTTTGCAACCATACAGCACCGAAACCATGGCCAGCACTAAGATTAAATTCAATATCTTATTCATATCTATACAAAATTTATCGGTTCATATTTAAATTAACTAATCCTACCTGATGTGAAAAAAGGATACAAAAGGCCGTCGTGTCCCTGTGGTAAAACCACTATAACCCATTGCATAAACCGTATACGTTCGCTGATTCAATAAACTCCCCACATTAGAGTAACTCGCTAAAACAGTAGCAGTAGTAAGTGCTGCCCCCGCGGGGCGAATTTTCCATGTTCTGGCGGAATATCTATTCAACGTAAAGTAATTGCTGATCTCCAAATATTTTATATTCCCCGCCACCAACCTGTCAGCCGTATGCACAGTTGCGCTTATACCGTAATACAAATCAATTGCTGGCACGTTAGGCATTAAATTAATAAATCGATAGGTAGCATAACCAGAATCAGGCTTCAAGAAATTCTCCTCTGTCAACACTGTTTTTGTAAATGCAGCTGTATCTGTAACATGAGCCACATACCGCTTTCCTTTCTCAATGTTAAGGGTTGTTTTGTACAACTCTAAAGAATCCAACCCATTGTCCTTTTTAAAAGGCAAAGCCACCTTCAACTCTACTTGCCCCACATCGATGGTCAAATAATCAGCCCGCACATCCCCCCGGGTATTATATCCACCACCGGGAAAAGGCGTTCGACCCTGAATCCGGGGGCTAACTCTTTTACCATTAAACCTGATCACTACAAACCGGTCATCCAGATAACTAGAGGCATAGTTAACTTTAATCAGCGGCTGCTCGTCAGTTATCTTCTCAACCTCCCCATAATCGAGGACATTCTTTGTGCAACCGGAGAAAAACAATGCCGCACAAAGCACAATCAGTAAACTCTTAAATATTTTCATAACTATATAATTATAGATTTACATTAATTCTAATTTTCAGGCGTACTAAACCAAGTCTCCTTTGTATTGTAATCAGACGCCAGGCCACCCCATTTGTCTAACTCAGTCCTGTTCCAGGCGTACTCCGAGTTGTAACGCGGACGGTATCGATAAGCATACTTCCCATTATTATTTACATGGAGCTCCGATCCAGACATTTGATGATACTGCGTAAACACAGCAGGATCATAATGATATTTTCGCAGATCACACCATTGTTCCAGGCCTGCCCAACCCCATTGCGCAATGTATTTCTGATTCATAATGTCAGAAATAGTCAGCTCAGCCTCATTCTGAGCGACCTCAGTAGAAATCATATATAGCTCTATCTCAGGCGCAGCAATTGTTACATTAGGTCCGGCCATACCATAACGGTTAACAAAAGCCATATGGCCGCGAATCCCATTTCTGTATGCGATAAGTGCAGCCCCCTTATCCCCTTTAAGAAACAGCGCTTCTGCTTTAGCAAATTGCAATTGTGCATAACTCATAATCACATACTCACTTGCATTGCTAAAAAGATATTTTCCGGCATAAGGCGCAGTCACAACGTTTGTCGGTGGGCCCAAAACATGAGGCACACCAGTACCTCCCTTAGTCGGGGTAATCGCTTTATAAGGACCCAAAGTTGGCGGACTTCCCGCAATAATTGTAGGCGTCAACATCCTACTTAACCTGGGATCAACAGAAACCAAAGGATCGACAACCGGAACACCTCTTACACCACCAGCTAATAAATTTAAAATCGTCGATGAAATCCGTCCGTTTGCAGTATTAAGTACCGTAAAAAACCTACCATAAAGCGGCCCAAAAACATTTGAATCATCTTCATTCGAAGCCGTAAATTTCACCGTTGCATCCTCAGCAACACTCGTAAAAGACAAGTCCACATATTTCACAACACTATCCGCATAGGTAGTTGCAAAACTCGGCTTATTCACCAAATGGCCATATTGAAGCGCCAAATTCCCGTACACAAACTTCTTCCACTTGTTTACATCCCCTCTATACATATAATCACCCGACGGACCTGCAAGCGCCCCACTATAATCTGACGGGCTTTTCATATTTAAATACTTTATAGACAGTTGACTCCATTCCCGCACCCTTTCATAAACATCCCTTTGATACTGATAACGAAACGTCAGCTTATTCGGGTCCGTAAAAGCCTCATCAAGAATAATTTCCCCATACATATCTGTTGTCATCTGGAAAGACCATGCTTTAATCGCATACCCAATTCCAGCATACTCATACTTCTTGTTTTCAATTCCATCTTTAATCATCTCCTCTATGTTCAAACCAAGGTCAACATAATTCAACCGCCAGATCACTCCGGTCACATCAGAGCCCGTCGCCGACATCCCATGTCGATCATACCGATCATCAGTAGTAGTGCTTGACCAGTATTGAACCAGCTTAAACAACTGCATATAATCCTCAGAGGTACCATTAGCCATCTGAAAAATAGCCCTCGAGATCATAAACTCTGCTTTTGGAATCTGGGGATTTGAAGGATTCCTATTGATATCCAAAAACTTCTTACACCCGCTCATAGCCAATAGTCCCATCAAAAGGAATAACATCAGCATATATTTTTTAATCGTCTTCATGATGTTGCGATTTTATAATTTAACATTTAAACCAAAATTGATAGCAAGTGGACGTCCCATATTACCAAAGTCCATCCGATACCCACCAACACCGCCAAGCGCTGCGTTATTGGAATTACTTTCCGGGTCCATTCCCGAATAATTCGTAAACAGCAATACATCTGTCAACGTCGTATATACACTTACATTTTTCAAGAAGGGCATTCTCGACATTAGATTTTTACCAAATCTATAACTCAATGTAATATCTCTTAGGCGAATGGTATTAATATCTTTCTCCACGAACATCTGTGCAGCAACAGTTTCCCCGTAAAATCTAGAGTTATAATAAGGTGTAATTGCGATAGAATTAGGGGTAGGGTTATTTGTATTCTCCAAACCATCTTTTAAAATCCCCTTAACAACCCGGGGCTGTTCGCGATCAAGTGTTTTCGTACTAATCCCTTTCACATAATTAATATGCTCAGTACCATTATACACATCACCTCCAACACTAAAATCCCATAAAAAAGATAGAGAAAAGTCAAAAATCCTGAACCGATTCACAATGCCGAGTGTATAATTCGGGGTTCGATCTCCAATAATTGAATAATTTTCATTAGTAGCATAAGGTAGCCCCGTGGCCGGATCAATCAACACATCTCCTCTATTGTTCCTATCTAATGACAAACCAGACATAGAGCCCGTACTTTTACCTGGAAAAACAGCACTTCTCACTGTATTAATCCAGGTATCCGAATTATATAACTCCGGCAATTCGTCGGCAATAGAAATTACAGTCCCTCTATTTCTAGCAAAATTAAATGTCAGATCCCAATTAACTTTTTCACTTCTAACCGGATTCGCATTCAATTGAATCTCAATACCTCTATTCTCTACCTTCCCACCATTAATCAAACGAAGCACATAGCCCGTAGCATAACTGGTTCGCGGCTGTATAATCTGATCCTTACTAAGCAAATAATAGTAATTAAAATCAATGCCAAATCGATTTTTGAATAATTGCAACTCAAACCCAGCCTCTACATTTGTTGTTGTTTCAGGCTTCAACAATTCATTTCCACCATAGTAATCATAAGCAAAACCACCACCACTGGAAGCCCTTGGCGTGAAATTAGATAAAATCCCATAAACTTTCCAGGGCTCCTTACCCGTCATTCCTGCCGAGCCCCTAATTTTACCCCCACTCAGCCAATCAAACTTTTTAAAGTAGTCGAGATCAGAAAAATTGAAGGCCACACTGGCAGCAGGGTACGCAAAATAAGGGTTATTAGGCATCAAACGAGAGGCACCATCCACCCTTCCCGAAAGCGTTAAATAAAGGATGGATTTATAACCCATAATCGCCTGAGCAAAGGCACCAACAGTACGATAGTTATTGATGTTATTCCGCGATCTTTGCGTAGTAGGAAGCGTATTATTGATGTTATAAAAATTAGGATCATACATGCTATCACCCCGCATCGAATTAATTGTGTAATAGTTGTCAGCAACATTTCCGCCCACGACATATGTACCGGAAAAATTCCCATACTTCTGTTTTGCCGTAGCCGTGATAGACCCACTCAGATTTCTATTGAGCTTATCATAGGTACTCACACTCCCCCCTGTAGGACTAGCCGCAGTACCCGATCCCGAATAAGACTGAGCATGAAAAACCATTATACCATTTGTCGTATAAATATCAGCGCCAAGGATAGCTAGAACACTCAGCCATTTATTCGGGGTAAAACGAAAATGGTTATTCATGATAAAACGATTCGTTTTATCTTCATTCGTATTTTTATATACACTCCAAAAAGGGTTATCGTACTCGCCGAAAATTGAACCAACATGCAATACCCTGTTACCCAACTCATCCTGCCAATCGTTAATATCATACTGAGAAGGGAAACGCATCAAAGAAAATAAATATCCAGAAATACCCCGGGCAGGCTTACGGTTGGAATTATTCATGTAATTCATAGTAGTCGTTAACTTCAACAGCGGTGATATTTCTGCTTCCGCCGTAATTTTAGTAGAGAACTTACTGAGCCTGGTATTAGGAATAGGACTATTAAACTCCGCAAACTGATTTGACCATCTGTAAGTAAACTTCTCCGACCCACCCTCAAAATTCAAATTATGCGTTTGGGAAAAAGCATTATTAAGAAACTGATCAAGGTTATTGTAAATTTTTGTCCCTACAGGATAAACAGGTCCAAAAAAATTAGTAGAACCACCACTATAAATACCGTTACTTTCTCCCTGATTATACTTCCGCTGGATATCAGGCATATTTACTTGCGTAGTGACATTAAAGGCATTGCTATAAGTAACCGTTCCTTTACCAACCTTTCCTTTCTTTGTAGTAATCAGAATAGCACCACTTGCGCCCAAGTTACCATAAAGTGCCGTCGCCTCTGGGCCTTTCATAATCACATAGCTTTCAATATCCGCGGGATTAAGATCGAGCGCCCGATTCGAATAATCAGAGTTGCGATTAACTCCACCACCAACTAAGTCATCCGTTTGATTAATAACCGAATTATCGATCGGCAAACCATCCACAACAATTAGTGGACTGTTATTTCCACTCATAGAGACAAAGCCCCTTAAAACAATTTGAGAAGAAGCTCCGGGGTCACCACTACTAGGATTGATCGTCAATCCAGGAACCCGACCTTGCAATCCGGCAAAGAAAGATTCCCGCTGCGTATCAGAAACCTCATCTCCCTTTACTTTCGGCGTAGAATAACCCAATGATTTTGCATCCCGCTCAATACCATAAGCTGTTACAACAACTTCATTCAACGACTTCGTATCAGGCTTCAACACCACATTAATTAAGGAAACCGCTGCAACCGTCTGCTCATGCGATTGCATTCCGATGTAACTAAACATCAATACATCCCCTACTTTAGCTTGTATCGAATACACACCCAATGCATTTGTCTGAGTTACGGTCTTTGTTCCTTTAATTTTAACAGAAGCGCCAGGAATGGTTAAGCCATCACCCGACGAGCTCACTTTACCAGTTATTGTTTTTTGTTGGGCAAAGACATGCGCAAAAAACAATAACCCACCTAAAGTAAGAAGGAGTAGTTTTTTTTTCATAAAACGTCAATTTTGATTAGAAAATTAAGTTGTTAAGTTGGTTTGGTTGCTTGTTTCAAAATCACAAAAACACGCATTAACCCGCAGATTTGTAATCTTTTATTAAATGTAAAGAATATTTTTCTATTAAAATATAATTATTAAGCTAATTTTAACTTTATTTATGGCAAATAGCGCATAAACACGCACAACCCTGCATTTTGGTTTCTTTATTTTTTATTTACATTAGCTAAAATTTTCAATATGCTTAAAAAAGAAAGGCACGACTTTATAATGCGCCAAATCAATCTGCATAATCGTGTACTCACCTCTGATCTTGTTCAGCTACTTAGTGTTTCAGAAGATACGATCCGTCGTGATCTTCAGGAATTAGCCGAAAAGGGCCAATTGTCCAAAGTACATGGAGGTGCACTCTCAAAGTCATACCAATCTTCTTTCGACGATAGTGAAGTATACGCCAAGGACGCCAAAATCAGCATCGCTAAAAAGACCATCTCCTTAATTAAAGACGGAATGGTTATTTTAACTGGTGGCGGAACTTCAATTATTGAGTTGGCAAAGCAGCTGCCTGAAAATTTAAACGCCACTTTTTTTACGATTAGCCCTTTTGTAGCCATAGAGCTCGCCAAATATGCCAAAGTCGAGGTTATTCTGATTGGCGGTTTATTCTCGAAAAATTCACAGGTAACTTACGGGGGCCATGTCATCAATCAGCTGTCGGAGATCAATGCCGATCTTTGCCTACTTGGAACCAGCGCTATTCATCCGCATGACGGACTAACGGATACCGATTGGGAAATCAATCAATTAAAAAAAGCAATGTTCAATTCTTCAAAAAAAGCAGGAATCCTCTGCATATCAGAAAAATTAGACATTTCATTGAGGCTAAAAGTAGCCCCATTAGAAAACATAGATTATTTAATCACCGAACTTGATCCACAGGCGCCGGAATTGAATGCCTACAGAATAAAATCTTTACAGATTCTTTAATCACCGTATAGCCCAATTAGGATTAGCCGCTATAAACGGTTCGTGTATGCTTTTGGCAAAGTCCATGTTTAGTCCATACTGAGTCCGTGTATTTCTATAAAAACATGGATTAATAATGCACTTAAGTATAATTAACTATGGATTTTACCAAAAGCATACACGAACCATTCAAGGACTGCATAAAAACCCTAATAAGATTACAATTAAAACGCTGGATCAGCAGGTGTATTAGGATTATTATCCCTTTCCGTAAAAGGATATGGGAAGAAATTCCGCTTTCTCTCAGAATTCGGTAAACCAAACCTTCTCATATCTTCCAGTTTCAACCCGGACAAATAAAGCTCTATACAACGATGCTTATAAATCAATGGCAGGATTTGAGCTGGAGTTAAAGATCCGGTAATTGGTGCTAAAGCCGCCCCTACACCAAAAATATCGACTGTCGGCAACTTTGTAACTACCCTGTTCAGCTCAGTCAAGGCATTCCCAGGATCCGGTGCAGCCTGACGTGCATAAACCTCAGCTTTAATCAAAATAATCTCACCAGGCAAATAAAGTGGAATCGGAGTAGCAAGCCCTGCACCAAAGCCCGCTAAACGAACTACAGGATTAACACCTACTGCCGTATAAAAAGAAATCCTTCTATCCGCCGGATCAGGCACATTCGCTCCAGTCAAGCCCAGATTAGCATCCGTTGGTTGAAATACGTTATTTGTCGAAGTAGCAATTTCAAATATTGGATTAAAAGTCAGCGCATCAAAGTTAAAGGTCGATCTCCTCGTTAAATCCACACTATTAGCAGCAGCCAATGCCAGGGGATAGTTTCCTGCAAAAAGCGCATAACGTGCCTTTAAAGCATTCAAAGTATTAAGGATATCAATCCCGGGAGGCATATTACTCATAAACCCTGAACTGATTGGAGTTACTGCTATGACAGCAAAAGCATTATCAATCACTCCAATAGCTTTATTAAAACCATCAGCCCGGCTTATAAAACTAACATTCTGCCCGGTACCAGCAGGTATGCTTTCCCAGCATTGAGAAAGATTCCCTAATGCAAGCGCTTTAAAAATACTCGCATAAGCGATTAACCCTGAAGCATACCCCTTATCACCCAAACCAGGTGCATTATTGAGCACATTGTCAGCATCGTAAATAATCTTATTGCTGGTTGTCCACAAATTTGCCAGAATGTTATTTGTCCCATCAACGGCACCACCTCCAGTAAACAACTGTAATTCTGGAATATTACCCGCATTCCTTAATAGAATTTCGTTGGTTACAAATCCTGAAACGGATACGGAGTTAAAATAAACACCCAATCTTCCTGATATATATAATTTTTGCAAGCCAACAACTATGCCTGTCATACCTTTTGCGGTAGTCACCACATCATTGGCATTTGCACCCGAAGGATTTTTGTATTCCTTTTTACACGCTGATATTATAATCAGGATCAAAAAGATATATGCTATTTTACTTAAAAAAGTTTTCATCTGTATATAGTTTATTTTTTAAAGATTATAAAGCTATCATGAGCTTAAATTAAAACTTAGCCCGCACACCTAAACTAAACGTACGTGGAATAGGCACCGACCCAAAATCAATATTTCTTAGAATAGTCGATTGTCCACCCGAATTCAGCTCAGGATCGTATCCTTTATAATTATCCCATGAAACCAGATTTCTTCCACTTAGATTTATGCTCAGGTCTTGTATAAACTTAACCTTACCAATATTATAAGTTATAGATACCTCTCTTAATTTAACATAAGAACCATCATCTATCCTCCACTCTTCGATAGCATACACTCCATTAATATAACCTCTTGGCAATAATCCCATCTGCTCTTGTTCAGCAACCTTTCCACCACCTACACCTTGGCGGGTGCGCCAATCTGCATTCCATACATCCGCTCCTTGTGAAGCATCCAACTGTATATGCAAACCAAATTTTTTATAAGAAAAATCATTCACGAAGGAAGCGGTATAATCAGGATTTGGATCTCCAACTACTTTACGCAAGGTTGTACCAGTGGAGAGCGGCAATCCATTCGGACCACGCTGAGGAGTAAAAGTTAATGAAGAATTTTGAATACCCCGTTCCATCTGTGGAATTCCAACTGAACTAGTCAACAAGCTACCATCGTCATTTCGGGCAAAGAAAGTACCATAGAATACGCCAATTGGCTGACCATCAATTATAGCTACAGGAGCACCTGCATTGGTAGAAAGCAACTGCAATGCACCAATACCTACTGCTTTATTTCTATTGCGATTAAAAATAAATGAAACATTCCATTTAAAATCCTCCCCAGCAACAGGCGCTCCGGTTAACATCACCTCTATCCCTCTATTTTTTAACGAACCTTTGTTTTCTAATAAGGAAGAAAAACCCGTAGTTGGCGCAATTACAACAGGAACAAGCAAACCACTAACCTCTTTATCATACCAGTTAAATACCAGGCCTAATCTGTTTTTCAAAAATGAAAGATCCATTCCCAGCTCTATTTCTGTTTGCTTTTCCGGAGCTATATCCACATTAGCCAGACTGGTTTTTGAAACCAAGGCGGTTTTACTAATATAAGAAGAAGACAAATACTCATTAAATCGATCATAAGGTCCGATTCCGGTTAGGTTACCTGACTGCCCATAAGCTGCTCTAACTTTAAAAGTATCCCACCAGTCAGACACCGCTAGCCCCTTCCAATAATCTGCGGATGAGAGCACATAACTTAAATTCCCCTTGAAGTACACCTTGGTCCTGTTTTTCTCTCCAAAAACAGATGCTTGATCCACACGGACAGCACCTGTTAAAAACAAATGATCCTTATACTTAAAGTTCTGTTGCAAATATGCTCCGCTAATAGAGCTTTGCAACCTGAGATCGTTATTTGGCAAAATCGTACTTGCGCCGTTCACACTTTCCGTGAATGGTGCAAGCCCCCTACCATTTAATAATAAATAGTTTGATTTTTCATATTGATAAGAGCCCCCCAACTGCGTAGTAGACAACAAATCATCACTCAACTTGGTATCATAAGTAAAGTTGAGCTCATGGTTAAATAAGGTTGCCGTAGAACTGGCAGAACTGGCGTAACCATTCAGACTAGGGTCTAAAGTTGGTCCGCCACCATAAAAGCCTGTGCTAACATTATAGGCAAATGGAGGAATAAAAGTAGTTCCATTTTGAATGGTATTGTCAACACCTATAGTATAATCTACGGTCAGCTTTTTAGTCGGATTTAAAACCAATTTGGCATTTGCAATAACCCGGTTAACCGCCTGGCGCTGTTTAATATCCTCAATTACTGATACAGGATTTACCCTACCCCGCTCACCTACCGCTTTTAAATTACCCAACGCATCCCTGGCAAAAATATCATGAAAATTACCTATAATGGTAACAGAGTTCATTGGCGAGAAAAATGAGTTCCCATCCGGTTTTTCATCTGCATCACTATGTATATAATTAAAATTTGCAGAAACCTTTGCCCAATCGTTAATTTTCTGATCCAGATTTGCCCGCATATTCATCCTTCTATAATTGGTATTCTTGATAATTCCCTGATTAGAAAAATACCCTAAAGAGGTATAAAACTTGGTGTTATCATTCCCCCCAGCTACAGAAACCGTATTGTCTGTTCCAATCGCAGACTGAAAAATATAGTCCTGATAATTATACCTTGTCACAGGTGTGGTAGTGGTAGGTAAAGCGGGAGGGGTACCTACGAGCGATATCAAATCCTGCGTCAATTCATCAACCGACCCTCCAAATTTAACAGGCGACTGGTTAACTTCAATTTCCTTGCGCAGGTGGCTAGTGGTGAAACTAGTAGACAAACTAATGACAGGCTTACCACTTACTCCTCTTTTTGTAAAGATCTGAATAACCCCCGCATTTGCCCTCGATCCATAAATAGCTGCCGCAGCTGCCCCATTTAAAACCTCTATACGTTCGATATCATTCGGATTGATATCGCTCATTCTATTCTGACCAATAGCACCTACAAAGTTGCCATTACCCCCCACACCACTACCACCCCCATCGTAGTTAGCCGATGTATTGGTTACCCGTGTTGTCGTATTATTAACAATTACCCCATCAATAATATAAAGAGGTTCTGAACTTGAATTCAGAGAACTTACTCCCCTTAACCTGACCGACATTCCACCCGCCGGATCCCCGGAGTTTTGCGTAATCTGCGCACCAGGTGCTTTACCCTGCAAAGAGGAAAGCACATTTCCGCTTGGCGCCTTTACTAAATCATCACCCTTTACAGAGCTTACATAACTACCCATTTGCTTACGCGTAGTACCTTGGGAGGTACCCGTCACGATGACCTCATCAAGACCAATATTATCAGCCGTAAGCGCCCCGTTGACTGTAACCTGAGTAGCAGCACCCAGTTCTACAGATTTAGTTTGAGACTTGTAACCAATTGAAGAAAACACAACCTGATAAGTCCCTGGTGACAGATCAGCATTTAAACTGAACCGGCCATCCTCATTCGTTGCCATTGCAAAATTTGTGCTTTGTACTTTAACAACTACCCCCGGGATCCCAGCAGCAGACGTACCGTCTGTAACCCTGCCGGTTAAAGTGTATCGTTTTGTCTGTGCGTTTGCGACATGAGCAAGCAGCAACAGAAGGATTGGCACCCAGAAAATAAACTTAATTTTGAAGAAGCCTTGTGAGTACAGTATTTTCATGTGAGTTATCTATTTCAAACAAAACATTCTTTCGAATAAAATTGTTTACGCCAAAGAAAACACTAACCCAAAATTGCACACTACTTCACACCTTATTCACACCTTTTTCATTCCCGATCCACAAAAAGCACCTTTTTGTTAAGAAAGTGTATAGAATAATGTAAACCCTAAGGCAAACAGACCTTTCCCATCTGTACAGATGGCACTCCAGCACGATTACCAAAATCAATTTTATCGCCCACCAATGTCTCATTGGCCAGAATAGCAAATAAAACCGCTTCTTTTGCATCTGGGTTTATTTCGAGGGCATCAGTGGAGTGAAAGCTTGCATTGCTCAACTTTGTTTTAAGCTGCTGCAAAAGCAAGGGATTGTGCATCCCGCCACCACTGATATAAATAGATGGAGTTTTATCTTTTCCGAAGCATTTTTCAACGGAATTGACAATTACCTGAGCAGAAAAACTGCATAACGTAGCCATAACATCTTCCTTGCTGATCTGCGAAGTATTTGAGTTGTTTTGTGCTGCTGCTAAATACGCTAAATTAAAAAGTTCCGGCCCCGTTGTTTTAGGAAAATCGGCCTCCAGAAAATCAGATTCCATCAACTCTTTTAAAAGCTGACCGTTAACCACACCAGCACTCGCTATACTTGCATTTTCATCGTAATACAACCCTTTATAATGTTTTTGTACAAACTGATCCATCAAGGTATTTCCGGGCCCAACATCAGTTGAGAATACTTTAGTTGCATCGTTACTACCAGGCAGGTAGGTAAAATTGGCAATTCCACCAATATTCAACATGATGCGGTCTTCATCCTTTTTTGAGAAAAGCAGATAATCCCCATAAACAGCCAATGGAGCACCTTCGCCACCCGCAGCAATATGTTTTTGTCTGAAATCAGCAATGGTAACAATCCCGGTTTTAACAGCAATATGGTCGCCATCCCCAATCTGCAAAGTCGCATTAGGATAATCTTCAAGGCCATGCAATGACTTTGGCGCATGAAAAATAGTTTGCCCATGACTGGCAATCACATCAATATCTTCCGGCTGGCGCCCCCATTCGGCAATTGCTTCCAATATCATTTCGGCATGCAAAAGCGCCACTTTTTCATTCATCAGACATACCATTTGCAAATCAGCATCACGCCTGGAGAAAATCGACTTTATCTCCGCTTTAAATTCATTGGTATAGTCTTTCGTTTTAAATTCGATCAGCCTAACGCGAGTTTCAATCCCACTACCCGTGACCCCACAAAGGGCAATATCCAAGCCATCCATAGAGGTGCCAGACATCAATCCTATAATTAAGCGTTCAGACTTTTGAATGATATTGAAGATTCTTTTCCAGTTTGAGTTCATAAGCGTGGTCTTAAAAATAAGGTGAATAATTCAAAAGTAGCAATAAACTTAATTAAGCTCTAAAATGCCAGGCCTTGGGCTTGGTAAAGGCACGCAAGCCCTGATGAGAAAGCGTTGCTCCGATACCAGAATGACGTCTGCCGCTCCAAGGAAGGCCTGCACTTACCCTATCGCAACAGTTCCAGTAACCTGTACCTGAATCCATTTGAGAAAGGATCCGCTTTGCCCTATCCATGCTTTCCGAATAAACAGCGGCAGTTAAACCATATACCGTATCCTGCATTAAATAGGTGGCCTCAGTATCATCATTCACCTTCATAATACCAATGATAGGGCCAAAGCTCTCCTCCTGCATCACCTTCATGTGATTGGTAACATTAACCAATACTGTAGGTTCAAAATAATTGCCTTTTTGTCCTTTTCTTTTACCTCCGGTTAAAAGTAAAGCACCATGTTGCAACGCGTCTTTAATCTGTTGCTCCAATACTTCAATTTGTTCTTTTCTGGTCAGTGCCCCCAAGTAAACATCAGCATCTGTTGGCGCCCCAATTTCCCAGGATTGTACCGTTGCCACAAAGGCGGCGATATAATCGTCGTAAACTTTTTCGTGCACATAAATCCGCTCCACTGCGCAGCAGCTCTGGCCATTATTATAAAAGGCGCCATCTGCTGTCGCCGCAGCCACAGCAGCAATATCCTTTACATCATCAGCAACATATAGTGGATCTTTACCCCCTAACTCAAGCTGGCAAGGCACCATTTTTGGCGCCACCCGCTCATATATATACTTGCCTGTTTTATAAGATCCGGTAAAAAAGTAGCCATCAAAATTCATATCCAGCAAATGTTCTCCCGTTTCTTTTGCACCAATAGCCACCTTAAATACCTCATCAGGTAATCCGGCTTGTTTTAATAATTTTTCTATTTCCAGTCCGGTTAAAGTCGCATACTCCGAAGGCTTGTACATCACCGCATTCCCTGCTAATAACGCAGGCACAAAAACATTTACCCCTACCAGATAAGGATAATTCCAGGCCGATATGTTACATACAATACCCAAGGGATCATAGGAGATCTGTTCCTTCAATTCTGGTGTATCCGTTACGATTTCATCAGAAAGGTACTGCGACGCATGATCCAACATCCACCTAACTCTTCCTCTTGCCCCGTTAATCTCATTGCGAGATTGCAATAGAGGCTTACCCACTTCCGAAGTCAATACTGCAGCAAGGCGCTCTATTTCCACACCTAGCAGATTGTAAAACTTTTCGATAATCAGTATACGTTGCTGCAAAGTTTTGGAAGCCCAGTCCTTTTGTCCCATTTTGAGCAGATTGCGCTTATGAGCAAGCGACTTGCTGTCATCTTCCTTTACTGTTGCTATAATTTCTTCGGTGGCGGGATTAACAATGTTCATCGTTTATGATTTTTGACTTCCTGTATAAACTGTTCCTTAATTTTTTGTGACAAAGGATTGAGTTCCTTTTCTTTCATTCTTTCGGGGTGCCATTGTACGCCAAGCATAAAAGCTTTCCCGGTTTTATCTTTAAATTCCAATCCTTCAATAAGTGCATCTGGCGTATCTGCATAAGCATTCGCCATCAGGTTCTTGCCCAAACGCTCAGGATCAACTCCCTGATGATGGGCGCTGTTTACCTGCCCTACCGCTTTACCAGTCACCGCATATAACAAGCTATCTTCAACAATGTTTAGCCCATGTACTTTATCTTCAGAACCTTTCTTATGTAACTCGTTCAGCGCTGCACCATTATCTTCAAAAACCTTTCCCCCCTCCAGGATATTGATATACTGCATCCCCCGGCAAATACCCAACACCGGCAATTTGGCCTTTTGCGAATAGTCGTAAATCAATCGCTCAAACTCATCCCGTTCTGGTAAAAATACATCTGGTTTATAAGGATACTCTTCCGCTCCGCCATATATTGCGGGCAGTACATCAATTCCTCCGGTCAATACAAAACCATCACATTTCTCTATATCGCTCCTGTTGTTTTTCCGGAAGGAAAGCTCGACCAATTCTATTTCAATACCAAGCTCATCGGCAGTAAACCAGTTCCAATAGTTCTGAAAATTAGCTTCACTATAACTTATCCCTAACTTCTTTTTCATCAGTATAAATTTGTTTCAACTGCAATTTAATTAAAGCGCAGTCAAATACAAATGCTTAAAGTCAGCTCTGCTCACTGGTTTTGGATTATTTGGGTGGGCAAAATCGGCGAAGGCGAGATCGGCCAGTGTTTCAATATGCTCCGATTTCACGCCTATATCACCCAAGTGATGCGGGATATTAATTTTAGTATTGAGGTTAAACAGATATTCGACTACAGCCTTTCCGTTTTCCTCCTTCAATTCCAGCGTTCGGGCAATGCGACGGAATTTATCTTCAAATCCTTCAATATTGAACTCCATCCCGTAAGGAAGGTTTACAGCATTGGCCAGGCCATGATGCGTATCTAATAAAGAAGAAAGCGGATGCGCAAGGGAATGTACCACCCCAAGCCCCTTTTGAAACGCAATAGCCCCCATCATAGATGCCATCAACATTTTGCTTCGACTTTCGATATCCGGACGATTTGTTGCAGGTTCTAGTGCGTCCTTGATTAGCGAAATACCTTCAAGGGCGATCCCATCACATAATGGATGTGGATTTTTGGCTAAAAAAGCTTCCATATTGTGCGTTAACGCATCCATACCTGTCGCCGCGGTAATAAATGATGGCAGATCCATTGTTAAGGCAGGATCCGCAAATACAATCTTAGCCATGAGCTTTGGCGAGAACAAAATCTTTTTCTGATGAGTCTCATCATCGGCAATAATTGCACTCCGCCCCACCTCGCTACCTGTGCCTGAAGTAGTGGGTACTGTAATAAAATGTGGCACCTCATTGGTCACATAAACATCACCCCCAATCAGGTCATCGTACTTAAACAGATCCTCACGATGATTCACCCGCAGCACAATTGCCCTGGCCACATCCAGCGCTGCACCACCTCCAATTCCAATTACACTATCTCTGGCGGTATCGTCCCAGACCTCCGTACCTTTATACACATCGCTTTTTACGGGATTTTTATGAATATCACTAAACACCTCTGCTGCAATACCGTGAATACGCAAATCACTGACAATCGTCTTAAAAAAAGGAAGAGCAGCAATTGTTGAATCTGTGACGATCAATGGTCGTTTTAACCCATTTTGCCTGAGGTACGCCGGCAATTCTTTAATCGCCCCAGCTCCAAACCGGATCGTAGTTGGAAAATTATACTGATATATGTGATCAAATGTCATAGCGAATAGAATAATTACGGTTAAATAATTTCGAAATATCTTTTTAATTCCCAATCGGTTACTGCCTTTGCATACTGACGCCACTCCCACTCTCTGGTCTGCGTAAAATGCGCTACAAAATCAGCTCCGAACAGCTCTTTTGCAATCTCCGACTGCTTCATTCGTTGTGTTGCTTCATAAAGATTTTGAGGCAAAACACCATTGGAGAGATCCTTGTAACCATTACCATTGGTCGCTTCTTTATCTAGCTTCATCTTGTTTTTGATGCCGTACAATCCAGCGGCCAGACAGGCCGACAAAGCCAGATAAGGATTACTATCAGAACCTACCACACGGGTTTCCAGTCGGCAGGTCTTCGCATGACCAGGCAATGCCCTTAAGGCAACAGTCCTGTTGTCGATGCCCCAAGTCAGCGTAGTTGGTGCCCAAGCGCCCTCCACCAATCGTTTATAGCTGTTAATAGTTGGGGCAATCATGGGTAAAATATGAGGCAGACAATGCAGCTGTCCGGCGATATAGCTTTTCATCAGCCCACTCATCTGATGTTCATCCGTTTCATCATGAAATAGATTTTGTTTAGATTCCTTATCCCATAAACTCTGATGCACATGCCCGCTGCAGCCCGGAAGGTGCTCGCTAATCTTGGCCATAAAAGTAGCCATGACCCCATGCTTATAAGCAATCTCCTTAACTGCCGTTTTAAATAACACCGCCTGATCAGCCGCGACTAAAACCGAGGCATACTTTATGGCAGCTTCATATACCCCCGGCCCGGTCTCGGTATGTAAGCCTTCTATAGGAATATCAAACATGCTCAAGAGATCAAACAGGTCGCTCATGTATTCATTTTTCAACGTACTACGCAAAATAGAATAACCAAACATACCTGGAGTTAGCGGCGTTAGGCCACTAAAATTCTTTTGATGCGCTGTTTCAGGAGTTTCCGCGAAGTTGAACCACTCGAATTCCTGTGCAAAGTAGGCTTGATAGCCTGAAGCTTCCGCATCCGCCAACACTTTTCGAAGCAATTGCCTTGGACAGGTATATACAGGAACAAGCTTTTCATCTACAAAATCACCTAAAAAAAAGGGGATATTGTTTTCCCATGGGATTTTTCGGAAAGTCGTAAGATCCAGCTTTACCTGTGCATCGGGATAGCCGGTATGCCATCCTGTAAACTTTACATTGTCATAAGCCACATCGCCCATATCCCACCCAAAGGTTACATCGCAAAAACCTAAGCGTCCCGCTACAACCGAAGCAAACTTCTCTGCCGAAATGTACTTGCCTCTTAACACGCCATCAATATCAGATACGGCAATTTTTACTTTGCCCAAAGGATGTTCTTTTACATAGGTTAAAATCTCTTCTGTTGTCATCGGTCTACAGGTTTAAAAAATTTATACAGTAAAAAAGTAATAATCAGGATCGAAAAATAGATAAGTCCCAGCCTAAGGTTAAAAATAAACATGGCGACAATAGATACCACGGCGATCAGCAAAGAAATAATAGGGAAAGCAGGGTAAAAACGCAAGCGAAAAGGTCGGTGTAATTCCGGTTCTTTTTTCCTGAGGATAATAACGGAGACCATTGCAATGATGTACAATGTGAGCGCACCAAAAACCGATATGATAATAATTTCGGATGTTTTACCTGACAATAGCGCCAAAATACCAATGATCATATTTCCGATCAGCGCATTGGCCGGGGTATGAAACCGCGGGGAGATTTTACCTAAAAAAGCAGGTATGTTGTGCACTCTTCCCATCTCATAGGTAGATCGACCAGCTGCAAGGATCAAGCCATGAAAGGAAGCGACCAAGCCAAACAAGCCAACAGTGATGAGTAAGTGATACATCAAATGATTGCTCCCTGTTATTTTTGCCAAGGCAAGTGGAAGCGGCGAATCTGACGTTTCTCCACTAACGCCATTTTTATAGACAATCGTTTCCCAGCCTGAAATCCCTGTGGCTGTAACAAAAATCAATATACACAGAATGACAAGTGTAAATATGGCCCAGCCAAATCCTTTACTGATATCTCTTTGTGGGTTTTTAGTCTCCTCGGCTACATTTGCAATCCCTTCTATTCCCAGAAAAAACCAAATGGCAAAGGGAATAGCGCCAAAAATACCTCCCCATCCATTGGGGAAAGCATGATGAGTAAGATTAGACATCTGGAATTTTGGCGCTGCTATTCCCGAGAAAAGCAACAACTCGCCAACTGCAAAGATGGTGATGATCACTTCAAAAGAAGCAGCAGCTTTAACACCATAAACATTTAGGGCAGTGAATACAAAATAGATTGATACCGCAGAGGCCAGTATGGGTACTTGCGGAAAAAAGGCGTTGAAATAAGCGCCAATGGCAAAAGCTATCGCAGGTGGTGCTAAGATAAATTCGACAATCTGGGCAATGCCGGCTATAAACCCGATGTTTTTCCCCATTGCTTTATTCGCATAGTCGAACACCCCACCGGCTTTTGGAATGGCGCAAGCCAGCTCAGCATAACTAAAAGTAAAAGTGACGTACATCACCATGATTACGAGGGTTGCAATGGCCATTCCCCCGGTACCTCCTTTCTCAAGGCCTAGGTTCCAACCAAAGTACATGCCCGAGATCACATACCCTACCCCAAGTCCCCAGAGCATAAAAGGACTGAGCGTTTTCTTTAAACCCTTGTTTTCTGTCATTGGCTACAAACGGTTATCTTGTTATAAATATAATATAAATACCAATACAACATCCACTAAACCATTAAGTTAATGAGAGGTCCGCAATTAGACCTCCATGAAGAACTTTTTTACAGGATGATTTGTTATTTTACCAACCTTTTGGAAGCCAGCGCTTCAAAAAAACATTTTTTAAAAAGAGTATCTTGTAATTAAAAAATTTGATAAAGTCCCAAGAGTGCCTATATTTACTGCTCCGTACAAATTTTAAGAACAAACTAAATGGCTAGATTAAATCTTCTAGAAGAAACACGCTTTGAAAAACTGCCTGTTTCTGTCTTTGAAAACCCTAAAGCAGCATCACTTAGCGTTGCTCATCGCATCGGGAAACTGATTAAGGAAAAACAAAAAAACAATGCTCAGGCAGTTTTAGGTTTAGCTACTGGAGCTACACCAATTGCCGTTTATGCCGAACTGGTAAGAATGCATAAAGAGGAAGGTTTGAGTTTTAAAAATGTGGTTACTTTTAACCTTGATGAATATCACCCTATGCAGCCAAATGCTGCGCAGAGTTATGTGACCTTCATGAATGAAAACTTATTTGATCATATCGACATCGATAAGGACAATGTGAACATCCCTGATGGTACATTAAGTTTAGAAGAAATTCCTGCATTTTGCCTGAATTATGAGAAAAAGATTGGGGACCTGGGAGGATTAGATATACAAATCCTCGGTATCGGACGTACAGGTCACATCGGTTTCAATGAACCAGGTTCTGCACCAAACTCTGGAACACGTCTGGTTACACTAGACGATTTGACCAGAAGAGATGCGGCAAGAGACTTTGGGGGTAAATCTTTTGTTCCAACAAAAGCAATTACCATGGGTGTAGGTACCATTTTCAAAGCCAGGGAAATTATCCTAATGGCTTGGAATAAGAAAAAAGCACCAATCATTAAGAAAACCGTTGAAGGAGAAATTTCAAGTGAAGTTCCTGCAACTTATTTACAGTTATCTCAGCATGTTGAATTCATTTTAGATCAGGATGCAGCATGTTTATTAACCCGTTTTGATACACCATGGTTGGTTAAAGACTGTGTATGGGATGAAAAAATAACTAGAAAAGCAGTAATCTGGCTATCCAATACCCTTAAAAAACCAGTATTAAAACTTACTGAAGACGATTACAACAACCACGGTATGGCTCAACTGGCTGTTGAAAGAGGTCCGGTGTACAACATCAACATCGATATATTTAATAAACTACAACACACCATTACTGGTTGGCCAGGTGGTAAACCTAATGCTGATGATTCGCAAAGACCTGAACGCGCAGAGCCGGCTAAAAAACGTTCTATCATTTTCTCACCACACCCTGATGATGATGTAATCTCTATGGGCGGTACATTTATCAGATTAGCGGATCAGAAACAAGATGTACACGTAGCTTACCAAACTTCAGGCAACACTGCTGTTTGGGATGATGATGCTTTACGTTTTGTAGAGTTTAACATCGATTTCTCTGAGAAGATGGGCCTTGATACTAAAGAATTAAAAGCTTTATATCAGAGCATGCGTACTTTCATGGGGAAAAAGAAGCCCAATCAAATTGATACCCCTGAAATTCAAACTGTAAAAGGTCTGATCAGAAAAGGGGAGGCGATTGCCGGCGCAAGATATTGCGGTTTAGATGATGACCATATCCATTTTATGGCATTACCTTTCTACGAAAGTGGGAAGAGTCAGAAAAACCCGGTAACAGAAGCTGACGTTGTTTTAACAATGGAACTATTGCAAAAAGTAAAACCTCACCAGGTATTCGCAGCAGGCGACTTTGAAGATCCACATGGAACGCACATCGTTTGCTTCAATATTATTTTAGAGGCATTAAAACGTTTGGCTAAAACTGAAGATTGGGTTAAAGACTGCTGGTTATGGATGTATCGTGGCGCTTGGCAAGAATTTGAGACCCATGAAATTGAAATGGCAGTTCCGCTTAGTCCGCAAGAAGTTGAGCGTAAAAAAATGGCTATTTTTAAACACCAGTCGCAAAAAGACACTGCTGTTTTCCCTGGTGACGACCCTAGAGAATTCTGGCAACGTGCTGAAGACAGAAACAGAGAAACAGCCCAGGCTTATGACAGCCTAGGTTTAGCAGAGTACGAAGCTATGGAAGCTTTTGTACGCTATAAGTTCTAGTTAAATTATTATATTTATAACCGCTAGCAGTTAAACTGTTAGCGGTTTTTTTGTTTAAAGATCTTTTATATGGCCCAATCTCAAATTGCAAAAGACGCTCCTACCAGATTATTATCACTTGATTTTTTTAGAGGAGCAACTGTTGCGGCCATGATTCTTGTCAATAATCCTGGAGATTGGGGAAATATTTATGCGCCACTAGAGCACGCGAGCTGGAATGGCTGTACACCTACTGATCTTATTTTCCCGTTTTTCCTGTTTATTGTGGGCGTATCGATCGCTTACGCCATGGGCAGCAAGAAAGCAGATTCCGCTACTCATGGAAAAACTATTTTAAAGGCATTAAAAAGAG
The DNA here is from genome assembly GCF_005144565.1 of Pedobacter hiemivivus. NCBI lineage: Bacteria > Pseudomonadati > Bacteroidota > Sphingobacteriia > Sphingobacteriales > Sphingobacteriaceae > Pedobacter > Pedobacter hiemivivus. The sequence continues at coordinate 58,715 of NZ_SWDX01000014.1, forward strand.
GGCTTATCTTATTTGGATTGGGCTTGTTCTTATCGCTATACCCTAAGGTTTTCACCGAACCCCTTGAGGCCTTTCAACATGTACGGATCCCGGGGGTATTGCAACGCATAGCTATTGTATTTTTCATCTCGGCAGTGATTTTTCTTAAAAACTCAGAAAAGAATATATTCAAAATCCTGATTGCCATACTGGCTGTTTATTGGGCACTAATGACCTTTGTTCCCGTTCCGGGTGTTGGTTATGCCAACCTGGAGAAAGAGACCAACCTGGGTGCCTGGCTAGACCGCAGCATCCTTTCGGAAGCTCATTTATGGAAGGCCGCGAAAACATGGGATCCTGAAGGAATTTTAAGCACCCTACCTGCAATTGCAAGTGGTCTTTTCGGCGTATTGGTTGGCGTATATTTAAAACGCAAAGACATTGATCCCGCAACGAAGATCGCCTGGTTGTTCTGTACCGGGATAGCAGCCGTAGCCTTAGGCTTACTATGGGATTTGCAGTTTCCAATTAACAAATCGCTTTGGACAAGCTCTTTTGTACTTTACACCGGTGGTTTGGCTACGCTTATCCTATCCTTTTGCTACTGGATTATCGACATTCAGCAATACAACCGCTTTACTAAGCCGTTCGTGGTTTATGGTGTAAACGCCATCACGGTATTCTTCCTTTCGGGGCTGATCCCAAGAACTTTGGGTATGTTTACGGTAAAGGCCGCTGATGGAACCGAAATGAACCTACAAGCCTGGTTATATTCTGGCTTTACCTGCTGCTTATCTCCCATCAATGCCTCTCTTGCCTGGGCCATTGCCTATATTTTATTCTGGCTAGTGATACTTTGGGTGATGTACAATAGAAAAATCATCATCAAAGTTTAATTTCGGTCTGCATAAACCGGCCGCCCATTTGTTAAATTATGTTAAATTTTTATCATCTATACTATGGCCTTAGTAGGTTTGATGGTAAACTTATTATTCATGAGAAAAAATTTTAGCGTCCTTAGCTTGGGACTTGCAGTCATTTTTGCTGTAAACACGCCTGGGTACGCACAGAAAAAAACTACGGTTGTTAAAAAAACGACAACTGCTGTGGCTAAAAAGGTTGATGGAGATCTTATTCCCAACGACCCCAATGTAAAAATTGGAAAGCTTTCAAATGGCCTTACTTATTACATCAAAAAGAATACTGAGCCTAAAAAAAGGGCTGAACTGTATCTGGCAACCCGTATCGGCTCCTTAATGGAAGACGACAATCAACAAGGATTAGCCCACTTTACAGAACACATGGCATTTAACGGAACAAAAGATTTCCCTAAAAATGAAATGATCAATTACCTACAAAAAGCAGGTATTCGCTTTGGCGCCGACCTTAATGCCTATACCAGCTTTGACCATACCGTTTATCAATTACCTATTCCTACAGATAGCAGCGCCTTATTTAAAAATGGCTTTAAAATATTAGCCAATTGGGCTGGTAAAATTATCATGGAAGGTGTAGAAATAGATAAAGAACGTGGTGTAATTGTAGAAGAAGATCGTGAACGCGGTAAGAATGCGCAGGATCGAATGAGCAAGCAATTGTTGCCGCTATTATTGAAAGGCTCTCGCTATGCTGATCGTTTGCCTATTGGTAAAATAGACGTATTAAACACCTTTACGCACGATAAGATCAGAAACTTCTATAAAGATTGGTACAGACCAAACTTGCAGGCTGTAATTGCTGTTGGTGATTTTGATGTGAACGAGGTTGAACAATTGATCAAAGCTAACTTTTCGGGTCTAACTAATCCAGCAAACCCAAGACCGCGACCAAGCTATGATCTCCCTGACAACAAGGCACCACTTGTAAAGATCATTACTGACCCTGAGCAACAATACAATGTAGCACAAATCATGTACAAACAACGTGGCAACACCACAAAAACTGCTGCTGATTACAAAAAGAGCATCATGTACAATATGATCAACAGCATGCTTGGCGCGAGGATGCAAGAGATCATGCAAAAAGAAAATGCTCCATTTTTGCAGGGTCAAAGCGGATATGGTGCTTACCAAGGCGGCTTAGTACCCAACATTAACGCCTTTCAGTCGGCAGCTGTATCTAAAACAGGCGCTACACTTGAAAAAGCCTTTACAGCCGTCCTTGCCGAGAATGAGCGTATGAACAAGTATGGCTTCATGCAATCTGAATTGGATGTAGCTAAAAAGAACATTGCGGCTGGTAATGAAGTGAGGTTGAAGGAAAAGGACAAAATACAGTCTGCAACCCTTGTAAAGAGATACTTGAACAACTTCCTGACTGGATCAATCATTCCGTCTACTGAAGTTTCTTATGAGTTGACTAAAAAAGCACTTGCTGACATTAGTCTTGACCAGGTTAATGCATTGGCAAAAACGCTGATCACTAAAGAAAACCAAATCATCATTGTACAGGCACCAGAGAAAGAAAAAGCGAATCTTCCAACAGAAGCTCAATTGCTTGCTGCGTTAAAAAATGCAGGAAACAATATAACTGCCTACGTAGACAATACGGTAGACAAACCTCTATTGGATAAGAAACCCGTAGCCGGAAAAGTGGTAGCTGAAAAGAAATTTGATAAAATTGGTGTAACTGAGCTTACGTTAAGCAATGGCATTAAGGTATTACTTAAGCCCACTGATTTTAAAAATGATCAGATCGTTTTCAGTTCTTTCTCTAAAGGCGGTACTTCATTAGCTACCGATGCCAACTTTAAGTCGGCCGAAATGGTTAGTCTAATCCCTCAAAGTGGCGTTGGCGCCTTCAACCCAACACAATTGAATAAATTGATGGCTGGAAAAACTGGAACTGGCGGCAGTTATGTAAGTGACTTATACCAGGGATATGGTGGTAGTTCGACTCCAAAAGACCTTGAAACAGCTTTTCAGATGGTTTATGCTTATGCAACCAATCCACGTAAAGATGTAGAGCTATTTAATAAAAGCATCAGCGATTATAAAGTAAGCCTGGAGAACAAAAATTCAAACCCGGAAAGCGTTTTTTCGGATACGGTACAGGCAGTATTGTCATCTTACCATAAACGGGCAATGCCCACAACCTTAGCAGACCTGGATAAAATATCATTGGATGAGGCTTACAATTTTTATAAAGATCGTTTTGCTGACAACAGTGAGCAGACTTTTGTGATTGTAGGTAACTTCAATATCGAAAGCATAAAACCGCTTCTTGAAACTTACATTGCAAGCTTACCTGCTTTAAACAAAAAACAAAACTTTGTTGACAATGGTATAAACTCGCCAAAAGGAAAAGTTAGCAAAACAGTATATAAGGGTCTTGAAGATAAAGCGGAAGTACAATTGTACATCCATGGTGATTACAATTATGACGCACAAACCAATATCCAGTTAAATGCATTAAAGGCCGCTTTAGAAAATAAAATACTAGAGCGCTTACGCGAAAAAGAAAGCGGTGTTTACAGTCCACGTGTAGGTTTAAGCGTAGCCAAGTATCCAACTGCTCATTATTATTTCACCATTTCATTCAGTTGCGCTACAGCAAATGTTGAAAAGTTGATTGCTGCTGCTTTAGATGAGGTTGACCAGATTAAAAACAATGGCGCCACTGTTGATGACATCAGTAAGTTTAAATCAGAAGAACAGCGTCAGGTTGAGCTTAGCTTACGTGACAATAGTTTTTGGTTGAACTACCTAACCAACCGTTTAAAGTATGGAGATGATTTGGATCAAATCCTGGACATTAAACAAAGGTTAAACAGCGTTACTGTTGAAACTTCAAAAGCGACTGCGAAGAAATACTTAAATGAAGATAATTATATCCGTTTGGTATTGATGCCACAGAAGTAAGAATTATCATACATAAAAAATGGGGTGTTTATTAATTTAAACACCCCATTTTTTATGTATGATAGTCATTTTTGTACGGTCGTCACGCAGCAGCCTTATTCAGCACTAGCAAGCTCCTTTGTCTGAATTCCTACGGGTCCACTCGGCTCACTTTCATTCTTTAACCGATCCAATGCCGTGACCAGGTAATTATAACGCTTTCCCTTTTCTACATTGGTATCTATAAACTTAGTAAAGTCTTCGAACCTAATCCTGATGATGTTCTTTGCATCCAGCACATCAATCTTTTCTCCTTCATTAAATCGATAGATTACATAACCGGAAGCCGTTTCGCCATCTGCTGCTTTTAATGGTTTTTCCCAGCTTAAGTGAACGCCATCGACATGTGCTTCAGCAATGAGATTGAGCGGTTGATTAGGAACCACATCATCCAACCATGGCATTTGTGGTGGCAGGGCCGGATATTTATAGAAGTTATTCTTAAGAGAATCGCCAAAAGCCCGTCCAACAGTAGAGAAAGACTTAGAACTAAAGAATACGCTTCCCTGTATCAGGTTACTCTTTCGGATATGTCTGATTTGGTTAGGAATCTGATTAGATAAAGCCCAGGCAGCTTCCTTCTTTGACGTTCCGTTGTGGATCAAATAAGGGCCCTGTCCGATGTATAAATGCCTGCCATAGGTATTATTCGTCCACCAGTCTACAATGGTCGCAAAAGGCGCTGCCTTACGCGTAAAACTAAAATATACCTGTGGATTAATATAGTCTACCCAACCTTCTTTAATCCATTTGCGGGAATCCGCGTACAGTTCAGAATAATTAGACAGGCCATTGGTTGCAGATCCGAGGCTATCCTCAGAAAGATTTTTCCAGATCCCAAAAGGGCTTACGCCAAACTTCACATACTTTTTATAATGATGGATACTATCATCGAGCTGTTTGATCAGCAAATCAACATTGTTCCGGCGCCAATCGCTCACATTCGTAAAGCCATTCGGGTATTTGTTAAAAGTTGTGGCATCATTTATCGTTTGACCAGCTATTTTATATGGATAGAAGTAATCGTCGAAATGAATCCCATCAACATCATATCCCTTTATCACATCCAAAATCACTTGAACAATATATTCCCTTACTTCGGGTATTCCCGGATCGAATTGTTTCTTACCGCCATACACGAAAAACAAATCGGGACGTTTTCGTGTCATATGATCAGCACTAACCACCGTGTTGGCACTCATAGTTGCGCGATAAGGATTAAACCAGGCATGGAGCTCCATCCCCCTAAAATGAGCTTCTTTAATCGCAAACTCCAATGGATCGTAACCCAGAGCTGGCGCTACGCCCTGTTTGCCCATTAGCCATTGACTCCAGGGCTCTCTTGATTTAGCATAAAATGCATCCGCAGCAGGACGTACCTGCAACATAATCGCATTCATACCATTTGCTTTATGCTGCTCCAACAGCCCAATTAGCTCCTGTTTTTGCTGGTCAACGCTAAGTCCAGGCTTAGATGGCCAATCAATATTAGCAACAGTTGCAACCCACACCCCTCTAAACTCTCTTTTTGGAGCAATTTTTGATGGGGTTTGCGCTATTAGGGAAATGGGGATTATAACTGATAATAGTGCATAAATTAGTATTTTAAACATCTTTTGTAATTAGTGGTGATTAAAATTGGTTTCATTTTGTTGTGTTCAGTAGACAGTATTCGCTCTGAATCTAGCAATTAAACGATTTTTTTCTAGCTCTTATACAAATTGAGTGTTTTTTTACCTAATCCTGCATTTTATGGCCTTCCCTCTTTAACAGCTTATTTGAATTAAAAAATGTCAAACCAAAATGATACTGTCAATAGAGGTGACCGCAACAAAATTTATTTTTTGATTGTAGTTATTGCGGCTTTACTTGGCACTAACCTTTATCTATATATTAAAGATGAACAGCAAAACGGACGTTTTGTGTCCATTAATACCGAAAAAGACCGGCTACAACTAGAGGTCGAGAAAATTGAAGTGGAATTAGATAAAGCGAACGAGCTCAATTTAGTGCTGACTGGGAAGCTTCAGGAAGAGCAGCAATCAGCCAGGCAAAAGATAGCGGAGTTGAAGCTCGCTCTCCAAAAAGGCACCTTAACTCAGGCGAATTTAACCGCAGCCCAAAAAGAAGTTCGCGAACTAAGGCAATTTGTGAGCACCCACAACGAACAGATTCTTCGTTTGGAACAAGAAAACTTATTCTTAAAAACACAGCGGGATAGCTTAAAACAGTCCGTTAGTACGGAAAGGTTTAAGACAAACGAATTGGAGAAAAAGAATGCCGAACTGAATGCAAAAGTCAAAACAAGTGCGGCTTTAAAGGCAAACAATGTTCTGATTACAGCTTATAAGGTTAAAAGCAGTGGTAAAAACGTAGAAGTAACCCGCGCAAGCACCGCTAAAAAACTAAGCGTAAAATTCACTATCGTTCCTAATCAGCTTGCGGAGAAAAACAACCATACAGTTTACCTTCGCATTTTTGATCCTGTGGGTAACCTGATTGCCAATGAGCGCAACATGTTTGAAGCTGATGGGCAGGAAATGCAATACACCTCATCTACTTCCATAGCCTACTCTGGTGATGATACGGCTTACGTGATGGACTGGATTAATCCTAATCCCTTTATCAAGGGAGACTATTCCATCATTTTATACACAGATGGCTTTACCATGGGTAAGGCTTCCATTACCTTAAGATAAGGGAAAGCTAAGGTAAAATGTAGTACCTATATTGGTTACAGATTTAAAACCAACCGTCCCACCCGCATTTTCTACAGCTTGTTTAACAAACGCCAATCCTAATCCGGTTCCGGATGATTTAGTCGTGAAATTCGGCACGAATATCTTATCCTGCAGATAAGTATCTATTCCTTTTCCATTGTCCTCTACCTCTATAAATACATTCGATTCATCTTGAACAATACGAATCTTGATGACACATTTATGGTTTACATTACCAGCCTCAATTCCATTTTTTAGCAGATTATTAAAGGTTCGAAGCAATTGGTCTTTGTCGCCCAACACAACCAGCTCTGTAGTCGAATGATTAAAGATATAAATCTCGGCATCCTCCGTATTTGTAAAAACGTTCCTCGCCTGCTCAATGATCGGTAATAGCACCAGTTTTTCCAGCTTAGTATCAGGCATTTTTGCGAAATTTGAAAACTCCGAGGCTATGGTCGACAGGCTATCTATTTGCTCAATAAATGATTTATTAAACCTTTCAAACTTCTTTTCAAAATTAGGATCTCTCTCTTTCCATGATTTTTCGAGCAACTGAACACCTAATTTCAAGGGGGTCAGTGGGTTTTTAATCTCATGAGCAACCTGTTTAGCCATCTCTCTCCAAGCACTCTCCCGCTCTGAGCGTGCCAGCTTGGCGGCGCTCTCTTCCAGGGCAGCAATCATCTTATTGTACTCTTTTATTAAAGAGCCGATCTCATCATGTCGCGACCATTGAATAGGTTGATTCTTTTGCCCCAGCTTGGTTTTCCGGATACTATCCTGTATAAATGTAAGCGGACTGGTAATTTGGTTGGCCAGAAAAACAGCAAGGATACCTATGGCCACAAATACCAGCGCATAAATATTAATCAACGTATTGATAAAAAGGCCAATTTTACTTTGATAATCCGCTTCATTCCCATAATACGGCAATCCAATATAAGCGATAGTTTTATTCTCTGCGTTTCTTATCGGCGCATATGCTGATGCATACTTAAAATCACCAATCTGCTCTGAAGGATTAATATATTCTGATACTTGCTGTAATTTAAGATAGATGTAAGCCGTAGCCTCCATCTTTTTGCCAATAATCCCGAAGTCGTATATTTTTGGCAAGGAGGTAAAGCGAACATTACCATTGATGTCAAAAAGATTCAAGTAGGCCGCATTAACGTTAGCAAATTGATTAAAGTCAGCTTCAGTTTGATCGTTCGCATCAGGAATGGCACCAGCACTAAAAACCACTTTTTCGTAAGCAAGCTGAACTTTCCGGATCTTTTCTTTTATTAGGGTTTCCTGTTGTTTGCGGTACTCATCACGAATATAAAAATAAGTCGTCCAGCCTACGATCAATAAAGTAGCCACCACAGATAGTACAATGGAGAACTGAATCCGGGTTTTGTAAAGAATCTTATTGGCATTAATCATTAACGACCGGTTGATGTTAAACCAACCACCCCAGGTTTCATCTATGTTTTTGATGAGCCAGATCAAAGCATAAAGCGTAACCGAAAAAATAATAAAAACAAGGAAGAAAAATGACAGCGTAGCTAGCCTTACGACATAGGAAACGCGTTCCTTACTAATCACAATCATCTTGGAGCTGGCTGGCATATACACTAAATGGGTATAACCAAGCGTATCGCGAATAACTTCGCCCTTCCCAACCTCTCCTTTAAATCCTGCATTGGACAGTTTATAGGTAAATTTACCTGACTGGTTGATTAGCTTGCCCGAGTTGTAAAAAGCAAAAGAGTAACTGGTATAATCTTCCTCCCCTTTCACCTTGCCATCTACCAATATCTCTGGGAGCTGACTGTTATAATTGTACTGTGGGGATTTAAGATCTATCACCAATGTGCCCAACCTGTGGTTATCGACAAATATTGGTATGATCCCAAAATAATTCTGGTAGCCAAAAGTATAGTTTAACCTGTAGAAGGACCGCGATTCGGGTACCTTAACAGAGCCCGACTTTACTAAATCTTTATAATAACTGAGCGGAACGCCGTCTTTATTCGATATCGCAGAATCCTGTCGGTTATATTCATACAAATTGTACTCGTACTGTGTAAGGTATCCGCCTAGTAATATTTTATTAACATGTTTCTCCAAATCAAAGGTCCCATCTAGAATCGGCCTTTTAAAATACTCGGCAATAAATGCATCTGTAGAAACGGCCTTTTCCAGATTCTCAATAGAACTGATTATCTTTGGATCATCGGCATAACCCAATTTTTTAGCGATGTTGTAGCGCTTACTTTTATCCTTCTCATCAGTAAATCTCAAATATTTAATTGAGGTTATGAAAGCCAAACAGAAAAATAAGGCCGCAAATATCCCTATAGAGAACTTATCCCTTCTAATATAGACATTCCAGCCCATAATAAAAATGAATAGCGCATACGCGATAAAAAATATGCTAAATCCATTTTCTATTCTGTAGATGAGGTAGGCAAAAAAAGCGGCAAGGAATAAAATTAAACGGTCCTTGTTGGTTACATTGAGCTGCAATGTTTGCTGCATGGCAATGTTTCCAACCAGATAAACATTAAACCATACCAGGCATAGAATGAAAATGCTGATCCAGCTAATCCAGCCCAGGTTAACGATATTGGTGATATTGAAATTTATCTTCGAATTCATGATCAAGCCATGAAAAACCTGATCAAACAAAAATGCCAACCCTGAGAAAGCGATCAAAAGGATCAAATGCAAGATTATACCCCCTGTCTTACTTATAGCCAGCCAATTTGGAACTTTATATTTATCCCGATAAGTGTAAACGAACAAGACTACCCAGGTAATGGCAATTACATTAAGTAAAAAATCACCTAGAGAGGGAAGGAAAAAACTCTCCCCAAATATAGCTGGACTAAAGATCTGCAAGTTGAATTGGTGATTAAACCAGCCATATTCAAGGTCTGTAATCCTAACTACCAAAAAAAAGACCGCCAGCAATAACGTTCCGCTTAGTAAATGTCCTCTTCTAACCAACCAGGCACAAAAAGAGTTTAAAAACAGACAAAAACTGAAAAGGCCTACCACCCATAACCAGACTTCTATAGTTCCGTAAATGCTTTTAGATGCCTCCTGTTTTAATTTAACTTCAAACAAGGGCTCTCCTTTTAGATTTTTTATCCCATATACTTCTGGATCAGAATAAGTTGCCAGTAACAAGGAATTAGAAGGAGAAAGGTATTTTGAGATGATATTTTCGAGGAAATTATTTTGAATATCAAACTGACTCTTTACTTCAATTAGAAAAATAAGGATATAATCCCCCGAAGTCTTCTTGATCAGCTCATAAAAGCCATTGCGGAGTTTAACAAAAGAAGAACCCTCTTTAGCCGTCTTTGGATCAGCAGGAAATACATTGAATGAGCTCCAGAATTTAAGGTCTCGATTTTTATACACCAATAAGCTAAGCCCCTTATCGGAATAGCTTTTGATAAAATCTGCGCTGGCACGTTCGTTCTGATCAAACTGTTTAGCCCGCTCCACTTGAAGGGAATCCGAAAGGAAACTATAAATGGTTTGCTCTTTGGCTTTCAGGTTTTCCTGAAGCTGATGGGCATCGTACTTGAGCAGATCCCTTTTGGTGATCGAGTGTTTTAAGGATAAAGCTGTAACAATACAACAAGCGCCCAGTATTAATAAAAGAAATCTAATTTTACCTCTTATACTCACGCTTGTTATATTATTTAAGGATTCTTCATCTTTCACTAAGCTGAAGCAGAACTGGTCTGCACGGCTCTATTTACTTTTTTAACTAATCCCTGTAATACATTTCCCGGGCCAACTTCTACAAATTCATCAGCACCATCAGCAAGCATACGCTCAACTGTCTGTGTCCACTTCACTGCGCCTGTTAATTGTGTAATTAGGTTATTTTTTATTTTTTGAGGATCAACGTTTGGAGCCGGATCTACATTCTGATAAATAGGACATACTGGAGGAAGTACAGTTACTTTTTCTATTGCTTCCTGAAGTTCCAGACGTGCAGGCTCCATTAATGGCGAATGGAAAGCTCCACCAACATTAAGTTTCAGTGCGCGCTTTGCTCCAGCCTCAGTTAATTTTTGACAGGCAATATCTACACCTTCAATACTTCCAGAAATAACGATTTGTCCCGGGCAGTTATAATTAGCCGCTACAACTACTTCAGGAATCTCTTTACATACGTTTTCAACGATTTCATCTGCTAATCCAAGGATTGCAGCCATTGTTGAAGGCTCTAATTCACAAGCTTTCTGCATCGCATTTGCACGAGTGATTACCAATCTCAGTCCATCTTCGAAAGATAGTGCATTAGCTGCAACAAGGGCCGAGAATTCGCCTAATGAATGTCCAGCTACCATATCCGGCTTAAAAGCATCACCTAAGGTTTTAGCAAGAATTACGGAATGAAGGAATATCGCAGGTTGAGTAACTTTAGTTTGCTTCAACTCTTCGTCACTACCAGAGAACATGATATCGCTAATGCGGAAACCGATGATTTCATTGGCTCGCTCAAATAACGCTTTTGCAACTTCGTTTTCGTAAAGTTCTTTACCCATGCCCGAAAACTGAGCGCCCTGGCCTGGAAATATATATGCTTTCATTTGTTTTATGTTTGTTTTAAACTCTGCTAATGCAGATTAGCTGTAATTAGTCTTAAAAACTCTGCTCTTGTCTTATCTTTTGCGAATTCGCCCGTAAAAGCTGAAGTGGTGGTTACAGAATTTTGTTTCTGTATCCCTCTCATTGCCATACATAGGTGTTTACATTCAATAACAACGGCAACACCAGCAGGCATTAAAGTATCTTGTATACAGTCTCTGATTTCGTTTGTTAAACGCTCTTGTACCTGTAACCTCCTTGCAAACGCATCAACAATACGAGGGATTTTGCTTAAACCAACGATATGGCCATTTGGAATATAGGCAATATGGGCTTTCCCAAAAAATGGAAGCATGTGATGCTCGCACATAGAGAAAACCTCTATATCCTTAACCACTACCATTTGACTATAATCCTCTCTAAACATTGCTGAGCGTAATATTTCTGCCGGATTAAGGTCATAACCATGGGTAAGAAACTGTAAGGCCTTGGCCACACGCTCAGGCGTTTTCACTAGACCTTCGCGGCTTGGATCTTCACCCAATTGACCCAAAATATCTTTATAATGATCTGCTACTGCAGCTATTTTATCTTCGTTATAGCGGTCAATTTTAATATACCCGCTATCCTCTTCCTCCTCGAAACGTTGTATGTTGTCCATTATGTACAGTTATTGACCGAAGTATTCAACAAAGTTGTTTTCAGTCTCGTAAATTTTTATGCTATGTAACTGCGCGCCCGATTCGGCGATCAGGTCGGCCAATTGTTCCCAGATGGCAATAGCCAGATTTTCTGTTGAAGCCAATTTGCCCTTCATAAAATCAACGTCAAGGTTCAAGTTTCTATGATCAATTTTATCAACGACATAAGTGTTGGTGATATCTTTCAGCCATTTCAGGTCTACCAAAAAACCTGTTTCCGGATTAATTTCTCCCTTAACGGTTACATACAATTGGTAGTTATGACCATGCCAGTTTGGATTGGCACATTTGCCATAAACTTCAGTATTTTTATCGTCAGTCCAATCTGGTCTGGATAATTTATGCGCTGCGTTAAATGATGCTTTTCTGGTTATATAAATCATTATCTGTTATATTATCGACAAATATACGCAGAAAGCTTAAAGTAGAAAGGTTAAATATCTAACTTAGCTAGCATGAAGATTCTTTTGGTTGCCGCAACAAGGGCTGAGATCGCTTTATTAGCCACACACTTCCATTTACCGGATCAGGATTTTGTGCGCACGAAAGACTTTGACATTTTGGTTACAGGTGTTGGGATGACCGCTACGGCTTTTGCCCTGGGCAAGCACCTATCCAACCATTACAAATTGGTTCTAAATCTCGGTATTGCCGGCGCTTTTGATCGCAACATCCCTTTAGGAACTGTGGTAAATGTAACCACAGATGAGTTTTCCGAACTAGGCGCCGAAAATGGAGCTGATTTTTTGACTATTGACGAATTGGGTTTTGGCAAAGCCAGATATAGCGCCATAAACAATTTGCTACACGATGGTGTAGAAAAGCTACAAAAAGCGCATGGCATAACCGTAAACAAGGTCCACGGAGAGGAGAATAGCATCCTTAAAGTAATAAAGCAAAGTAACCCTGCAGTGGAAAGTATGGAAGGTGCTGCTGTGATTTACGCTTGCGAAAAAGAATCTTTACCCGTCCTTCAGATCCGCAGCATATCCAATTATGTTGAACCTCGGAATAAGGAAAAATGGCAGATTGGTCTGGCTATAAAGAACCTTAACGAATGGGCCATTGGATTTTTGACAAATACATAACCATTGCTTTTCGCATAGTCCTTACCTTTACAAGATGAAACTTAGTCTTGGCTTTTCCCCCTGTCCTAATGACACCTTCATTTTCGATGCCCTGATCCATCATAAAATCGATACTGAAGGTTTAGAATTTGAAGTTTTTTTTGACGATGTGGAAACACTAAATCAAAAAGCACTGAGGGGGGAGTTGGACATCACAAAACTTAGTTTTCACGCTTTCGCTTATGTCCATGAGCAATATGCACTGCTAGATGCAGGTAGTGCCCTTGGTTTTGGTGTAGGTCCACTACTCATTTGCCATGATGAAAACATAGTTGCCCAGCGGGAACAATTAAATCCCAAATATAAAGTCGGCATCCCAGGTAAATATACCACTGCGAATTTCTTGTTGGGAATTGCATTCCCCCATTTGACAAATAAACAGGAAATGGTTTTCTCAGACATAGAAACTTCTTTATTGGAAGATAAAATTGATCTGGGCTTAATTATCCACGAAAACCGATTTACCTATACTGAAAAAGGGCTGCATAAAATCGTCGATCTGGGCAATTACTGGGAGCAACTCACAGGATGCGCCATTCCTTTAGGCGGGATTGTCATCAACAGAGCCCTAGATCAGACAACCAAAGAAAAGGTAAACAGATTGATTAAAAAATCGGTAGAGTTTGCCTTCGCCAACCCAAAATCAGGCCTGGATTTCATCAAGCAACATGCGCAGGAAATGAGTGAAGAAGTAATGTACAAACACATCGAACTCTATGTCAATAAATATAGCATCGAACTGGGCGAAGAAGGACGAAAAGCCATCGATGTGTTGTTTAAAATGGCTCAGGAAAGAGATTTGATTACCCCCATTAAACAAAACATCTACCTGATCCCTTAGTTACAAGGGCCATCAGGTATCTCTTTTGTAATCTTAAGCAATTTGGTCACCACCAATGTCGAATCATAATCAGCAGACATATTCAGGCTGTCTGATTTTATGGTGTGGCACTCCACCTCTACATATACCGGCTCGTAAGGTTTTTCGAAACCAAGGTTGTTATAAGCCAGTTCAAGCGTTTTTGCGCTATCGGCAACCCAGTATTCATTCCCGTCTTCACAATCTGTGAATGACTTTATTTCTGGGCCGTAACTATACAACCCCTTCATCGTACGTGTGACATTCTCTTGAACCTCGCCAGGCTTAGGATTACAAGCAGCAATCGCAACAACAATTGCTATTAATAAAAATAGTGGACGCTTAAATATATTCATGATTTTAAAGATCTTGATTTAAATGATTTACCTTCTTGACACTCAAGTTAGATGACAAAGCTGATGCCATAAAAGAAAAAACAGTTACTGTTATAAATACTAGCAAAAAATCTTTCCATTTTAAAGCAACAGGGTAAGCACTGGTAATAATCAAATTGTCTTGAGACATTTTTACTAGGCCCAACTTCTGCTGCAACAGACAAAAGATTAAGCCTACAATTAAACCGGAGATGCAGCCGGCCATGGTAATCATCATTCCTTCAAATAGGAAAATACGTTTGATTAAGGTCTTTCCCGCCCCTAAACTACTAAGAATGGCAATATCCTTTAGTTTATCAATGACAAGCATGGTTAAAGAGCCTATGATGTTAAATATAGCAATGATTAATATAAAGGTCAGGATGATATATACTGCCCATTTTTCGCTCCCTAAAATATTATACAGCACTGTATTTTGTTGTATTCTATTTTTTACCTCGAAGTCTTTTCCAATCTGATCTTCAATGCGGGCTTTAAATTCATCTGGCTCGATTCCTTGTTGCAAATTAATTTCAATAGAGGAGATCTTTACTGGTTCTTCGAGTAGCTTTCGCGCAAACCTTAAGGGTACAATAGCCACATTATCGAAATCTTGCTGGACTTCAAAAACACCGGAAACGGGGATAGAAAGAATGGTAAAGTCATCAGCAGGGTTAATTGAGCCGCTTTGATTGCTTTTCTTTTTTGGAGAAAACACCTGAAGTGGATTAAATGGATCAGTGGTATTTACCATTAGATAAGTCTGAATTGCCGAACCTATAACCGCATAATTCAAGCTTTTGTTTTCTAATTTAAACACCCCATCAACCGCAATGCTATCCAGGCTCTTATTTTTTAAATAATCCGGACTCACGCCTTTAACCAAGCCTACCGATTGCTTGTCATTATACCTTAACAGCGCATTTTCTGACAGTACTTCGGTATAAGAATAAATCTCCTTTTTCTTTTTTAGTTCATTAAAATATGCCGTATTCGGATCGAACGTTTTGCCTCGAACGGGTGAAATAACAAGCTCTGGCGTAATGGTATTGAACATTTTTAACACCACTTGCTCAAAGCCATTAAACACGGACAATATAATGATCAAAGCAGCGCTACCCACAAAAACACCAGCTGCCGAAATTGCAGAGATGATGTTGATGGCATTGGTAGATTTTTTTGCAAAAAGATACCTGCGTGCTATGTAAAATGGTGTATTCAATACTTATGAACTAATACTTATTGCAAAAATGGATTGTGTAATTTTTCAAAACCTATAGTTGTAGATTGACCATGTCCTGGGTAAACCTTGCAATCATCTGGCAATATAAACAAGTTATTTTTGATACTATTGATTAATTGTGAATGGTTCCCCCCAGGAAGGTCTGTACGGCCAATACTGGAATAAAACAATACATCACCACCAATTAAAAAGTTATCCGCCGCAGCATAGAAACATAAATGCGCCGGTGAATGCCCAGGTGCAAAGATGAGTTCTAATTGGCTATTGCCAAATTTCACTATCCCTGTTTCCTCCAAAAACACTTCTGGTTCAGGCGAAAGTTCATAGTGTAAGCCCATCTGAGGTACATAACCTGGAATAGCTTGCAACACATATAGCTCGCCTTTATGAAATTGAGGCTTTAATTCCCAATTGTCGAAAACAAACTTATTACCAAATACATGATCATAATGACAATGCGTATTTAGTAAAAGTACAGGCTTAAGTTTCTGCTCTTTAATAAAGTTCACCACTGCATTTTGCTCTTCTGCATCATACATTCCCGGATCTATGATTACACATTCGCCGGTCTCATCAAACAGAACATATGTGTTTTCCCTTACAGGGTTAAAGGTGAATTGTTTAATACTTATCATTATTTTATTATTAATTTTTCCATTTGAATGTACTGATCATACGATCAATATCTTTTTTAATAAAGTTAACTACCGGCTGAATCGAATCGTACTGAGGTCGCTCATTAAAATACAAAGCTCCTCTAAAGTAATGCTTCACACTGTCTGTTAAAAAGAACTGCACCGAAGATGCGGTATTCCCTTCAATGGCATAATAAACACCATAAACCTTTTTTTCAGGGTAATTAATTAGCTTTTGATCAATGGCATTTGCTTTCACAGTATGTTTAAAAGCAAATGTGCGGGCATCCTCTACTAAATTTTCATACTCCTTTTTTGAAGAGATATCATAATAGGTTAAATGCAACCGACCATTGAATTGAGGAAAACTAACATTGTACCAGCATGGCTGGGTGTCGGTACTGCTATCGGCAACCAGCGTTGCATATTTTGGATAATCAAATGAAAAGGGACAATCCTTATCGTAGTTCTGATAAGCCTTAGCCGGAAAATCTATCTTAAAATATCCTCTTGGCTTAGGGGTATAGCTATTGTTGTTACAGGCAGAAAGCGCCAATAAGCAAGCGAACATGAGGATAAAAG
This sequence comes from Pedobacter hiemivivus, assembly GCF_005144565.1. Lineage (NCBI taxonomy): Bacteria > Pseudomonadati > Bacteroidota > Sphingobacteriia > Sphingobacteriales > Sphingobacteriaceae > Pedobacter > Pedobacter hiemivivus. Next base: position 75,439 of record NZ_SWDX01000014.1, read on the forward strand.
AATAGTTTCTCATTTTATGGATTCCAAATCTCCCAGGAACGTATCGCCTGAAGATGCAACATTTCAAGTCCGTTTTTTGTTTTTCCACCTCTTTCCCTTACCTCTTTTAGAAAGATAGTCTCTGCAGGATTGTAAACCAAATCGTACGCAACATGTCTGTCAGTTAAATAAGCATAAGGAATATCTGGGTAAGTATCTGCATTGGGCGACATTCCCAGAGGCGTAGTATTGATCAGTACAGTGTGTTCCTGAAGTAGCTTTTCATCAACTGCATCATACAGAATACAGCCTTCAGCGGGCTTCCTGGTGACAACCAGAAAGGAAATATTCAATTTATTTAATACGTACTTTACCGCTTTTGCAGCTCCCCCATCACCAAATATCAATGCTTTTTGATGATAAGGTTCCAGTAAAGGCTTTAGCGACTCTTCGAAACCATAGGCATCTGTATTGTAGCCCTTAAGCCACCGCCCATCCTCAGTTCTTTTTATGGAAATGCAGTTTACAGCTCCTATTTCAGTTGATGCTTCATCCATTTCATTTAAAAATGGCAATACCTGAACCTTATAGGGAATAGTTACATTGATACCACAAAGCGCCTTATCTTCAGTAATCAGGCTCGAAAAGAGTCCAATTTCGGGTATAGGATATAACTCATATTCACAATCCGAGATTTGTTCTTCCCTAAATTTATCGCCAAAAAACTTCTTCGAAAAAGAATGTGATAAAGGGTAACCTATTAAACCAAATTTTCTCATTTATAGCTTTAGATGGGTTTAAGGAACTATTTCCCCAGGTTCAAAAAATGATCAAAGGTATCACCTCTAAGTCCAAGGCGTATAGTTTCCAAAGGGATAACTTCTGCAGGTGCAATATTACCAATATTTACATTGGCGCCCAGCAATTTGATAAACCAAACTTGTTGTTCCTTTTGCGGAGCTTCCCAGATAATTGTTTCTTCAGGTATTTGGGTTAAAATCTCATCTACCAAACCTTCACGAACTTCTCCTGAGCCTCTGTAAATACCAACATTTCCACCCTCTCTTGCTTCAGCAATAACCTTCCATGATCCGGCCTCGATCTCTGCATTCATCAATTTAATCCATTTATATGGCGCAAATATTTTGGTTGCATCTTTAGAGCCTACTTCAGAAATTACGGTAACCTGCTGAGCTAGTTTTTGAATAAATTCGCATTTTAAATCATGCTCAATTGTAATAGAGCCATCCGAAACCTCGGCATACTCCATACCAAACTGATCCAACACACGACGATAGTCATCAAACTGGTCGCGTATCACAAAAGCTTCAAAAAGTGTTCCGCCAAAATAAGTTGGGATTCCGGCATCTCTATAGATCTGAAGTTTCTCTTTTAAATTAGGGGTAACAAAGGAAGTAGCCCATCCAAGCTTCACAATATCAGTATGCGTTCCGGCAACCTCTATAAAATCTTCTGTCTGTCTTAAGCTTAATCCCTTATCCATAACCATTGTAATTCCTTTATTACGTGGTTTAACAGGACGCTCGGGTATGTTATTCAATTGGTAATTCATATAGGTCACAAAGGTGAAAAAAAATAGACAGTTTTTATCAATACTATCTAATAAAAGGCACAGTACTATTTAATATACCTATTGATAACTTCGATAATTGAGCTGTTATCTTGCAATTGCGGCAAGTACTCAAATAAAATATAATGCTTTTCAGGGTCAGTAACCAAGGCCGTTTCAAGATACACAAGCGCTTCATTCTTTTTCCCAAGGGCAAACAAATAAGCCACCATACGGTAATACAACTCGGCAGCATCAGGATTGTTTTTTATGGCATCTAAAATCGTTTCAGATGCTTCCAGCAACTTACCTTGCTCATACAATACGGTCGAAAAATCCAACCATGCCTCTACATCTACCGGATTATACTCAAGTACTTTATGGTAGGCTGCAACGGATTCATCTATCTGTCCGAGTTTGTAATGCGCATCTGCCATAGCAAACCAGAAATCTGGGTTTTCACCATCCAGCTCAAGGGCCTTTCTATAAAAATGCAAGGACTCAAAATAACGCTCCTCAAAGTTAAGTGTAACGCCTATTCCAAACCATGCATCAGCCATCTTAGGATCCATTTTCACAGATTTCTTATAGTATGACCTGGCTTCGTCCATCTTTTCTAACTTCTCATAGCACTCCCCAATGGCACAATAGGTATCGGCATTAGGTGGTTCGTATTCAAAAGTTTGTATATAAACTTCAATGGCCTCCGTATAACGATCCAACTGAACCAGGGCATTGCCCTTGTTGTAATAGGCAGAAGCAAAGTTGTCTTTTATTAAGATAGCGTAATCGTAAGCATCAATGGCTTTCTCAAACAGATCCAGTTTATGAAAAGAGTTGGCAAGGTTATACCATGCCGCATAAGAATATGGGTCGTTATCAATATATTCTTGATAAAACTTGATACTCTCTTCCTGTTTATCCAAAATATCGTAACAAAAAGCCAGTTCGTACAAACCGTCTTTGTTTTCCATATTTTGCTCTAAGCTTTGTTTAATGTATACAATTGCGCTTTCATAGTCCAGCATATTCTGATAGACATAAGCAATCTGCAAAAGAATTTCATCCGTTGATTCTGCAAAGCCTAGTGCGATCTGAAAGTTCTCCAGTGCTTCCGAGTATCTTTCGAGGCTGTTGTAGATGTTTCCTCTTAAAATATAGATCTCTGCTTCCGAAGCTTCCAGCATTTCAGCTTTCTGCAAGGATAAAAATGCGCGTTCCGTTTGATCTGTTATAAACAGCAACTGTGCTTGTTTAACTAAAAAAACCGCAGCATATGGATGTTGATTTACTGCATACTCTATCACCTGCAACGCCTTTACTGGATCGCTCTTCTCAATATAGTAATCAATAATATTTTCAAAAGCCTGGGCATCAAAAAAATACTGATCCTGATTGCGTATCATCTCCTCGTAACGCTCAACTGATCGTTGGGCATCATCACTAAAATCAAAGTAAAATTCCTCTTCCATGTATCGAATAATTAAAGAACAGATCCCTTTTTGTTAAATACATCATAAGTTTACAACTATTATAGTTGGGATAAGCGAAATAATTTTCAACATACACACAACCTAACAGTTAACTGACTGATTATATTAATCATGCGAGTGGTCTCTGATCAGTATTATTTTACAAAAGAACGCAACATTATCTGAAATCAGGTAAAATTCAAGTCACGAAACTCATTTAGAGGTTCTCCTTACCAACCTTCCATTATTTTTTTTGTTGATTTGTATACCTAACCATTTATGTCATGCAAAATAATATCAGTACCGTTTTAAAAAATTTAGGCGTTCTTGATCTAAATCCGGCCTTTAGCACGGGCATCAATTGGAGCGCTTCGGCAAACGCAAAAACGATAGATAGTCTTTCTCCTGTTGATGGAAAAAAGATCGCTAGTGTACAATTAGCTACCGCTGAAGATTATGAAGCTGTAGTAAAAAAGGCTGAAGAAGCATTTATTTTCTGGCGTAGCTTACCGGCTCCAAAAAGGGGTGACATCGTGCGTCAATTTGGTGATGCATTGCGCTTGCACAAAGAAGATCTTGGCACATTGGTATCTTATGAGATGGGGAAAAGTTTGCAGGAAGGCTTTGGTGAGGTACAGGAGATGATTGATATCTGCGATTTTGCCGTTGGTCTTTCGCGTCAGCTTTATGGATTAACGATGCACTCCGAACGACCGAATCACCGAATGTACGAGCAATGGCACCCTATGGGAATCGTAGGCATCATATCTGCATTTAATTTTCCTGTTGCCGTATGGAGCTGGAATACGGCTCTGGCTTGGGTATGTGGTAATGTTTGCGTCTGGAAACCTTCTTCAAAAACGCCATTATGTGGGGTTGCCTGTCAGCATATTATTGCAACAGTACTTAAAAACAACGATATGCCTGAAGGCATCAGTAACTTGCTAATTGGAAATGCGGTTGGCGACCTAATCAACAACGACAAACGTATCCCTTTGGTTTCTTTTACTGGCTCTACCCGTATTGGCCGTGTGGTTTCATCAGCAGTAGCGGGCAGATTTGGAAGAAGCATTCTCGAGTTGGGCGGTAACAATGCCATTATCATCTCTAAAGATGCGGATATAGATATGTCCATCATTGGAGCCGTTTTCGGAGCGGTGGGTACAGCGGGTCAACGTTGTACATCTACCAGACGATTGATTATCCACGAAGATATTTACGAAGACTTTAAAAATAAATTGACTAAAGCATACGGGCAATTACGCATTGGCGATCCACTGGATCAGCACAATCATGTAGGCCCACTCATTGATACCGCAGCGGTAGATATGTATACGCATGCGATCGAAAAAGGTAAAAAAGAAGGTGCTAAATTTATAGTAGAAGGCGGCGTATTGAACGGCAATCCATACCAATCGGGTTGTTATGTAAAACCTTGTGTAGCAGAAGTAGAAAACCATTACGAGATTGTTCAGGAAGAAACCTTTGCGCCTATCCTCTATCTCATCAAATATAAGACACTCGATCAGGCCATTTCCTTACAAAATGGCGTTCCTCAAGGCTTATCATCTGCAATCATGACCTTAAACCTACGCGAAGCAGAACAGTTTTTATCTGTAGCAGGTTCTGATTGCGGAATTGCGAATGTAAATATCGGAACATCAGGAGCCGAAATTGGTGGTGCATTTGGTGGTGAGAAAGAAACTGGTGGTGGTAGGGAAAGTGGCTCGGATGCTTGGAAAGCTTATATGCGCCGACAAACCAATACCATCAATTACTCAAATACTTTACCATTGGCTCAGGGGATTAAATTCGATCTTTAGTACAGTGATCAAGTCGCCACCTTACAACCAGTCGTCATCCTGTAGCCGATTGTAGCCGATCGTCATGCTGAGAGCCTAACCTAAGCTAACCCAGCATGTATATACAAAAATGGCCAGAGAATATAAGTTCTCTGGCCATTTTTGTATAGTATGGTCTCTGTGTCCGTCTTATTTCGTTTTATTACCAGCAAGCACTGTATCTCTTGGAATCTCGGTTGAATACTCTGTTGCTAAAACCTGACCATCGGCTGCAGTAACTGTGGTTTTTAATGCTGCAAATTTATCCATTTTTAATTTAGCAATGCTTCCTTTAGTTACCGTGTGATCTTTTGAAGTTCCTTTTAAACGAAGTGAAGAGTTGTCCTTTACTACAGTATATAAGCTCGCGATATCACCATTTACATAAGCGCTGGCTTTATCTTTTAAAAATACCTGAAGCACTTTGGAAGTAAATTTACCCCTGGTATTTACGATTGCTTTTTGGCAGGCATCAATCCGTTGTAAATCTTTCACATAAACAACAATGTCGATCATCTCCTTCTCTGTTGTTGTAATATACAACTTGTCGGCTTTTTGAATGATAGTAGTAGTTTCCTTGTTGTAGTTCTCAGGCATCATTACATGTGGCTTGTTAGACTGGATCAATACAACTCTTGCGTTCCCTGAAACGATCACTTTATTAAAGTCTACCGATGTTGCAAGATTAATACTTTTTTCAGTTGCTGATGAACTGAAAGTTGATGTGGCTAAAACGATTAATGTTAAAGCTGAGGCGAATAATGTTTTTGCTAAAGTTTTCATATTTTTTAGTTTTTAAGTTTTTCAAATTGTTTACATATAAGTCGCCTGAAACGGCGAAACGTTACAGCATTTTTTATGCTTTTAGGCAACATGAATGTAATACCCGACCAACAGCCTTTTTTTTTCGACGAACTGAAATAAAAAACAGGTAATAATTCGCCCATTTTATTTGATAGCATTTCAATTTGATGTAAGTTTAAAGATTTTTAAATGCTTACCTCCTGATTGTTTTAATTTTTAGCCAATGTTACGCGTAGATAGCTCCAAACCTTGCAAAATTGTATACTCTATATGTAAACATGCGTATTTGGGCTATTTAATTGAACCTCATATCGTCCAATTAAACCCGCAAGGCGATTTTTCCTTAACTTATCAGCGTGTTTTTTCACATACAGCGAAGGAATTCATCAAACACCTTACTGACACAGACCTTAAGCTGATTAAAATACTGGATGAAACCGAACAAGACTTCATTATCAAGAAATTTCATAAGAAAGCCATCAGACCTGTAGAGTTCTTTAGCAAGTTTTTTAACGACAAGTTTTACGAGAGTGTACGCCCAAAGATTGAAAAAAAACTGTCCGAGGTATTGGAGATCATAAAATTAGAAGGTTCTTTATATCTGATGGATAAAGATGGCTGGCCTGCAGAAAGGAAAATCGAGATTGCCACAGAACCAGCAACAGTCTTATTTCACTTTAGAAGAAATGAAACAGAGACCCGTTATTTTCCTACCATAAAATATCAAGGCCTACGCATCGACTTTATGTTTAAAGAGGCTCAGGTAATTAGTAATCAGCCTGCCTGGTTATTGCTAAACGAGATGCTTTATTTTTTTGAGCAGGATATTGAAGGCAAAAAATTAATGCCTTTTCTAAATAAAAGATTCATCACCATTCCAAAATCTACTGAGGACGCCTATTTTGGGAAATTTGTAGCACCATTAATAGAGAAGTATCATGTTTATGCTGAAGGCTTTGACATTAAAACAGAAAAATACGAGCCAACCCCCATCATTAAAGTAATTTACGTGGATGCAGGAGTTTCTCAGCTACAATTACACTTTAAATATGGTGAACATATGTTTGCTATGGGAAATGAAAAGAAAGTAACTGTTCATCTGGATAAAGATGGCGATAACTATATTTTCACCCGCATCAAAAGGGATGTGACCTGGGAGAAGCAAAAATTCAATTTACTGATTGACCTTGGACTTAAGAAAACAAGCGCACTTTATCATCACCTGGAAGCACCAGTAGATCAGGAAGAGGATCCATCCTATGCAGTTATCAATTGGGTTAACGAACACATGGAGCAGCTTAGTCAGGAAGGCTTCGAAATAGAGCAGCATAAAGGCACTAAACGCTTTTTATTTGCGACGAATAAAATCAGCTTTGACATCAAAGAAGACAACGACTGGTTTGACATCAATGCTATTGTTTATTTTGGCAGTCACCCCATTCCATTTATCGCCCTAAAACAACATATTCTTCATAAAAAAAGAGAGTTCCTATTACCCGACGGATCAATCGCCATCATTCCCGACAAGTGGTTTACCCAATATGGAAGCCTCTTTAGCCTATCTGATGGTGGAAAGGCGCTTAAGCTCAAAAAACACCATATCGGCTTGATCAATGAATTGGCTGAAGACAGTTTAGCGAATATCACTTTAAGTCGGAAGCTTCAAAAACTGAATGACTTTGAAAATATAACTGATACGCAGATGCCTGTTCATTTTAAAGGTGATTTACGAGGTTATCAGAAAGCAGGTTACAACTGGTTTAGCTTTTTAAGGGAGTATAATTTTGGAGGCTGTTTAGCTGACGATATGGGTTTGGGTAAAACCATCCAAACATTGGCCATGTTGCAAAAACTAAAGGAAGAGGATCAGGAGCAATCCAAACACAGCACTTCCTTAATCGTTATGCCAACATCGCTGATATACAACTGGCTTAATGAGGCAAAGAAGTTTACACCTAAGCTAAAGATTCACGCGCATATTGGAACCGCCAGAAATAAAGATGTTGGCCGTTTTTCCGATTTCGACATCATCATTACGACCTATGGCATTACGCGGGTAGATATAGATGTTCTCAAAGAATTCTACTTCAGTTACATCATACTCGATGAGAGTCAGAACATTAAAAACCCCACTTCTAAATCTTTCAAAGCGGTAAGAGCACTCAAATCAAGGCATAAATTGATCCTCAGCGGTACGCCTGTCGAAAATTCTGTAAGCGACCTTTGGACACAGCTAACGTTTTTAAATCCAGGATTACTAGGCACACAAGCCTTCTTCAACGAAGAATATGTACAGGCTATTGAGAAGAGAAAAGACGAGGATAAGGCCCGGAAATTACAGGCTATCATTAAACCTTTTGTTCTGCGTAGAACAAAGGAGCAAGTGGCTGCCGAGCTGCCATCAAAAACAGAACAGATCTTTTACTGTAACATGAGTGAAGATCAGGCTGCGTATTATGAGAAAACCAAATCGGCCTACAGGAATGATCTGCTGAATAGCATGGGCGATGGAACGTACGCAAAAAAACAGGTACAACTCTTGCAGGGACTTACGGCCTTGCGACAGCTGGCCAATCATCCTGTAATGGTTGATCACAACTATACTTCCGACTCTGGCAAGTTCGAAAACGTAGTACATACACTCGACAATGTGCTTAAAGGCGGACATAAAGTTCTTATTTTCTCTCAGTTTGTAAAGCATCTCGTTATCTTCAAGCAATATCTTGATGATGAAAAAATTCCATTTGCATACCTTGATGGCGGAACTAAAAACCGCGGCGAAATTGTAGCCGAATTTCAGCAAAATACAGAACTAAAGGTTTTCTTAATCTCCATAAAGGCCGGCGGAGTTGGATTAAACTTAACTCAGGCTGATTATGTGTTTATCCTTGACCCTTGGTGGAACCCTGCAGTTGAACAACAAGCGATTGACCGTACCCATAGAATTGGACAGGACAAAAAAGTGTTTATTTATAAGTTCATTGCAAAAGATACGGTAGAAGAAAAGATCCTGGCCCTTCAGAACCGTAAAAAGAGGCTCGCCAGCTCCTTAATTACTACCGAGGAAAGCTTCTTCAAGTCATTAACTAAAGATGACATTAGCGAGCTGCTTAAATAGTTTTTAAGCAATCTGCATACGCGGCGTTGCTAATCATCTCGGCTCCTAAGCTCATCAAATGATCATTGGGGAGCTGACAATCTATCATCGCAAAATCCTTGTTCTGGCAAAGCCAGATCAGGGCACATTTAGAGGCATTGCTTACTTTACTAAACATACTTTCTCCGCAAAAGATCTGATTCATCTGAACACCATATAAGCCCCCAACCAATACCTCATCCCGCCATACTTCTACACTATGCGCATGCCCACGCCTGTGCAATTCTATATAAGCCTCTTGCATTTGCTGAGTTATCCATGTGCCGTCCTGATCTTTTCTACCAATCTTGGCACAACTTTCTATCACTTCTTTAAAAGATTGATCGTAAGTAACCTTAAAAGCGCCGGATTTAAGCAGCTTAGACATGCTTTTGCTGATCACTACATTTCCAGGAAAAATTACACACCGTTCCATTGGTGCATACCAGCATATTGGGTCGCCTTCACTAAACCAGGGAAAAATCCCATGCTTATAGGCCAGCATAAGTCTTTCGGCGCTCAGATCACCGCCTATTGCCAATAACCCATCTGGATCGGCCAGTTCTGGCCTCGGGAAAACAATTTCATTATCGTCTAACTTAAAAACCATACGCAATATTACACACTAAAAACATGATGTCAATAGCCTCATTTTATAATCGTCAAAAAAAATTACTACGCTGTAACTAACCTTTCCCTATTTCATCTTAATTTAAAAAATAAAATGAACTTAATTGGTAATATTATCTGGATAGTTTTTGGAGGCATATTTATATTCTTTGAATACATAATTGGTGGCTTAATCCTTTGTCTAACAATTATCGGTATCCCTTTTGGCTTACAATGTTTCAAATTTGCATTTGTAGGCCTCGCTCCTTTTGGCGTTAAAATAACCGACACCTCCTCAAATACAGGCTGCCTGTCTACAATTATGAATGTTATATGGCTAATTTTTGGGGGCTTCTGGATTGCACTTACCCACCTAGTTTTCGGATTACTCTTTTGTATTACAATTATAGGAATACCTTTTGGTAGACAACATTTCAAATTGATGAACCTTGCCTTTACTCCTTTTGGCAAATCGATTAGTTAAATCGCTAAACCGAAATAAGCCCCGTCATGACGGCATATTCAATGGCATCACTACTCTTATCGAACAAGCAGGTTTTAATACCTTGAGCCTTCTCAATTTCATCGAGAAGCCTTCTAGTTTCAACTTCCTTCTCTTTACGAATATTGCGTATATATATAGCAGCTATTTTTTCAGGGTATTTGCGGGCAATAGTGGTGTAGATGAGCGGATCTTGTTGGCTGTTATCTCCAAAAAAAACAAACTTCTGATTGGGGAACGCCTCCAAAATACGCATAACCCTTATCAGCTTCCCATCATGTCCGGTTTTACCTGTTTTAATCAAATCTCTCCATCGTTTAATCTGATTTAGCAAAAAAGTGCCTTCGGGCAACCCGTTAAATCTAAAAGTCTCTACGAGATAATTGTACAAGTTCCACTCACTACTCGATACATAAAAAAAAGGATTAGGGTGTCCCAGATCTGTATGTGATAAAGCCAGTTTATTATAAAGTGATCGCGTATCTGCAAATGTTTTACGGGTTCTGGGGTTTTTAATAAACAATTCTCTAAGCCTACGGCCAATTGTAGCAGAATGAGAAATCATTATCGTATCATCAATGTCAGAAACAAAAGCAAATTGAGTAATGTGAGGAACATAAACTAATCCATCATCTTCGGCAAGAACCACATCATTTTGACCTAGGGCTGCCACCTTAACACCATGCCACCCAGCAATGACATTTTTATCTGCCTCCCACTCAAATCTAAAAAAGCCATCATATTCTGTATGCCCATAAACTGTTTGGCCGTAAAATTGTAACCTAACTTTTATAAAGGGATAGGGTTTAAGTATAAAAAGCTTTATCAGATGAATGATGTTTGTAAATAGGTTATCACTATAAACTTGCCTGTTTTTAGCTTTAAAACGAAAAACATGTCCGTACACAACCAAATTGTGTGTATGCCCATAACCGTGGTATACTATAACGTTAACAGATTTATTCATTACTAATTAAAACAGGTTACGGTAGTAGTTGTTTGTTATATTAAGTATTTAACTGATGGATAAAGAAACTTCGAAACTAAAATTACTGTTTATTGTAAATCCCGGTTCCGGAGTTGGAGAAATAAATTTCAATGAACTCGTAACTGCATACTTTACCGATAGTCACCATCATTTTGAATTATACGAACTACCTAAAAACTGCGCACTGGAAAAAATTAAGGCTATTATTCATAAATCAAAAGCCGATCGGGTTATTGCTGTTGGTGGAGATGGGACCTTGAAAATGGTTTCTGAGTGTTTACTTCAAACAGATACACCAATTGGGATAATTCCTACGGGATCAGCCAACGGCATGGCCAGAGAATTAGGCATACCATTAGAGATTAATGAGGCCCTAAATGTTGCTGTAAACGGCAGACCCAAAAAGATTCATGCAACAATGGCAAATGGGGAGCTGTGTATACACCTTGCAGATATTGGATTTAATGCATACCTCGTTAAAAAGTTCGACAATATATCACACCGGGGCATGCTTGGATACGCAAAAGCTGCCTTGACTGCTTTATGGAGCCACAACAAAATGCATGTGGAGTTTAAGATAAAAGATCAGATTATTCGATCACAAGCGGCAATGGTGGTAATTGCAAATGCAACCATGTACGGGACCGGTGTTAAAATTAACCCCGAAGGAAAATTAGACGATGATCTTTTCGAAATAATCCTAGTTAAGAAGTACTCAGTAATGGAAATCTTAAAACTCAGATTTACTAACTTACCTTTCAATCCAAAAAACATCGAATCCTTTCAGACCAAAAGCCTTACCATTAAAACAACACGCAGAGTTCACTTTCAAGTAGACGGGGAATATATTGGAAAAGTAACTGGCATTAAGGCTCATATTATTGAAGACGCGATCAACATCATTAACTAACAAAAAGAACTGCAAGTTATTTACAATATTTTTCCAGCATTTCATTTGCCAGATCCGAGCCCATGTATTTTACAAAAAGGAAGTCTTCACAGGCGCCTTGTTTATCTTTTTGCTTAATCTTTTTAAGACCATCCGATATTCGTTCCTTAAAGTAGTCATCGTTATAGCCTAATTCCTCTTTTAAAGCAACAAACCTGGGCTCTTCTTCTTTTCTGTAAGTTCCCTTTTCTTTGTTTTTATAAAAATTTTGGATACTATTTGCAAGGTCTTCGCTCGTTTTGTACGCAATAATAGCCCTTTTAATCTCTTCAGGGTTCTTTTGATCACAATCGTAACCGGAAAGGTTAAATTTTATCGGTGCAATAAGAGATACGGTTGTATCGTGATCTTGGGGCACAATCCATTTGCCACTGCTCATTCTGATTAGTCTTAGCGCTTCATCATCCAAATCAGTGCCTATGCCAGAACTCACTTTCGAATCATATACTTCGCCGCCCTTATTTACTTTAAAGCTAATGATTACCGTCCCCTGAATACAATTGTGTAAGGAATAGCGAGGGTAGATGTTATTGGCCGTAACAAACTTTTCAAGCCCACCTTTCATTACAGGCTGGGCTTTTAGGGTAAATGCTGATAAAACAAAAAATGCTAAAAGAATCTTTGTCATATACTAATTTACGCTTTTTAAATCAAAGCAATTTAAAAACGGAGCGATTAAAATTATTCCTCTTCGCTTCCGCTTTCTTTACGGTCTTTGGAGATTTTATCGAACAGCTTATCCATGTGTTCAACATACTCATTGGTATCATCTACAAAAAACGTAAGCGTTGGAATTACACGGGCCTGGTGACGAATCCTTCCCCCTAGTTTATACCTGATTTCTCCCGCATGTGAATTGACTTCAGCAACCGACAAACTGGTATTATTAGTATTCAAAAAGCTTAAATAAACCTTTGCAACAGCAAGATCCGGAGACACCCGCACCTTGGTAATGGTAACCAATGTATTTGGCAAATATGCCGCTCCTTCACGCTGAAAAATTGCAGCTAACTCTTCTTGTAATAACCCGGCAAATTTCTGTTGACGTTTACTTTCCATAATGGTTCCTTTCTTCTATTAATATAACAACTTATCATAAGGATAGCGCTCTGTGTGTATAACACGAACTTTATCATACAATAACTGTCTAAATTCCTCTAAATTCTCTTTGTGCAGGGCAGAAATAAATAGGGAAGGTGTATTCTCAGCCCCCATCCAGCTCCTTTTAAAATCTTCTAACGTAAGCACAAGCTGTTCCTCATCTTCATGGTCAGGCTGAGGACTCACATAGGCGTCAATTTTATTAAACACCATAATGGTTTCCTTATCCCTGGCTCCCAGATCTTTCAATGTCTCGTTTACCACATTGATCTGGTCCTCGAAATTGGGATGTGAAACATCCACCACATGAATTAAAATATCCGCTTCACGTACCTCATCTAGTGTCGATTTAAAACACTCCACAAGATGATGTGGTAATTTCCTGATAAAACCAACCGTATCCGACAATAAGAATGGTACATTTTCGATTACCACCTTACGAACCGTTGTATCCAGCGTAGCAAAAAGCTTGTTCTCTGCAAACACTTCCGATTTCGATAGCATATTCATGATGGTCGATTTACCCACATTGGTATAACCAACCAGGGCAATACGAATCAATTCGGTACGGTTTTTACGCTGTGTTTCGTTCTGCTTATCGATCAACTTTAAGCGACCTTTCAAAAGGGCGATCTTTTCGAGAATCATCCTTCTATCACTCTCAATCTGTGTTTCACCTGGCCCACGCATACCAATACCACCCTTTTGGCGCTCAAGGTGAGTCCATAATCGGGTTAAACGAGGTAATAAATACTGCAATTGTGCCAATTCTACCTGCGTTTTTGCCTGAGCAGTTTGTGCTCTACCAGCAAAAATATCCAGAATAAGGTTGCTTCGGTCTAATACTTTAACCTGCAGTTCCCTTTCTATATTTTTAAGTTGTGATGGCGAAAGTTCGTCATCAAACACAACCATATCAATTTCTTCTGACTTTACATAAGCCGCTATTTCTTCTAGCTTACCAGTACCTACAAAAGTTGAGCGGTCTGGCTTCAGCATTTTTTGGGTAAATTCATGCACCACCACACCACCAGCTGTATCTACCAAAAAGGCCAGCTCATCCAGATATTCCCTGGTTTCTTCAGGCTTTTCACCAGGCCTGATCACTCCTACAAGTACTGCTCGTTCTTGCTTAAGTGCCGTATCGTAATATTTCTGTTTTCCCATCTTAAAGTGCAAAGATACAAAAGTTATACCGAGATCAGCTGTCGTGCGAAGTCTTGCATAGCCAAACCCGGATTACTTGTCTTCATAAAGTTCTCTCCAATCAGGAAGCCATGGAAACCAGCAGCCCTTAGTTCTTTAATCGTTTCTGGCGCACTTATGGCACTTTCTGAGATCTTCATAAACTCATTAGGTATTTGATTTACCAAATCAAAAGAAGTTTGAATATTTACAGTAAAATCGGCCAGGTTACGGTTATTTACCCCAATCGCATCTAAATCTTTACAAATACTGCGCTGCAACTCTTCCAGATTATGTACTTCAAGCAGCACATTTAGACCCAGGCTCTTCGCCAACGCAGATAGATTTTTAATCTCTGCAGGGGTCAAAATCGCCGCGATCAATAAAATCAGATCAGCACCCAAAGCTTTCGCCTCAAGGATCTGGTATTCATCGATCATAAAATCCTTTCTCAAAACAGGGATTTCATTGGCTGCTCTTGCTGCCAGTAAGTCGTTGGTATGACCACCAAAGAAATTCACATCCGTAAGCACAGAAAGTGCTGAAGCTCCCGCAGCAGCATAAGCATGGGTAACTTCTTCTACTGTTACCTGGTCGTTAATGATCCCTTTGGACGGCGATCTACGCTTAAATTCAGCAATAATACCTGTCCGATTTTTATCCAGTAAAAAATCCTTAAACACATACGGATTGCGGTTAAAGTGTAAGCCTGCTTCTAACTGTTTAACAGAAACAGCTTGTTTAGCAGCAGCCACTTCTTCTTTTTTACGCAATACAATTTTATCTAAAATAGTCATATCTAGCTTTCTAACCAGTTTTTCATCATTTGTTTTCCATACTCTGTCAGCACGCTTTCCGGGTGAAATTGAACGCCACGCACATCTAATTCCTTATGACGCAAAGCCATAATCTCTGCATCTATGTCTGTTGCAGTTACCGTAAGGCAATCAGGCAATCCTTCATTGTTCACTACCCATGAATGGTACCGACCTACATTTATGGTCTCTGGGCAGTCCTTAAAAAGCAGCTCCGTTTTATCCAACACTGTAATTGGCGTTGCAATTCCATGCATTGGCCTTCCTAAATTTAACAAGGTTCCACCAAAAGCCTGTGCAATAGCTTGCTGCCCTAAGCAAACACCAAAAATACTTTTGGTTGCAGCGTAAGTCTTAATGACATCCAATAGCAAACCAGCTTCTTCAGGTATGCCGGGTCCTGGGGACAGGATAATTTTATCGAACTGATCTACATCTGCCAAATCAAATTTATCATTTCTCCACACTTCCACTTCTCTGTCCAATTCATTCACCAAGTGGACTAAATTATAGGTAAAGGAGTCGTAGTTGTCGATAACCAATACCTTTTTTTGTATGCTCTTATCCATTTTCTTAAATATCTGTAGCCATCTGTATTGCTTTTCGCAGGGCGGCAATTTTATTATTTACTTCATTCAGCTCATTTACGGCAACAGAATCGGCAACAATGCCCGCTCCTGCCCTGTAATGCAGCTGGTTATTTTTACTCATAAAGGTTCTGATCATGATGGCATGATTAAACTGGTCATTAAAGCCCATATAACCTATTGCACCTGCATAAAAATTACGCCCCAAACCCTCATATTCATCAATCAGTTGCATAGCCCTATACTTGGGTGCACCGCTTAGCGTACCTGCTGGATAAGTATCTGCGACAACCTTAAACGCTGAAACATCTGATTGAAGATTTCCGCTTACCTTCGACACCAAGTGGATCAGGTGAGAATAATACTGCACTTCTTTAAACGATTTTACCTCAACACCATTGCAATGTCTACTCAGGTCATTTCTTGCCAAATCTACCAGCATCACATGCTCTGCGCTTTCTTTCGGATCCTGCTCCAGCTTTTTGGCCAGCTCCGCATCTTCCTCATCATTTCCGGTACGTTTAAAAGTACCCGCAATTGGAAAAATATTAGCCACATTATCCTTTATCGTGATTTGCGCTTCAGGCGAAGAACCAAACAATTTAAAGCTTCCGTAATCAAAATAGAACAGGTAAGGGGATGGATTGATAGATCTTAAACAACGGTACACGTTGAATTCGTCTCCAAGGAAACCTTGATTATATGCGCGGGAAGGTACAATCTGGAATACATCACCACGCAAAATGTGTTTCTTCATTTTCTCCACAATGTCCATAAAGCCCTCGTTACTCATGTTGGACTGCTCCTCGCCATCAATCTTAAAGCTGTACTCCGGGAAATTCTTATTCTGAATAATGTATTCAATCTTTTCCAGATCGTCATTATCATCTCCATTAAAGGTATTCTTAAATAAGGTGATCTCATTTTTAAAGTGATCAATCGCAATGATATATCTGTAAATATGATATTGCATTACTGGAATCTCCTGACCTTTCGGCGTAGTAGCGCTAAACTTAATGTCTTCAAAATGCTGTACGGCATTCCAGGTAAAATATCCAAAGAGTCCGCTTGAAATGTACCTGGTATCTTCAACTACACCCGGTGCAAACTCTGCTTTAAAAGCATCAATTTCTTCGGCCAGTACAAAATCCGTCTTTTCTTCCTTGCGCCCGTCAGGAAAATAAGTGGACAACACATCATTCTGTAATAAAATACCGGCTACTGGCTCGGCACAAACGTAACTCACTGAATTGGAACGACTATGATAGTCCGAACTTTCCAACAAAATGGTGTTTGGAAACACATCCCTTAACCGCAAATAGATGCTCACCGGAGTAGTGGTATCTGCAAGTCTTTTCTTGTAAGTTGTGTTAATTATATAATTAGTCTTCATGTTAACTATTTCTTTAATATTTTTTTTCGTTCTATTAGCACCATCGTCATCCTGAATTTATTTCAGGATCCCGCACTTAAAGTCCTCTTTCTCTTCCGAGATCCTGAAATAAATTCAGGATGACGAGGAGCATACCTGCATCAGCAAACCAAGCATCTGCCCCGTAGGACAAAAAACCTTGAATACAAAAAACCCGACGTGTGGTCTACGTCGGGTTTTAATGTGGTTTGGTTTAGGTTGATAAACTATAAGGTACACAAAGCTACGACTAGACTCTTTTTTAGAGTACTACGCCATTGCCAAGTATGTATATTGTTAATCATATGTCACAAAAATATAAATAAATCTTACAATGCAAAATTAAAATTGTAATTTTTATGAAACACCAAAGAATGAACGGCTAGGATCGGCATTAACCATCGCTACAATTGCAGCAATAATTAGGGCCAGTGCAAGGCCAAAATAAAGCGCAACAGAACGGTGTCTCACCGCTGCATCTGTACCTTTCTTAGATCTCGCATTTCCTACAGTGATTAGAATAATGGCAAAAATCATCATTCCTATGTGTTCCATTTTCCAATAACGACCTATCGCTACGGAGCTATCAATTTTATACCATCCATTCATAAAATAGAGGATTAAACCCATTAAAAGCTGAATGTGCGCAGAGATTAAAGTGAAAAGGTTTACTTTTCTATTTCCTTCAGTATATGGTTTTTTGCCAAGCCATCCAGATAATGCCTGAATAATTGCCACTACCAATAAAATTAAAACCAGGTAACGCCAACCTGAATGTGCGCTTTTTAAAATCTGATACATAATATTTTTTCTTTCAAACTTAACCAATTCCTTCCTGATTAGTATAAAAGCTATATACTAATTGGTATTTAAAATCATTACAAATTAAAAAAAGAAGGGATGAATTAAAGTCTTTTTGCCGTAAACCACCCCAAAATTGTCGCCAACGCCCCCATCAGATCTGGTTAATGCCACCGATATTTGTTTTTCAACATAAAAACAAAAGAAGATGCCTGAAGAAAAAACAAAATTCACCACTGTTGAATCGTACATCAATACGTTCCCTGAAGATGTACAATTTTTATTAGAGGTGATCAGAGAAACTATTAAGGAAAATGCACCGGAGGCAGAAGAAGTGATCAGTTACAACATCCCTGCTTTCAAGTTCCATGGGATGCTTATCTTTTATTCGGCATACAAAAATCACATCTCTATTTCTATTCCCCCATCTAAGGTTTACGATACATTTAAAGATGAATTATCGGATTATAAAGTGAGTACATCAGCGATTCAGCTGCCACTGAATAGGCCATTGCCACTAAAACTGATTAAAGAAATGACAAGATTTAGAGTTAAAGAAAATTTAGAGCTCGCCGAAACGAAAAAGAGCAAAAAAAAAGAGTAATCTCATCCAAGATTACTCGTTTTTAACTAACTTATTATTCATAAAAAAACTGGCTGTTGGGGAAGGAGTCGAACCTTCAAGGGGTAGTTAGCTACAGTTCAAAAATTAATTTGTGGTCAACCCATAAACTGCGTTTATCCATTTATCCCCACCACCGAGACAAGAAGGCGTGTCTGCCAATTTCACCACCCAACATAATTTAAAAGTACAAAATTAATTAAGTAGTAAGATTTTGGTTTAGGTTGATTCTAATCTTACTACTTAATTGCTGTAGGGGAAGGAGTCGAACCTTCAAGGAGTAGTTAGCCCTTACGGGTTTTCCATATTCTCCACCACCGAGACAAGGAGGTGCGTCTGCCAATTTCACCACCCTACAGAGTATAAGCAAATGTTAAAGAACGATTATTTTTTGTTACTTGCTTGATACAAATGTAACAACAACCCTAATACGTTGCAAATATTCTAATCATTTAATTTTATTTTTATCAGATTTATAATTATATTTGATTATCGTTAACAAATATCAAAATCATGCTTAAAAAAGAAAGCCAAAATTTAGAAATTGATAACCTGGATATTGACATCTTAAAACAATTGATGCAAGACGCTACTAAGCCTTACACCGAAATAGCTAAAGATCTGATCGTTTCGGGTGGCACCATACATGTTAGAATGAAAAAACTACAGGAAATGGGCATCATAAAAGGCTCACATTTAATTATTGATCCTCAAAAAGCGGGGTATGACGTTACCGCCTTTTTAGGTATTTACTTAGAAAAAGGGATTCAATATAAGGATGCGGTAGAGCAGCTAAGCAAAATCAAAGAAGTAGTTGAACTTCATTATACGACAGGGGCATATAGTATGTTTGCCAAGATCATCTGTAGGGACACCAGTCACCTTAGACATGTACTAAATGAGGAAATACAGGCCGTACCAGGGATTCAGCGCACAGAAACACTGATTTCATTAGAAGAGAGCATTAGAAGACAGATTGAGTTATAGCACACCTTTGGTAGCTACCTGTCATTGCACCAAACCAGAGCTCTATATTAACTAATAATTAACGGATACTGAACGGCTCCAGCCGTTCAATGTCCGTTCAACACCCGTTCATATGCCGTTAAAGTCCAGTTACCCTTAAGGAGACTGAACTTTCTCAATTGTAGATAAAGTCACTTTATACTATAACAAAAAAGGCCCGCTCGGGGCCTTTTAAACAATCTCAACTATAATCTGTGATATACTCTTATCTAATGATCTCTCTTGAAATCACCATCTTTTGAATTTCTGAAGTTCCCTCGTAAATCTGGGTAATTTTTGCGTCTCGCATCAGGCGCTCAACATGATATTCTTTCACAAACCCATATCCGCCATGGATCTGTACAGCTTCAATAGTGACGTCCATAGCTACTTTAGAGGCGTATAGTTTTGCCATCGAACCAGCTAAGGTATAGGACTGCCCTTGATCTTTTAACCAAGCCGCTTTATAAACTAACAAACGCGCCGCTTCTATTTGCGTAGCCATATCAGCCAACTTAAAGGCGATCGCCTGATGTTCCGCAATTGGCTTACCGAACGATTTACGCTGTTGCGCATACCCTAATGCAAGTTCATACGCTCCAGCAGCAATTCCTAATGCCTGAGCAGCGATACCAATTCTGCCACCTTCAAGTGTTTTCATAGCGAACTTAAAGCCAAAGCCATCCTCACCAATCCTGTTTTCTTTAGGAACCTTAACATCATTAAACATCAATGAATGTGTATCGGAACCACGGATACCCATTTTATTTTCTTTTGGCCCTACAGTAAAGCCTTCCATTCCCTTTTCAACGATAAAAGCATTGATCCCTTTATGTCGTAATGACCTGTCGGTTTGCGCGATAACCAGGTAAGTTGAAGCAGTATTGCCATTGGTAATCCAGTTTTTAGTTCCATTTAACAGGTAGTAGTCACCCATATCTACAGCAGTAGTTTGCTGTGAGGTAGCGTCTGATCCTGCTTCGGGCTCTGATAAACAGAAAGCCCCAATCTTTTCTCCGGCAGCCAATGGCTTTAAATATTTTTCTTTTTGAAAATCAGATCCGTATGATTCCAGTCCGTAGCATACCAGTGAGTTATTGACAGAAACAACCACTGAGGCAGAAGCGTCTATTTTAGACAGCTCTTCCATAACCAGAACATACGACAGGGCATCAAGACCACTGCCATTATATTTTTCTGATACCATCATCCCCAGAAAACCTAGCTCACCTAGCTTTTTTACCTGCTCTGCCGGGAATTTCTGATGCTCATCTCTTTCGATAACTCCAGGTTTTAACTCAGTCTGCGCAAAATCTCTTGCAGCCTGCTGGATCATCAATTGTTCTTCACTTAATTGAAATAGCATAATAATATTGTAAAATAATAAGTTATGGCAAATTTATATATTCTCGCTCATATTACTATGGCTGCATAACATTTTTTTACTTTTATTAATACGAACTATTTCAACAGGTGGTTGTTATCATCGGGGAATACTAGAATTGGATGGTATTTCTTAGCTTCTTCTATTGGCAAAGATCCGTAAGACATAATAATCAGAATGTCGCCAACCTGAACCTTTCTAGCGGTAGCTCCATTTAAGCAAATGGTACCACTACCACGTGCGCCTTTAATCACATAAGTTTCAAAGCGCTCGCCATTATTGTTATTTACTATCTGTACTTTTTCATTTGGAATGATGTGGGCTGCGTCCATCAAATCTTCATCGATGGTAATGCTTCCAACATAGTGCAGTTCCGCCTGTGTTACTCTAACACGGTGAATTTTCGATTTTAATATCTCGATAATCATAACGCAAAGTTAACCAATTTTATGGATGGGAGGTTTTTTCTATTTTCAATTCAGTATCATATTATCAATAAGGCGGGTCTGTCCTACCTTAGCAGCAACCAATGCTACAATATCATGATGTTTTTTATCTTCTTCGGGTAGCAGCGTAGCTCCATTAGCAATGGTAAAATAATCGAGCTCCACACCTGGTGTTCCATTGATCAGCTTTTTTGCCGCTTCCAGCAATACAGGAATGCTGTGTGTAGAGAAATTATCTTTCACATAAGTCAACGCTTTGCTAAGCACAAGTGCATTTTCCCGATCTTCAGCCGAAAGATGGATGTTTCTTGAACTCATCGCCAAACCATCGTCCTCCCTGATAATAGGACATGAAACAATCTGAACAGGCAGATTAAATTCGGAAACCATGTTTTTAATCATTAGCACTTGCTGAAAATCTTTCTGGCCAAAGAAGGCAATATCAGGATTTACAGCATCAAACAGCTTCTTAACAATCTGAGTTACGCCTTGATAATGTCCTTTTCTAAATTCGCCCTCTAAAAGAAACTCTGCTGGCCCAAGGTCTATATGCCATTCTTCAGGTTTAGGATACATTTCTGTAACCGAAGGCATAAACACAACATTACATCCTGCTTCTTGCAGCATTTTCATGTCATGTTCCAACGGACGCGGATATTTTTCCAGGTCTTTAGGATCAGTAAACTGAGTAGGATTTACAAAAATACTGCAAACCACGACATCAGCCTGTTGCTGCGCTATTTTTATAAGCGATACGTGTCCTTTATGCAATGCGCCCATTGTTGGGACCAATGCAATTTTCTGTTTGGCCAACTTAATTGGCTCAAGCAGCGACTTTAATGCCGCTATAGTATTTATGACTTTCAAACTAGCTGGTAAAATTTCAAGGGGCAAAGTTGGTTATTTATCCATTCCCAACAAAACATCTTGCGTATATTATTGATAAATGTTATTATTTTGCTTACCTTTGCCCCTTGATAATCTTTTCTTTAACATAAATTTTTATTTAGAATATGGAGATGGCAAAAACGAAGCTACTGATTGTTACACACGAGATGTCGCCTTTCCTTGAACTCACAAAGATTTCTGAAATTACCCGTCAATTACCACAGGCAATGCAGGATAAAGGATTTGAGATCCGCATTTTGATGCCGAGGTTTGGGAATATTAATGAAAGAAGGAACAGATTGCACGAGGTGATTCGTCTTTCAGGAATGAACATCATTATTGATGACAATGACAATCCCTTAATCATTAAGGTGGCTTCTATCCCCGCTGCCCGTATGCAGGTTTACTTCCTTGACAATGAAGACTATTTTCAGCGCAAGTATGTATTCAGGGATAAAGAGAACAAGTTTTACGCAGACAATGACGAAAGAACGATCTTCTTTTGTAAAGGCGCACTTGAAACCGTTAAGAAATTAGGCTGGGCTCCTGATATTGTTCATTGCCACGGCTGGATGACTTCATTGGTACCTGCGTATATCAAAACGACTTACAAAAACGATCCTACGTTTAAAAACTCTAAGGTAGTTTACTCTATTTATGAAAACTGTTTTACTGAGACTTTAAATGTCGACATGCATAAAAAAGCGATCATGAATTCGATGACCGCTGATGATACGAAGATGTTTGAGAACGCTGATTGTGATGTATTGCATATGGCGGCTGTAACTTACTCTGATGCAGTGGTATTAGCAGACGAAAACATCCATGTTAATGTGTTAAAATTTGTTAAAGATTCTAATAAGCCAACTTTAGCTTATAATTTAACAGAAAATTTTGAAAACTTCTATTCCTTGTATGAGGAGATTTCAAATGAAGAATTGGCTTCACTAGCATAAACTCAGGTATTATTAAATTAAATATGAAATTTACAAAACAAGACTTATTAACCATGTTGATAGGTCTTTTTCTTTTTGCTTCCTGTAAAGACTCCAATACCATAGGTTTGGATCTGGACGATGCTTCTCAAATTAAAGGTGATTTAATGGATACGACTACCGTTACATCGCAAACTTTAAGAGACGATGTAACCTCGGGCGTTTCATTGGCGAGATATCCTTTTGGCTTTATGACTGATGGTGTATTTGGTACATCTTCAGCCAGCATAGCTATGGCTGTTGCCTTACCCAATGCGGACTATAGCACGTATAAATTTGGCACTAATCCTGTGATAGATTCAGCAGTACTAGTTTTACCTTATACGAGCCAGGTTTATGGGGATACAACAACATCCGTGTATACGGTAAATGTGGAGCAGCTTACCCTTGATTTATCGAAAGAGAAGACATACCAGAGTGATAAAAACTGGCCAGTTGACGCTACCGTTGGAACTTTCAGCGGCAAAATCAGACCAACCACTAAGACATCTATTACCACTGTTGTTAAAGGAGGCCCAGATACTTTAGTAAAAGTAGTCCCTCAGATGAGGATCAAATTGACTAATGCCTTTATTCAAACGAACATCCTGAATAAAGACTCGCTCACTTTATCAAAACCAAACAATTTTTTCAAATCGTTTAAAGGTTTGAAGGTTTCCGCTACAGCATCGAACAAAGGAGGAATCATGTTCTTCAATTTTGCAGGAACTGATGGCAAACTAGAGATTTATTACAAAAAACAAAATGCAACTACGCCTACTGCGAAGGATACAGTAGCAGTAAGCTTTCCAATTGGGGCTGGCTTAGGTCCTGTAACCGCTACGGTTAATCATGGCTATACTCAAGTTATCCTAGACCAACTTGGCGCAAATCCCCCAGCAACAGACGTAACCTATTTACAAGCGCTGGCGGGATTAAAAAACAAAATATCTTTCCCTTACTTGAAGAATTTTATTGCCGATTTAAAAAAACCGGCAAACGGTGGCAGCCCAAATACTAAAGTGATTGTGAACAAAGCCGAACTGGTAATTGACCTAAATAACAACACTACAGATGTCGTTCCTTTTGGTGCAGCACAGCGACTTGCTTTATACAGATTTGATATTGCTGGTCAAAGGGTAAACGTGCCTGACAATGACAATGGCATACAAAATGTATATGCCGGAGATCCTCGCGCATTGGGCGAA
Organism: Pedobacter hiemivivus; assembly: GCF_005144565.1. Classification (NCBI taxonomy): domain Bacteria; kingdom Pseudomonadati; phylum Bacteroidota; class Sphingobacteriia; order Sphingobacteriales; family Sphingobacteriaceae; genus Pedobacter; species Pedobacter hiemivivus. Next base: position 99,716 of record NZ_SWDX01000014.1, read on the forward strand.
GCTTTGTTTGGCGGTTATTTCGACTCTGTTAGAAACAGATACATATTTACAATCACTGCGTACATTCAAGATCTTTTGGATGGCAAAACTCAGGATTATGGTACGTTTTTAGCGCCGAGCTCGCTTACCGAGTTTAACCTAAGCCCTTCGGTAACTTCTGCTGCACGTTCTATTATTAATAAACATAAAAAGAACCCTGCATCAGGACTGAAACTAAATATTTTCTATACCCAGATAAATTAAATTCATCTGGTTTTGCAGTCAAATCCCCCAAGAATAATTATTTTTGGGGGATTTGTTTTTTACTACCTAATATAAACCTAATATATGTGTGGAATAGTTGGTTACATCGGCCATAGAGAAGCCTGGCCTATAATCCTTAAAGGCCTAAAAAGATTAGAATACCGCGGCTACGACAGCGCTGGCATTGCCTTAATTAACGATTCGGGCTTAAATATTTATAAAAAAGCAGGCAAGGTTCAAGAACTTGAAAACTTTGCGAAGGGTAAAGACCTCACGGGAACTGTAGGAATCGGACATACGAGATGGGCAACACATGGCGCTCCTTCCGACAGGAACTCACATCCGCATACCTCAAACAATGGGAAGCTTACCATCATCCACAACGGAATCATAGAAAACTATGCTACGCTAAAGGAAGAGCTACTAACCAGGGGGCATGAATTTAAAAGTGACACCGACACCGAGGTATTGATCCATTTGATTGAAGAGGTTTACAAGAACGACAATACGGATCTGCTAGAAGCTGTTAGACTCGCCCTAAACGGGGTTAATGGAGCTTATGCAATCGTAGTGATGGACGAAGACCAACCTGGACAACTGATTGCGGCCAGAAAAGGTAGTCCAATGGTAATTGGTGTTGGCGATGGCGAATATTTTATCGCTTCTGATGCCACTCCAATCGTAGAATATACCAAGAATGTAATCTACTTGAACGATAACGAAATTGCTTTTTTAAAGCGCGATGAATTATTGATTAAACGTTTGGATAATGTAATCCAGACACCATATATCCAGGAGCTAGAGCTTAAACTGGAAATGCTTGAAAAAGGCGGCTATGAACATTTCATGCTGAAAGAAATATTCGAGCAGGCGCGTTCTATCAGAGACTGTATGCGTGGCCGGATTTACCCTAACGAAGGAAAAGTACAGCTGGGCGGAATAAAAGAATATGCTGATAAGCTAAAAAATATAGACCGTATCATTATTGTAGCCTGTGGTACGTCTTGGCATGCCGGTCTGGTTGGTGAGTATTTAATTGAAGAGTATGCTCGTATTCCTGTTGAAGTTGAATACGCGTCAGAATTCAGATATAGAAATCCCATCATCACGGAAAAAGATGTGGTGATTGCCATTTCGCAATCTGGAGAAACGGCCGATACCATGGCCGCTATTGAGATGGCAAAAGAAAAAGGAGCGACCATTTTTGGGGTATGTAATGTAGTTGGAGCATCTATCCCAAGACTAACCCATGCAGGTGTTTATACACATGCCGGACCAGAGATTGGTGTAGCTTCTACAAAAGCATTTACTGCGCAGGTTACGGTACTTACCTTGATGGCTTTCTATATGGCTCAACAAAAAGGTACATTAACCCATTCTAAATTAATTGAACTGCTTACGGAATTGGATTGCATACCTGACAAGATTCAGAAAGCACTTGAGTCCAATGACCTGATTAAGGAGATTGCTGAGAAGTTTAAAGATTCCAGAAACTGTTTATTCCTTGGAAGAGGAAGCGGCTTTCCTGTAGCTCTAGAGGGTGCTTTAAAGCTCAAGGAGATCTCTTATATCCATGCAGAAGGTTATCCTGCGGCCGAGATGAAACACGGCCCAATAGCCTTAATCGACGAGGAAATGCCTGTTGTAGTTATTGCTACTAAAAACTCATCGTACGAAAAAGTAATCAGTAACATCCAGGAAGTAAAAGCAAGAAAAGGAATTGTGTTGGCAATTGTTACGGAAGGCGATGTGGAGGTTAGAAAAATGGCAGACTATTGCATAGAGATACCTGATGCAAGTGAGGCGTTTTTACCTTTATTAGCAACCATACCTTTGCAGCTGCTATCGTACCATATTGCTGTACTGAGAGGCTGTAATGTCGATCAGCCAAGGAATCTAGCGAAATCGGTTACTGTAGAATAATCTTATTTAAGGCTGTATCCCGTGATACAGCCTTAATTTTACTTCAGTCAAAACGGCAAATCTCCTGCCGGATCTGTAAGATTTGTATATTCGTTTTCACTTTTCGGTGTTGTGCCTTCGCTACTTACTGGTGGTTCAAAATCGCTTTTCCTACCCAGAATCGTAAAATTCTCAGCAACCACTTCCGTTACATATTTCTTTACCTTTTCTCTATCTTCAAAAGATCTGGTTCGTAATTTTCCCTCAATATATACCAGTTTACCCTTCTGCAAATACTTAGAAGCAACCTCTGCCAATCCCCTCCACAAAACAATATTGTGCCATTCTGTTTGCTCTATCCTTTTGCCATCTTTGTTATAGGTTTCTGATGTTGCCAGCGGGAAACTGGCCACAGTTACGCCCCCGTCTAAATGTCTTACTTCAGGATCTTTGCCTAAATGTCCGACTAAAATAACTTTGTTAATACCTGACATGAATTATGGTTTTTCTAAGTAATTAAAATGCGTATTCATAAAATTCGTGATCACTTTTGGTTGCGGCAATTCGTCAAACTCCCTAAGTGTGACCCATTTTATTTCTGCATCCTGATTAAAGTTAATGATATAATTATCTAAACCAAAAAATTGAACATATATAGTTTGGTGCGTCAATAAATGTTTTTGCTGACTTAAAGCAGTAACATTACAATCCTTTCCAAAGATATTTCCCAGCTGTTCTGAAAAATTTTGTTGATCTTCTTGATAATTTTCTAAAGTTTCTACCAGTGGAAAATCATACAACTCCTGCCAGATATCACCGGCACTACGTTTTTTGACGAGGATATTTTCGTCGCTCTGGCAGATGAGATAATTAAAATAGCGGGTGCGCTTTTTTAATTTATTAAGCTTAACGGGAAGCATGCTAACAAGATTATTCTTGCTCGCTTCACATCCAGACTGAACAGGGCAAACACTACAATTTGGTGATTTCGGTTTACACTGCAAAGCGCCAAACTCCATAATCGCCTGGTTATATATCGCCGCTTCCTGATCTGTGATCAGCGCTTGTGCCAACTCCAAAAATTGTTTCTTGCCGCCACTGCTATTTATAGGTTCATCGATGCCAAAATAACGAGACAATACCCTAAACACATTTCCATCCAATACTGCTTTTGATTCGTTAGCTGAAAATGAGGCAATCGCCGCCGCTGTATACTCGCCAACCCCCTTAAGTTTAATTAACTCATCGTACTTAGTCGGGAATTTTCCATTATGAAGATCCTGCACCTGTTTGGCGGTAAAAAGCATATTTCTACCTCTTGAATAATACCCCAGTCCCTGCCAAAGCTTAAGTATTTGCGTTTCTGAAGCCGCTGCAAAATCCAGAACTGTGGGGTAATGCTGCAAAAAGCGGTTAAAGTAAGGCAAGCCCTGCTCTACACGGGTTTGCTGCAAAATAACTTCAGATAACCAGATAATGTATGCATCTTTGGTGTCCCGCCAAGGGAGCGCTCTCTTATGTTTTAGGTACCAGTTTACGATTTCAGATTGAAAACTCATGGTGGTAAAAATACGGCGTAATTATTTGATTTTAGCAAAACTTGCAATCCAGTGATAGAAGATCTGACAAATAAATCATCTTTTATTTTCCTATCTCATTAAAAAGCAATACTTTTGCAGCCCAAAACATTTATAAAATACAACACACAGTAAATTAATAAAACAAAAAATATGACTAAGGCAGATATTATTTCAGAAATATCAACGAAAACAGGAATTGAAAAGGTAGATGTACAAGAAACCGTTGAGGCATTTTTCAAGGTCATCAAAAATAGTATGATCGGTGGCGAAAATGTATACGTGAGAGGTTTTGGTAGCTTTGTTGTAAAAAAGAGAGCCCAAAAAACTGCAAGAAATATTTCAAAAAATACAGCGATTATTATCCCTGAGCACTTTGTACCAAGTTTCAAACCAGCAAAAGTATTTGTTGACAAAGTGAAAAGCAACACAAAAAAACTTAGCGTAGAAGCTTAATAACCATGATAAAAAGTATCCATTCCAAACAAATTATTCTAATAGGCGCTGTCATTTTGCTTGTAGCATTTTTGTTTACGAGGGATATTAAAGGTTTGGTAAAACCGAAAGAAGATACCACTGCTGCTGTTCCTTCTGCTGGGCAAATGCCTGCTCAAGAAACAGCAGCAATCAATTTAACTGAGGTTTCGACTACAGGTAAAAATTTGCTAAATGCTAGTCTTGCCGCTGAAATCACCTCATTAGAAAATGCCTTTAAATCTGCTTCTGAAGACAAGAAAGCTCCAGCAGCAAAATTATTGGCCCAAAAATGGGATGATCTGGAACAAACTGTTCCAAGCGCATTATATTTAGAGATTGTAGCAGCAAAAGAGCCTACTTTAAACAATTGGCTAGTAACGGGTGATAAGTTTTTAAAAGCTTATGACAACACTCGCGATACCTTATTACAACCTGCATTGTTACAAAAAGCCAATACGGCTTATACCAATGCAGTAGCTGCAGATTCGACCAGTGCTGATGCTAAAACAGGCCTAGGTATTACCATTGTTAATGGTATGGGTATGCCAATGCAAGGTATCGCCATGTTAATGGATGTAGTGAAAAAAGACCCTAAGAACTTAAAAGCAAATATGAGCTTAGGTACTTTCGCCATAAAATCCGGTCAGTTTGATAAAGCGATTACAAGATTTAATAGTATTATTGCGATTAAGCCTACCCCAGATGCTTATTTTTATCTGGCTACAGCTTATGAAAATCTTGGAAAAAATGAAGAGGCAATTGATGCTTATTTAAAGAGCAAAAAATTGGCTGCCAATGCAACTTTATCTAAATTTATTGATGAAAAAGTAATTGCATTGAAGACTAAAAAATAATAAACAGATTCAAAAAATATTTAAACTTTAAAATTATGCCAAGCGGTAAAAAAAGAAAAAGACATAAAATGGCTACGCACAAACGCAAAAAACGTTTAAGAAAAAACAGACATAAGAAAAAATAATTTTTCTTAATGTTTATTGCTCAACAACTAAGGCTAGGATCTGATCGTAGCCTTAGTTGTTGGCAGCAATATTTTTTTTATTGTCCATGTGTTAATAAGGCAGTAATGCCTTAAAATCTGTAGCTTTTGGTAAAGGAACTAATTATAGATTCATCTCCTTCGGGAGTAACCATAGCTTTAATTGAAGATAAACACCTTGTAGAACTTCATAAGGAGCAGATCAATAACAATTACGCAGTTGGAGACATTTATTTAGGCCGTATAAAGAAAATTATGCCGGGTCTAAATGCTGCGTTTGTTGATGTTGGTTATGAGAAAGATGCCTTTTTGCATTATTTCGATCTTGGTCCTCAAGTACAATCTTTAATAAAGCTTACAAAAATCAAGCGTAATGGCTCTGTTAATGGCACACTATTAGATAATTTCAAATTAGAAGAGGACATTAACAAAGCGGGTAAAATATCAGAGGTAGTCAATAAAAACCTTGTTTTACCTGTACAAATCGCTAAAGAACCAATCTCAACAAAAGGACCTCGTTTAAGTTCTGATCTTTCTATTGCAGGAAGATATATTGTATTGGTACCCTTCTCTAATGTAATTTCAATTTCCAAAAAAATTAAGAGCAATACCGAACGTAATCGTTTAAAAAAGATTATTGAAAGTATTAAACCTAAGAACTTTGGCGTAATCATTAGAACCGTCTCGGAAGGAAAAGGCGTTGCAGAACTTCAGAAAGACCTTTTGGATTCTGTAGCCAAATGGGAAAGCTTTATAAAAAAGCTGCCCGATGCCGAACCCTCTAAGCGCGTTTGGGGTGAAATGGACCGTACATCCACACTGATCCGTGATATTTTAAGTACAGACTTTACAAATGTTTATGTAAACGACACTAATCTTTTCGAAGACATCCGCTCATATGTACATGAGATTTCTCCGGAAATGGAAAAGATTGTTAAAGTATACAAGCATAAGGAGCCTATATTTGAACATTTCGGTATTGAGAAGCAAATTAAAAATGCTTTTGGAAAAACGGTAAATCTAGCTGGTGGAGCCTACCTTGTGGTAGAGCATACCGAGGCTTTGCACGTTATTGACGTGAACAGTGGCAATAGAACTGCGAGTAAAGAAAATCAGGAAGAGAATGCACTCCAGGTAAATAAAGAGGCGGCTAAAGAAATTGCCCGCCAATTGCGTTTACGTGATATGGGTGGTATCGTTGTGATCGATTTTATTGATATGCACAAACCTGCGAACAGAAAAATGTTGTTTGATCACTTAAGAGATCTGATGATGCTGGACCGCGCGAAGCATACCATACTTCCTCCAAGTAAATTTGGCCTTGTTCAAATCACCCGTCAACGTGTGAGACCAGAGATGAACATCGTAACAAGCGAGAAATGCCCTACCTGCGACGGTACGGGAGAAATTAAGGCTAGTATTGTTTTAATGGATGACATTGAAAATAATCTGACCTATATTTTGCAGGAGCAAAACGAAAAAAATATTACGCTTTGTGTACACCCGTACATCGAAGCTTACATTAAAAAAGGATTGATTTCTTTACAGTGGAAATGGTTCTTTAAATTTGGACAACGGATAAAAATCAAAGCAGTTCCGTCGTATAACCTTACTGAATTCCATTTTATTTCTTCTAAAGACGAAGAGATTAAATTATAATAATAACCACGGTTGTTTGAACAGGCCTAATTTCTTGATAGAGATTAGGCCTGTTTTGTTTTAACTGCTGTTTATTTCTGGAATTTAGTCTAAATTCGTAAGCCCTTACGGAGTACAGTGTCTTCCTGAGCATCCCAGATGACGAAATCATTCATTAAAATCAAATCAATTGGCTAAAACAAAATCAGCATATTTTTGTCAGAGTTGCGGGTATGAATCCGCAAAATGGCTGGGTAAATGCCCATCCTGCAACGAATGGAATACTTTTGTTGAAGAAGTAATTGAAAAATCAGCAGCTAAGGTTCCTACATGGAAAAGCAGTTCGGAAACCCAACGCGTGAGTAAGCCGAATAAGGTAGACGATATCCAATCCATAAGCGAAGAACGTACCCTTACCGGAGACAAAGAACTTGACCGTGTTTTAGGTGGCGGCCTTGTTGCCGGATCGGTCACTTTAATTGGCGGAGAACCAGGAATTGGAAAATCTACTTTAATGCTCCAGCTTGCCCTAAATATTTCGGGTAAAAAGATCTTATATGTTTCGGGAGAAGAGAGCGAGCAGCAGATTAAAATGCGTGCAGAACGAATTACAGACAAGCCTAAAGCGGATTGCTACATTTTAACGGAAACCTCGACCCAGAACATCTTTAAGCAAATAGAGATTCTTAAACCCGATATCATTATTATAGATTCTATACAAACGCTACATTCAGCACATATAGAATCAACGCCAGGAAGTGTATCGCAAGTAAGAGAGTGTACGGCCGAACTGTTGCGTTTCGCAAAAGAAACAGATACCCCGGTATTTCTTATCGGTCACATTACCAAAGATGGAACGATTGCAGGGCCAAAGATCCTTGAACACATGGTAGATACCGTTTTACAATTTGAAGGCGACAGGCACCATGTATACCGGATATTGCGCTCCATAAAGAACAGATTTGGAGCCGCTGCTGAGCTCGGTATTTATGCTATGCACAGCAGTGGTTTAAGAGAAGTTTCGAATCCTTCGGAAATTTTACTTTCACAGCGTGATGAAGAGCTGAGCGGGATAGCCATTTCGGCCACATTAGAAGGTGCCAGACCGATGTTAATTGAAACCCAAGCATTGGTTAGCGCAGCAGCCTACGGAACGCCTCAGCGCTCTTCAAATGGCTTTGACACCAAAAGAATGAATATGCTACTAGCTGTCCTGGAAAAAAGATGCGGTTTTAGGCTGAGTACGCGGGATGTTTTCTTAAACATCGCAGGTGGCATTAAAGTGGAAGACCCGGCAATTGATCTCGCTATCCTCGTTGCAATCATCTCTTCGCATGAGGATATCTTTATTTCCTCAAAAATATGTTTTGCAGCCGAAGTTGGACTATCTGGTGAAATAAGGGCGGTTAATAGAATTGAGCAGCGCATCTCTGAGGCAGAGAAACTAGGTTTTGAGCGAATTTTTTTTTCCAACTATAATATGAAAGGCCTAATAGTTGAACGTTATAAAATCGAGCTTAGCCCAGTAAGTAAAATAGAGGATGTCTTCTCCGCATTATTTGGCTAAAATGGGCACAATTGAGTAAATAACACCCCGCTTTTACACATATTGCGCATTAATTTGCTCGAATACAGATATTGATAGCAAAAGCAATCAATATATATAAACCTGTATAACAGGAGTTTAAACCAAAACAAAGTCGTTTTTCAATAATGGCCTATTAATTGCCTTTATCTATACGTTACCGTTCATTTATGAATTTTAACAAAACAATAGGGATGATTATCCTCGTTATCGTTAGATAACGAGGATTTTTTTTTGCCTTAAGCACTTAACGCAAGTATTTGATTTTTTTATATATTTATAAAAACTCAAACGCCGAAATGATAATAGCCTTAATTATTCTAGTTGTAATCGTTCTTGTAGGGATCGGTTTCTACAACTCCCTTATCGGAAAGAAAAACCAAGTCAACAACGCCTTCTCGGCAATTGACGTCATGCTAAAAAAACGTTTTGATCTACTACCAAATTTGATCGAAACGGTAAAACAATACATGAATTATGAAGAAGGCTTACTAGGAAAGATCGTTGAATTACGAACTAAGGCCACAACTGCAAGCCTCAGCAATGAAGAAAAGCTGGACATAGACCGGCAGTTGAGTACAAGCGTGAAGGGACTAATGGTAACCGTTGAGAACTACCCAGATTTAAAAGCCAACAATAGCTTTATCAACCTTCAAACTACCTGGACAGAGAGTGAAGAGCAAATAGCAGCGGCGAGAAGAACATATAACGCTTCGGTTACCGATTATAACAATGCAATCATGATGTTTCCAGGGAGTATTTTTGCTGGCATGATGAATTATCAGCCTATAAATCTGCTTGCCAACACGGAAGAAGAACGCAAAAACATTAGCGCAAAAGAGCTTTTCAATAACTAATGGACAGCGTACTAGCCGACTTAGAAAATCAACGAAAAGAAGTTTCTGCACTAAAAATAAAGAGCTACCTGTGCATTGCCATAGGTATTTTAACTATAGTGGCAGGAATTGCTTCCGGCACTTTTGCCATAGCCGGGGCTGTTATTGGCGGAATAATGCTGATTACAGGCTTTGTTTTATGGAGTAAGACAAATGCTAAGTTTTACCAATACAGACATAGTTTTAAGCAAGGAGTAATTCCACTGGTTCTCAAAACCATAGATGAAAGCCTTGAAATGGATTATACAAACGGTCTGTCGGAAAAAGAGTTCATTTGTTCCCAGCTATTTAGCAAAGAGCCGGATCGCTATAGGAGCGAAGATCAGGTTTCTGGAATAGCAGGAAAAACATCATTTTCCTTTTCCGAACTTCATGCAGAGTACAAAACTGTTACGCAGACAAAGAATGGTAGGCAAGAACATTGGCATACCATATTGAAAGGAATCGTTTTTTATGCCGATTTTAATAAGAATTTTAATGGTGTAACCATAGTAAGACCCAAAGATATGGGGACAGCGTTAGGCGCCTGGATATCAAAAGCAATGCCTATATTCAATTCTTCAGACCGAACACCTGTACGGCTGGAAAATCCCGAATTTGAAAAAGAATTTGCTACCTACTCAACGGATCAGGTAGAAGCCCGATACATTTTGACACCGGCGATGATGGAACGACTATGCGAGCTAAATAAGCGCTGCAGTTACACCATTTCACTTTCATTTATAGGTTCCTGCGTTTTTATCGCATTCCCCCTAAACAAGGACTACTTCGAACCCCCTGTGTATAAAAGTATTCTTACTTCAGGTTTTTTAAATGAAGACACCGAAGTAATTCGATTTATGTATGGCATTATTAAAGATCTGGACTTAAATACAAGAATCTGGACGAAAAATTAATCAGTAAACTAAAAGGGCTATATCTCACGAGAGGGCACTGAAAAAGTTCCTCATTTATGAGCCAGCTTAAGGAACGATCAAGTAGAACATGTTTTTTACTTGATCGTTTTTTTTATTGAACAAAGTTGAGATTTCGTTATACTGATTTTTTGATCAATATATACCTGTCTTTTTCGAAGGATAAATAAGCATTTTGGTTGCAATTGACTGGATTTAACTCAGATTTATTGAATATTAGATCAGTTTTAGGATTCTTTTTAAGTTTACGGTAAAAATTGCCATAGCCCCCTGCATTTCCATATTCTGTATTCCATAGGAAGTCGCACGT
>NZ_SWDX01000015.1:0-100404 GCF_005144565.1 Pedobacter hiemivivus
TGCAATTAAGATACAGATATGGTGTGCGTTTATATCTGATTTACTGGTCAAACTGATTCAAGTGCAGCTTAAAAGAAAATGGTCTTTCTCGAACCTTAGTTCAATTATAAGACTACATCTGATGAGTTACATTAATCTTTTCACTTTTTTAAACGACCCAGATAAGTTACCTGTAGCACTTAAAACTAATCAGCTTAGCTTTGGGGGCTTTGAAATCAATTTTAAAATATAAAAGCGGCCTAATGATTTATTAAGCCGCTTTTTTTGTGTTTTATCATTTTCTCCGGACAACAGTGAAATAAGTTCAGGATGACGACCGCATAAAAAATAGCCTGATCATAATTGATGATCAGGCTATTTTTGAATAGAATATTTTGCAATTAAAGCTCAATCGTTTCACCGATTCCCGGTAAAAACAGCGACTTGTTTTCTCTTTTAAACTTGGCTATTGCGGCTTCAGTATCAATCTGAATTGGCGGAAAAGTGTTATAGTGCACACCAATTACTCTATCGCAGTCAATGTATTTCGTAGCCACTACGGCATCATCGGCATCCATCGTATAATGGCCCCCAATAGGAAGAATGGCATAGTCTAAATGATACAAGTCTGCCAGGATTTTCATCTCTACCGTTAGTGCCGTATCCCCGGCATAATATATTGCTTTTCCATCCAGCTCTAATACAAAACCGGCGGGGTTACCACCATAACTGCCATCCGGATTACTACTTGAGTGTGTAGCCCAAACGGTACGTAGCATCCCGAAGTCAAATTTAGCTTTGCCAAAATTCACGTCGGTTACATTTTGTACACCTTGTTTTCTGATCCAGTCGGCCACCTCAACCAATGCGATTACCTGAGCTTTTGTTTGATTTGCAATTTCTACTAGATCGGCAACATGATCTGCGTGTCCGTGGCTAACAAGGATATAGTCGGCCTCAATGCCTTTGATATCAATGTGCTTAGCTAGCGGGTTGTGGGTAATAAAAGGATCAAAAAGAAACTTTTTGCCATCAGCTTCAAGCAGAAAGCAAGATTGTCCATAATAAGTATACTTCATCTCTATTTTTCTATTTAATAAAACTGCGTATTATTGTCCAAACATACCACCCATTCCGCCAAACATATCTTTTGTTGCAGCTTGCATTTCCGTGGCACTCACCTGATCAGCTTGTGCCAGCGCTTTGTTTATGGCTGTAAGTAGCAGTTCTTCTAACTCTTCTTTATCGGCCTGTTTGTAAAAATCATCGTTAATCTCTACACTCGTAATCGCTTTATTTGCAGTAGCGGTAATACGTATAGCACCCCCTTCAACTTCGCCAAAAACAGAAATTGTATCCAGGCGTTTTTTTATTTCATCGGCCTTTTGTTGTGCCGCCATCAATTTATCGAACATAATCAGGTTGTTTTTTATAACAACGAAATTAAAGGAAATTGGTTTAAACTATACCGATTAAAATGAAAAAAGAAGCTTTGTTTCATCAGTTTGCTGTTAAAATCGACAAATAGTTTAAAAAGATCATTGTATTTAGTGAATGGGTTTGTGACCGGAAGGTCGTAAATGTCGCGTTGTTTACTGCTTAGGGTAAGTATATGCAAACAGATTAAATATGAGCCGTTGTGTATCGGGTAAATCAAACAGATTGAGGATTCTGGTGTTATAAAAGTATCAATTAAAATTATGGATGTACGTTCGAATGAACCTTTTTGGCTGGTAAAAAATGGAATAAAATATTCATATCCTTCTTTGCGGGAAGATATAGATACGGAGGTGTTAATTGTTGGCGGAGGTATAACAGGAGCATTAATGGCTCATGCTGCTGTCAAAAAGGGATATAAAACAGTTTTAATCGATAAAAGAGAGATTGCCAATGGCAGTACTTCGGCAACCACATCGATGCTCCAATATGAAATAGATATTCCTTTGTATCAATTAAAGGAGTTGATAGGCGATCAAGGCGCTATTGCCAGTTATTTGTCTTGTCGGGATGCGATAGATAGCCTGCATACTCTGGTAAATGAGATCAAATCAGCATGTGGGTTTGAAAAAAAGGAATCCGTTTATTTTGCGGGCAATAGTAAAGATGTAAAATGGTTGAAATCCGAGTTTGAGGCTCGTTTAGCTGCTGGTTTTGAGGTGAAATGGTTGGATAAGGAACAATTATTTACAGCATACGGATTGTTAGCCGAAGGAGGGATTTTGTCGGAAGATGGCGGAAGTGTGGATGCTTTTTGCCTGACCCATGATCTACTGCATTATAATTCAGAAAAGGGTTTAAGAGTATTTGATAAAACGGAGCTGAAAAAGGTAAAATATGAGAAGGATGGTGTTAAAGTACTAGTGCATACCGGCGCAGAAATTCGCGCCAAAAAAATCATCTATTGTACTGGATATGAAACTCAGGGGATGCTGCCAGATAAAATTGTGACTTTAAAAAGCACTTATGCAATAATTAGTGAAAAAGAGAATAAGCATACTCCCTGGTGTAATAAAACCTTATTCTGGAATACGGATAAACCTTACTTGTACATGCGTACCACTGCAGATGGTCGGTTACTTGTGGGTGGTGAAGATGTTGACTTTAAAAATGCGCGAAGACGGGATTTATTACTTTGTAAAAAGAAGGATCGGTTGGTCAAAACCCTGAAAAAATATCTTCCAGAGGTGACATTTATTGAAGATTTTTGCTGGTGCGGTACTTTCGGTGAAACAAAAGATGGCTTGCCCTATATTGGTCAGCATCCGAAATTTCCGGATAGTTATTTTCTTTTGGGCTTTGGCGGGAATGGCATTACTTTTTCGGTAACAGGAGCAGAGATGATTATCGGTATGATGGACGGAATGCCTAATCTTTTATCACATTATTTCAGATTCGGACGTTAAGTTAAATACACGTTTTTATTATTAAATGGTGAAATACCTTTTTTGAAGGGCTTTAATGCCTTGGAAATCACTGAAAAATGTAAAAAAATTAAAAACGTATTGCACAATTCGATATTTATTTAAACCTTTGCGCCTCAACTCATTCAAATAATTATTATACGCAGAAAATGATCAAACACGCAACGCATAAACTTTCTATTGTTGAAGCAAAGAATATTGCTTCAAGAAGTCTGTTTATTGAACGTTTACAACCCGTGTTTTTTGTGACTACGAACCGGCAAACCTATACGCCGCGGATCTGAGTAAATCCCTTATATCAGGTCATTTACGAAGAGGATTGCCTCTCAAAAAACAATTAATCAAAATATTTATATTTTTTCGTTATCATATTAATGAATATAAACGATTTTATAGTGCAGGTTGCACTTCCTGAACATCGTGTCTTTGCAGAAGAAATCTGTGAAGAGATGGCTGAATCGGCTAAAGCACGAGGTACAGGTATTGCTAAGCGCTCTCCGGAGTACGTAGCAGGGAAAATGGTTGACGGTAAATCCGTTATTGCATTTCATAAAGATGGCTCATGGGCAGGATTCTGTTACATAGAAACATGGACTCACGGGCAGTTTGTGGCCAATTCTGGACTTATTGTTAGTCCTAAATACCGTAAGGCAGGTTTAGCGCACGCCATTAAGGAAAAAATATTCGAACTTTCTCGACAGAAGTATCCAAAGGCCAAGATATTTGGTTTAACCACGGGCCTTGCCGTAATGAAGATCAATTCTGATCTTGGCTACGAACCCGTTACTTATTCTGAACTTACTCAGGATGAGGAATTTTGGAAAGGTTGCCAAAGTTGTGTTAACTTCGAAATATTAAAAATGAAGGAGCGCAAAAACTGTATGTGTACTGCGATGTTGTACGATCCAGTAGAGCAGAAGCATGAAGTAGCAAAGAAGTTTGCTGAAGAGCTGCATAAAAAGCCAAAGTTGTACGAACGTTTTATGCGTATTAAGCAAAGATTAGTGCTTAAGACTAAGTCTCCAAATAAGAAGGGTCCGAAATCCCTGTTTCTAATGTTTAGTGTTTTATTTAAATAGCTGTTATATTAAGATGAAGAAGAAAGTTGTTTTAGCTTTTAGCGGAGGTTTAGATACCTCATTTTGTTGCATTTACCTTGCTCAGGACCGTGGACTTGAGGTTCATTCTGTAATTGTAAATACAGGTGGGTTTTCTGATGAGGAATTACAGGAAATTGAAAAGCGCGCTTACGCTCTTGGTGTGGTTTCTCATGCTGTGGTTGATGAAACTACAAATTATTATAACGGCTGTATTAAATACCTGGTTTATGGTAATGTATTGAAAAATGCTACCTATCCTCTTTCCGTTAGTGCAGAGCGTGTAAGTCAGGCAACAGCAATTGCCAATTACGTAAAAAAGATTGGGGCTGATTATGTGGCTCACGGTAGTACAGGCGCAGGTAACGATCAGGTACGTTTTGATATGATTTTTAATATCATCATTCCTAACGTAGAGATCATTACACCAATTAGAGATTTAAAATTATCCCGCGAAGCGGAAATAGAATACCTGAATGCACATGGTGTTGAATATAGCGCTGAAAAAGCGAGATACTCGATCAATAAAGGACTATGGGGAACTTCTGTTGGAGGAAAAGAAACTTTAACTTCTAATGAGACTTTACCTGAAGAGGCATGGCCTACACAGGTTTCGGAAACAACTCCACGTAAACTCAACTTAACTTTTGAAAAAGGAGAGTTAGTGGCGATTGATGGCGAGACTTTAGCTCCAGTTCAAGCTATTCAAAAATTACAAGCTATTGCACAGCCTTATGGTATTGGCAGAGATATTCACGTTGGAGATACCATTATCGGTATAAAAGGACGTGTGGGTTTTGAAGCTGCGGCTCCAATTGTGATCATCAAAGCGCACCATACGCTTGAAAAACATACTTTAACTAAATGGCAGCTTTCGTGGAAAGAACAATTGTCTACTTTTTATGGCAACTGGTTACACGAAGGTCAATTTCATGATCCAATTATGCGCAACATCGAAGCTTTCTTAACTGATACTCAGAAGGTGGTTAGCGGAACGGTATTTGTAGAGTTGTTGCCTTATCGCTTCAATATTATAGGCATCGAGTCTGAGCATGACTTGATGAGCAATAAGTTTGGTAGTTATGGCGAAATGAACAACGCATGGAGTGGCGAGGATGTAAAAGGGTTTTCTAAGATTTTTGGCAACCAGGTAATGATCTGGCATAAAGTAAACGGACATGATTAAAGCAGGTGTAGTTGGCGGTGCAGGATATACAGGAGGTGAATTAGTTCGCATTCTGATCAATCACCCTTCTGTAGAAATTAAATTTGTACACAGTAAGAGCAATGCCGGAAACCTGGTTTCTGATGTTCATACCGACTTGCTTGGCGATACAGATTTGCGTTTTTCTCCTTCACTTACATCTGATATCGATGTGTTGTTTCTATGTCTTGGACACGGGGATTCAAAGCTATTTTTGGAAAACAACGACATTAATAAAGCGATTAAGATCATCGATTTAAGTCAGGATTTCAGACTAAAGGTTAATGCAGGTACCCGTTGGGCTTATGGTTTGCCAGAGTTGAACAGAGAGGCAATAAAAACAAGTAATTTTATTGCTAATCCGGGTTGTTTTGCAACCTGCATTCAGTTGGGTCTACTTCCGCTGGCGGCAAAAGGATTGTTGACAAACGAAATACACATCAATGCAACAACTGGATCAACAGGTGCGGGACAGGGCTTGGCGGCAACATCACACTTTAGCTGGCGCAACAACAACCTATCGGTTTATAAAGCTTTCGAACACCAGCATTTAAATGAGATTGGTGAGAGCCTTAAACAGCTCAATAGAAAGTTTGAGCAGGTGCTGAACTTTATTCCACAACGTGGCGATTTTGCAAGGGGTATCTTAGCGGCGATGTATTTGGAAAGCGATTTAACAACGGAAGAAGCACAGCGTATTTATCGCGATTATTATGCTAAACATCCGTTTACGCATGTGAGCAAAAAGAATATCGACTTAAAACAGGTGGTAAATACCAATAAAGCAATTGTACATGTAGAAAAACATGGTACCAAGTTGTTTATTGTAAGCATTATAGATAACCTATTAAAGGGAGCAAGCGGACAAGCGGTGCAGAATATGAATTTAATTTTTGGATTGGAAGAGACCGAAGGACTCCGGCTAAAGGCAGTAGCATTTTAGCTAGAACGTTCTCAACGCTCTTTTATGTGCCGTCTTTGTGCTGATTTTCAGCATAATGGACGGAATCCTTAATCTTTAAAAATTAAATAAAAATGAACTTATTCGACGTATACCCATTAAATAATATAGAAATAGTAAAAGCATCTGGCAGCAAAGTATGGGATGCAAATGGTCAGGAATATTTAGACTTATATGGCGGTCATGCTGTAATTTCTATTGGTCATACCCATCCGCATTATGTAAAACGCTTAACAGATCAACTCAATAAAGTAGGCTTTTACTCCAATTCTGTGCTTATTCCCTTACAAGTAGAGCTAGCTGAAAAACTTGGCAAAGTCTCAGGGAAGACAGATTTCCAGTTGTTCCTATGTAACTCAGGAGCTGAAGCCAATGAAAACGCATTAAAGCTGGCCTCTTTTTACAATGGAAGAAAAAAGGTAATTGCCTTTAAGGGGGCCTTCCATGGCAGAACCTCTTTGGCGGTTTCTACAACAGACAATCCTAAAATTATCGCTCCTGTAAACGAAACTGATAACATTATTTTCTTGCCACACAATGATGAAGCTGCTTTAGCAAATGCATTTGCGGAGCATGGTAATGAAATTACAGCCGTAATTATTGAAGGAATACAAGGTGTTGGTGGTATTAAAGAAGCTTCTGTAAGCTTTTTACAAAAAATCCGTTCACTTTGTGATCAGTATGATGCCGTTTATATTGCGGATAGTGTGCAGTGCGGTTATGGCAGAACTGGTAAATTCTACTCGCATGATTATGCGGGTGTTGATGCCGATATTTATACCATGGCAAAAGGAATGGGTAATGGTTTCCCGATAGGAGGGATTTCTATTGCGCCTAAATTTAAGCCTTGGCATGGTATGTTGGGTACCACTTTTGGTGGTAACCATTTGGCTTGTGCAGCTGCATTGGCAGTTTTGGAAATCATTGAACAGGATAACCTGTTAAAAAATGCGGAAGAGGTTGGTACTTATCTGATCAATGAATTAAAGCAAATAGAGGGGATAAAAGAAGTGCGTGGGCGTGGCTTAATGATCGGAATAGAACTTCCAGAAAGCCTTCCAAACCTAAAAAAAGACTTACTATTTAAATATAAAATCTTTACTGGAGAGGCAAAGCCTAATGTCATCAGACTATTGCCTGCTTTAAATTTAACTAAGGATCTGGCAGATCAATTTTTGAATGATTTTAAAACCGCTTTAAAAGGATGAACCAATTCACCTCAGTAAATGATGTGCAAGACATCGGCCAATTGGTTAAAGATGCATTGGCACTTAAAGAAAGCCCGTATGCGCACCAGCATTTGGGTAAAAACAAAACCCTTGGTCTTGTTTTTTTAAACCCAAGCTTACGTACCCGTTTAAGCACTCAAAAGGCAGCCCTTAATTTGGGGATGAATGTGATGGTGATGAACATGGATAAAGAAGGTTGGGCGCTAGAAACACAAGATGGTATCGTGATGGACGGAACTACCGTAGAGCATATTCGGGAAGCTGCAGCTGTAATGGGGCAGTATTGTGATGTGCTTGGTTTGCGTTCTTTTCCTAAACTGTTGAATCGTGACGAGGATTATAATGAAGATTTCTTCAATAAATTTATAAAATACTGCAAGGTTCCTGTGGTTAGCTTAGAAAGTGCTACCCGCCATCCTCTGCAAAGTTTGGCAGATCTGGTAACAATAAAGGAAACTTGGAAAGGTACTGCTAAACCTAAGGTTGTTTTAGCCTGGGCACCACACATAAAAGCATTGCCGCAGGCAGTTCCTAACTCCTTTGCGGAGTGGATGTGCAAAGCGCAGCAAGAGGGAATGCTTGATTTTACGATTGCTCAACCTAGAGGTTATGAGTTAAATGTAGATTTTACGCAAGGAGCTCATATTACCAATGATTTGGATGAGGCTTTGGCCGGTGCAGATTACATTTACGTTAAAAACTGGTCTAGCTATGAGGAATATGGTAAAGTATTACCTTTTACAGAAGGCTGGATGCTAACTAATGATAAGTTAAAACCGACTAACGACGCGAGGGTGATGCATTGCTTGCCTGTTCGCCGCGATTTAGAGCTTTCCTCAGAAATATTGGATGGACCGAATTCATTGGTGATCCATGAAGCGGGAAACCGCTTATGGGCGGCGCAGGCGGTGTTAAAGCAAATGCTTGAAAAACTAATTTAAGGCGGTGTTAAAGAGCGGTCGATAACGCGGTCGTCATCCTGAATTTATTTCAGGATCTCGGAATAGAAAAGCGGCCTTGCAGGTGCGAGATCCTGAAATAAACTGCGTAGCATTCTTGAAGACTAGAATCAATGAATACTACTGAAAAATTCAGAATGACGGCTTGTGGGGCTAACGAAGAGTTGAGGATGATACACATAAATGCATAAATAAAAAAATGAAGAAACTAAGTGTAATTAAAATCGGGGGTAATGTAATTGACGATTCAGAGAAACTACATCGGTTTTTACTGGACTTTACAGCCCTTCCGGGCGACAAGATTTTAATTCATGGTGGTGGAAAAATTGCTACAGAGTTAGGCGTTTCGCTTGGCGTAGAAGCTAAAATGGTGGAAGGCAGACGCATTACCGATATAGAAACACTTCGTGTGGTAACTATGGTATATGCCGGCTTAATCAATAAAAACATGGTGGCCCAGCTACAGGCAAAAGGTTGTAACGCAATAGGGCTTACCGGTGCAGATGGCAATATCATTAAAGCGGTAAAGCGCCCTGTAAAGGATATAGATTATGGTTTTGTAGGTGATTTGGATGCTTCATCTGTCTCCACTAAAACACTTTCTAGCCTGTTAGATGCGGGATTGGTACCTGTACTTTGTGCCATCACCCACGATGGGGAAACACAGCTTTTAAATACAAATGCCGACACTATTGCTTCGGCAGTGGCGGTGGCTATGTCAGATTTATATGAAACTTCGTTAATCTATTGCTTTGAAAAGCGAGGAGTAATGCGTGATATAGACGACGATAGTTCATTGGTGACAGAGATAAAGATGGAGCAGTTTGACACTTTAAAAAGTGAAGGTGTGGTTTCGGGCGGAATGATCCCTAAATTGCACAATGCTTTTGAAGCAATAAAAAGTGGAGTATCAGCTGTGTACATTGGTAAGGCTGATGAACTGCCACAGATTAATGAAAATAATTTCGGAACCAGATTAATAAAATAATTATGAACAAGTTTAAAGGCAGCATTGCTATTTTAGGAAGCGGAAACATTGGTATCTCTTTAGCCAAAGGTTTAGTTAAATCTAACTATGCCGAACCCGGACAGATCAGTTTAACCAGAAGAAATATCTCGGGTTTAAGCGCTTTGGCCGAGCAAGGTTTTGTAGTTAGTGATGACAACGCAGCCGTAGTTGCAAATGCCGATATTGTTGTTTTGGCGGTATTGCCGCAACAATTGAACAACTTGTTAGCTCAAATAGAAGCTGTTGTTGATGACAAAAAGCAAGTGTTTATTTCTGTTGCTTCCGGTGTAAGCTGTATAGATATCAGGAGTAAATTAGGTGAAAACGTACAGGTGATCAGGGCAATGCCAAATACGGCGATCGCCATTGGACAGTCTATGACCTGTGTGGCTACTGATAATGCAACTGCCGAAAATGTAGCAGAGGTGATCAGGATGTTCGAAACTGTAGGTTCTGTGGTTAAAATTAACGAAGACCTCATGACTTCGGCTACGGCCTTATGTGCTTGTGGTATCGCATTCTTCTTAAGAGCGATCAGAGCAGCATCGCAAGGCGGAGTAGAGATCGGTTTCCATGCCGATGAAGCTTTAAAAATGGCTGTGCAAACAGCTAAAGGTGCTGCCGACCTGTTATTATTGATGCAGTCACACCCTGAGCAGGAAATTGATAAAGTGACTTCTCCTAAGGGCTGTACCATAGCGGGATTAAACGAGATGGAGCACAATGGCTTCAGTTCATCATTAATAAAGGGAATTAAACTTTCAGCAATTAAAGCAGGTGCTTTATATACAAAAGAATAGATATGATGATAGCGGGACTGCAAAAAGATAGTTTAGAGTTGCTGAAACAATTGATCAGCATCCAATCCTTTAGCAGGGAAGAAGATAAAACAGCAGATGCAATTGAGTTTTTTTTGCAGCAGAGAGGTATAAAAACCAATCGCAAACTAAATAATATATGGGCTTATAACAAGCATTTTGATTCGGCTAAGCCGACATTGCTTTTAAATTCGCACCATGATACAGTAAAGCCAAATACAGGTTATACGCGCAATCCTTACGACGCTGCGGTTGAAGATGGTAAATTGTATGGCTTAGGGAGTAATGATGCGGGAGGATGCCTCGTATCGCTTATAGCGACCTTTCTTTACTACTATGATCAGGAAGGATTAAATTATAACATTTGTCTGGCCACTACCGCTGAGGAAGAAATATCTGGTAGCAACGGCTTAGAGTGTGTATTGCCTGATTTAGGCGAATTGGAGTTTGCCATTGTAGGTGAGCCGACGTTAATGAACCTGGCAATTGCCGAAAGGGGATTGTTGGTGTTGGATTGTACAACACATGGAAAAGCAGGTCATGCTGCACGTGAAGAGGGGGATAACGCCATTTATAAAGCTTTAAAGGATATCGAATGGTTTCGTAGCTATCGTTTTTCTAAGGTGTCTGAGATGTTTGGTCCTTTAAAAATGTCGGTTACGATTATCAATGCTGGTTCTCAGCACAATGTTGTCCCTGCAACCTGTAATTTTACGGTTGATGTTCGGGTAACGGATGCTTATACCAATGAGGAGGTGTTAAAGATCATTCGTACAAATGTGGATTGCGATGTGCAGCCTCGTTCTACAAGATTAAAACCTTCATCTATTGATAAAGAACACCCAATAGTGCAATCTGGATTGGCTTTAGGCCGTACTACCTATGGTTCGCCTACTACCTCTGATCAGGCATTGTTAAGCATTCCTTCTTTAAAAGTAGGGCCTGGGGATTCTGCACGCTCGCACATGGCTGATGAATATGTGCATGTCAACGAAATTGAAGAAGGTATTGAGCTTTATATTGCAATGCTGAAACCAGTAGTAGGGGGCAAATAGATTAAAATTTTAAAAATTGATACATGAAGATCTGGCAAAAAAATATTGATGTAAATAAGGATATTGAAACTTTTACGGTGGGTAAAGACAGGGAACTGGATTTGCAAATGGCGGCTTTTGATGTTTTAGGCTCGCTTGCACACGTAGAAATGCTGGAAAGCATAGGCTTGCTTACCGCAGATGAACTTGTAGAGATCCAAAAGGAACTTAAAAATATTTATGCTGAAATAGCTGCTGGAAAGTTTGTTATCGAGGATACTGTTGAAGATGTACACTCTCAGGTAGAATGGTTGCTAACTCAAAGAATTGGGGAGGCCGGTAAAAAAATACATAGCGGACGTTCGCGTAATGATCAGGTTTTGGTTGATCTGAAACTTTATTTTAGAAGCTGTATTGAAGAGATGGTGGGCAATACCAATGTGTTGTTCGGACAATTGATTTCGTTGAGTAATACGCATAAAGATAAACTGTTGCCAGGATATACGCACTTGCAAATTGCTATGCCTTCATCGTTTGGGCTATGGTTTGGCGCTTATGCCGAAAGCTTGGTAGATGATATGGAATTGATGTTGGCCGCCTGGAAAATCTGTAACAAAAACCCTTTGGGCTCTGCTGCGGGTTATGGCTCTTCTTTTCCTTTAAACAGAACTATGACGACTGCTCTGCTAGGCTTTGAGCGCTTAAATTACAATGTGGTTTACGCGCAAATGGGTAGGGGCAAGACGGAAAGAATTTTGGCGCAGGCGATGTCTTCTGTTGCTGCATCATTAGCAAAAATGGCAATGGATGTTTGTCTGTTCATCAATCAGAATTTCGGGTTTATCAGCTTCCCAGACGAATTGACTACAGGATCGAGCATTATGCCGCACAAAAAGAATCCTGATGTATTTGAGTTGATCCGCTCACGTTGCAATAAGATTCAGGCTTTGCCAAATGAGATTGCTTTAATGATCACCAATTTGCCTTCTGGGTATCACCGCGATTTGCAGCTGTTAAAAGAGAATCTTTTCCCTGCAATTACTTCTTTGAACGAATGCTTGGAAATGACCACTTTCATGCTTCAAAACATTACCGTGAAAGATCATATTCTGGATGACAAGAAATATGCTTATTTATTTAGCGTAGAGGTGGTGAATGAACTGGCGTTGAATGGTACTCCTTTTAGGGAAGCTTATAAAATCGTTGGCGAATCTATTGATAATGGCACTTTTGCTCCGGGTAAAGCCGTAAACCATACGCATGAAGGAAGTATTGGAAACCTTTGCAATGGAGAGATTGAAGGCATGATGACGGAAGTGTTATCGCAATTTAAATTTGAAAAAACACATCAGGCTATCGAGAAATTACTGGCGTAATAGTACGGTCGTCTATAATGCGCTCGTCCTGAGTTTATCTCAGGACCCCTCAAGGGAAATACTTTGCCAGCGCGAGGTCCTGAAATAAATTCAGGATGACGATAGTACTAAAAAAAATAAGCCTGCAAATCGTAAGATTGCAGGCTTATTTTATGATTAAATTATTTTGTTATTTAAACTCTGATGTTTTGTGGAATTCGATATCCGGATAATCCCGCATCGTCATATTGATCATGAACTCATTGTCGGCCAGATAAACCGGGTTACCGTCTTTATCTTCACCGATATGCGCTTGTTTCCTTTTTAGGAATTCAGCAAGTTTAGTCTTGTCCTTTGACGTTACCCAGTTAGAGCGCGTGTAGCTAAGCATCCTAAAAGCTGCCTTAGCACCATATTCATGCTCCAAACGGAAGGCAATTACTTCAAACTGAAGTTCACCTACAGCCCCAACTACCTTACGATTTCCGGGCTGCATCACAAATAGCTGTGCTACGCCTTCTTCTGTAAGCTGTTGTATGCCTTTCTCCAGCTGTTTTGTTTTTAATGGGTCTCTATTCTCCAACTCCTTAAATATCTCGGGAGAGAAGCTAGGAATGCCCTTAAATTGAAGTTTCTCTCCTTCAGTAAGCGTGTCGCCTATTTTAAAGTTTCCGCTGTCATAAAGACCAACTACATCACCTGGCCATGCTTCTTCAACGATGCTTTTCTCATTGGCCATGAAATCCATTGGGTTAGAGAATTTCAGTTTCTTATCCTGACGGGTGTGGTAATAAAATTTATTACGCTCAAACTTGCCCGAACAAACTCTTAAGAAAGCAATTCTATCTCTGTGTTTTGGATCAAGGTTGGCGTGGATTTTAAATACAAAGCCCGAAAAGTTCTTTTCTTCTGCGGCCACCTCACGCTGTTCAGCCTCACGTCCCTTCGGACTAGGGGCGATATTGATAAATGTATCCAGCAATTCTTTGATACCAAAGTTATTGATGGCACTACCAAAAAATACAGGGGCCAACAAACCTTCAATGTACATGCTTTTGTCTAAGTCGCCATAAACGCCATGTACAAGTTCTAAATCGCCTTTTAAGCCTTCAAGTTCTTTCGGCTTTAAGAAATTATTAAGGTTTTCGTCGTTTAAGTCATTCACTTCAATTACTGGTGCGCTGATTTTTGACTTGTCAGGTTCAAACAGGTTTAAGTGTTTGTTGTATATGCTATATACACCTTTAAAAGTGTGTCCCTGACCAATTGGCCATGATAAAGGACAAAGGCTGATGTTTAATTTATTTTCAACCTCGTCTAGTAAATCGAAAGCATCTTTACCTTCGCGGTCCATTTTATTGATAAAAATGATTACCGGAGTGTTACGCATTCTACAAACAGACATTAGTTTTTCTGTTTGTTCCTCAACCCCCTTCACACAATCCACAACGAGGATTACGCTATCTACTGCTGATAAGGTACGGTAAGTATCTTCCGCAAAATCCTTGTGACCAGGTGTATCTAAAATGTTGATACGCTTGCCATTATATTCAAAACCCATTACAGAAGTAGCTACAGAGATACCACGCTGTTTCTCTATCTCCATAAAATCGGAAGTATTGCTTTGGTTGGCCTTGTTGCGTTTTACCGCTCCAGCCGTATTAATGGCACCGCCAAAAAGCAGGAATTTCTCTGTTAAGGTTGTTTTACCGGCATCGGGGTGACTGATAATGGCAAATGTTTTTCGTTTTTCTATTTCTGGGTGAATCATAAAGAATTAAGCCTGTGCGTTCAATGCGGCTGCAAAGATAATTATAATATATAAAAATCAGCGTCTACGTAAAAGCTATGCTATGGCAACCGCATTAAAATACATCTTTATTAAAAACTATCTGGCTTAAAACCAATTCTTTTTCTTGGAGGATTAGGCTTTTCTTGTTTTTCCAGCAGTTCATCTAGGTATCTGAATACGATCTCCATATTTTTATCTTGATTATCAAGCTTCGTTTTAATCTTCTCAATTTCTAAACGCAAATCGGTGTTATCTGCCAACATTTGACGAATACGGGTAAAAATCCGCATGATCTGAATATTTACCGTTATGGCTCTATCACTCGACAATACTCCTGATAGCATTGCCACACCCTGCTCTGTAAATACATTCGGCGGCTGCCGTCTTCCACCCCATTTTGCTATTCCATTTTGGAAGTCCAAGTTTTTAAATTCTTCATTAGTTAAACGAAACATGAAATCATCGGGAAAACGCTTAATATTTCTTGCAATCGCTTTATTTAAATTGCTTGTAGTTACCTGATATAACTCAGCGAGGTCTTCATCCAGCATAACCTTATGGCCACGAATGAGATAGATCTGCTTCATTATAATTTCATCTGGGATGATAAGAAACTTCGTTCCAATAGGGTTTTCTTCTTCCATAACATGCTTACTTTTGGCTAAGATCTATAGTTATTGTATAATAATTACTATATGTTAAAATTAATTAAGCTGGTATGGGAAATATTTTCTTACCAATCTTGCTATTCCAATTTGGAATAGCAAGATTTTAAATTCTTCATCAGTTAAACGAAACATGAAGTAATCGGGGAAACGCTAAATATTTTCTTACCAATCTTGCTATTCCAATTTGGAATAGCAAGATTTTAAATTCTTCACAAGTTTAAGGTTTCTTCACACCTGGTTCACACATCCTTCACACCAAACCCACAAAAAGGTACCTTTTTGTGAAGAAAGGGTGTGGAATGTGTGGACTATGTGAGGACTACTCCTTAAGCGTGACTAGTTTCTGGTTTAGGTTGATGTAGGGGGTATTTATCCTCATAGAGGATACTGGTGGCCATAATCATGGGGTGGAGATATTCATAGAAAGCGATCAAATTAGCTCGTTCTACATTATTCAAAAATTCTTTTTTGGTATAATAACTTTGTGTCATCATTTGGCGAAGGTATTCAAGACTATCGTCTAGTGAATAAACAGAAAAAAAAGATTTTAAGACTTCATTGGCAACTTCTTGTTGCTGGGCTTTGGTGCCCGATGGTCTTTTGTGAAGATACTGTTGGTGATTCATATGCTCATTTTAAAGTTAAAAAAATGAGTCTCTGGGAATTTAGGAGATGCTTGTGTTGGCTTTCGTTTTAAATGAAACGAAATGCACTATAGCAGACCCTATGTAAAACCGCAACACTTCGGGCATCTGACCGCCTCCACCCTACGAATTACAATAGAGCCCGTAACGCTATAGTGCACTTCAAAAGTACAACAATATTTGTTACGGGGATTAATCTATTGTCTCGGATGTTCAGTTGTCAGATTTAGAAGTATGAGACTCTAATTAATACCTCATTTAAGAAGTAAATGATATGTTGCGCTGTTTCTTTATTTCATTGGCCGGGGTTTTAGTTATTCTTAATTTATAGGGTGTTACGTTTTTTAAAGATAAATAGAATATTTTAAATAAACATTATTTCTATAAAATTAACTAATAGTATTAAGTTGCTGATATACAGAGATGTAATGATCAGGCATTTAAGCCACCATCAATTGTAATGGCAGTCCCTGTAATGAACCTTCCTTCTTCGCTGGCCAGATAGGCAACCAGGCCTGCAATATCTTCGCCTGTTCCATAGTCTGAAAGCGCCATTCGGCTTCTCAGAAAATCGGCCAGGTCGCTATCTGAAGGATTCATGTCGGTATTAATTGGGCCTGGCTGTACAAGGTTTACAGTTATGCCCTTAGCGCCCAGATCTCTGGCTAGCCCTCTCGTAAAACCTTTAAGCGCGGCTTTACTCATGGTATATAAAGTGGTTTGAGGACTGATTGCGTTATCAGCCATATTGCTGCCAATGGTGATGATCCTGCCATTGTTGGGCATATGGGGTGCTGCAGCGAGGGCTGCTACATATACCGCCCGAACGTTTACTGCCATGATCTCTTCATAATCTTCGAGTGTATGTGATTCAAATTCCTTACCAATATAGATTCCGGCATTGCTCACCAGAATGTCAATAGGGCCAAGTTCTGCAATGGTTTTTTGAATGGCAGTTGTTAAGGCTTTCGGGTCGATACTGTCGGCTTCCAGAGCAGAGGCCTGCCCGCCATTCGCCTTAATTTCTGCGGCTACTGCTTCTGCTTTTTCCCTGGATTTAGAATAGGTTAATACTACAGTTGCCCCCTCTTCTGCCAGTCTTTTGCTAATAGCTGCTCCCATTCCACGGCCACCGCCGGTAATAAATGCGATCTTGTTTTCTAATCGTTTCATACTATTTGTTATTGATTTCTATTCAAAAGTAGATACTAATACTTATTTTTGTTAGTATACACTGAATTGTCAGGTACTAACAAAAAGGTAAGAAATGAGAAAGGAATCATCTACGAACACTATCAATGAAAAACAGATTAACGACAGTTGCGGTATGGCCTATTCATTATCTGTATTAGGGGGTAGATGGAAACCTGCAATACTTTGCAGGTTGATGCACCATACGATGCGCTACAGTGATTTGAAAAATTCGATAGAACTAATTTCTGAAAGGATGTTGGTTTCGCAATTGCGAGAACTGGAAGCAGATCAGGTGGTTAAGCGCACGGTATATCCTGTGGTTCCGCCTAGGGTAGAATACGAACTCACGCCGCTCGGGCTAAGTATGAGACCGATGCTGAAAGCCATGTCCGATTGGGGCAATCTGCATCGTAGCAAGGTTAATCCGGATGCCGATATTGTAGTGTCGGACTTTTAGTTGTTTGATGAGTTTTTCTTATCGCACGGATCAACATTAAAGCAAATAAAAAAGGGTGCCCTGGTTTTTGGGCACCCAATTATACTAAATGATTTGTTCGGCTAGTTTCTGCCACCACGCGATGGTCTTTCACCACCACCTCTGCTTTCGCTGCTTCTGCCTTCACTACTTCTTTGCGGCTGTTGCTGCTGTACACGCTCTGGCCTTTGTTGTTGCTGTTGCGGTGCAGGTCTGCTTTCCTGACGTTGAGGTTGTTCCTGTCTTTGCGGACGAGGAGCCTCAGGTCTTTCTTGTTGCTGCTGAGGTTGTGGAGTCGGTCTGCTTTCTTGGCGTTGAGGCCTCTCCATTCTTTCCGGACGAGGTGATTCTGGCCTTTGCTGCGGCTGTGTTTGCGGCTGTTGCGTAGGTCTTTCCTGACGTGTTGGACGCTCTACTTGCGGCTGCGAAGGATTAACTTGTTGTGGCCGTTGTCCTGGGTTTTCCCTACTTGGTGTTACCCCCTCTGGCCTTTGAGGACGAGATCCAGGATTTTGAGGATTCTCATTCCTACTCGGTCTCGAGTTATTACCTTCTGTAGGTCTTGTATTTCCCTCCGGACGTGTAACATTTGGCCTATTGGTATTTCCTGGGTTTTCACCTCTCGAAGGACGACCTGTTACTGATCCATTGCCTGCAGTGTTTCTATCGCCTCTTATTGTAGTAGCTCCTTCTTGTCTAATCGCTTCTCTCGGCCTTGCACTTACATTCGAATTGCCTCTGCTAGGTCTTGGTGTATAAATATTTACACTGTTTCCACTGATGTTGGTTCTGCTCGGTCTGCCAGTGTTATTTACATTGTAAACCCTTACATCCTGTCTTGTGGCACGTCTGATATCATCAGCCCTTGGGCCAGAATAATAAGTTCTGCTGTTACGTACATAAGTGTTATTAATGATAACAGTGTTGTTTATGTAAACCGTATTTCTGCGCGAATAATACCTTGGGAAACTGTCGTAATAGATATTCCTTTGCGGAATAAATACCCACCATAAAGAAGGAATGTTAAAGCTGATGTTGATGTTCATGCCCGGGCCCATTGGTGCCCATCCATAATATCCATCTCCACTTCTCCAACTTACCCATGCCGGACCCCATGTGGTATCAGGAATCCAAACCCACTCATTGTAGCTGTTGTAAACCCATCTTCCATAGTGGAATGGAGCCCATCCCCAGTCATAATTTGATACCCAAGTATTCCCATATTCAGTCATTACCCAACGACCGTTTGTGTAATAAGGTCTAAAATCGCCTTGCTGGCCTACGTCTGGTCTCCAAACGTAACCATATTGAGGATCCTGAATCCAGGTTCCGTAGGGAGACAGTTCATCATAAAAAGATTGTAACGACACATCGTCTCCCTGTGCCATAACCTTTTGTGTTGTCCCGGTTAGCATGAGCAGTAGCCCAAGTACTATAGCCGGTAATTTGATCATGTTTTTCATTTTTGTGTGTTTAATTTACCTAACGCTTTTAACGTATCAATTTGAGTTCCAAAAACAACGAATAGTTTAATGTATCTACTAAAATATTACATTGTGGTGTTTCTAAGTGCCCTAATTAAATTTGTTTATCTTGTGGTTGGGCCTATTTTAATTTAAAACTACTATATACAATTTACCGTTTTTCTGATGATGACGGTGGGTTTAAAAGCTAAGATTACTTATAGACCACACTATTTAAATGAGGAAATATGCGCTTTACCGCAAATAATTCTCTTCTTTTGCATACAAAATCATATTACGAATGACAAAAGGTACATTATTTCTTATCCCTGTTCCTCTGGCAGAAAATGCAGCTCAAAAATCTTTTACTGCATTTCTTGGAGATACCATCAACTCTTTAAGTGTTTATATTGTTGAAAATGAGAAGACTGCCCGGAAGTTCTTAAAAGAAGCGGGAATAACAATTCCGCAAAGCGATTTGACCGTCCATGATTATGGAAAACATAAGCGTAATGACTCTATGGTGCCTTATTTTAAGGAACTGATGACGGGAAAAGATGTTGGCTTGATGAGTGAGGCGGGTTGTCCAGGAATTGCTGATCCAGGTGCTGATGTAATTTTGGAAGCACACAAACGTGGGATAAAGGTAGTGCCTTTGGTAGGCCCTAGTTCTATTTTGTTGGCTTTAATGGCCTCAGGATTTAATGGACAGAGCTTTACCTTTAATGGTTATCTGCCAATTGATAAAGTGGAAAGAGGAAAGCGCATTAAAGAATTGGAGCAATTGGCGAAAGCGAAAAAGCAGACACAGATTTTTATTGAAACGCCATTCCGTAATAACCACCTTTTCGAAGATATTCTTAAAAATACTACCGCACAAACACAGCTTTGTGTGGCCTGTAACTTAACTAGTGAAGATGAGTTTGTAAAAACGATGTCGGTTGGTCAGTGGAAGCAAGAGCGGATTGATCTCCATAAAAAACCGACTATATTTTTGATATACGCCTAGCGGTACATGTTTTTGCTGTCGATAAATGAAAGTACTTTGTCTGGGACAAAGTACTGTACATTTTTACCAGCTGCAATTCCTTTGCGGATAAATGTTGACGAAATATCCATTTGAGGGGTATCTGTGATCTTAATTGAGGGGTGGTTGGCCCATTCCGACAGGTCTACCCCGGGTCTGGGATAGACATAAATCTCGTAGTTTTTTAAAATAATCTCGTAGTTTTTCCACTTTTTAAAAGAGGCCAGATTATCTGCGCCCATAATTAGTGCAAACTCTTTTCCGGGGTATTTTTCTTGTAAATACGCCAGTGTATCAATGGTATAGGAGGGCTGAGGTAGACTAAATTCAATATCGCTGACTTTAATCTTATCAGATGTTTCTGTCGCCAACTTTGCCATTTCCAGCCTATCGTACATATTCGAAAGGCTGTTTCTGTTTTTTAATGGGTTGTGCGGAGAAACGACCAGCCACACTTCTTTAAGTCCGGAAAAACCGGCCATGTAATTGGCTATAATTAAATGACCAATATGGATGGGGTTAAAGGAGCCAAAGAAGAGTCCGGTTTTCATCAATCTATATTAACGGGTTATTTTTTTATAAAATCTCCTACTAATTTTTCGGCTTCAAGACAGGCTGTTTCTAAATCGAAGTTTTTAAGGACCACGTCAAATTTATCAGCGTAATCCAACTCTTTTTCGGCCTTTACAAAGCGCTCTTGAAGTTTTTCGGCACTATCAGTACCTCTACCTGTTAAACGTTCTTTTAAGATCTCTAATGAGGGGGGCTGGACAAAAATAGCCAGGGCATCCTCTTCATATTTACGTTTTAAGCGCAAACCGCCTTCAACATCAATGTCAAATATAACATGCTGGTCATTGTCCCAGATGCGTTGAATTTCTGATCTTAAAGTGCCGTAAAAAGTACCTTTGTAAACTTCTTCAAACTCAACAAACTCCTGGTGCGCTATTTTATGTAGAAAATCTTCTTTAGAAATGAAATAATAATCTTTTTCGTTTTTTTCATCGCCACGTGACTCACGTGTAGTGGCAGAAATGGAGAAACTTAAAGATGGAAACTTCGTAAGCAAATGTTTAACGATAGTGGTTTTGCCTGCTCCCGAGGGGGCAGAAAATATAATTAATTTACCTTGTTTCATTGGTACTTACAAAACGTTTAATAATTGTTCTTTAATCTTTTCCAGTTCCTCTTTCATTCCAACAACCAATTGTTGAATCTGGGCATCATTGGCTTTAGCACCCATGGTATTTATCTCACGGCCAATCTCTTGAGAGATGAAGCCTAGCTTTTTACCATTGGCATCTTTGCTTTTTAAAGTGTCGGTGAAATAATCACAGTGACTTCTTAAGCGGATTTTCTCTTCGGTAATGTCTAATTTGTCGATATAATAAATCAATTCCTGCTCTAAACGGTTTTGATCTACGTTGATCTTGCCCACGTTTTCTTCTAAAAACTGGTTTAAACGAGCTTTGATTAGTGGGATTCTAAGTGGCTCTAATACTTCGATCTGGCTAAAAAAGGCAAGGATATTTTTAACTCTTAGCTCCAAATCAGCTTTTAAAACAGCACCTTCGGTTTCTCTAAATAGGTTGAAACTAGCCAAAGCTTTAGTAAAAGTATTGTTCAGGATCATCCAGTCATTTTCACTTACCTCGTCATCAACATAACTAATTACATCAGGGAAATTAAGCACTGCTTGTAAAAGATTGCTTGAATTTGCACCTAAGTTGATGTTGATTTCTTCTAGTTGCTTGTAATATTTGCTTAGTAAAGCAGCATTGATGGTCGCGCCTTTTAAAGCTTCTTCGCCACGTTCAATATTTATGGAAACACTTACTTTTCCGCGTTCAATATCTTTACTACAAACATTGCGCAATAGCAATTCCTTATCAGAAAAGGCTTTAGGAAGCTTTAAATTGAGCTCCAAAAACTTACTATTTAAGGATTTTATCTCTACAACGAATTTTACATTCTGATGATCTGCAGAGGCCAGGCCGTATCCTGTCATTGATTTTATCATGTGCAAAGATATAATTTATTGGCTTTCTCTGCCCATTTAACTTTTTTTAACTAAGGTAATTACTAAACAATGGCTATTTTTACAGCTATAAATAACCAATAATGAAGTTTAATTCTTTAAATATTTTATTGTTTTGGACATTTTTTCTGATCTCCATCCCTGCTGTTATGGCGCAAGATTTTTTATTGGGAGGGGTTATATTTGAAAAAGGGACTTCAAATCGCATCGCTGCATCGGAGGTTATCAATAAACGGAGTGGCTTTAGGGTAGTAAGTAGTGACTTTGGCTTGTTCCAGATCAGAGCATCTATAGGAGATACGCTTTTGGTAATTAAAAGAGACTTTTCTGATGCTGAGGTTGTTGTGGCCAATAATAAGGATCTTGCGATTTATTTAGAGCGCGGAAAGATGCTTAGAGAGGTGAACATTAGCGGACAAACTAAAAAACAAGAACTCCAGGATTTGAAAAGGGATTATAGAAATAAAGGCTCTTTTTATCAGGGAAAACCACCGTTCCTATCTTTTTTGTTTATGCCTTTAACTGCGGTTTATGAGCTTTTTGGGAGAACACCTAAGAATGCAAGACGATTTGGACGTTATTATGAAACAGAAATGCAGCAGAGCCGCATTGATGGGTTCTTTAATGAGTATTTGATACAAAACAATACTGACCTGAAAGGGGCTGATCTGGAGAAATTTATGCTAGATTATAGACCGGAGTACGAAAAAGCAAAAAATTGGGCGGAGTATGATGCTATCAAATACATCAGAGATTCGTATAAAAAGTATACAGATACGCTAGGAAAACCTATTAAGAATTAGATAGATAAGGCTTCGCAGGTTTTTTCTGCAGCTAATTTTTCCGCATTTTTCTTGTTGTAGTCCCTTCCAATACCATAACTCTCGCCTTCAATAACCGCCTGAATGCTGAATAATTTAGGGCTTTCGCCTTCTAGATTCGGGATTAGATCAAAGGTAATATCTTTTCCATGGCGCTGGCACCATTCAATCAGTTTACTCTTGAAATTGGTTTCTGTAAGCTCAAGGGTATGGATGTCAATATAGGGTTTAACAATCCTTTTAAGCAGGAAATCTTTAGTGTAATTATAGCCTTTATCTAAATAGACGGCACCAATAAGGGCTTCAAAGGCATCTCCAAGCATAGAATGATGCTTGGTTTGAACGTTAACGGCTTTTTGATCAAATACAATCAGCTGATCGAATCCCATTTTACGGGCAAGTTGATTTAAATTGGCACGATTTACAATTTTAGAACGCATTTCGGTTAGAAATCCTTCTTCTTTGTAAGGGTAGCTTTTAAAGAGTAATTCGGCTATTACAGAGCCCAGAATGGCATCGCCTAAAAATTCAAGCCGTTCGTTGCTGCTTCGGGTTCCATTTTTTAAAACTTTTGCCACAGACCTGTGCCTGAATGCCATTTTATACAAAACAGCATTTCCAGGCACAAAGCCTAATATGTTTTTCAACTTTCTTATAAAGACCTTATCAGGTGAAAGATAAAGCTTATAGAGATCAAATAATGGCATTAATTATTTCTTATTCTTCGTATTTTTTGAAAATCACAGACGCGTTATGACCACCAAAACCAAATGTATTGCTCTGAGCAGCACGAATGGTGCGTTTTTGCGCCTTGTTAAACGTGAAATTTAATTTTGAATCACACTCAGGATCATCAGTAAAGTGGTTTATTGTTGGCGGAACAATATCGTTTTGTACTGCAAGAATTGTAGCAATAGCTTCAACTGCACCTGCGGCACCCAATAAATGTCCTGTCATTGATTTTGTTGAACTGATGTTTAGTTTATAAGCATCTTCTCCAAATAAATCTACAATAGCCCTGCTTTCAGAGATATCACCTAACGGAGTAGAAGTTCCGTGAACGTTAATGTAATCGATGTCTGCAGTCGTTAATCCAGCATCATTTAAGGCATTTGTCATTACCATTCTTGCGCCTAATCCTTGCGGATGTGGGGCTGTAATATGGTTTGCATCTGCGCTCATTCCGCCGCCAACTAACTCAGCATAGATCTTAGCACCACGTTTTTTAGCATGTTCCAACTCTTCCAGAATAATGGTTCCAGCACCTTCACCGGCAACAAAGCCATCGCGGTCTAAGTCAAAAGGTCTTGAAGCTGTTGATGGATCATCATTTCTTGTAGAAAGGGCGTGCATTGCATTAAATCCACCGATACCGGCTTCATTAATGATGGCTTCAGAACCACCGCTAATCACAACGTCACACATATTCAAACGAATATAGTTGTAAGCATCAATCATGGCGTTTGTAGCTGAGGCACAAGCAGAAACGGTAGCGAAATTTGGTCCTCTTAACCCATATTTTATAGAAATATGGCCGGGAACAATGTCGATAATCACTTTTGGAATAAAGAACGGATTTATGCGTGGCGTACCATCACCTAAAAAGAAGTTCCTCATTTCCTCTTGAAATGTTTTAAATCCGCCAATACCAGATCCCCAAATTACACCAATACGATTGGTGTCGAGCTGTGAAAAATCGAAATTACCATCTTTAACAGCCTCATCTGTAGAGACTATCGCGTATTGGACAAATGGATCTAATTTACGAGCTTCCTTCTTATCCATGAAGTTCTCAGGATTGAAGTTTTTAAGCTCGCATGCAAATTTTGTCTTGAACTTTGAAGTATCAAAACTGGTAATAGGGCCGGCACCACTCACCCCATTAAGCAAACCATCCCAGAACTCTGGAACGGTATTACCAATTGGAGTGAGCGCACCTAACCCTGTAACTACTACTCTTTTTAATTCCATTTATACGGATTATACGGAAACCGTATTTTACTTAACGTTTTTCTCTAAGTAAGCAATTGCTTGACCAACTGTACCAATAGTCTCAGCCTGATCATCAGGAATTGCTACGTTGAATTCTTTTTCAAACTCCATAATAAGTTCTACTGTATCTAGAGAATCCGCACCTAAGTCGTTAGTGAAAGAAGCTTCTGGTGTAACTTCGTTTTCATCCACACCTAATTTTTCAACGATAATAGCCTTAACTCTTGAAGCAATATCAGACATAATGTTATAATTTAATGGTTAAATAATTCAGTGCAAAGAAAAATAAATTATTACACATTTCAAATGTTTTTATTTCTCTCCCAATTTTAATGTTTTTATTTTGAACATCAATGTAAAATTAGTTTTATAATTTCGTATTCCAGTAAAATATTCTGTTTTGAACAAAACTTACTTAAAACTATCGTTAGACCTCGATTTCGTATTAATTGCCATTACCGCATCTTTAAAGGATTATGTACTTTGTCATAAAATAAATACAAGCTTAAATTTTGGATTTGAGAAAATTGACGACCATGAAGTTTACTTTAATATTGACGAAGAGCCCTTATCTTTTTCCAAATATTACTACTTTGTGGAGCAAGGAGAGATCGAATATTACATCGTGAACAACCGAAATGCAGAAGGATTTTTAATTCCTGAGATGAAGAAAGTTGATTTTTTTATGATTATTCATCAGTATATTGATAAGGAAGATTTGAATTACATTATATCTGGAATTAATAAACTTCCTGATATTCAGGTTGCTGCACAGATTGATCCAGCTAAGTTGAAGTCGAAAGAAAATTTGATAATGTAAATTTTATGTTGAAGGTGTACAAAATACACTATATTTGATTTTACATAACCAAACAGATAACTTTAATAAATCAGACTGGCATCGGTTTTCTGTGTTGATAAACGCTCGTTTTGTTGGTCTGTAATAAATTTAAATAACTCAATGAAACCATTTCATTCAAGAACAAAAATCGTAGCTACATTAGGCCCAGCCTCAGCTAAACCAGAAGTTTTATATAGTATGTTTAATGCGGGACTGGATGTATGCCGCTTGAACTTTTCTCATGGTTCACAAGCGGATCACCAGGAAGTTTTGGACACCATTCGTGCACTCAATAAAAAACATAATTATAACGTCGGTATACTTGCTGATTTACAGGGTCCTAAGATTAGGATTGGTATGGTTAAGGATGGTGGTATTCAATTGGTTAACGGTGCTACAACCGTTATCACCACTAAAGAATGTATCGGTAATGAAGAACGCATTTATATCACTTATGAAAGCTTTCCGAAGGACGTTAAAGCTGGTGAGATTATCTTACTAGATGACGGTAAATTGCAGATGAGAGTTATTGAAACTAATCTTGTTGATGAGGTTTTATGTGAAATTGTTCACGGTGGAATCTTGACTTCAAGAAAGGGGGTGAACTTACCAAATACTAAGGTTTCTATTCCTTCTCTTACAGCAGAAGATCGTAATAATTTAGAGTTTGTTCTCGAAAACGATGTAGAATGGATCGGTCTTTCTTTTGTACGTAACGCTGAGGATATTATAGAATTAAAAGATATCATCAAACAACGAGGTAAAACAGCTCGCGTAATTGCTAAGATTGAAAAACCTGAAGCAATTGCAAACATTGATGAGATTATTGCAGTTTCTGACGGTATTATGGTTGCCCGTGGTGATCTAGGTGTTGAAATGCCAATGGAAGAAGTGCCTTTGTTGCAAAAAATGATTGTGCAAAAATGTCGCGCAGCTTCTAAACCGGTAATTGTGGCAACGCAAATGCTAGAAAGTATGATCACTACACCAAGGCCAACACGTGCTGAGGTGAATGATGTGGCTAACTCTGTATTAGATGGTGCTGATGCAGTAATGCTAAGCGGTGAGACCTCTGTAGGTGAGTTTCCATTGATCGTAATTGAAACTATGCAGAAAATCATCCAAAATATTGAACATAATAACTATCCTTTCCACCCTGAAAAATTCTTGAAGCATAAAGCTGATAGCTTTTTAAGTGATGCGGTTTGTGATACAGCTTGTTTCCTGGCTAAACAAACAAATGCTGCTGGTATCGTTTCGATGACATTGAGCGGCTATACAGCGTTTCAGATCTCTAGTCACCGACCAAAAGCACTTACTTACATCTTTACAAGTAACAGAAGTTTACTAAATAGCCTAAGTTTATTATGGGGTGTTCAAGGCTTTTATTATGATAAATTTGAAAGTACTGATGAAACTATTCAGGATGTAAATGACTTGCTTAAAGCGAATAAATTGATTAAAGCTGGAGATGTTATCATCAATACTGCAGCGATTCCAATGGAAGCTAAAGGCAAAACGAATATGATTAAGGTTTCTGTTATTGAGTAATATTCCTTAGCATTCAAAAATTTTTCTACTTTTGCAATCCGCAAAACGGAGAGTTGTCCGAGCGGTCGAAGGAGCACGCCTGGAAAGTGTGTATACCTCACAAGGGTATCGAGAGTTCGAATCTCTCACTCTCCGCTGAATGATTAAAAGCCCAACATTGTTGGGCTTTTGTTGTTTTAAGGCTTGCTATCGGGTTTGCTAAATGCTGTGTCATTGAGTGCACAAGGTATAGAGGCTCCTAAAGAAGTTCTCCATTCTTACCTTTTCTGTGAGCAGCCGTGATGCGGTTAATGACAATAATTTTTTGGTCAACTATGTGATCAACAAAAAGTAGTTGGGATATCCGAGCGGATGGGGGATGCATAATTAAAAAGGATCTAGGGCTTGGTTTGAGGCTCTCTTACAGCGAATCTAAAGATAAACAATACAATTAACGGAATGACGGTACTTTGGTCGCTACGATCTTATTTCCAGCTGTCGAATTCTTTTTTAGCGAATGCTCTTGCGGTAGTAGGGTCAATGTTACCTGCAATGGTAAGAAAGGCTTTTGATGGAGTAATGCTTTTTTCGTAAAAGGCTTGTACATCTTTTAGTGTTAATTGCGCTAAGGATGCTTCATTTACGGATACTGGATAATAACGATCCTGAGCTTTCAAATGCTCAATTATAGTTTGCTTTGCTTTATCAAGAGAAGATTGATTTAAGGCAGGCGTTTTTATAGACCCAGACATTATGGATAGTGCTTTGTTAAAATCTGTAGCTAATGATGCCAGATTGCCACCTTTGTTATCGAAACTTATTCCTGTTTCAGCTTCGCTTGCAGTTTCGTTTAACATCAGGTTTAATATGTTTTGGGCTGCAGCATTATTTTCATCCACCGTTTCGTTGTCAACAGTAAAGCTCGAGTAAATTTTATCTGTTCCGGTGTTCTCTGCAACAATAACCGTCATGCCATTGCTTAATTTAAAGCTTACGGGGTTATTCATTGTTGAGGATTGTGCCTGAACGAATTGGGTGGCAAATAATGCAATTGTTGCAATAAATAATTTTTTAGTAGTTAGCATCGCGGGTAGTATTTGTTAAAATGATGAGTTAAAGTTACGTTAGGTATTTGGCCCTTGAAATGAAGAATAGGCAGAAAGGCAGATGGGCCCGATGAAATGCATTTTCATCGTGTTCATTTTGTTCATTGATGTGACGTTCTGCGTATTATACCTATTTTTAGCGCAATCATTCCCCATACTAAATGAACTGCTTAATTGTTGATGACAATATTATAGCGTTAACTATTATTAAAAAACTAATCAGCTTGGACTCCACACTCTCTGTGGTGGGAGAGTGCTTTAGTGCGATTGAAGCTTATGAGAAAATCCAGCTAAATGAGATTGATATTTTGTTTCTAGATATAGAAATGCCAGATATGAATGGCATAGAGTTGGTTAAATGCCTGGGTGAAAAGCGGCCTATGGTTATTATTACTACTTCTACAACGGATTATGCTGCGGAAGCCTTTGATCTCAATGTGGTAGATTTTTTGATAAAACCAGTTAGAGCTGCCAGGTTTTTGATGGCCGTAGAAAAAGCCCGAAAGATAATGGTGGTAAAAAGTCTGGCCTTGCCAGATCAAACAGACGAATTTGTATTTATACGGGAATCTAATGTGGTCCGTCGATTAAAAATAAGCGACATTTTATATATGGAGGCCAGGGGCGATTATGTTAAAATCAACGTCCCTGGCCATACTTATTCTATCCACTCTTCATTAAAATCGGTAGCAGAAAAGCTATCTAAAAATACCTTTTTGAGGGTTCATCGCTCATTTGTTGTCAATGTAAGTAAGATTGATACGGTAGAGGGTGGAATGCTTGTCATTAACCAAAATATCGTACCGGTGTCTGATGCTTACAGAGCTGTATTGTATAATCGAATGTTGTTCCTTTAATGATTGGCTATATTTTTATCCATAAATAAAACACAGCAGCCAATGTAGCGCCTACAATAGGTCCAATAACAGGGATCCAAGAATATCCCCAATTGTTGCCCCCTTTTCCTGCTACGGGCAATATAGCGTGCATAATCCTTGGCCCTAGATCCCTTGCAGGATTTATGGCGTACCCAGTAGTACCACCAAGAGACAAACCGATTACCCAAACCAAAAAGGTTACTGGTAATGCACCAATGGAGCCTAATCCAATTGGATTCTTATCTGCACCCATTTCTGCACCTGTGAAGTGGAATATAACAAAGATCAGGACAAAAGCTCCGATGATCTCACTGATCAGGTTGGAAACCGTATTAGGGATTGCGGGCGCCGTGCAGAAAGTGGCGTGCTTTGCTCCCTTATCTTCTGTACCCGCATAGAAGTCCTTAAACAGCAACCAAACCAGGAAGGAGCCCAGCATGGCACCGATAAACTGTGCTGCGATATAGGTCGGGGCATCAGCCCAGCTAAATTTTCCGGCTACAGCCAGACCGATGGTTACGGCAGGGTTTAGGTGGGCGCCACTGTATGGGGCGGCGATAACCACGCCTACAAATACCGCGAGGGCCCAGGCGGTAGTGATCACCATCCATCCGGCATTATTCCCTTTGGTTCCTTTCAAAACCACGTTGGCAACAACTCCGTTGCCCAATAAAATCATAAACATAGTGCCAATAATTTCGGCTGCAAATGGAGACATATAGATTAAGTTTATTGTGTTTAAATATCTTAGTTTTCGGCGGCAGCTTTTGCAGCTTTTACAGCTTTGTTCCAGCCTTTAATTCGTTCAGGAATGTGATCCGTTTTTCCAGCATTGAAATTTTTGTCAATTTTCCATTGTCCGCTAATGTCGTCCATACTATCCCAATATCCAACAGCTAATCCCGCTAGATAAGCGGCACCTAATGCGGTTACTTCGGTTACTTTTGGTCGGATTACAGTTGTGTCAAGTAAGTCGGCCTGGAACTGCATTAACATATCATTTGCCGTGGCACCACCGTCTACCCTTAATTCTTTAATGCTGTGCCCCGAGTCGGCCTCCATCGCTTTAAGTACTTCCATTGTTTGAAAAGCTATACTTTCTACCGCCGCCCTTGCCAGGTGTGAGGCTGTTGTGCCCCGAGTAATGCCGGTTATAGTCCCACGTGCATCCTGATCCCAATGCGGGGCTCCAAGTCCGGCAAACGCAGGTACGAGGTATACTCCTCCAGTGTCTGGAACTTTAAGCGCCAGTTCTTCTACTTCGGCAGATGACTTGATGATTCCTAAACCATCCCGTAGCCATTGTACAACTGCACCACCAATAAAAATACTGCCTTCTAAGGCATACTGTACTTTTCCGTTTATTTTCCAGGCGATAGTAGTTACCAGATTGTTTTGTGAAACGATGGGTTTATCACCAATATTCATTAGCATAAAACAACCCGTTCCGTAGGTGTTTTTCACCATTCCTACCTGCGTGCACATTTGCCCGAATAAGGCTGCTTGCTGATCGCCAGCAATTCCCGCAATAGGAATTTTTGCAGCAAGTACATTGCCGGTGGTTTCTCCGTAAACCTCGCTAGATGATTTAACCGTTGGAAGGATATTTCTTGGGATATCAAAAAGATCCAGTAATTCCTGATCCCAATCCAGGGTGTGAATGTTGTATATCATTGTTCTTGATGCATTACTGACATCAGTTACGTGTACTCTTCCGTCGGTTAGGTTCCATATCAACCAGGAGTCGATGGTTCCAAACGCGATGTCTCCAGCTGCAGCTTTTTCTCTAGCGCCTGGTACATTGTCAAGAATCCATTTGATTTTGGTGGCAGAAAAATAAGCATCTAAAATAAGGCCTGTTTTTTCTTGTATATTTTTAGCCATTCCCTTGGCTTTAAGCTCATCGCAATAACCAGATGTGCGTCTGTCTTGCCATACAATGGCATTGTACAAAGGTTCTCCGGTTTTTCTATCCCATAATACAGTGGTTTCACGCTGATTGGTAATGCCTATTGCGGCAATATTGGTCGGTGTAATGCCTGCTTTTACTATCGCTTCTGTTGCTACAGAAATTTGGCTGGTCCAGATTTCATTGGCGTTATGTTCTACCCATCCCGGTTGAGGATAGATTTGTTCAAACTCCTTTTGTGCGATGGAGACAATGCTTCCTTCCTTATTAAATACAATCGCCCTTGAACTTGTAGTTCCCTGATCAAAGGATAAAATAAATTTGCTCATAATTTATAATTGCAATGATGTGTAATAAAACGTAAGTATAAACAATCATTATCGAAAGTAAAAGACGCAAATTGAAATTATAAAAAAAGCATCCCGTATAGAATGCTTTTCTGGATTAACAGGGAATAGTTATCCTCCTTCAAATAAAATCTTAATGACCTTCGCGTTTGCGTTGGTTATCTCTGTTAGAGGTTTGGTCGGATCGCTGACCACCTCCATTTGAAATACCTTGTTGTTTCTTGTCTTGTTTTGTACTGTGGAACATTCGATCGGATGTTGTTTTACCTTGATCACTTCCACTGTGCTTTTGTGTGGGTTGATTTTTCATAGTAATGAATGATAATATGAATATTACACTTATAACAGAATAGGCAATGATATGTTTTGTAAAAAAGGCGCCTTTACCATGAGTGATGATAAAGGCGCCTTTTTTATGAGCGTAAAATTAGAATTTCACGCCGAAACCTAAAGAGAAGACCTGGTTTTTAAACTCAGGAGTTTCATTTGAGCCATCTTCGTTATTTTTCTGGAAATCTAAAGCGTAACGACCATGGATATCGATCTTATTGTTGATGTCATATCTAAAACCAATAAGTCCGCCGACAAGACTCTTTTTAAATCGATCAGATTTGTCTTCAATGATCTCCTGCTCTGCAGTCCCTATACCAGTCTCAAATTTATTCTTTGTTGAAAGTAAGAAGGATACTTGTGGACCTACTACAAGGTTTAAGCCACTTCCACCAAGATTAATGCTGGCTAAAATTGGAATATCGATAAAACTGGTTGTTTGTGTAAAGTCCCCAAATGTAGTCTCAGCTTTGTATCCTTTAGTCGAATAAAGTAACTCTGGTGTAAATGCTAAACCTTTAATCAGGTTGATATCTAAAGTTACACCTGCATTAAAACCAGGATTTACTTTTGTTTTAAAATCGTTGTTACCATCATCTTTGATAATGTTTGGAAGGTTTAAACCTGCTTTTACTCCCAATCTAATTGGGGCTTGTGCATTGGCAGCACCTGCTGCAAATAGGCCTAGAGCCAAAATGATTAACTTTTTCATAATTATGTGTTTTTAATACACCAGTAGTTGAAAGAAATGTGCCAACTTTATATGGGTAGAATATTTTTTTCT
The DNA here is from genome assembly GCF_005144565.1 of Pedobacter hiemivivus. NCBI lineage: Bacteria > Pseudomonadati > Bacteroidota > Sphingobacteriia > Sphingobacteriales > Sphingobacteriaceae > Pedobacter > Pedobacter hiemivivus. The sequence goes on from NZ_SWDX01000015.1 coordinate 32,406, forward strand.
TATAAATGGCCCTAAACGGTATGTATAGCTGTTAATTAGCCGATTTAATTCAACTCGATCATCAATGATGAGCATAGAGTTATTGACTTTCACATTGTATCAAATTTGATACAATGTATGGTGGGCTTCAAAATTCCTGGGGTATTCTCTTTATACATGATTGCTCAAATCCATTAAAATGGAACTTTTGCTTAACTTTGAAGTTTAACCAATTGTTATACAAATGAATGTCAAGCATTTTTTTATAGTTAGTTTACTCCTGTTAACAACCCTATTTAGTGCACAGGCACAAAAGAAATCCTACTTACAAACACTAGCTGAACCTAATAAATGGGTAGACTCTGTTTTTAAACGGTTAAGTAAACGTCAAAAAATTGCGCAAATATTCTTTGTAAGGGCACATACCAATTTTGGTAAGGCTTATGAGGATTCAATAGGGAAGGTGATCAAGAAGGAGCGCATTGGTGGCTTAGTATTCTTTCAGGGCGGTCCCGCTAGACAAGCTATTTTAACCAATCAATACCAGTCCTTGGCCAGAGTTCCATTGTTAATTACCTCTGATGGCGAATGGGGATTAGGAATGCGTTTGGATAGCACCATCTCTTATCCATATCAAATGGCACTGGGTGCGGTTCAAAATAAGGATCTGCTTTATAAAATGGGAATTGAAGTAGCGAAGGATTATAAACGTATTGGAATGCACATGAATCTTGCTCCTGATGTGGATGTGAACAATAATCCTAAAAACCCGGTGATCAACTTCCGTTCCTTTGGGGAGAACAAATATAATGTAGCCACTAAGGCGGCAGCTTATATGAAAGGGATGCAGGATGGGGGATTGCTAGTTAGTATCAAACATTTTCCTGGTCATGGTGATACAGATGTGGATTCGCATTACGATTTGCCGCAATTAACATTTACAAAGACGCGTTTAGACAGTTTGGAGCTTTATCCTTTTAAAGAGTTAATTAAGGACGGAGCTGCTGGTGTAATGATTGCACATATGAATATTCCGGCATTGGACAATACACCTAATATGCCATCTACTTTGTCAAAACCGATAGTTACCGGACTTTTAAAGGATGAACTAGGTTTTAAAGGCATTGTTATTTCTGATGCAATGGGTATGAATGGGGTGGTTAAGAATTTTAAAAACGGCGAAGCTGATGTGATGGGTATTATTGCTGGTAATGACATTATAGAGTTGTCTGAGAACAGTGCAAGAGCTATAAAATTGGTGCGTAAAGCGATTAGAGCAGACAGGATTAGCATGGCACAGATTGATGAAAGCGTTAAAAAGATCCTTGCAGCTAAATATTGGGCAGGTTTAAACGTTAAGAAGAGCATTGATGAGCAGAATGTAGTGGCCGAAGTAAATCGTCCGGAAAGTTTGGCATTGCTGCAGCAACTGGCAGAAGCGTCTATGACTATGCTAAGAGGAAAAAATAACATTCAACAACTTAAAGCAGAGCAGCGTACCGTAATTATCAGCATCGGCACTCCCGAGGTTACAACTTTTCAACGCGAACTTGGTGCTTACTATAAAAACGCTATTTTCTATACTTTGGATAAAAATGCGAATGCCAATGCAATTGCAAAGGTGTTAAGAGACCTTAAGGCATTTGATCAAATTATTATTGGTATTCATGATACCCGTACACGTCCGGGCAACGGAATGCTATTGAGTGCTGATCTAAATATGTTTGTAAAAGATATGGCGCTAAGTAATGCAGTTTTCGCTTTATTTGCCAATCCATATAACTTAGCCGCATTACCAGGGCTAGAGCAAAGTAAAGGCTTGATTATTGCTTATCAGAAAGAGGACTTTATGCAAAAGGCAGCGGCTGGGGTGATCAAAAATCAAATAATCGCTACAGGAAAGCTACCAGTTACTGTAAATAGCTTCTTTAACTATGGAGACGGACTTTAAAATACTATTGTGCAATTTTTAGACATACATACACATCAGGAAGGGAGGGAAGACGGAGTTAGGCGTATACTTAGTCTTTCCTTAACCAGAGGTATGCGCGTCGCATTGCCAGAAGACCAGGAACTTTCATTAGGATTACATCCTTGGTTTGCGACAATGGAGCATCTGGATGAAGATTATTTAAAACTTGCTGAGACGGCAAAAGAAACCCGGGTTAAACTGATTGGTGAGTGTGGTTTAGACAGATTGAAGGGAGAAAGCCTGGAAAATCAGCTGATTATTTTGAGGAAACAGCTCAAGTTGGCCAATGAGATTCATAAGCCTGTTATTCTTCATTGTGTAAGGTGTTTTGACGAATTGATGTCTTTACAAAAGGAAATGAAAGTCAGTGTGCCGCTTATTGTCCATGGGTTTAACAAGGATGAAGAATTGGGGCAGAAATTGTTGGACAAAGGGTTTTACCTTTCTTTTGGTAAGGCGATACTACATGCCGATTCGGGAGCTGCGGATTTGGTTAAACACACAGATATGTTCTTTTTGGAAACAGATGCTGCTGACTGTAGCATACAGGAAATTTATCAAGCTGCTGCAAATTTGAAAAATACTACTCTAGAGGAGATGAAAGCGCTTATTTTTGCCAACTGGAAAAAAATAATGCTTATTTAATATGTCTGATTTAAACTGGTTGTCACGCTCTGCTCTACTGATTGGAAATGAGGGAATAGATCTTTTGCAACAAAAACATGTACTGGTGGTAGGATTAGGAGGTGTGGGTTCTTTTGCTGCAGAGTTTATATGTCGATCTGGTGTTGGGGAGATGACAATTGTAGACGGAGATGTTGTTGATCCGAGTAATAGAAACCGGCAGCTGCCAGCTTTGGCTACCAACCATGGTCAGCATAAAGCCGATATTATGAAAGAGCGCTTATTGGCCATTAATCCGGATCTTAAATTACATGTTATACAGGACTTTTTAACCCCTGAAAAATGTAGTGCGCTAATGGAGGATCATTTTGATTATGTGATGGATTGTATAGATAGCCTTAGCCCTAAAATTGTCCTATTGTCTAAAGCATTAGAGAAGAATGTACCCATCGTGAGTTCGATGGGGGCTGGGGGCAAAATGGATCCTACTTTGCTCAGGGTAACCTGGCTCCCGGATACCTATCAATGCGTTTTTGCATCAGATATACGAAAAAGATTAAAGCTATTTGGAAACTATAGTCAAATCAAAGCAGTCTTTTCTACGGAAGCGGTGATAAAAGATTCTTTGGTGATGACCGATGGCAGTAATTTTAAGAAATCTGCCTATGGGACTATGTCGTACATTCCGGCCGCCTTTGGCGGTGTCTGCGCTTCCGTGGTGATCAGGGACCTGTTAGGACAAGCCATCACTATGGCCGAAAGACCACCAAGGATTGCAGTAAAAAAGAAACGCTGATCTACAGCTTCTATTTATTATTTTCGGGTTTAAGGGCGGCAACTGTCCATCCCTTTAAAAATTCCATTACTTTTTTTACACTGTGCCCCTTTCCTTCTTCCAGATAGGCAGAGTTTTGGATGTGAATTACTTTACCGTTTCCATCAAGAATTACAAATACAGGGAAACCAAAGCGGCCGGGATAACCTAAGCTAGCCATTACAGCAGGGTTTTTATTCTCTGGGCTATAGTTTACCAGTACAGTTTCGTAGTTACTGTTTAAATAATCTTTCAATTCAGGCGTAGCGTCAACCAGCTTATGAAAAGCAATACACCAGCTGCACCAATTGCCACCAACCTGGATAAATACGTGTTTACCTTCCTTTTTTGCTTTTGCTACGGCGGCATCAATGTCGGCCTTTGCATTGGCTTTAGGGTTGTAAATCGTTATAGGTTCTTTTTTAACAGGTGCTTTATCCTGTGCTAATGCTGTGCTGGATATGGCTATAAACGCCAGTAAAACTAAAGCTAGTTGTTTCATCTTTTTAAATTTATATACAATTTTAAGTATTTATCTTTCAAGTATGGTAATGTAATTATCATGAAGCATATGCCGCTAAACTATTATTTTGTCTGCCGATGTTATAAAATATTGATAGCTTTACCTAATGCCTCAACAGCCTTTAAAAATATTACAAGCATCTGCCGGATCCGGTAAAACATTCAGTTTAACAGCGCATTATTTAACCCTTTTGTTATCGGGTGAAACCAAGTATCGCGAAATTCTGGCTGTAACTTTTACAAATAAAGCTACAGAAGAGATGAAAAGTCGGATTATGGAGGTGTTGAAAGGTTTTGCTGAGGGAGATCCGTCAAAAAAGATCAACGACTACAGAGAAATCGTATTAAAAGCACATCCCGATATGGATGCGGCAAGTTTAAAACAGAAATCTGATAAAATATACCGCAAGATTTTACATGACTACGGCCGGTTCTCTGTGAGTACCATAGATGGTTTTGTGCAGAAAGTGATTCGGGGTTTTGCCTTTGAACTAGGTTTGGATGCAGGTTATGGCCTGGAGATGAATTATGATAAGGTAAAGAATGAATTGGCCGAGCGATTGGATAAAGCTTTGGATAAAAATCCTGTTTTATTGCAGTGGATCATTGATCTGGCCTTGGATCGGATCAACAATAATTTGAGCTGGAATTATCGTAGGGAGCTAATTGATTTGGCTAATGAGATTTTCAAAGAACGGTATCAACCCTTTGAAAATGCAATTAAGGAGCTGGGAGAATCGGCTGACTTGGATGCCCTTTTTAAGGATTACAATAAGGTTACCCGGCTTGGAATGGAGACCTTTGAAAGCACCATTAAGGAACTGGCAGAGCAAGCACAACAGATTTTTGAGGTGGAAGGTATAGAGGTATCCAGCTTAAAAGGCAAGTCGCGATCACCATTAAACAACCTGCCAAAAATAGCTGCAGGGGATTTAAGTAAAATATCTAGCCTGCTAAAGATAGTCGATCAGCCTGAGGAGTGGTTTCAAAAGGGAGAGGAAAGTGGTGCTTATTCGGAGTTGAACCCTGTTTTGTCAAAACTGGTAAATATTTATCAGGATGGATTAGCGGGATATTTACTGGCTCAGGCATTCAATAAGAATTTATATTATCTGCGCTTGATGCAGGAAATGGCTGTTTTATTGAAAGATTATAGAGACGAAAGTCCAAATCTGTTAATCAGTGATGCACAGACCCTATTAAAAGGGATAACCGATGATGCTGATGATAATCCATCTTTCATTTGGGAAAAGATGGGGAATCGATATCGTAATTTTCTATTTGATGAGTTTCAGGATACTTCGGCCAATCAGTGGGGTAGCTTTAAATCATTGCTCAGCAACTCTATCGCCTCGCCTAGCGGCAAACTGATCGATCACCTAATTGTAGGCGATACCAAGCAGTCAATTTATCGTTGGCGAAACGGCGATTGGAACATTCTTCATCAGCAGGCAAAGCTGGATATTAAAGCAGAAAATGTACTGGAAGACAGTTTGGAAGAGAACTACCGGAGTACATTAAATATCATTGAGTTTAATAACTACTTATTTAAGCAGCTGCCAGAATTGATGCAGGTCAATTTGAATGGGACCATTGCCGAACAGGATGTCGCCGAGGTTTTAAATTGGTGGCAAGAGCAAGGTTTTGATCATATTGTAACCGATGTTTATGCTGAAGCCAAACAGAAAACTACGCCATTTACACTGGATGGCGGAACGATTAACTTTAATGTTTTAAAGGAAGACGCGGAAGGCAATACATTAACTAAGACTACTTTTAGGGATTTGGCGCTAGCTAAAATGATGGCAGAGCTGGATATCCTTATTAAGGATAAAAATTATAAACTGAAGGATATTTGTGTGTTGGTTCGTTCTAACTCGGAAGCTGTGGCTGCGGTAGAAGCACTAATGGAACAGGGCATTGATGTGATTTCGGGAGAAGCTTTATTGCTGAATAACAATAGTGCAGTAAAACTAATCATCAACACTTTGCAGGTAATGGGCGGATTGTCGGAAAATACGGCATTATATAAAGCAAACTGTATTAGTCTGTATGCCAATCTACAGGATAAGCCGGTTGAACCTCATCATTATTTCTCGCTTAAGTTTAAAAATCTGACGCAGCTTGCGGATCTGTTGCCTGCCGATTTGTGTGCGGACTGGCAAACCTGGATGCAGCAACCTTTGCCGGCGCTATTAGAAAAAATTATAGCCGCTTATGGTTTGGGTGAAAGTAAGCATGTCGCCAACTTACCCTATCTGTTTGCTTTACGCGATTTAACGGGTCGTTTTGCTTTGCATGGAGAGAAAGGCATTGCCGCATTTTTAGCTTTTTGGGACGAAGAGGGGGCCAGGAAAACCTTGCCTTCGCCAGATAATGCTGATGCTGTACAGGTAATCACTATTCATAAATCTAAAGGTTTGGCATTTAGGGCTGTAATGTTGCCATTTTGCAATTGGGATATTAATGGTAAACCTAATGGCATTTTCTGGGTTCCGGCATCTGACACCCCTTATCATCATTTGCACAGTATTCCTTTAAAATACAATAAGGAGCTTGGTCGTTCCAGTGTAGCTAAGCCTTACTTTGAGGAATTGCTTTATAACAATATGGATGCTTTAAATATGCTTTATGTGGCTACAACCCGCTCCAAAGAATATTTGTACATCAGTACCATGGGTAAAAAGACCGATACAATTACCAATATAGGTGATTTGCTAAGTAAGGTTTTTTCCGATCAGCTATCGGAGGAAGGTAATTATGTGATAGATGGGGCGGTGCTCGATCGACCTGAAAAAGACACGGCTATACAACAGATAGAAATGGATTATTACCCAGTTTCTGATCGATTGAGTCAAGTGTTTGATGCCAATTTAAAGCGAAGAGAAATAGATTTGTTAACGGGTGAAAGTGCTGGTAGGACAGGAACGATCCTTCATGAGGTATTGGCTGGAGCGAGCGATGTAGCAGCGGTGGATTCTGTTTTGCAGACCTTGTTATTGGAAGGTATTTTTAAGGAAGAAGAATTGCCGTTTTTAAAGGCTCAGGCTGTTGCCGTTTTACAGCATGAAGGTTTACAAGAGATATTGGGCAAGAGTGAGCAGAGCTTAAACGAGCGCAGTATTATAGATACGAAAGGCAAAAGTTACCGACCTGATAAGGTGTTGGTGAATGGCAATGAGGTCACAATAGTTGATTATAAATTTACACAGCAAGAAAGCGACAAACATATTGAACAGGTTAGCCATTATAAAGCCTTATTGATGGCTATGGGCTATACGAACGTAAAAACCTATTTGTTTTATGCGCTAAGTGGACAATTAAAACTGGTTTAAGATGAGTAAGGAATTGAATATAAAACCATTTTTAAGAGAAGTGGCCGAGGATTTGGTAACGCAGCTGGGCGACAACCTGCAACACGCTGCCATTATTTTTAACAACAAGCGTCCGGTGGCCTACTTACAGGATCATTTGGCAAAAATCATCAATAAGCCTTTTTGGAGTCCTTCTTTCTTTACTATTCAGGAGTTTTTTGCTTTGTCTTCCGAATTAAAGGTGGCAGACGCCTTTACGCAGTTTTTTACTTTATATCAGAAATACAATGAGCTGGTATTGCAAAATGGCGAAGCCAAGATAGATCCAGCTAAGTTTTATCCCATTGCCCGGATTATTTTGAGTGATTTTTCTCAAATCGACAATGACCTAGTGAATGCTGGGAAGTTATTTGAGCAGCTGGAAGATTTTGCGGAGGTAGATTATCAGTTTGATTATTTAAGTGAGGAGCAACAGGAATTTTTAAAGGGCTTCTGGAGTTCTTATTCCGAGGGAAAGCATAAAAAACAGCAAGAGCAGTTTATCAAGATGTGGGGGCGAATGCCGGATTTGTATCATGGTTATCACGAGGCCTTGAAAGAGAAGGGCCTAACCACTATGGGGCATATTTACCGACAGTTGGCTGAAGGGAAAGCAGGGCTGCCAAACTTTACAGCCACTTATCCAAAATTGGCATTTGTAGGTTTTAATGCCTTAAGTAGGGCCGAGGCTGTGGTGTTTAAGCGCTGGCAGGATCAGGCAAAAACATTGTTCTACTTCGATACGGATACGTATTATATGAAGGATACGTTGCAGGAGGCAGGGCTGTTTTTAAGAAAGAACTTTGAGGTAAATGGTTTGCTGAATGCTTTAGGAGCAAGTAAAAGCCTGATCAAAGCCAATCCTAAAACTGTAAATGTTTATAAAACCCAAGGGCAGGTTGCACAGGCAAAAATACTGAGTACTGCGCTTCAGGCCGATTATCCGCTATTAAAAGCGGAAGACAATGCCGGTAAGATTGCGCTTATCCTTGCAGATGAAAGTCTGCTTTTACCTGTATTGCAAACTATCCCTACGCATTATCATGATGGTGCTGAAAAGCATCCTATAAATATAAATGTGACGATGGGGTACCCATTGGTAGCTTCGTCCATTTTTGGTCTGGCGGATTTGTGGTTAAGTGTACAAGCGCAATTGATCCAGGGAGAAAAAGATACAGTGTATCACAGGGAGGTTGAAGCCTTCTTGTCTCATCCGCTTACGGGAATTACTGAGCTGATACGTAGCAAGATTCAGCAAAAATTGCTGGCAGAACAATTGGCCGAAGTGCCTTTGTCGAGGTTAAAAGCTCAAAAGGGATTGTTGGCAATGTTTTTTACCAAAGTTGAAAATAGTGCCGAAGCAACTAATACGTTGCAGGCCATTTTTAAGCATATCCTTGAACAGCAGTTGGCCCATAAAACCTTGCGCCAAACAGAGGCCGATTTGTTTGTGGCGACCATTAAAGAGCTTAACCGACTGCACGATGCTTTAAATACTTATTTACCCGGCTTAAATAGTCCAAAGGAGCTATCATTTATTTTGTCGCTTATTCAAAAAGCGGTGCAGGGAATCGCTGTTCCTTTAACGGGAGAACCACTTCAAGGTATTCAGGTGATGGGATTGCTGGAAAGTCGAAGCCTTGATTTTGATCAGGTCTATATTTTAGGGGTTAATGAGGGGTTGCTGCCTCAGACTAGTGTCTCGCCAAGTTTTATTCCGGATAGTATCCGCAGAGCCTATGGTTTACCTGTTCTTGAAAATCAGGATGCCATTTCAGCTTATATGTTTTATCGTTTGCTGCAGCGCTCCAGTAAGGTGAGCCTGGTTTATAATGCGCAGGCAGATGATACCAATACCGGGGAGCCAACACGTTTTTTGAGGCAACTCGAATACGAAAGTGGTTATACTTTTAACTATTTGGAGCATAAGCAAAGTATCTCTACAGAACAAAAAAGGCCAGTTATCATCCATAAAGATGAAAAGGTGATGGCTGTACTCAATAAATACCTAACGGGTGAAACACAATTGTCGGCATCGGCCTTAACGTCTTATGTGAATTGCCCGCTCCAGTTCTTTTATAAATACGTGGCCAGGATAGAGGAGCCAAAAGAGATTTCGGAAAATCTGGAAGCTAATTATATTGGTTCGATGTTGCACTTTGTGTTGGAGACCTTTTACGGTGATTTGATGGTCGAGGATAAGGTCATAACCAAGCAGCGGATAGCGGAATATCGTAAAAAAGTCCCACAGTTGGCTGTAAAAGCCTTTGCGCAGGTGATGTTTGAAAATGAAAACCATCAGGTAAGTCATAATGGAATGCAGAAGGTTGTGCTGGCTATTGTTGAGGAATATGCCAACCTGATTTTAGATTATGACGAGAATGAAGCTCCTTTTGAGGTTTTGGCCTTAGAGAAAAAGGATAAGGTCGATTTTAAATTTAAGGTTAATGGGGTAGAGCAGACGATCATTTTGCATGGAATCATCGATCGTATAGATCGTAAAAATGGGATTACGCGTATTGTAGACTATAAAACGGGTAGCGATATTTTGCGGTACAGTAATTTAGCTGATGTTTTTGATACCAACAGTAACAAACAAAACAAGGCATTAATCCAGACGTTATTTTATACCTATGTTTTTGAGCGGGCAAATGCGCTTGAACAGGTTGAGCCTAACTTGTATAGTATCCGCAACATGCGCAAGGAAGGTACATTTTTTATAGAAGGCAAAGAGAAGCTAAAGCTAAATGGAGTAAAGCTGGAAAGCATAAAAGAGGAGTTTATTGGTTTCTTAGAAGGTAAACTTGCCGAGTTGTTTGATGAAAGTCAGCCCTTTGTGCCAACAGAGAATGAAGCCGGTTTTGCATTTTCTCCATATTTAACTCTGTGTGGAATGTAAAATGCCAAATTATTTTAGCCGATTTGAGGCTTCTAAAGGGTAATTAAAACACTACTTTATAATTGCATTACAATACTTATATTTGTGCCAGTTAATATTTGAATATACAATGAGAGAGATTCAATTTAGAGAAGCTTTGCGTGAAGCCTTAAGCGAAGAAATGCGTAAAAATGAAAACGTTTTCCTTATGGGCGAGGAAGTTGCGCAGTACAATGGCGCTTATAAGGTTAGTCAGGGTATGCTTGATGAGTTTGGCGAGAAACGTGTAATTGATACACCGATTGCTGAGTTAGGCTTTGCCGGTATTGCTATAGGTGCTGCAATGAACGGATTAACTCCGATTGTTGAATTTATGACCTTTAACTTCTCTTTGGTTGCTATAGATCAGATCATTAATGGTGCAGCTAAAATGTTGTCTATGAGTGGCGGTCAGTTTCCTGTTCCAATCGTATTCCGTGGCCCAACAGGTAATGCAGGTCAGTTAGGTGCACAGCACTCCCAGAATTTTGAGAACTGGTATGCAAACTGTCCAGGTTTAAAAGTTGTAGTTCCTTCTACTCCTTACGAAGCTAAAGGATTGCTTAAACAAGCTATTCTTGATCCAGATCCAGTTATTTTTATGGAATCGGAAGTAATGTACGGTGATAAAGGTGAAGTTCCTGAAGAAGAATATTACCTGCCAATTGGTAAAGCCAATGTGGTAAAAGAAGGTACTGATGTAACCATCGTTACTTTTGGTAAAATGCTTACTCGCGTGGTAAACCCTGCGGTTGAGGAATTAACTAAAGAAGGAATTAGTGTTGAAGTGATCGATTTACGTACTGTACGTCCTATTGATTATGCTACAATCATTGAATCTGTTAAGAAAACCAACCGTTTAGTGGTTGTAGAAGAAGCATGGCCATTGGCTTCAATTTCTTCTGAGATTGCATTTAACGTTCAAAAGAATGCTTTCGATTATTTAGATGCTCCAATCTTGCGCATTACTTGTGCAGATGTACCATTGCCTTATGCTCCGACCCTTATTGCGGCGAGCTTACCTAACGCAGAAAAAGTGGTAAAAGCAGTTAAAGAAGTAATGTACGTGAATAAATAAAAAATTATTGCCGCTTTTCTGAGCGCATGATGATATAGAATCCTGTCGGTAATACCGGCAGGATTTTTTTTGTTAACCATAATTTATTTTAGGATGTCAATTGTTAGGTTTATTTTTGGCGGCAATTGTACGTTGGGAGATCAAACAAAATATAAATGAGCAATCATTCTAAAATCATTGCTGCTGAATTGGCAGTAACGGAAAAACAAGTTATCGCTACTATTGAATTACTGGATGGGGGAGCAACAGTTCCTTTTATTTCACGTTATCGGAAAGAGGCGACAGGAAGCTTGGACGAGGTACAGGTAGCAGGTATTCGCGACAGGTTTCAACAATTGAGGGAATTGGATAAGCGCAGAGAGGCTATTTTAAAGGCGCTTGCAGCACTAGATAAACTTAGTCCTGAATTGGAAGCGCAGATTAATGCTGCAACAAATATCGCTACCATCGAGGATATTTACTTGCCATATAAACCTAAGCGCAAAACAAGGGCTTCTGAGGCGAGGAAAAAAGGATTAGAGCCTTTGGCGTTATTTCTATTGGAACAAGGTAAGGTAGCGCCGGAAACAGAGGCAGGGAAGTTCTTAAACGATGAGCTAGGTGTAACCTCTTTGGCTGATGCACTGGCAGGGGCAAGGGATATTATTGCCGAGTTGGTGAATGAAAACGTTGAGGCGAGAACCGCTATGCGTAATTATTACCAGCAAAAGGCCGCTTTTAAGTCTGTTGTGATCAAAGGGAAAGAAGAAGAAGGAATTAAATATAAAGATTATTTTAACTGGGAAGAGTCGCTTAAAACAGCGCCATCTCACCGGGTTCTGGCTATTCGTCGTGGAGAAAATGAAGGGATTTTGAAGCTGGATGCAACTCCGGCTGAAGAAGGTGCCATTGATATCCTCGAACGTCAGTTTGTTAAAAGTAACAATGCCTGTGCTGCAGAGGTTAAATTGGCTGTTCAGGATAGTTATAAGCGCTTGCTTGGCCCTGCAATGGAGACGGAAATCAGAAGTCTTTCTAAAGAAAAGGCCGATGAAGAGGCTATTCGTGTATTTGCTGAGAATGCGCGTCAGTTATTACTTGCTGCTCCAATGGGACAGAAGGATGTGCTGGCTATTGATCCTGGTTTCCGTACCGGATGTAAGGTGGTGTGTCTGGATAAGCAAGGCAAATTATTAGAAAATACCACCATTTACCCGCACACAGGGCAGGGGAATGTTAAAAAGGCAACAGAGACGCTTACCTCGCTTTGTGCCAAATATAATATTGAGGCTGTTGCAATTGGTAATGGTACCGCCGGAAGGGAAACTGAGGTTTTTGTTCGCGGATTAAATATTCCAGGTATTGTAGTGGTGATGGTGAGTGAAAACGGAGCCTCTATTTATTCTGCATCGGATGTGGCGCGTGAAGAGTTTCCTACACAAGATATTACGGTAAGAGGTGCAGTTTCTATTGGTCGCAGGTTGATGGATCCATTGGCTGAATTGGTGAAGATTGATCCTAAATCGATAGGTGTAGGTCAGTATCAGCATGATGTGGATCAGAGTAAATTGCAGGCTTCGCTTGATGATACGGTAATGAGCTGCGTAAATGCGGTAGGTGTTGAGTTGAATACGGCCTCTAAGCAGGTGTTGGCTTATGTGTCTGGTTTAGGTCCTCAGTTGGCACAAAACATTGTCAATTATCGCAATGAACATGGTGCGTTTAAAAATCGCGAAAGCTTAAGGAAAGTGCCACGTTTAGGTGATAAAGCATTCGAGCAGGCAGCTGGTTTCTTAAGAATTAGGGATGCGGAGGCTGTTTTAGATGCGAGTGGTGTGCATCCTGAGCGTTATGCTTTGGTGCATAAAATGGCGAGAGACTTAAATTGTAGCGTAAATCAGTTGGTTAAAGATACTGACTTGCAAAAGCAGATTAAACCTCAGCAGTATGTGAGCGAAGAAATTGGCTTGCCTACTTTAAATGATATCCTTGCTGAATTGGCTAAACCGGGAAGAGATCCACGTGAGCAGTTTGAGGTGTTTAGCTTCACTGATGGCGTAAATGAAATCGCTGATCTGAAAGTAGGAATGAAGTTGCCGGGTATTGTAACTAATATTACCAATTTCGGGGCGTTTGTAGATATAGGTGTACATCAGGATGGTTTGGTGCATACCAGTCAAATTGCTGACAAGTTTGTAGCCAATGCGAATGAGGTTGTTAAAGTACACCAAAAGGTTGAGGTTACTGTTGTGGAGGTGGATGTCGCGAGAAAGCGTATCTCTTTATCTATGAAAAAAGAGGTAGGAGCAAAACCTAAGCAGGATCATAAAGGGAGCGGAGATAGGGCTAAGGGTTCTGGTGCCAGGTCTTTTGCGAAGCCGGATCAGCATAAAAAAGCGGTGGCTAAGCCTCAGCAAAAGTCTGGGCAAAAAGAGAAAGCATTGCCTGAAGGGGATTTGCAATTGAAATTAGAGGCGTTGAAAAATATGTTTAAAAAATAACCATTCTCTTCAGAGGCTGCATTACTTGTCGCTGAAGAAGCTCCAAGAACGCTGAGGCCCCTTCTGAGAAGGTAATTTTTTTATTCACAACACAAAGGCAGGGGTTTGACTTCTGCCTTTCGTATGTTAAAATCAATTTCATTCGGAATTAGGGATCGGTTCTGTCAGGATGAGCTGATCTTTCTGATCATAATAAGTGCAGGTCATCAATGATAAATTCACTATCCATCTATCGATCCCTGTTTCTGCACAATGCCTGCAAAAGCTGAAGTAATCCGTTTGCCCTGCCTGATGCATTTTCAAATATTTGGTAAACTTTTTCTTATGACTTTTAGCAGCGACGACTAAAGGTTCATATTGTGCCTTGGAGCTTAGCTGATGGCCATTATGCCCAGAATACAGGGTATGGCTATTGGATACGTAGGTCACAAATTCTGCTACGCCTAACTCTTTGATCGCTTGAATGTACTGGGGGAAATCTGCTGCGGTTTTCACTTTCTCCTGTTCCTGCTCAATCGCTTTAAGTTCTATTTTAGGTTTATTAAAATGTTTAGAATCCCTCACAACTGACATCTCATCCCATTTTTCTGTCTGTTCGTTATCTACTATTCCATCCGCTATTACTGCTCTGAATACAGCAACAGGATTGAAGGTTTTACTATTGATGATCAGGTTACCAGAAAATGTCTTTTGTATAAACTGAAATGAAAACATAGAAATGCATAAACAGCCTGGTTCTATTTCAAAACTAAGTTCCTGCGCAGGAATAACGTTATCTCTTGAACCGTTTGGAATTTCAATCGACTGAATCGGACACATCGTTCTATTTCCATAAGTAAGGTCAAACATCCCCACAGCGATGTTTAGCAAGCAGGAAGTCGCTTTTGTTGGAAATTTCATATCCTTTGAAACAACCATTTCCGGCAATTTGATGGTCAGGATATTTCCCTCGATGCGCTGCTCAGGTTGCACAAAGAAATTATCCATTACCGGTGAATCCGCATTAAATTCAAAACCATTGAGCCGATCAAAACTGTTGGCTGTAAAATGATAAGTTTCAGATTGAGCGTCGAATGCTTGTTTCAAGGCCTTTTGTACATCCGTTCTAAAGCGATAAACCATTGTTCCATCATAAAAATCTGTGATGATCTCCGTTGTAACGCTCCGGAATTGTTCTGCCAGCGTACTGGCGATCCCAAATTGAGTTGCTGCTTTGTGTGTGTTTTTAGTTTGCTTCTCCTTTGTCAACCTGGATTTACCTGTAACCAATTGCATATTGCGATACTTCTTAAAAACAGCAGGCCCTATTACACCTGTCAGGAATTTTCCGTCAAATTTTGCCATGATCTATATGTTTTTTATAACTAAACAACTGATCTAAGATAAGGTTTGGTTAGCGTACTACAAAATTTCAAGTTAAAAAAGATTAAACAGTAACTAAATTCCATGTTTTAATTGAAAAAGTTGGATTATAGTTGGACTATACTTGGACTATAGTTGGAGTATTATACTAGGCAGACCGATCGCTTATTTATTTTCATCCCTTAGATGGCTGAATTTCCAGTTTCCTCTTTTCCGTATATATAAACGCCGCATTTATAAATTCAATGAGTTGGGTGTAAAAGTATAGCATATCGGCATTTTCATCTCCCTCGGTAAATCCGACTGAGTTATTCACCCATCCCTTATAGAGTTGCCAAACTTTTTCCCTGATATGATGGAGATCATTGTTATCCAAAAAGTCGACCATTGTGCTTAGAGGGTTTTCTAATTCATAGTCTGATAAATTTGCGGGCTGGTAATCCAGTTTTTTCATGATGTTTTCCATAATCTTATTTTTAAATCAGGATTGAATAGTAAAATTGGTTGCTAATTGGCGGCTCTGGCTGGATTGGCAAATTCGTTATATAACATGGCTTGTTGTGTTAACTGTGCTATCTTCTCTTCACACATTACCTTAGCAAGTGCTACAAACGCAATAATCTTATTGTATAAAAACCAGGAGTCATCTTCGGAAATGTTAAAAGTATCTTTGTATCTCGCTCTCGAATAACTTTTAAGCAATACTTCAAAAAGTCTTTCGTCATCAGGGCTACCGGATAAGAACATTTCTATGGGGGCATTTGAAAAGCAGGAGCAGAGGTGTAAAAGACGGCGTAAATTACGCATCTCTGCTCGATAGGCCAGATGCACCCTGATCAGTGCAGTACAGGTTTGTTCTACAGCCTGATGCAGCATAAATACGCATACATTATGCTGTTCAATAATGTCTTACTTAGCTATTAAATGAGTGAAATTTCTAAAATAGAACAATTTGTGATTGATAAAGTGAGAGAGCTAAGACTTAAGGCGGGCATAAGTCAAGTTAACCTCTCGATAGAAATCGGGCTAAGTTCAAAATTTGTTGGTAACGTTGAAAGCAGTAAAACGCCTGATAAATATAATCTAAACCACTTAAACAAGATCGCTGGTATTCTTAATTGCTCTATCAAAGATTTCTTTCCGGATCAGCCTTTACAAAGGTAAATGTTTTATCCGAAGACTTTTAGTGTTTCATCAAACGCTGCCCAGACCATGTATGGGTGAGAATCTGTATGGTATACCTCTCCGGTTGCGCTAATGCCAATAACACCGGCAAAGCCATCAATGGTAGCTAATTCCTGAAATGATTTATCACAGGCAGCTTTAAGGGTAAAGCCGTCGGTTACGCGGGTGACAATCTTAGTGGCAAGGCCGGCGCTTACAATGTCTTCGCCAACTCCTGTGCAGGAAATGGCTGCGTGTTGGTTGGCAAAGTTGCCGGCTACAGTAGCGGAGTCGCTAACGCGGCATGGGATCTCAAAGCCTTTACCTCCTGTAGAGGTTGCTGCGGCAAGGTTGCCGTATTGATCTAAAGCAACACAGCCTACTGTTCCTTTGCGTAAGGATTCGTTTTTTTTTGCTTCGTATTCTTGTTGGCGTTGCGGAGTAATGGGATTGTAGAACTCGAAACCGTTATTGCGGGCAAATGTGAGCGCGCCATCTCCGCTTAATACGCGATCATCGTAAGCCAGTAGACTTTCCGAGATCTTTATTGGGTGTTGTACGTTTTCTATATTGATGACTCCGCTAAACTTTTGGGTTATTCCATCCATAAGGGAGGCACTTAGCCGTACCTTGCCATCACTTTGTATTTGTGAACCCAGACCGGCATTAAATAGGTCATTGTCTTCCAATAATTTCGTGCCAAAAACAACGGTTTCTAAGGCAGTATGTGTTTTTAGGTAGTTGTAGGATTGTTGGGTAATATCCGAAAGGGCGTCTTGTTTTGCTTTTTTCGTTTCCTGGTTGGTTGCCGACTCACTGAAAAAGCCACCATGAATAATAATTTTCATTGCTGTTAGTCTATTGAAACTGATTTTGGATGGTGGATAGTGAGTTGGTGTAAGCTAAGGTCGTATACGTCGCCGTCGGACATGGTATGAACCGTCATATTACTGATGGATACCGGTTGTCCCATCTCTACATCTGTAAGGTTAGTATCGGTGATATTTCTCCCATCTACCAAAATTACCATACCTGAGCCAATGGCTTCCATGGTATTGCCATTTGAGATGTATAAGCCTGTATCTTCACCTAAGCCTATGCCCAGGATTCCTGGATTGCTGGCCGTAGCATATAAAAGTCTGCCGATTCTTCCTCTTTGGACAAAATGAGTATCTACAATTACGCCGTCGATAAAGCCCAATCCGCCAGTAATTTTTACTTCTCCTTTTAACAAGGCGTCCTTGCTGCTTCCTTGATAGATCATGTTTTTTGAACTGGCAGCCGCTCCGGCAGATGTACCTGCAATCACAATCGCTTCATCCTGATATTTGTCGAGCAGGATTTGGTGAATTGAAGTGCCTCCAAAGATGGAGGATAGGCGGAGTTGATCGCCTCCAGTAAAGATGATCACATCTGCGGCCTTTACACGAGCGCAATTTTCTGCTGCATTGGCCTGCTCTCTGTTGGCAATATTTAGTACCCCAACATTATGAACCTCAAGTTGGGCAAATGCCTTAATGTACTCTTCGCCTACTTTTTCGGGTATTAAAGATGCAGTCGTGATGATCTCAAAGCGCGATTCCGTATTCTTTGATGATTCTGTTGTGATTCTTTTTAAAATGCCCCTTTCAAAAAAGTTCATATTCTGGGGCAATCCAAACATAGTTTCTGTAAAACTTCCTGTATTTATTGCACCCCCTATTATTATTAATTTCCCTTTTGGAGTCATTTTTTCTGTAATATATTATCAATAATTCCAAATATATATGCAATAGTGTAAAATCTGCCATTTTTATTAATAATAATGGGATTTATTTATGATTTTTTGGACGGTTTTCCAGTTTATTTCCTTGCGAAAAATAGATGTAAACAATCCATATTGGTGTAGTAATTTATTAGAAAAATATACCCAACTTTAATGTCTCCATTTGACCGTATCATGATAACTGTAAAAGATTCCTATAATGCGTTCACAATCAACACATAAAACAATAATTTCGATATGAATATTTTAGGCATACAGGTGCTCCGTGGACCGAATATATGGTCAATTAGAAGGAAGAAGTTAATCCAGATGCGTTTGGATCTGGAAGAGATGGAGCAGAGGCCGACAAATGTGATTGAAGGTTTTGGGGAACGGATAGCAAAGTTGCTACCTAGTTTATATACCCATCGCTGCTCAAAGGGTGCGCCTGGTGGTTTTTTAGCTCGTATTGAAGAAGGCACCTGGATGGGGCATGTGATTGAACACATTGCGCTTGAAATCCAAACGCTGGCTGGAATGGATACGGGTTTCGGAAGAACCAGGCAGACTAAAACAGAAGGTATCTACAATGTTGTGTTTAGCTATATCGAAGAAAAAGCAGGTGTATTTGCTGCTGAATCTGCTGTTAGAATTGCAGAAGCCTTGATCAATGATCAGGAGTATGACCTGGAGGCTGATATTCAGCGGATGCGCGAATTGAGAGAGATAGAACGTTTTGGTCCCAGCACGGGCTCAATTATAGATGAGGCTATTTCGAGGGATATTCCTTGGATAAGGTTAAATAAAGGTTCTCTTGTGCAATTGGGCTATGGTAAAAATCAGGTTCGCTTTAGGGCAACTATGACAGAAAGGACCAATAGTATCGCTGTTGATATTGCCTGTAATAAAGATGAAACCAAAAGGATTTTACAAGACTCGGCTATTCCTGTAGCTAAGGGCGTGACCATTTCTGATGTAGCAGATTTGCCAGATGCCATAAAAAAGGTTGGCTATCCATTGGTATTTAAGCCACTGGATGGAAATCATGGCAAGGGCGCTTCTATCAATGTGCTAACTGATGAAGCTGCTGCTGCTGCTTTTGAATATGCTAAAACTTATTCCCGTAAAATCATTATAGAACGTTTCATAACTGGGTATGATTTCAGGGTTTTGGTTATTGACCATAAAATGGTTGCTGCGGCCTTGCGTGTTCCTGCTCATGTAACAGGTAATGGACAAGGGACAATACAAGAACTGATTGATAAAGAAAATGAAGACCCTAGAAGGGGATATGGGCATGAGAATGTTCTGACAGAGATTGGCATAGATCGAGATACCTTAGATTTGTTGGGTAAAAAGGGTTACACTTTAGAGACTGTTCCGCCGAAGGGTGAAATTGTATATCTTAAATCTACAGCTAATTTAAGCACAGGTGGTACATCTATAGATGTGACGGATTTGGTGCATCCTCAGAATGTATTTATTTGTGAACGTATTTCCAGGGTTATTGGGTTGGATATTTGCGGGATTGATATTATGGCCGAGAACCTTACGCAGCCTTTACCTGAAAATGGCGGGGTTGTATTGGAGGTTAATGCGGCACCTGGTTTCAGGATGCACCTGGCCCCAAGTGAAGGCTTGCCAAGGAATGTTGCTGCTCCGGTAATTGATATGCTTTATCCGCCAGGTAAATCGGCAAGGATTCCTATTGTTGCGGTTACTGGTACCAATGGAAAAACAACAACAACTCGACTTATTGCGCATATTTTGAAAAGCAATGGTACTAGAGTAGGTTTTACCACCTCTGATGGTATTTACGTGCAGAATACGATGCTTATGAAGGGAGATACAACGGGACCCGTTAGTGCTGAGTTTATATTAAGGGATCCTACGGTAGAATTCGCTGTATTGGAGACTGCTCGTGGGGGTATTTTAAGGGCCGGTTTGGGTTTTAACCATTGCGATATTGGCGTGGTAACCAATATACAGGAAGATCACCTTGGGATTTCGGATATTCATACACTGGATGATCTGACTAAAGTAAAAGCAGTAATTATTGGTTCGGTTAAAAGAAGTGGCTGGGCGGTATTAAATGCGGATAACAAATACTGTATTAAAATTGCCGGCAATGCCGATTGTAATGTGGCTTATTTTAGCATGGACGAAAATAATCCGGTTATTGTAGAGCACAGTAAAAAAGGAGGTATAGCGGCTGTTTATGAGAATGGTTATATCACGATTAAAAAGGGCGATTGGAAGATCAGAGTAGAAAAAGTAACCCATATTCCTTTAACCTTTGGTGGTAGTGTAGATTTTATGATCCAAAATGTATTGGCTGCAACGTTGACTACTTTTTTATGGGGATATAAGATTGAGGATATCAGGATGTCACTAGAAACGTTTATTCCTTCGGCGGCTCAAACACCAGGACGGATGAATATCTTCAACTTTAAAGAGTTTAAGGTTCTGGTTGATTTTGCACACAATGCCAATGGTTATAATGGTATTAAAACTTATCTGAAGTCTATTGAAGCTACTGAGCATATTGGTGTGATTTCTGCTACTGGAGATAGAAGAGATGAGGATATTAGAGAAACTGGACGTATTTCCGCTCAGATGTTCGATAAAATTATCATCTGTCAGGAAAAATACCTTCGTGGGCGTGTTCCTCAGGATTTGATCGATTTATTGCTGGAAGGAATTGCTGATGTGAAGCCTGATATGGAAGTTATGATTAACAACAGTGGTGATGATTGTTTAAAATACCTGATTGCGACTACAAAATCGGGTTCATTTATCACAATTTTAAGTGGTACGATCGGTGATGCAGTCGATAAAGTGTCTGAATATCTTGATAAGGAATTGGGCGTTTAGTGTTGGATTTTTAATATAGTTTTAATCAAAATATAAAATGGGGTATTTAGTCCAGGCTGAATACCCCGTTTTACATTTTAATCCTTACTAAGGGATCCGAATATGGCCTTGATAATTGCAACTACAATGGCTAAAAACGCCGCTGCCCAAAATCCTGAAGCGTGAAATCCCGACATCACATTGGAAACCAATAAGATCATTAACACCGAAATGATAAAAGAAATCAATCCAAGCGTTAAAAAATTAACGGGAAAGGTGAGTACCCGTAAAATAAATCCAATAGTAGCGTTGGCTAGTGCAATTAAAAGAGCTGCAATAACGGCTGTTCCGAAGCCGTCTACTGTGACGCCTGGCACCAAATAACGGGCGCCTATAAATACTGCAAGTCCGGTCAATAATATTTCTACAATAAATCTCATAATGTTTAATTTAGCGGTATGGTTAAATGTTTTGTTAGATCGTTTGGTGGTTTTTTGTTTGTTATTTTTTTGTTCGCCTGTTCATCAGCAAATAACAAGCCACTTTTAATAGGCTTTTCTGCGGATAGTTCGGCTATTGTATTTGATAATATCGATCGCTCGGGCTTGTTGCAGCTACAAAATGAATCCTCTGGAGCAGATTCGACGCTTAATGGTTTGGTCTCTGTTTTGCAAACGCCATCCGATCAGGACTCGACGTTAACTGAGCTTCCGATTGAGGGTAAAGTTGTAGCTACAGATAGCAATCTTGTTTTTATCCCTAAAACGCCTTTTGTAAAAGGAAGAGACTATCTGGTCTTAACTCATTTGAACGCTAGGTTTGGGAGTGTAAAAGAATTGCTGAAAAACGAGTTGAAACCTGGGGTAAGAGCGCATCAACAATTACTAACCAGGTAGGAACAATTTAAATATTAGAACTCATTGTGTTATAGCATTTTTAATTTATAAAAATATTTCATACATTTGCGCTGTAATAGAGGTAAGAGGGGGCAGAAGTCCCCTCTTTTCTATTATTGGCAAATTGGTTATGCAGGTAGAAAAAAGAGTAACAGAATTAGTTGAAGAGAAGATTTCGGATAGGCCGGAGTTGTTTTTAGTTGAGGTTAAGATGCTGCCAAATCATAAGCTTATTATACATGTTGATGGCGATGAGGGGATTAGTATTCAGGATTGCGCGGCCATTAGCAGGCATGTAGGTTTTCATTTGGAAGAGGAAAATACAATTGAAAAGGCATATAATCTGGAAGTATCTTCGCCAGGAGTGGGTGAACCTTTAAGGCTTAAAAGACAATATGTTAAAAATATTGGACGCGAGCTAAGTGTAAAGCTGACAGGTGGCGAGGTGAAAGAAGGGAAGTTGTTAAGTGCTGATGAAAACAGCATAACCATAGAAGCAAAGGTTAAAGAAAAAGGTAAAAAGGTTCAGTTGGTAGAAACCAACATAGACTTTAATGATATAACAGAAACAAAGGTTTTAATTTCATTTAAATAAAAATGAGCAATATTAATTTAATCGATTCATTTCAAGAGTTTAAAGACTTCAAGAACATCGACCGTCCTACAGTGATTAGTGTGCTGGAAGAGGTATTTCGCAGTATGTTGCGTAAAAAATATGGTACGGATGAGAATTGCGATGTAATTGTTAACCCGGACAACGGAGATTTGGAAATCTGGCGCACCAGAAAAGTGATGGAAGATGGCTTTTCTGAGGATGATGATTTAGAAATTGAATTGGCGGAGGTAAAACAATTGGATCCGGACATGGAAGTTGGCGACGACTACATTGAGCAGATCACATTGGAGAGTTTTGGTCGTAGAGCGATTTTAGCCGCCCGTCAGACACTAGTTTCTAAAGTCTTGGAATTAGAGAAAGACGAAATCTTTAAGAAATATAAAGACAGAGTTGGTGAGATCGTTACCGGTGAAGTTTACCAGGTTTGGAAAAAAGAAACTTTGGTGCTTGATGATGAAGGTAATGAGTTGATGATGCCTAAAACGGAGCAAATCCCAGCGGATTACTTCAAAAAAGGAGATTCTGTTCGTGCGGTGATTTTGAAAGTGGATATGGTAAATGCTACGCCAAAGATCATTATTTCGAGAATTGCGCCTGAGTTTTTACAACGTTTGTTCGAAATCGAGGTTCCTGAAATTTTTGATGGTTTGATTACCATTAAGAAAATCGTTCGTGAACCAGGAGAGCGTGCTAAGGTTGCTGTAGAATCATACGATGACAGAATTGATCCGGTAGGAGCTTGTGTTGGTATGAAAGGTTCACGTATCCACGGTATCGTTAGAGAGCTTAAAAACGAGAATATTGATGTGATTAACTTTACAAACAATATCTCATTATATATTACAAGGGCATTGAGCCCAGCAAAAATCACCTCTATTAAATTAGATGATGAAACTAAACATGCTTCAGTTTATTTGAAGCCAGATCAAGTTTCGTTGGCAATTGGACGTGGTGGACATAACATTAAACTAGCTGGTAAGTTAACTGGTTACGAAATCGATGTGTACCGCGAAGCAGGTGAAGAAGATGAGGATGTGGATATCGAAGAGTTCTCGGACGAAATCGATAGCTGGATCATTGATGAGTTGAAATCTGTTGGTTGTGATACAGCTAAGAGTGTATTGGCTTTGTCTGTTGATGAGTTGGTTAAACGTACCGATTTAGAAGAAGAGACCATCAAAGAAGTCATGAGTATTTTAAAATCAGAGTTTGAATAACGTTGGCTATGGTGTTTACAAAATAATGTAGTAATTAAAAACTAATTGCCTACACATGAAATAAACAAGAATAAACGTTACTTTTGTATAAGAATTAAAGAAAAAATAGGATATCAATGTCAGACGACAAACCAATAATTTTATTTAAAGCAGTTAAGGAACTTAACGTAGGTATAGCTACGGCCGTTGAGTTTTTAGAAAAGAAAGGCTTTTCTGTTGAGAATAAACCCACTACTAAGCTCTCCCGCGACATGTACAATGCATTGTTGAAAGAGTTTCAGGGCGATAAGATCGTAAAAGAAGAAGCCAATCAAATTGTTATTGGTAAAATTCGTCGTGATGAGCCTGAAGTAACCGATAAAGTTGCTGAGGCACCTAAGAAAAATGTTGAATTTGAAAACGAAGGGATTTTAATTAAAAACCTGAATGCTTATACTCCTCCGGCTGAGAAGCCTAAGGAAGAAGCTCCTGCTGCTGAGAAAGTAGAAGAGAAAGCTGAAGAAGGTTCTTTACCTGGTG
Organism: Pedobacter hiemivivus; assembly: GCF_005144565.1. Taxonomy (NCBI): domain Bacteria; kingdom Pseudomonadati; phylum Bacteroidota; class Sphingobacteriia; order Sphingobacteriales; family Sphingobacteriaceae; genus Pedobacter; species Pedobacter hiemivivus. The sequence continues at coordinate 56,516 of NZ_SWDX01000015.1, forward strand.
TGAAAATAGTAGGAAAGATCAATCTTGATGATTTAAATGCTAAAACACGCCCTGTTAAGAAAGAGGAAGCTCCAGCACCGGAACCTAAGGTTGAAACACCTGTGGTACCAGTAGCGCCGGTTGCTCCTGTTGAAAAAGCACCTGAGCCGGTTAAGGAAGTAGAGAAGCCGGTTGAACAGCCTGTTGCGGAAATAAAACCTGAACCTGTTAAGCCTGTGGAAACACCTAAAGCTGAAGAGCAACCAAAACCGGTTGTTGAGGCACCAGTGGTTAAAGCTCCTGAGCCAGTAGTTGCACCAAAAGTAACTCCTGAACCACCAAAAGTTGAAAAGCCTGAAGAAACTGAAGTGATTAAAGCACGGTCAGTAAAGCTTTCTGGCCCTAATATCATTGGAAAGATTACCTTGCCGGTAACGCCTGATCGTAAATCACAGCCAGTAGCTTCTTCGGGAGAAAGTGCTGATGCGAAAAGAAAACGTAAACGCAAGAAAACTCCTGGTGGACATCCTGGCCAACCTGGTCAAGGACAACAGCAAGGTGGTGGTCAAAACCAAGGCGGTCAACAAGTACAAGGCGGACAGCCAGGTACTCCTAAACCTGCTCCAACTTTTGCTAACAGACCAGACTTTAGAAACAATACTAACAATACAGCCAACAGGCCTAATTTTAGGAACAGCAAACCAGGATCACCTTCTGGCGGACCTAAAGAAGAACCTACGGAAAAAGAAATACAAGATCAGATTAAAGCAACACTTGCTCGTTTAAGTGGAGCTGGTAAATCTGGTAAATTTGCTCAACGTGCAAAACTTCGTCGTCAGAAACGTGATGATGTTGCGTTGTCTGCTGATGAGGCAGCAATGGAGCTGGAATCACAATCACGTGTACTTAGGGTTACCGAGTTTGTAACGGCAAATGAATTGGCTACGATGATGGATGAGCCGGTTACAAAAATTATCGCGACTTGTATGAGTCTAGGTATGTTTGTATCGATCAACCAACGTTTGGATGCTGAGACTTTGACTATTGTTGCTGATGAGTTTGGTTACGAAATACAATTCGTTAAACCGGATGATGAAAGTGACATCATTATTGAAGAAGAAGATACTGAAGAAGATTTATTGCCAAGAGCACCAGTTGTTACCATTATGGGACACGTGGATCATGGTAAGACATCATTGTTGGATTATATCCGTAAAGCAAATGTGGTAGCAGGTGAGGCCGGTGGTATTACCCAGCACATTGGAGCTTATATGGTAACTACACCAACAGGTAAACAAGTAACATTCCTGGATACACCTGGTCACGAGGCCTTTACGGCGATGCGTGCTCGTGGTGCGAAGGTTGCAGATATTGCAATTATTGTTGTTGCAGCGGATGATGCGGTGATGCCTCAAACAAAAGAGGCGATTAACCATGCACAGGCTGCAGGCGTACCATTGGTATTTGCCTTCACAAAAATTGATAAACCAGGTGCAAATACTGAAAAGATCCGTGAACAACTATCAGCCATGAATATCTTGGTTGAGGATTGGGGAGGTACTTTCCAGTCACAGGAGATTTCTGGTAAGAGCGGACAAAATGTAGATCTGTTATTAGAGAAGGTATTATTAGAAGCAGAAATGCTGGATCTTAAAGCTAACCCTAATAAACGTGCTACAGGTAGTGTAATTGAGGCTACGCTTGATAAAGGACGTGGTATTGTGACTACAGTTCTGGTACAAGCAGGTACTTTAAAGGTAGGTGATCCTATCCTTGCAGGTAGCTACAGTGGAAAAGTTAAAGCGTTATTTAACGAACGCGGTCAAAAAGTAGATAAAGCAGGCCCATCGGTACCGGTACAGGTATTGGGTATGCAGGGTGCACCTACTGCAGGTGATAAATTCAATGCACTGGAAAGTGAAGTTGAAGCTAGAGAGATTGCAAACAAACGTTTACAATTGATGCGTGAGCAAGGGCTTCGTACTCAGAAACACATTACATTGGATGAGATCGGTCGTCGTTTGGCTATCGGTAACTTTAAAGAGCTTAACTTGATCGTTAAAGGTGATGTGGATGGTTCTATCGAGGCGTTATCAGATTCATTATTGAAACTGTCTACTCCAGAGATTCAAATCAATATCATTGGTAAAGCGGTAGGTCAGATTTCAGAGTCTGATGTATTGTTAGCTTCTGCTTCTGATGCGATCATCATCGGTTTCCAGGTACGTCCTTCAACAGGTGCACGTAAACTGGCCGAGGCTGAACAGATAGATATCCGTTTATACTCTATCATCTATGATGCGATCAACGAGATCAAAGCTGCGATGGAAGGTATGTTGGCTCCTGAGTTCGAAGAGAAGATCACTGCTAACGTTGAGATCAGAGATACCTTTAAAATCACTAAGGTTGGTACAATTGCCGGCTGTATGGTATTGGATGGTACGATTACTCGTAACAGCAAGATCCGTATCGTTAGAGATGGTGTGGTAGTTTACACTGGTGAACTGGCTTCATTGAAACGTTATAAAGATGACGTGAAAGAAGTATCAAGAGGTTACGAGTGTGGATTGAACATCCAGAACTTCAATAACATTGAGGTAGGCGATATTGTAGAAGCTTACGAACAAGTTGAAGTAAAAAGGAAGTTGTAATTAAACAAACTATATTAAAAAAGCGCATTGGAGGGTAACTTCAATGCGCTTTTTTATTTCCCTGTTTTTTTGCCATGACCCAGAAATTTATTGTATCATTTTAGTAATCGATAGTGAAGTTTTATTGACGTAATGGGGTGGTTCATTGACGTAATGTAAACCGCTATTGGCGTAAACCCGTGCGTTAGTAATAATATTATTAATAGTTTTAGAAAAACGCAAAATCAAATAATTATGCTCTCAATTCTTTTCTTTAAGGAGTGTCATCTATGGCATTCTATTCGCAAAAACTTGAAGTATTCTTTCTTGAAATGAACTAATTATCCACTTATGTGGCATGTTAATTCTGTGCGTGGTAAAATTTCAGAGGAAGCCGAAAATCTTAAAAAGAGTAGGCAATTAATTATATCTAATTATGTTAAAATTTTTAAAACCAGTAGTGCTAATTGCCCTTTTAGCATCGGTAGCTTTGATAAGCTGTGAAAAAGGAACGATTCCAACTGCAGATCCTTCCGGGGCACTTGATGCTGAAAAGATCAAATTTCAAAAAATGAAAAAGTTTGTATCAATCGCTTGGGATATCCCTTTAAATGAAGTTTTATTTGATGCGACAAATGACGAATTCTCATTTGGAAAAAATAAAATGACTAAGGATGAGATAGAGAATTTATATGATATCTCTAATGAGTATAAAGCTAAGTACGAAACAAACTAGAAATTATGAAGAAGATTATATTACTAATTGGAATCGTGTGCTTATTCATATTTAAAAGTAATGCAGCCGTAACTATAAGTCAATTTGCTATACAGAGTCAATACCTGAATTCTGGTAAGCTAGTTCCAGTTACAGGAGCAACAACTCCATTTACTGCTGATGTTACACTTATGAAAACTGGTGTCGAATATAATACAGTTAAGATAACTGTTGTTTACATAGAGGGTAATACTTCATTAGATTTGAGTACTCCCTTGTGGTGGTATGAGGGGAATTGGGCGGCAAATGGTATTTTTCAACAGTCAATCTCAGCTTCATTACCGGCTAATAAAACTACTGGAAAAGTATATCTTCAAATACAAGTATGGCATGGAGACAACCAAGGGGCTACAACTAATACTATTACAGGTTATGAGATTTATAAAGCTAACCCTAACCCTAATCCAGATCCTAATCCGGAAGTAGGTGGGGTAGTCGGCATCCCACCTGCATTTACACCACCCGCAGTTGGTTCGGTCCCTTTATACGAATATGTATCTGGCAATAAAAGGCGGTTGACAACTGTATACTACTCAAGCTATCCAGGATTCACATATACTGGTGTTTTTGGATATGTTTTTACATCTGCTGAAGCGGGGACTGTCCCTTTACATAGGTATACTCATCCCTCAAACGGGAATTATTATTATACTACTACATTAACGACGACTTCTGGTTATAACTATGGTGAAATTGCTTGTTATGTTTATGGAAATGAGGTAACCAATGCTTATCCTGTTTATGAAAATTATTCATCATCATTGGGAAGCTTTCATCGATATTCAACCTCTTCAGACATTTTTCCTAACTACAGTTTTGGAGGTGTGAAATTTTATATTCTTCAGCATTCAAATCCAGATCCAAATCCAATTCCAAATCCAGTTCCTATTTATGTTTATCATGATGGCCCTGCTACAGATCATTATTTTACTTCTGAAAATAGGCCTGCAATTGGAAACGGAAGCTTTGTAAATGAAGGAATAGCATTTTATGCGTTTTCTAAACCTGGACCTGGGGTAGTACCAATCTATGTTTATTATAATCAAGCAGGTTCAGATCACTATTTTACCCCTGATAATAAACCGACAATAGGTGGTGGTGCTTTTAAAAATGAAGGTATTGTGTTCTATGCCTATTTGACACCAGGACCAAATCGGATTCCGGTTTACGTTTATAATGGAATCTATGGACAAGATCATTATTTTACTCCAGATAACCAACCTACAATAGGAAATGGCGGGTATAGAAATGAAGGTATAGCTTTTTATTGTGCCCAATAAGCTTCAATAACATTGAAGTAGGCAATGTTATTGAAGCTTACGAGCAAGTTGAAGTAAAAGGAAGTTGTAAGTAAACAAACTATATTTATAAAGCGCATTGGAGGTCAACTTCAATGCGTTTTTTTTATGTGGCCTATTCAGCTATTTTGCTGAAAATTAATTGTCGGCCTTCTTCAATATTAAAAATCAAGAATGGCGAGGCTGTATATGAGTGGGATTGTGTGTTATTTGATTAAAAAGAGTGTCTTTATGCCATTATTTCTTCCCTGTTGTACGGCGCAAAAATGGGAATAAGTTAAATGTGATTGATGTTTGAGGAGCTTTAGGAAGTGCGTGGTTTCAGATCCGCGACTTTATCCCTCCGAGATAGAAGTAACCTTGTCAATTGTTGAATAAGTAGTTATATGTCGAGTATTGCTACTATGTCTAAAAGAAATTGTATGAAACTTCTTTTTCTATTGTGCCTCTTAGTCTAAGACTAAAGAGTGCATAGAATACCTTTTTAAGGATAAGGTGAATAAGTTGTTGGGTAATTAGAATTAAGGCTTTAGAAAGGCGAAAAAGCGTTGTTTAAGTAGTTTTCTAATTGCTTAATGATAGTTTTTTTTATTGTCGTTGGTAAATGTGAAGAAATCATTAATAAATTAAAAAAGCGTATGGAATATTTGGTTCTTAACCCACCTAAAAATCTTACAATTTTCATCTATTCCTTTCTTTAATTTTATTGGAAATGATTGTATGTGTTATTTTGTATTTAGTAAAGAAGGAAAATCCGGTATACTTTCTAAGTATTGCGAAAGAATTAATATGAAAACGTTTTATTAGGGCCACTAACAAGTTCAAATATCTGTTTCTGTCTGGATTGTCTTGTAAGTGCTCCTTGTAGATATAAAAATGCTCTCGTAGTTGTATTTCTTCGTCATTTATACATTCGTTGGTTACCTGCTGATCATTAATGCCGATGTTTATTAAACTTGTATCAGAATAAATTATTCTGGGGTTTCGTTTTAATATACGCATATACCATTCTACATCAACAAGCCATTTTAAATTGGTAGCAAACGGAATAATACTTCTTCTCCTAACTATTACGGCACTTGGACATCCAACTCGATTCTCTAAAAATAGTTCCATCGGATTGCTAGTAAAGCGTTTCATAAATTCTTCATCAGGAGCATTTAACTTTAAACGACCATCATTAAAATGGTCCAAACTTGGTGTAAAAGCAAAATCAGCGTCAGGGTGGTCATCTAGTAATTTGCAAAATTCGGATAAACTAGTTTCTTTACTTAACCAATCATCATGAAATATAAATTTCACATATTCTCCCTTGGAGAGCTCAAGTAAGTGATTCCAGTTTTTTTGCGGGCCTAAAGAGTTCTTATTCTTTGTATAGATTAATTTACCTTTAAAATCATAATCGTCTACGATGTTTTTAACATGATCGTTTGCGGAGTCATCAGAGATTATAATTTCATAATCTTCAATTCCTATTTGATTTTGTAAAGCAACAAGTGAATTTCTTAATAGCTGTTCTTTGCTTTGATAGGTTGGGATACAAACGGAAACTTTACACATCTTACGCTGTTTTTATTGCCCTTATAAGTCCACGCCTAATATACGGAGGTTGTAAATCGTCATATATAAAGATCATATAGCCATCAGAATAAGATGTTTTAAATGCATTATCTTTTAAAATCTGATCAAAGGTGATTTCATCATCTTTTAAATGGTAAGTGCAGATCGCTAGTTTTGCAACTTGAGAGGCTAGGGTGTTTTTGCTTCCATCTAATAGTTGCTGTTCGGCACCATCAACATCAATTTTTAAGAAATCAATCTTACCCATTTCTTTGCAAAAGGTATCTAAAGTGATGTTATGCACATCATCTTTATCGGAAACAAATTTGTTTATAATCTCTATTTTATCTAACCATGGTTTAAATGTTGCTTCCAGAGCTTCAATCCAATCAGGATTCGTTTCAAAAAGATATACTTTTTTAGCCTTATCAATATTTTGTAAGGCGAAATTTCCTTCGGCAGATCCAACGTCAACAATTACATCATTCTGCTCAATGTTAAACTCATGAGTTAAATATCTATGCGGGGAGGCGGGATCCTGTTCCTTTAACAAAAAGTTATGCATGTGTTGAATAGCTTGTTTCGTTAGCCCTCTTTTAAAGAATAATTTTTTGCCATCTAAGAATACATATGATAATCCAGTTTCAGCATCTGTAAGTACTTCCACATCTTCTTCATTGTATTTGGAATTAAAGTGGTAAGGGAAGATTTGTAATGGGTTGTTAGAAAGGTAGGTTAAAACCTCTTTTTGCTCTTCCGTAATTGTTTTGTCGTGTTCTAATTCCTGAAGGTGCTTAGTAATTTTGATCCTTAGTAAATTACGATTGTAATCACTTTCAGGATTGTGGTCTTTAAGAGGTTGTTGTTTATTTTTGAAAATTGATTTTATTAACTTTAACATAATATCTTATTTAGTAAACCAGAAACACCCACATCCATAATTTGACTTGTCCAGCAATTGTTTTGAAGGATCGATAACTAAACCCCCATCATTTTCATCTTCAGGGATAAATGCAAATTCCTCAAGTTTCATATCCGAAAAAAGATCCAATACTTGCTGTTTGCTGTATACACGATGAGCATTGAAGTGTATGGTGTCAGTTGCTCCTAGTGGAACCACAAACAATAGAGAGCCACTGGGCGCAAGCACTCTTTTTAATTCGTTTATAGCTTTTATATCGCCATCATAATCCATCGGATCTCCATATCTTCCAAGGCCAACATGTTCAATGGTATGCATGCAGGAAATAGACTCAACAGAATCTGATGGAAATGGAAGATTCATAAGATCGCCTTGTAAAGATTTTAGGTTAGATAGTTCCAGTTTTGCAGGTCTGTAATCGTAAAAATCTACCGGTAAAAAAGCGGAAAGCATACTGCTGAAATTTAGTATAGATGAAATATCGATATGCTTTGCTGGATTGTTCTGTTTAATAATTCGTGCTGCCCAAGCAGGATGATAGATGTAATGTCTGTCAAATCCTGTTTCTGCGGTGTTATCGTTTAGGCATGGATACAAATGTGCCTCATCCAATAGGAAACGTTTTTTTGTTTGCTTTTCAAGATTATTCAATTGGAGGTACTGACTTTGAAATAATGAGGACTTTTTTGGCAGTAATTTTTTTAAAAAATTTAACATAATAGATAAAGATCGCAATTTTTAGTCGATAATTAATTAAATAATGATTTTACGCTGGTTTTGAACATACGGCGAAACTGCTTAAACGTTAGTGCATGCCAGCTTAGTAGAGGGCTGCTCAAGAAATTAAAAAATGCATTTCTGCTACCAATTTCATATAACACTTTGTACCAGTAGAGATGTAACACCTCATGAAATACACGATTGTCGTATACAGGATTTAGCTTGTTTGCGTTAAGTAAAGTATTTAGAATATTCTCGTAAATAGGTAGGCTGTATGTTGTAAAATCATGAGCAGGTAAGGTATATAGCTGAGTTATAAATAATGGGTCAGCTTTTTTGTTTAAAAGAATTGAAATTTGGTAATCAATCACTTTTATATGTGCTTCTTTCATTTCTTTTGATTTGGTAGAGGTTGTATTTAGCTCATGAACTCGATATAACAGTAATTCTTCGTCAAGATTTGCTAGTTCATGTTCCGTTGCTATTTGAGCTAGAAGATAATAGTCTTCAGCATAGTGATAATCCCCCTGATATTTGTATTTTTTGATCACCTCCGTCTTAAAAAAAGTAGTTGGATGTATAAACGTGTTATGAAAAAGCAGTTGTGCTTTAATTTCTTTATCCGCAATGGGGAAAGCGTTATTTCCTGTTTTAATGCCTGAATCGTTAATGTTGAATGCATGTGATCCGCAAACGGCGATTTGAGGATTATGCTCCATTAGATGATATTGCTTCTCAAAACGCTCAGGCAGAGCAATATCGTCAGCATCCATCCTAGCCAAGTACTTTCCCCGGGCCAGATCAATGCCTTTATTCAGTGTTTCAACTATGCCCAGATTAACAGGATTGATAAAATACTTTATGCGGTTGTCTGTATAAGAATTGATTATCGTATCGGTATTATCTGTACTACCGTCATTGATAATGATAAATTCAAAATCTGTATAAGTTTGAGTTAGTATGCTATCAATTGCTTGATTTAAAAATTGACTAGCATTGTAAACAGGCATGACAACACTAATAGGTGGATCTCCTGCTATATTTTTAACCATGTCTTGGGTATAATGTCTGAATCGTTGTAATTGTCGTCATTAATCCATTTTTTTGGAGCTATAACGATTTTATCTGGATTTTGGTTTAGCCAGGCAGCCCACCAGCTAAAGCTGCTGTTGGCAATAATATTGTGTTTACAATTGCTCATTAGCTGCATGTCTATATAACTGTTGAGCCCGTTATTCCCCTCTATTAAGGTTGTGTTTTCGGGCAACGGAAGATTTTTTCTGCACCATTCCATGTCATCTGAAAAAATGAAGAAGGAAGGTGTTTTAATTTTGGCCCTCATAATGGTTATTGCTTCCCGATAGTATGCTAAATCACAAAGTCCGCCCAGAGATTCGTGGCCTACATAATCGCCCCTTCTGATATGTACTGAAATGCTATTTGACCGAAGGATTTGCTGAAGGAAATTTTCATTTGTTTTCGAGACTTCGTTTTTAAACTGGAAATTGGCCCTTAATTCTTGTTCAATATCTATAAAATACTTTTGATTTTGCCAATAGCCCCAGTATAGCTTTGGTCCTTTGTCTTTAAGTTTTTCTTCATCAAAGAGGAAAGGGTCTTTTTCAGCTTTATAAGCTTTCTCAAGCAGTAAGATTTTTCTTAATTTTCTAATATACCAGGTTCTTACCGTAGGGTCGTACAATTTAATTATAAACGGAGAAGCTTTTTTAAGATCCAGGTTAAAGATTTTTTCAAGTTCGAAGCCGTTGTGTAGCGGATAATTTGAATAGCCGCTAAGGTCAGCTTTCACGGTTTTATGCCTTTTACTTAATGCCCGGTAAAAAGCGTATTGGAACATTTGATTTCCTAAGCCGCCCAAGAATTTAACTATTTTCAATTTGAATGATCTTGTGTTGATTATTTAATTAAAAGGATTTTTTAAAAAGCGCATCCTTAATATGCCGTAAAATTCAACCTCGTTTGTAACAAAAGTAAAAATAAATAAGATTTTCTGGCTATCCAAAGCTAAGATAGGCATATTGAGAGGTCTAAGTGGTTTTTTTGTGCATCTTTGAAAAATCAAAAAGCAAATTACTATTGATGAAACGAATCTTATTTATCACTCCTACCTTTGGATATACGGGGTCAGAAATGCTGTTGTGGTATTCCCTGTCTCATCTTAATCAGGATAAGTTTAAGGCTTATTTATTTTCAAAAAAGAATGGTAAACTGATTGAAACGCTGCCTTCACATATTAAGAGTTTTGTCCCCTATAAAATAGGGAATAACAAATTCAATAAGATATTGAGAGTGTTTTTAAAGTGGTTGAAGATTGATCCTTTGAGATTTCAGCTGTCAAGAATTCAAAAAACAATAAAGGCTGACTATTGGTACGTGAATACGATTGTGAATCCTGAGGTATATCAAATTGCCTCTGATTTGGGGGTTAAGGTAGTTACTCATGTTCATGAATTACCTCTTGCATACGGATTCATCGCATACAAAGAGATGGAAAGTCTCCTCAATTATTCTCAATTGATTATAGGTTGCTCTAAGGCTGTGTGTGATAAAATAGTTGGGATGGGGAAGACCAGTGTTCATTTGTTTTATGGCTTTGTTGATCAGGCTAAAATCCGTATCTCAAAGAATGCGGAATTACTAAGGAAAGAGCTTGGTTTTGAGGAAAACGATTATATCTGGGCCGTGTCAGGTAAGACAACATTCACGAAAGGGATAGATTTTCTGATTCCTTTATTGGAACGATTGCCTGCAAATGTTAAAATACTATGGATAGGGGGCGAAGAAAATACCGGGCTCTATTACTATGTAAAGAAAACAATAGCGGAAAGGTTTGCGGGGAAAGTTCTGTTTACAGGGGAGCAAAAAGATGATTATTATAATTATTTGAACTGTTCAAATGCATTCCTTTTATTGTCCAGGGAGGATTCTTTTCCACTGGTGATGTTAGAGGCTGCAGTATTGGGTAAGCCAATTGTAGGCTTTAATTCAGGGGGGATAAAGGAGTTTGTAGAAGAAAAAATGGGGATTGTTGTAGATTCCTGGAGTTTTGACGATTTGGTTAAAGCAATGAGTACTGTTCAGAATTACGGTGAAAATTTTGACACGAATAGAATAAAAGAAAAAGCGACTGAGTATGATGCTTCAAAGCAAGTGGGGCGTTGGGAGGAAATCCTGGAGAGCATTTAAAAGGTACGGAGCATATGGATCCCAGGAAGTAATATTTAACTTAAGTAGTTAAAAGCCTATTGTTTGTTTTGCTCTGCTGTTTTTTCTTATTAGGTTTATTTTGCTCCAGAAGTTCCTTTTACTTATGAAAAAAAGACTACTCATGTTTTTTATTAGAAAGAACGTAAATTTATAATTGTAACGGTTCGAAGTTGATTGCTGAAGCATTAATTGATGAAGCTGATCTATAAAATTGTAGTTTTTAGCATTTGAATTCTTTTTGCAATATTCTAACCATTTGAATAGTTTTTTATCTTCGCTAAAAGGCTCCTTCTCTTTCTTTTTGATCCGTGAATTTAAGATGTCAGTTGATGCATTATCATGTTGTCTATAATTGACCAGACATTTTGTTATTAGACCAATACCACCATGATTTGTAGCCACAAAGGCAATCCAGTGATCATGGAAATAAGATTTATTGAAAGGCAGAATGTGTGGAATTAGTGCCCTTCTAAATAACATCGCATGTCCTGATACGCAATTTCTAAATAGAAAAGGCCTAAAATCATGTCCCTTATATAGGTTAATGATATCGGACATTTTTTTGCCCATCGATTCTCCACGTTCGTTTACAAAGGCAGAATCGTGATATACGAGGATATGATTCCCTATATTTTGATATAATGTCCTAATTTTATTAAGATTCCATAGATCATCCTGATCAGCTAATGCAATATATTCTCCGTTGCATAACGAAATAGCTTTCTCAAAGTTTTTAACATACCCTAGATTGTTTTCATTTTGATAAATGTGGATGAAAGGGTATTTGGTTGCGTACGGCCTCAGGATCTCTAGTGTATTGTCTGAAGAGCAGTCGTCGACTACAATAAGCTCTAAGTTGGGATAATCCTGAAATACTAAACTATCTAGTTGTTCGATAAGGTAGTTTTCGCCGTTGTATGTACATAAAGCGATAGATATAAGAGGGTGGGACATGAGTTTAATCTGTAAAAGTCTGCATATCGATTAATCGTTTGTAAAGCCCGTTATGAGCTATCAGTTCGGAATGACTTCCCATTTCGACAACTTGTCCCTTATCAATCACTGCAATTTGATCGGCATGTTGTATGGTGCTTAGACGGTGGGCAATCACAATGGATGTTCTGTTCTTCATTAGGTTATTTAGTGCTTCTTGTACTAGTTTTTCTGACTCCGTGTCGAGTGCTGAAGTTGCCTCGTCTAATAGCATTATTGGCGGATTGGCCAAAACTGCTCGGGCAATACAGATCCGTTGTTTCTGGCCACCGGATAATCGATTCCCTCTGTCGCCTACAAAAGTTTGATAACCCTGCTCAGTATTTAATATAAACTCGTGAGCATTGGCAATTTTTGCTGCAGCAATAACTTCTTCTTCTGTGGCTTCCGGTTTTGCAAAAGCAATGTTGTTGAAAATGGTATCATTAAATAACAATGATTCCTGATTTACTGTGCCCATTTGAGCACGGATGCTTTCAATTGTTAAGTCCTTGTAGTCGCGGCCATCAATTTTAATGGCGCCGGATTTTGGATCATGAAAGCGAGGGATAAGGTCCATCAATGTACTTTTTCCTCCTCCAGAAGGGCCTACCAAGGCTATAGTTTTGCCTTTTTGAACAGTTAAATTGATGTTTTTTAATACTTCTTTTGAACCGTAACTAAATGATACGTTTTCAAAAGTTAAAGCCTGATTAAAGCCATTTATAGCTTTCGCATCTGGTTTATTTATCATCTCCGGTTTGGTGTCAATGAGTTCTAATACCCGCTCTCCAGCAGCAATGCCGGAATGGATTCCGCTAAAAGCATCAGTTAAAGCTTTTGCAGGGCGCATTACTTGTGAAAATATTGCAATATAGGAGATAAATTGCCCTACGGAAAGTGCATTCGGCTGCTTGCTCATCGTAAGTGATCCGCCATACCAAACAATAAATGCAACCATTAAAACACCAAGAAATTCGGATACAGGGGAGCCTAACTGTTGCCTTCTTACCATTTTTCTATTTAGATTAGAATAAAAAACATTCTCGTTATGGAATTTATCTTTTATCCTTTGTGTTGCGTTAAATGCCTTAATGATTTTTACCCCACCAAGTGCTTCGTCCAAAAATCCGATCATCTTAGCGAAAGATTCATGCGATTCTTTTGCTTGCTGTTTTAATCTTTTTACAATCTTACTAATGATGAAGGCTGATACGGGGATTACCATTAAAGAAAACAGAGTTAGTTTTACGGATATCATTAATAAGGCAATGACATAAAAAATGAGGGTTACAGGCTCTTTAAATACTACCTGTAGCGTGTTCGTAACTGTAAATTGTACAACTTGAACATCTGAAGAAACTTTTGAAATGATGTCTCCTTTTCGTTCATTGTTAAAGTATCCTACATGAAGATTCATCACATTGTTAAATACCGTTTTCCGAAGATTTAATAAGGTATGCACTCTTAAATCTTCCATAGTTCTTTGGGAAAAGTATTTGAAGATATTGGAAAGCAAGACGGAGGTGATAATAATGACGCAGATATAAGTTAATGTTTTTTCTGGCCCATAAGTGGCAAGAGAATTATTTGTAAATTCCTGAAATTTGGCCATGACGTTAAAGTTCGAAACCGGAGCATCAGTTGGAACTGGAGCTGGTTTGTCATCCGACATCATTACTCCAAATAATGGAGCTAACAAGGTGAGGTTTAATACACCGAAGAGCACAGCAAGTAAGGTGGTAATGATATATGGTATTGCAAATTTTTCTATTGGTTTTGCAAATGAAAGTAATCTAAAATAGGTTTTCATTAGAGGATTTTGAATTGCGAAGTTACGAATTTTCAATATTTATATAAGTCACTCAGGCTATCTCATTGTAAAAGAGAGGTTTTTTGACCATAATATTATGGGGTAATGGTGATTTCAGGTATGTATTTTTTCCAAAAATCACCATCGATTAACATTGGCGCGTGGCAGCCAAAAGGCAGCGTGTCTCCCAGTTCCTTTACCGCGGTTTGGGGTTCAAATTCAATCGCAAATTTTAAGGCTTTTTTCCAAGTAGGGATGGTAAATGTCGGATCTATTTTTGGCGCCTCAATAGACCAAAATATATCCTCATTATAACTTGTGGATTTAGCATGTCGATAAGCATCTAACAAATCACAGCTACAGTGATTTAAAATCCTTAGTGCTGATGGAATTCTACGTAGTGATAATCCTCCATTTCCTACTTTATTATATAACCAGCCATTCTTTCTTTTTTTTACTAATAGTGGCTGCCATAAATTGCGAAATAACCAAGAATACAAGGGGCCTTTATTCAACTTTGCAGGCCTGTACCATGGGGCTCCGATATAATCATATGATTGACTACACCAATAGCTTAGTTCATCTTTAAATAGATAAACATCTGATTGATGAATTAGTAAGTATTCAAAATCGGAAAACCGGTTATAAAAATCAAAGGAAAGCATCAGCTGGTTATACCCCTTTATACTTTCAAAATAATGCTTTGAAAAACGTTCTACGCGTAGGGCCCGAAGACTTCCAAATGATTCATCTATAGTCAGCCCCAACGGAGCGGCAATGACTTGTTCAAACCCTTCAGTTTTCGTTAACCCATTTTCCAAAAAACGGAGTTCTATCGACTGAAGTTTCCGGTAGGCTGGGATAACGACAACACATTTTTTATCGCTCATCTGTGGACTAGCTTAATAATAGACTATGATATACTTCCCAATATTTAAGCGCACTGGTCATCCAGTTAAATTGATTTGCATGTGCGATTATTGCTTCCTCAGGATGAGATGTGGCATAATGGTTTATTCCTAAATCGAATGTCGCATTCATATTCGTATAGTTAAAATCATCAAAATAGTAAGCAAGTTTACCTCCTATTTCTGGAAGAGATGTGGCTTTTGAAAGAAATACTGGTTTTCCAAAATTCATAGCTTCTATTACTGGAATTCCAAATCCTTCGGCTAGAGATGGAAAAACGAAAGCCTGACAATTTTTATAGTACCAATATTTATCCTCGTTACTTACAGGTCCCAGAATTTTTACCTGATCCTGCACCTGGTGTTTTACTGCTTCCTCCATGATTTGGGCTACATAACCTTCATCGATTTTTCCTGCAATAATTAAATCCAAATCTCTGTTTTTAACTAAGCAAGGAAGACTATGGAAGTTTTTCTTTGCGTTAACAGTTCCTAGTGTAAATAGAAAAGGTCTGGAAGGCTGATAAGTCGGTCGATCATATTCAGGGAACTTTGCTACATTACAACCATTATATATGACCGTGATTGGTTTGTCTACCTTGAGATGTTTGATTACATCATTTTTGGTAAACTCAGAAATTGCAACAATATGATCTGCAAGGTCGATGTTCTTCTGGTGTTTTTTTAAATAACTGATTCTCTTTGCTTCAGATTTTTCTTCATAAAGGAAGTTAAGATCATGAATGGTCAGTACGCGTTTAACCTTGCGATTGGAAGGAGGCATGTACCAAGAAGTTTGATGGGTGCAATGCCAGATATCAATTTTAACATCAAACTTTGGAAAAATGAATTTATGCAGACTTTTTTGATCTAAAAAACGAAGGTCGGCTGGAAAATAGTGTTGATCCTTACGTTGAAGATAGATTCCCAAATTATCTCCTTGGCTTTTTGTTTCAAGTAAGGCAAGCCCAAGCTGATGACAATATTCAAATAACCCTGTATAGGGATATTTCATTCGTTCACAATCTAAAATGATATCCACTCTCTCTATTATTTTTTAATCAATTTGTAATTCTTGTACTCTCCAATTCTAGTTCCTGTAAGTTCAAAGATACGCTGAAGCACTTGTTGTCTTAATGAATGGGTGCTTTTTACCTTTATTTTGCTCAGGTCAAAATCCCATTTTAATCTTTCGATGCGATTTTTTATCACCGCAGGATGGCTGCCTGTAAAACGAATTAACTGGCCTGCATTTCCATAATCAAACTCGGCATTCTGAGGTACCTCTGATTTTACGGCGTCGTTATCGTAAAATGACCTGAAATTTAGTCCTTTTTCAATCAACCTATTTGGTGGTTTTACCCAGCCATAATGATTAATATAAGCATCTATAAGCTTTACCCTAATCTTTCTGTCGTCAATTCGAAATCCTTGAGCATCTTTATAAGACTTTACATTCAGTGCTCTTTTGACAATTCTAATTTCTCGTCGATACCATTTTCTTGATTGCGCGATGAAATCATATGATCCGTAGAAATGATGATATTTAAAGAGTAAGCCCTCTATTTTTTGGTCATTTAAAGCACTTTCCATTTCCTGTTTGATGTAAGGCAGGTATTGCTCATGAACACATTCATCTCCCTGAATATAAAAAGCCCAGTCGGCATCGGTTGATATGGCTTCAAAAGCTTTGTTTGTTTCTTCAGCAAATACTTGCCCACCTGCCCTAAGCTCCGGATCCCACTCAGTCTCAATAATTTTAATCTTTGGTGAAGATATGCTTTCTATCAATTCTAAAGTTCTGTCTTCTGATTTTCCAACCGCAACTACAAATTCATCACATATAGGAAGGATAGAGGTAATGGCCTCAATAATTGGATAATCGTTTGTTATGGCACTTTTAATAAAAGTGAAGCCTGCTACTTTCATTGGTGGTATTAAAAGGTGTTTTTTGCAAATGTAAGTTTTATTAAAGCAGAATTTACTTTGCGCTATTTGTTTAACTTAAGTACTGGCTGTGTTAATTGCTGTTTTTTCCAATGAGCGTCTTTTTGATATATCAGTTTGCTTAGTGGATATTTAAACTTTAAATGACTATTATAATCTATTCCAAGTTTACGGTAGGGGATGTTAGGGCTTTCCTTTAAACATTGCTTTATCGCTTCTGAATAAACTGTTGGTCCTGTCATTTTATGTACATCGTGTGGATATTTGTTATTCCTGATGTTGTCTAACATCATTTCCATGGTTTTTTGCAGAAAGGGATGATTGGCTTGAAAGACCAATGCCCACTGTACATATAAACTAGGATTACGTTCTTCAGAAATAATGGCGACGTCATCTGGCTGGATGAATTCATTCAGACTTCCTTTAATAGAACTGTCTATATCCAGGTAGATGCCTCCTTTTTTAAACAATATCGCATACCTGAAGAAGTCCGCCTTTGCCGCACCAATGTTAAGTTGCTGATAAAGTTTTAAAGTTTCATCATCGTAAGCTTCCTTCAAAAAAGATTCAATTCTTTTATCGTCATAGAATTCATAGCTGTAATCCCGGTTTTTGTTTTTGAATCGTGAAATGTGCCAGCGTGTAATGAATGGCAGGTTATCTGATTTAAATGTTTGATAGATGATCTTCGGTATTGACATTCCTAATAAATTCTATTTCTTTGTAGCAAAGATACTTTATTAATGGATGCCAACGACCCACTTTTAAAAGGAATTGAACAAGGAAATTTTAATGCCTTGGCGCGGGCAATCACCTTTGTAGAAAATGATATCCCTCCGGCTACTGAATTGTTAAGGACATTGAAGGTTAACTCGAAAATTCCTGTAATAGGAATAACGGGGCCTCCGGGAGCAGGTAAAAGTACCTTGGTAAATGCAATTACAGCGCAGATTGTAAAGGAGGGTAAAAAAATTGCCATTCTTGCCGTAGATCCTACTTCGCCATTTAATTTTGGATCTTTGTTAGGCGATAGGATCAGAATGTCCCAGCAGTTTAATAACCCTAATGTATACATCAGATCATTGGCAACCCGTGGGGCATTGGGCGGAATATCAGCAAAAACGATTGAAATTGTAGATGTAATAAAGGCGGCAGGATTTGATATGATCCTTGTGGAGACCGTTGGAGTTGGTCAGTCAGAGGTTGAAATTGCGGGGCTTGCCGATAAAACAGTGGTTGTCCTTGTTCCAGAATCGGGTGATGAAATTCAAAATATAAAATCTGGCTTGATGGAGATTGCCCAAGGCTTTGTAGTGAATAAGGCGGACAGGGAGGGAGCGGATACATTTGCAAATAATCTTAAAAAATTGGTTCATCAGCAACACGAGTACATTCCTGTGTTTAAAACTGTCGCTGATAAGCAGGAGGGGATAGCTGAGCTGTGTGAATGGTTGCTTCAGCCTGCTTTAATTGATAACGAACGTAAACCTTTTCTGCTGGCGGAAAAGGCCTTTAAAATTATCCAATATCATCGTATGGTAGGTATTGATAGACAGAAATTGCTTACGGAGCTTATTGAGGCTATGAAAAGCGCGGATTTTAACATTTATCGTTTTACTGATAACTGGGTTTGACAGATTGATGGTTGACCTGTCTTAAAAACAGGACTTTCCTGTATTGTGGCTTTAGGCCGTAATTATGCGGTTTTTTGGTGTTGTGTTTAAAAGTTAAACCTGGCTTGAAGTGTATTTTGAACACCATTTAATGGCATGGCTGTTCTTTTTTATGCAGAATCAAAAACTTTTAGTGATTTAAAGTGTTTATGCGGTGTTAATAGCCCTAAATACTGTTATTTATTAATAATTTAGAAGTTTGGAACGGAGTTTGTGTAAGTGTTTTGAGAATTTAAAAATTTGTTTAATTTTGCTACACAAAAAAATTATACAATTAAAATTTGTTTAACCTTAAAAAAGAAAATTATGAATTATTCTACTTTAAAAAAGGGTCTAGCAGCCTCTTTCGTAGCGATAGTTGGAGTAACAACTCTTGCTAGCGCTCAGGATGCTACGACTTCTTCTTCTGCCAAGGTATTTGGTGGTAGAGGCCAGTACAGAACGTGGTCTATTGGTGTTAACGGTGGTGTTTTATCTCCATTTGTTGCTATCGGTGGTACTAACGATTTCAAAAATGCTGAAGTTAACTTAGGTTACGGCATTTCATTGAAAAAACAATTAGGTCATGCTTTTGGCATAGAAGGTAACATTTTCCGCGGAAAGATCTCTGGAACTAACAAAGATATTCTTCCTAGCGGTATCCAAAATGGTACTAAAGATTTTGAAACTGAAATTGGCTACTCAGCTGACATCAGAGGTGTTGTAAACGTAGCTACAGTAGATTTCTTGCGTCGTGAGAACTCTGTAAACTTTTACGTATCTGCTGGTTACGGTTTAATCGCTTATGCTCCTAAAGTAACTCTAGGAAGTGGTGCTGTTGTTGACTGGAAGGACCAAGCAATGGGTTCTACAACTGATAGACATGATGATGCTAAAACTTATGTTAAAGAAGCATATATCCCAGTAGGTGTAGGTGTTAAATTTAAAGTTTCTGAGCGCGTAGCATTTAACTTAGGTTATACTATGCACTTCTTAGACGGAGATAACTTGGATGGAGTTTATGCAAATGGCGCTTCAAACAAGGATAAATTCTCTTACGGATATGCTGGATTAGAATTCTCTTTAGGTTCTAAATCTAAACCTGCTTTAGAATGGGTTAATCCATTAGCTTTAATGTATGATGAGTTGAAAGATCCATCTTTACGTAACGAAGTTGAAGCTTTAAAAACTCGTGTATCTGCGGTTGAACAATCTATTGAAGGTTTGAAAAAAGATAGCGATGGTGATGGTGTTTCTGATCAATTTGACAAATGCCCAGGTACTCCTGCAGGAACAGCTGTTGATGGTTCAGGATGTCCTCTACCTAAAGTAGAGACAGTTGTAGCTCCAAACACTGGTAACTTAACTGGTTTTGAAACTATCCAATTTGAATTCAACTCTTCAGTTTTAAAAACTGAGTCTTACCCTACTTTAGATAAATTATCTTCAGTATTGCGTGAAAACGGTGGTAAAGTAACTGTAAACGGTTACGCTTCAAGCGAAGGTACTGCTGCATACAATGTGAAATTATCTAAAGACAGAGCTAACTCTGTTAAAACTTACTTAGTTAACTCTGGTGTTAACGCTAGTCAAGTTGTAACTAAAGGTCATGGTGAAGCTAATCCAATCGCTTCAAACGATACTGAAGAAGGTCGTATCCAAAACCGTCGTGTTGAATCAGCTAGAAACTAATTATTTCTAATTAAATACGAAAAAGAGGGCTTCAATTTTGAAGCCCTCTTTTTTTTATTTATACCTTTGTGTAAGTATGTATTTATTCAGAAAAAAGGATTCGAACAGGCCAACAAATACCAATATAAAAATCATGCACATCATCAATGCTATTGCTATTGTGATGTTTGTTGGAGGTGTTTTATGGAAATTAATTGATTGGCTTTTTTTAAGCTGAATTTAAACAACATCATAACTCTTAATATTAATTGAATACTGATATGAATACGGTAATAAACACCACTGATGCTCCGGCTCCAATTGGACCATATAGTCAGGCAGTAATTGCTAATGGCTTTTTATTTTTGTCAGGTCAGGTAGCTATAAATCCTGAAACGGGTGACCTAACTCAATCTTCAATAAAGGAAGAAACACACCAGGTAATGAGAAACATTAAAGCTGTTTTACTTGAAGCTTCTTATGAATTTGAAGATGTGGTAAAGACGACCATTTTTTTGTCAGACATGGGCTTATTTGCTGAAGTGAATGAAGTGTATGGTTCTTATTTTGACAAGAACTTTCCTGCTCGTGAAACGGTTGCTGTAAAAGGATTGCCAAAGGGCGTAAACGTGGAAATTTCGATGACTGCATATAAAGCTTAAATTTTGCCGAAATCTAATTTACGGTACTTTTTTGCAGGGATTTTATCTTTTGCTATCTGGGGTTTTTTCTCGATTCCATTAAGAAATCTGAAGGCTTTTCCTTCGGAAGAGATCTTGTATTATCGTATTTTTACCTCCCTTATTTTTATTTGGCTTGCTATTCTTGTATTCAGAAGAAAAGAGCTTAAAAAGGATCTCGTTTATCTTTCGTTTATTACGAACAGGGAGAGGCGCAATATTCTATTGCAGTTAATTGGCTCTACGTTGCTGCTCACATCTAACTGGTATACTTATATCTACGCCGTAAATAACGTGAGTTTGCAATCGGCCGCCTTTGCTTATATGGTATGCCCGCTGATTACCGCTTTTGGAGGGTTCTTGATTTTAAAAGAATCATTATCCAGGCTGAAATTGATATCCCTTGGTATAGCTTTATTGAGTATTTTGTTGTTGGCCACCGGTTCATTTGTAGAAGTGCTATGGTCGGTAATCATTGCTTCATTGTATGCATTTTACCTCATTATACAGCGCAAAATGCAACACTTGGATAAGTTAAATGTATTGGCTGTCCAAATAGGTTTTGCAGTTATACTAATGCTACCTTTTTATTTATTGAAACATGAAGGCTTTCCTCAAGACTTATGGTTTTGGGGAAATATTACACTAATTGCTGTCTTTTTCACCATAATTCCTTTGTTTTTAAGTTTATATGCATTAATAGGAATTCCGTCGTCAACGTTGGGGATTATTATTTATATAAATCCCATTATAGCCTTTACGGTAGCTATTTTCTACTTTGATGAACATGTTGATGCACATCAATTGTTCGCTTACTTATTACTGCTACTATCGGTAGTTGTATTTAATTGGGCTATGATAAAAGATATCTTTACATTTAAGGGAAAAAATATTTAAAGCTTTGTTTGCATCTACCTTAGATACGACTATCGAATTTCTGAAGGGCGTGGGGCCTAAACGTGCAGAACTTTTGCAAAAGGAGCTGGGTATTTTTACTTACAACCAATTGCTCAATTATTTTCCATTTAGGTATATTGACAGGACAAGGTTTTATAAAATTAACGAACTGAGCCCCGAGCTTCCTTATGTGCAGATATTAGGACGGATTACAGGTAAAGAACAAATTGGCGAAAAGCATAAAAAGCGGATTGTAGCCCGTTTGACTGACGAAACTGGTTCCATTGAATTGGTGTGGTTTCAAAGTTTAAAATGGGTAGATGAGCATGTGATGAAAGGGAAGGTTTATATTGTATTTGGTAAGCCTACGGTATTTAATGGGAGTTTTAGTATCTCACACCCTGAATTGGAAAGTTATCCGAGGCCTGCCACCATTACTGGTAACCTTAGGCTACAACCAGTTTACAATTCGACAGAGAAATTAAAGAAGTTTTTTTTGGATAGTAAGGGTCTTCAAAAGCTGCAAACCTTATTGCTGGAACAACATCTTTTTGAAGTTAAGGAAACTATACCTCCTTATATTCTCGAAAAATATCACATGATATCAAGGAAGGAATCTATTTTAAATATCCACTTTCCTAAAGACGTTGCTTTATTAAAGAAGGCTGAGAGCAGATTGAAGTTTGAAGAGCTATTCTTTATTCAATTGCAGTTGTTGCACAATAAACAACTTAGAGAGCTGAAATTTAAAGGACACTTGTTTCCGTTAGTCGGGGAACGTGTAAACACATTTTATAATGAAATACTTCCTTTCGAACTTACTGGTGCACAGAAACGCGTAATCAAAGAAATTAGAATGGATACCCAGCGCGGCATTCAGATGAATCGTTTGGTGCAGGGAGATGTTGGGAGCGGTAAAACGGCGGTAGCTTTAATGAGTATGCTACTGGCTAATGACAACGGCTATCAGGCCTGTATGATGGCGCCTACAGAGATATTGGCTCGTCAGCACTACGAATCTATCAGTTCGTTATTAAAGGATCGCCTGATTAAGGTCTCCATACTTACTGGCAGCACAACCAAGAAGCAACGTACGCAGCTACACTTGGCATTGGAAGCAGGTGAGATCGATATTTTAGTGGGAACACACGCTTTGATCGAAGATAAGGTTGTATTTAAAAACCTTGGTCTGGTAGTGATTGATGAACAACACCGTTTTGGAGTTGAGCAACGCGCTAAGCTGTGGCGTAAAAATATTGTACCCCCACATATATTGGTGATGACGGCTACTCCGATACCAAGGACGCTCGCGATGACGCTGTACGGTGATTTGGATGTGTCTGTGATCGACGAATTGCCTGTGGGCAGGAAACCAATTGAAACGAAACATTTGTTTGAAGGGCAGCGTTTGCGGATGTTTGGTTTTATGAAACAGGAGATTGCCAAGGGGCGACAGGTTTATGTGGTTTATCCATTGATTAAGGAAAGTGAGAAGTTGGATCTTTTGCATCTCGAGGCTGGGATAGAACAGATGAGCTATCAGTTTCCGAGGCCAGATTATCAGATTAGTATTGTGCATGGTAAAATGAGCAATGCCGATAAACAATACGAAATGCAGCAGTTTATTGATGGCAAAAGTCAGATTATGGTAGCTACGACTGTAATCGAAGTGGGGGTTAATGTTCCGAATGCTTCGGTTATGATCATTGAAAATGCAGAGCGCTTTGGACTTTCACAATTACACCAATTACGTGGTCGGGTAGGGCGTGGTGCCGAGCAATCTTTCTGTATTCTGATGTCTGGAAACAAATTAAGTGCAGACGGAAAATTACGTCTGGAAACCATGGTGAAAACCAGTAACGGGTTTGAAATTTCAGAAATAGACCTGCAGCTCCGTGGCCCCGGTGATATTACCGGTACTCAGCAAAGTGGTGTGTTGGAACTGAAATTGGCGGACTTGGCAAAGGATCAGCTCATTTTGCAGGAAGCCAGAAATACAGTTATAGAATTACTGACTGTAGATCCTCATCTGGAATTGCCCGAAAATAGTTTGCTGAAGACCTATCTTGCTAAAAGGCGTCGCGGTATTGCCTTTGATAAGATTTCTTAATTAATCCTCATCGCTTCCGGGTAAAGATCCTGCGCCAGAATAGGCTCCCTTACGAATAACTGGTACGCCAAGGTGCTTATATAGTTCATCGAGGTGCATCAGACTGCCATTGGTTAAATTGCCTAGAAATATAACGACTATATCCTTTTGGAAATCGCGTACATAGATGTGTCTGAACCCGTGCCACCAACCTGTGTGGTACACTACTTTTCTATCTTTTTCTCCGTCAAACATGCGCCAGCCATAGCCATAATTAAAATGACCTTTAATAGCTTTGTTTCGGCCTTTGTACGCTGAATCCAGACTTTTTTGTGTTAATAGTCTACCGTTCTTTAGATATTTATCATATAAGACTAAGTCATGCAAAGTACTGTAAATACCTTTATCGCCAACAGGACCATCTAAAAAGTTCTGCACTACAGAGTATCGCCAGCTGTTACGATCATGACCTACAACGTCTACAGGGATTTTCTCATACTCTGCTTTAGAATAAACATGTGTGTTTTTCATCCCAGCTGGCTTAAATATATGTTCCATCATATATTGGGAGTAGCGTTGCCCAGTTACCTTTTCGATAATTGCACCCAGCACCATAAAGTTAGAGTTGTTGTAATGGAAAAGTCTGTCAGGTTTGGTATATGGATTAGGTTTTTTATCAGCAATTACCTGCATTACTTCCTGGTTTGATACTCCTTTTTTCATGTCGCGTTTTTCCTTACGCCAGATATCGTCAATGAAATAAACGTAATTCATCATTCCGCTACGGTGCGATAGTAGTAATTCTACAGTTATCCCGTCATAAGGGAAGTTTGGGTAGAATTTTTTCACATCGTCTGTAAGTTTAAGCTTTCCTGTTTCAACCAGTTGCATAATTGCAACACCGGTAAAGGTTTTGGTAATAGAAGCTAGCTCGAATTCTGAGTTTATTTTCAGGCTGTCGCGATGTAGGTAATCCGCCCAGCCAACAGCTTTTTCATAAATGATTTTTCCACCCTTTGCTACCAGTACGTTTCCATTGAAGCTATATTTTTTATGTAAGTTTTGTACAAAATCGGCAATCCATTTATCGCCTTTTGCCGGATTGTATACCAATAATAAACTATCGGCCTTATCGTCTTCAGGTATTCTTACTTTTTTATCTGCTTCTGCCTTCTTGGCTTTTTCTGCCGGACTTGAACAGGATGATAATGATAATATGGCTAATGATAAGGCTATAGTTAGTTGACGAAATTTCATGGACAATGCAATACAGGTTAAAAAGTCGAAAAATAAGGATTTTTACCCCTTTAAACGTAAAAGAGTTTTAAACATTGTAAACTTTGTCGTTGATTAATTACATAAATCCAACTCATTGAGGCATAAAAACTTTAAATTTGCGACAACAAAAAAAAGAATACTATGAATTTTAGAACCGAACACGATACGATGGGTGAAGTGCAGGTGCCTGCTGATAAATATTGGGGTGCTCAAACTGAACGTTCAAGAAATAACTTCAAAATTGGTCCGGAGGCTTCTATGCCTAAAGAGATCATTCATGCTTTTGGATATTTGAAAAAAGCAGCGGCATTAGCAAATACAGAACTGGGTGTTTTATCACAAGATAAAGCAACTTTGATTGCAAAAGCTTGTGATGAGGTGATTGCAGGTAGCTTAGATGATCAATTCCCATTGGTGATTTGGCAAACGGGTTCAGGTACGCAAAGTAACATGAATGCCAATGAGGTTATCGCTTATCGTGCGCACGTTTTGAATGGTGGAGATCTGGCTGATGATAAAAAAGTTTTGCATCCTAATGATGACGTAAATAAATCACAGTCATCAAATGATACTTACCCTACTGCAATGCACATTGCGGCTTATAAACAAGCAGTTGAAGTTACGGTTCCGGGATTAGAAAAATTATATAAAACCCTTGTCGCTAAATCTGAAGAATTTGCTACAATCGTAAAAACAGGACGTACTCACTTTATGGATGCTACTCCTTTAACTCTTGGACAAGAGTTTTCGGGCTATGCACAACAAGTTAGTAATGGTCTTAGAGCTATTAAAAATGCTTTGGTAATGATCAGTGAGGTAGCTTTAGGCGGTACAGCTGTTGGTACAGGTTTAAATACGCCTAAAGGTTACGATGTATTGGTGGCTAAAAAGATAGCGGATTTAACGGGCTTGCCTTTTGTTACTGCGCCTAATAAATTCGAAGCTTTAGCTGCGCATGATGCAATGGTAGAGCTTTCTGGTGCATACAAGCGTGTGGCGGTTTCATTAATGAAAGTTGCAAATGATGTAAGGATGTTAAGCTCGGGCCCGCGTTCTGGCATCGGGGAGATCATTATTCCTGATAACGAACCGGGATCTTCTATCATGCCAGGTAAGGTTAACCCTACACAACCAGAAGCATTAACAATGGTTTGTGCTCAGGTGATTGGAAATGATGTTGCTGTAAGTATCGGTGGGGCTACAGGCCATTTTGAACTGAATGTGTTTAAACCTGTAATTGCGGCCAACGTTTTACAATCGGGACGTTTGATTGGAGATGCTTGCGTTTCATTTAATGACCATTGCGCTGCCGGAATTCTTCCAAATCTTCCAGAGATAAAAAAACATTTGGAAAACTCTTTAATGCTAGTGACGGCATTAAATCCTCATGTTGGTTACGAGAATGCAGCAAAGATTGCAAAGAAAGCACATAAAGAAAATAAAACCTTAAGAGATGCTGCAATTGAATTAGGCCTATTAACCGGTGAACAATTTGATGAGTGGGTTCGTCCAGAGGATATGGTTGGTAGTTTAAAATAAGCACTTAATATTTGTATGGGAATGTTGAGATTGGCATTTTATCTGTTGCTTATTTTGTGTGTATCTGCCTCGTGCAGAAGGTTACCTGATGTTCAGGGAAAAGGAGAAGCTTTTTTGCAAGGTATATGGAATCAAGACAGTATCAAAAATTCGGATAAACTGTTGAGTTATACACAGCATAAGTTTAAGTTTACCTGTGACTCGTTTTATGTTGACCTGACCACACACTCCAAAGTGAACTACTATTCGGACTCCTGCTTTAACGGTGGGGTGTGGAAAGAATACGCTAAAGGGGTATATGCAGTAAGGGGAGATAGCTTATTTTTAGCAGGAACTTACACTAAGGCAAATTATAAACAAAAGGTGTCGGGCTGTTACCAGATTGGAAGATATGAAAAAGCTTTTTACATTAAATCTTCTGAACCTAGCAGCCTGCATCTGGAAAGTGTAGGTAATCAAAGGGAATGTAATCTGGTTTTAAAAGAACGGATTGTTTGCGTGCCTAAAGAATTGTAATACCTGATATCGCTATGATAAGCATAATTATACATCGATGAATACGAAAAAGAGTTTAATAACTACTGGGTACAAAGCCATTTTAATTTTAGCTGTTATTCTGTACTTACCGCTAAATGCAGGAGCTTGGGGGATGCTTGGTCATAGGATAGTTGCACAAGTTGCGGAAAACCATCTGACTAATAAAGCAAGAAAAGGAGTAAAAGATATCTTAGGTAACGAAAGCCTTGCTATGGCAAGTAACTGGGGTGACTTTATAAAGTCTGATCCTACCTATGACTATTTATACAACTGGCATTTTGTAAACTTGCCTGAAGGATTAGATAAGCAAGGTGTATTTGATGTGTTGGATACTGAAAAGGGAGCGAATGTATACAATAAAGCTCTTGAAATGACTGCCACCTTAAAAAACAAGCAGAGCACCGCAGATCAGAAGTTATTGGCTATGCGGATGCTTATCCATTTGGTTGGCGACTTAAATCAGCCAATGCATACAGCTAGAAAAGAAGATTTGGGTGGAAATAAGGTTTTTGTAACCTGGTTTGGCGAAAAATCTAATCTACACAGGGTTTGGGATGAAGCGCTTATCGGTTATCAGCAGTTAAGTTATACGGAGTATGCGAATGCCATTGATTATCCATCTGCTGCTCAATTGGGTACCTGGAAAACTTATTCATTAAAGGATTATGTTTATGGATCTTATCAGGCATGCAATAAGATTTATGCTAATATTAAACCAGAAGAAAAATTGAGCTATAAGTATAATTTCGAATTTGTAGGTTTGCTTAATGAGCAGCTTTTAAAAGGTGGAATTTGCCTGGCAAGTATTCTTAATGACATTTATAAATAAGTAAATGAAGATATTAATGGTTTGTCTGGGTAATATTTGCCGTTCGCCATTGGCGGAGGGGATTATGCGCCATCTGGTAGAGGAGCAACAATTGGGTTGGGAAATCTCTTCTGCAGGTACTGGTGATTGGCATGTAAATCAGCCTGCTGACAGGAGGAGTATTGCTGTCGCCAGCAATTTTGGTTATGATATTTCTAAGCAAAGAGCTAAACATTTTAACCGGGATATGTTTGATGATTTCGATCATATCCTGGTTATGGATCAAAATAATTTGAAGGATGTATTAAAGCTTGCTTCAACTACGGAACATCGGAATAAAGTGAAGTTGTTTTTGCCGGATGAGCTTGAAGTAACAGATCCTTATTTTGATGATAAACTGTTTGAGCCCGTTTTTCTAGAAATAGAAGAGCGTTGTAAACAACTTATAGCAGAGTTTAAGTAAATACTTTGTGAAATGGAAGGTAACTTGGTACCAAAATTATTTATGATTTTACTTGGCTGTAAACCGCAAGGTAGACATACAGAACAGCATGATATTTTTTTTGCCATAGGGAATTCCATAAGTGATCTGAAGACTGATATTCTGAGTTTTTGGCCAGAAGCAAATGATAAAATCCATATTGATGCCTGGCGGGAAGTAACAGCTGTGGGGAGCTATAGTTTAAAAGTGGTACCCAAAGGAGATGTAGTGGAGACTAATGTCAATAAATTATTTTTTATCAATCTTGGAGGCTATAAACCAGGAGAATTTGATGAACTCCACTATAAAATGCTTCTGGTTGCTGATACGATGGCGGATGCCAGCAGATTAGCTAAAGAAACCACCTTTTATAAGCATACAGGGTTTGAAGGTGCTGTTTCCCATATTGATGATAGGTACGGAGTGGATGTTGATGATGCATTCGAAATAGCTGATGTTCTTTCAGAACACATGAAAAGCACGTTTCATATACAAATAGAGCCCACAACCCTCCTTTTTGAAGATGAATTACACCTTGGTTATCTGCCACTAAGCAAAGTCTGAATTTTCCCCTTTTTGTTTAGTATACAGTTGTTTATGTAAATTTGTCATATCTTTGATGCGATGAATAAAATCTGTTTCCTATTGATTTGTCTTTTTAGCGCTAATCAGGCTATGCCCCAAACAAATCCTTTCTTGTCACAACAACCACCACAAGTAAATGGGGCGGTGAATATTGTTACGTCAAATTTGGAAGAAAATAGCGGGGATACCTATTTTGCTGATGCGGAGAAAAAAGAACGGCACGGTGATTTAAATGATGCAATTACCCTATTTGGTAAAGCTGCATTTGAATACAATAGCTCTAAAAAGTTTAGCCAATATGGTTCTGCCTTATTGAGATTGGCGAATGCTCATTATCTAATGGCGCATTATGCCGAAGCGGAACAGGTGACGCTTAATGTAGCTTTAAAAAATTACGCTAAAATTGGCAGTAAAACGGGACAGATGGAATCGTATAGCCAGTTAGGTAAAATATACCTGGCAGCAGATAAGTTAACTCAATCTTTATGGTTCTATACCCAACAGGGGATACTTGCTAAACAGGTTGGCGATAACAACGCATATATAGATTCAATTTTAGGTATGGCACAGGTAAAAACGAAGAAAAAAGAATATACCCTTGCACTGAAAGACCTGAACAGGGCCGAGCTTTTAGCTAAGTCTTCAAATATGGCTAGATTTAAAAATCAAATTAGGGAAGCAAAGGCTCAAATCCCTGCTAAAGCTATGGCCAAGAAACAATTGCTGAAACAATAAATTATAAAACAAATCGTTTTTTTTGTATCATTGTCATTATAGTAATTTGACTACTTTTAGTATGTTTACAGAAAAGAGACAGTAATAATACTGTCTCTTTTCTTTTTTTTTCTAAAATTGGTATCATATTAGTACTAAATACAAAAATGGATTTTAAAATCGTAAAAGAGATGTTGAAAAAGATATTACTGGTAACCTTTACTGCCGCAGTTCTTGCATGTCACGCTGCCCCGCAACCTCAACAATTGGTTCAGGGAGTGAGCAATATTATGCCCGATGAGAAGCAGGCTTTGGTTTGTAAGGAGATAGTCGCGCTGATTGAAAATTACAATTACAAGAAGATAAAAGTTAACGATTCAATCTCTTCATTGGTATTGGATAAATATATTAAGGAGCTGGATCCATATAAATATTACTTCCAGGCATCGGATATTAAAGAGTTTGAAAAATTTAGAAATTCACTGGATGACAATTTCCGTAACGGAGATTTGAATGCGCCGTTTTATATATTCAATGTTTATTTAAAACGATATAACGAGTTTATCAATTTTGCCTTCACTGAAATTAAAGCGAAACAGAATTTTAATGCGAATGAAACTTATGTGTTTGATCGTGAAAAAATGCCTTGGGCAAAATCAAAAGCTGAGTTGGATGATATCTGGAGAAAAAGGATTAAATACGAACTGGTTAATTTAAAGATTGCCGGAACTGCTGAGGCTAAGAATCAAGAAACACTTACAAAGCGTTATCGGGCATTGAAGTCACAAGCTTCAAAGCTAAATAATCAAGATGTGTTTCAAACCATCATGGATGCATTTACTGAAACTATTGATCCGCATACAAACTATTTCAATCCGGCTAATGCACAGCAGTTTAATGAAGATATGGCTAGGTCTTTTGAAGGTATCGGGGCTAGATTACAACTGGAAAACGAAATATTGAAGATTTCGGAAGTGGTTCCAGGCGGACCTGCATTTAAAAGCAAGCTATTAAGTGCTGGCGACAGGATTATCGGTGTAGCGCAAGGTGATGGTGAATTCGAAGATATCATTGGCTGGAGAATTGAAAATTCAGTTGCTAAAATAAAAGGGCCTAAGGGTACAAAGGTTCGTCTAAAAATCATCCCTGTAGGAAAAGAGATGTCTTCTAAACCAGTTATTATAGAATTGGTGAGAGAGAAAATCGTAATGGAAGATCAGTCTGCTAAGAAGAAAGTACAGACAATCCAATCGGACGGCAAACCATACAAAATAGGAATCATTACTGTTCCTGCTTTTTATGCTGATTTTAAAGCGGCAAATGCCGGTGATCCTAATTATAAAAGCACAACACGTGATGTAAGGCTATTGATTGATACCTTAAAAAGGCTAGATAAAGTTGATGCAATTGTAATGGATTTAAGAGCAAATGGTGGCGGTTCTTTGGTTGAAGCCATTGATCTTACCGGTTTGTTTATCAATAAGGGACCTGTTGTACAGGTTAAGGACCTTAAAAACGAGGTAGAAGTAAGTGAGGATACCAATCCAGGTGTAGTATGGGATGGCCCACTGGGCGTTATGGTAGATAGATTGAGTGCTTCTGCATCTGAGATCTTTGCCGGTGCCATTCAGGATTATGGAAGAGGGATCATCATGGGGACACAAACTTATGGTAAAGGAACCGTGCAATCTTCAATCGATATGAATAAATTGGTTAATCCGTCTATTTTACAGAAGCTAGCGGCTTTGGTAAATAAAAACGGAACAATTATAAAAACAGGTAAAGAAGATGTTAAGCTCGGACAGATTAACCTTACAATGGCTAAGTTTTACCGTGTAACGGGTAGCAGTACACAACATAAAGGTGTATTGCCTGATATTCAATTCCCATCATTATATCCAATGGATAAAATAGGAGAGGATACAGAGCCTTCAGCTTTGCCTTGGGATGAAGTTAAAAAGTCTGATTTTGCTCCGGTGGCTGATCTGACGCCATTTAAATCGGAGCTTGTTAAGCTACATGAACAACGCATGGACAAATCGCCTGATTATAAAATTATGGTACAAGATATTGCTGAATCTAAAAAACGCGAAAGTGAAGTTTCGGTGCCTTTAAATGAAGCTAAATTGAAAGTAGAAAGAGACAGTCTTGAAGCTAAAAACTTGGCTAGGCTGAACTCTTTAAGAGCATCAAGAGGTTTGGCGCCTGTTAAAAAAGGAGACAAGATAAAGAAAGAAGATAATTTTGATTTTATTCAGAATGAGAGCTTAAAGATTATGGCGGACTTTATGCAGCTGGCAAATCCTAAAGGAAAACAATTTGTTAAAACTACAGGAGAGTTTAAATAAAGATTAAGTTAACGATATAAAAAAGGGGTTTTATCACGTGATAAAACCCCTTTTTTATACAAGCAAGTATTTATTTTTTGCTCTCTGTAGTTTTTTGAATTTGCATAGCCATCATTTCTTTCATGGTACGATTCATCCCTTCAGTTGAACCATCAAGGAAGATCACATTGCCTTCGCTGTTTTCTGCAAACTGTTTGATAGATTCTGTCCACATGGTGAAAAGGATTACCGAGATATCCAGGTTAGCTTCTTCCATTTCCAGAGCCGCTTTAGTCATACCATGGGCAACCTCAGCCCTAAATAAGGCAATTCCCTGTCCACGAAGCTGTGCAGCCTCACGCTCAGCAGCGGCAGCAATTTTAATTGCATTACCATCGGCTTCTGCACCTTTGGTTTTAGTAATTAATAAAGCCTGACCTTCGTTTTCTGCAGCTGCTTTTAAGTTGTTAGAGGCTACAACGCGACTCATCGAGCGCATGATCTCTTCATCAAATGTAATGTCGTTTAGTTGCAAATCCTGCAAATGATAACCCCAACTCTCCAATACCTGGTCAATCTGATGCTTAACATGGTCTACAATCTCATTACGCTGTGCAAGTACGTTGGCTTGCTTTTGTGTGGCCACGTAAGCCCTGATCGACCCTTCGATGGTACGAATCAATGCCTGCATTAAGTTAGTTGAATCTACGAACTTAAAAGCTACATTTTTAATGGTCTCTTCATCATGATTGATTACTGAATAAAGAAGCATGGCTTTGAAATATACATTTGCCTGATCCTGTGTAACTGCCTGAAAAGATAACTCTACCGATCTGTTCTGTATCGAGATTCGGGAGTGGATGGTTTCTATTAAAGGGATTTTTAGACTCAGTCCTGGGCTTAAAAGCCGTCTGTACTTTCCAAAAATTGTAACTACAGCAATTGTACCTTGTTTAACGGTAACAAATGAACTGATTAAAATGACTATCAGCACAAAAAGAATGATATACGTTGTATACATAATGGGGTTTTATAGGTTACTAATATAATGATATCAAGGTACTAAAATTCTTGTCTCATTTGAAGATTTAATAATCACATTGTTGAATTTCCATAGAGGCATGGATATTGTAATACAGTTATACTAAATCATAATCATTATGAATGTTAAACGTATTTTTGGCACTGTACTAACTATATTAGGTGTAATAGGACTTATTTACGCCGGATACGGCTTTGTAAATCATAGCATACAAAGCCGGGAACTGATTGTTGCTGGCATTATTGGATTGATATTTTTTGTGTCAGGTATCGGCTTGGTTAAAAATACAAAGGACGAGTCCTAGTTTCTCCGTTGGATTCGTCCTGCCGAAGAAAAATCTAAACGGTGTCCGGGGAAGTCCGTATCAGTTAGGGATTTAATCTTTTTGAACGCCCCGTCCTGAGTATCTACTGTCAGACGATTGATCTTGTCCTGTTTTACAGAAATAATATCAGCAAATAGGAAATCTCCTTTGCTGTTTATTTTGAGTTGTAGTAAGGGAGCAATTCCATTCGGACCTTTGAGACTGAACATACCGTAGGTGCAAAAATTGCCCAGGCTATAAGCGATGAATTTATTCTTGTATACTTCCATCGCTCTTGTAACATGAGGGCCGTGGCCTAAAACCACATCGGCACCCGCATCAATTACAGCATGAGCAAATGCGTATACATTGCCACGGTTCTCGTTGTAAAATATTTCCGTTTTCTTGGTTACATGTTCGAATTTAGCACCTTCTGCGCCACCATGAAAGGAAACAATAACAATGTCAGCTTCAGCTTTTAAGCGCTTAACCAGTTGTATCGCACTATCAACCTTATTTATCGATACGGTGTTTTCATTTGGAGCAAAGGCACAGAGAGCATACTTAACACTATCTTTTTCAAAAACACTGAAAGGATGAGATAGCAGGCCTGCGTAATTGATGTTTAGGGAATCTAAAATGGCAGCTGTTCTTGTTCTCCCTTTTAAGCCAAAATCTCCTACGTGATTGTTGGCTACACTGAGTAAGTTAAAACCGGCATTTTTGATGATACCTGCATAACGCTCAGGCATTCTGAACGCAAAACAGCTATTGCCAATGGTGTCTTTACATTTTGTAGATTTTCCATTATTTAAGAAGCAGCCTTCTAAGTTGCCAAAAATGATATCGCCTTTTAAATAATCGGCTACGGCTTTAAAACTATTTACGCCATCATCAGGGGGCAGATTGGATTTACTTGGATAAGCAGAGCCGATCATGATGTCGCCAACAGCGGTGATGGATATCGTGTCTTTTTTTACAACCTTAACGGTGTCCTGGGCAGGTAAATGTTTAGGAACACTAGCGGTATTGCTTTGGCAGCTTGAGGCGGCAAGTAGGATAGCGGTGGAGAAAAAGCCTATGGTAGAAAACTTCATCTTTAAAGATGATCTATTCTTGAATAAGATCTTCCTTCACGCCGTCTAATATACGGCCACCTTTGTAAAAATATCTTGAATAATAAGGTTCGTTTAAATTGCTAATTACTACACCACGACTTGAAGAAGCATGAGCAAAGCGATTGTCTCCAAGGTAAATTCCGATATGTGTAATACTGCGGCTTTTTATTTTGAAGAATACCAGATCTCCTTCTTTCAGTTCATCCTTAGGTAATGGGTCAACCATGCTAAAAATATCACGCGAGTTTCTTAAGATGGTAGTGTTGAAAACTTTATCATAAATTGCTTTGGTGAAAGCCGAGCAATCGATTCCTTTTTGTGTATTTCCTCCAAATCTGTAAGGAGTACCAATCCATTCGTAAATGAATTTGTATAGTTTTACGTTTGAAGTTGCATCAACTGCAACACCCATAACCTGTGAAAAATATTGTGAAGCTAAATTGTCTGGATCAGCTAATTTATTTGTTTCTTTTGTTTTCGTTTGTGCGTTGATAGCCGTAAGACTGCATAAACAAATTAGGGAGGACAACAAAAACTTTTTTATCATGTTATACTGTTAAGTTTGGGTATTAATCACTTACACTTAAACGTACACCACTACGGGCTTATTGTTTGGATGGCAAACATATACATTTTACAAATGTTATCCAAATTCGGGCAATTTTATATTGAAAGTTATCAACATTTTAACGAAAGGGTCTAAATTTTTTCCACCATATAAGTTTCTGCCAGTCGGGTTTTAAGTGCAACTTATGATTGCGTTCTGAATGATCTGTTTGCTTTTAATTTGTTATCTTGGGTATATGTGTTAATATTGACCTTGTTAGAAGGATTGCTGGCCAACATAATTTATGTAACCATTATAGGCATTTTACATCAATTGCTTCGATTTATTGCAATAAAAAAGTAGATTTGCTCTCGTAAAAAAATCAACACCCCAAAAATGAGTGCAGTAGAAATAAATAAAGATACCTATCTGAAGTGGTTTGAGTCGATGTTGCTGATGCGCAAGTTCGAAGAGAAAACCGGTCAACTTTACGGACAACAAAAAATCCGTGGATTTTGTCATTTATATATCGGTCAGGAAGCGGTAGTAGCCGGAGCAATTTCTGCTATGCAGAAAGGAGATTCCATGATTACTACTTACCGTGATCATGCTCATGCGCTGGCTTTGGGTGTAAGTGCAGATAGCATTATGGCAGAAATGTATGGTAAAGCTACTGGTTGTTCAAAAGGAAAAGGTGGTTCAATGCACATGTTCAGTAAAGAATTTCATTTCTATGGTGGGCACGGAATTGTAGGTGGACAGATTCCATTGGGAGCAGGTATTGCATTTGCTGAAAAATATAAAGGCACGAACAATGTAAATATTTGTTACATGGGTGATGGTGCTGTTCGTCAAGGTGCTTTAAACGAAGCATTCAATATGGCTATGCTTTGGAAACTTCCTGTAGTATTTGTTTGTGAGAACAATTTTTACGCAATGGGAACTTCTGTTGAGCGTACCACAAACATGACTGACATTTATAAAATAGGTTTAGGTTTTGATATGCCATGTGCTCCGGTTGACGGTATGGATCCTGTTGCAGTTCATAATGCAATGGATGAAGCTATTCAGCGTGCAAGAGCCGGTGAAGGTCCAACCTTCCTGGAAATGAGAACATACAGATACCGTGGACACTCGATGTCTGATCCAGCTAAATATCGTACTAAAGACGAATTAGAAGAATATAAAGCTAAAGATCCAATTGAGACTGTAAGAGAAGTTGTTTTGAAAGAGAAATATGCTGATCAGGCTTGGATTGAAGAAGTTGAAGGTAAGATAAAACAGATTGTGGATGATGCTGTGAAATTTGCAGAAGAATCTCCTTTCCCTGATGCATCAGAGTTATTTAAGGATGTTTATGTACAACAGGATTATCCTTACGTAAAAGATTAATTAAGAACGCATTTCAATAGATATTATAGAATGGCTGAAATAGTTAGAATGCCCAAAATGAGCGACACCATGACTGAAGGTGTAATGGCTAAATGGCATAAAAAAGTTGGCGATAAAGTTAAAAGCGGTGATGTAATGGCCGAAGTGGAAACCGATAAGGCGACCATGGATTTAGAATCATATTGGGATGGTACCATTTTATACATAGGTGTAGAAGAAGGTAAAGCTGTTCCAGTTGATGCTGTTATTGCGGTTATAGGTAAAGAAGGCGAAGATTATAAAGCTGCCCTTGATGCTGAAAGCGCCGTTAGTGCTGCTCCAGCTGCAGAGACTAAACCTGCTGAAGCAGCGAAAGAAGAAAGTACTTCTGCTGCGGCGACTGGTTTAAGCGAAGCTGATTTGGAGAAAATGGGTGTTACTGTCGTAAGAATGCCTTTGCTAAGCGATACTATGACTGAAGGCGTAATTGCTGAATGGCATAAAAAAGTTGGTGATAAAGTTAAAGACGATGATATCCTTGCTGATGTAGAAACCGATAAGGCTACTATGGAAGTGATGGGGTATGCTGCAGGAACTTTATTGCATATCGGTGTTGAAAAAGGTCAGGCAGCGAAAGTAAATGGCATTATTGCTATTGTTGGCCCTGCTGGAACTGACATCAGTGGAATTCTTAGTCAAGGTGATGCTCCTGCAAAACCTGTTGCTGATAAAACATCTGATGCTCCGGTAGCAGAGAAAGCTGCTGCAACAGAAGAAGCTCCGGTTTCATCGACTAGTACAGATCGCGTAAAGGCATCTCCATTAGCAAAAAGAATCGCAAAAGATAAAGGAATTGATCTTGCACAGGTTGCAGGTAGCGCAGATGGTGGGCGTATCATTAAGAAAGATATCGAAAACTTTAAGTCTGCTCCAGCGGCTGCAAAAGCAGAATCTTCATCAGCTCCGGCTGCAGAGAAAGCAGCGCCAGTTATTCCTCAATATGTAGGTGAAGAAAGATATACTGAGAAGCCTGTATCGCAAATGCGTAAGGTTATCGCTAAACGTTTAGCAGAAAGCTTGTTTACTGCTCCACATTTCTACTTAAATATTAGTATTGATATGGACAATGCAATGACTGCACGTACGGCTATTAATTCAGTTGCTCCAGTTAAAGTTTCATTCAACGATATTATCATTAAAGCTGTTGCTGTTGCGTTAAAACAACATCCTGCAGTTAACTCTTCATGGAGAGGTGATAAAATCCGTTTCAATGAGCATACAAACATTGGTGTAGCAATGGCTGTAGAAGATGGCTTATTGGTTCCTGTAGTTCGTTTTGCTGATGGTAAATCACTATCTCATATCTCTGCAGAGGTTAAAGAATACGGACAGAAAGCAAAAGCTAAAAAATTACAACCATCGGATTGGGAAGGATCTACTTTTACAGTTTCTAACCTGGGTATGTTTGGTATTGATGAATTTACATCAATCATCAATTCTCCTGATGGAGCAATCCTATCTGTAGGTGCGATACAACAAATTCCTGTCGTTAAAAACGGAGCAGTTGTACCGGGTAACGTGATGAAGCTGAGCTTAGGCTGTGATCACCGTGTGGTTGATGGGGCTACAGGTGCTGCTTTCTTGCAAACACTTAAAGGATTATTAGAAGAGCCAATTAGATTATTGGTTTAACTTTCAAATCATAAAAATACAAAAGGTTGTCTGCGTAAAAGCAGACAACCTTTTTTTATGCCCGTTAGTTTTGTACTTTTGCGCTCATGTCGAATATCAAACCCTCTTTAGCAAAAGGAACCAGAGATTTTTCTCCTCAGGAAATGGTGAAACGTAATTTTATTTTTGATACTGTTAAAAAGGTATTTAAGAAATACGGTTATGCCGAAATACAAACCCCTTCAATGGAGAATCTTTCGACTTTAACAGGTAAGTATGGTGATGAGGGGGATAAACTGATATTTAAGATATTAAACAGCGGAGATTACCTTTCTAAAGTAAAACCTGATTTATTGGCGCAAGCCAATTCAAATGCGATGATTTCATCCATTAGTGAAAAGGCTTTAAGGTATGATTTAACCGTGCCCTTTGCGCGTTACGTTGTGATGCATCAGAATGACATTTCATTGCCCTTTAAACGTTTCCAGGTGCAGCCAGTATGGCGTGCTGATAGACCGCAAAAGGGACGTTACAGAGAGTTTTATCAATGTGATGTGGATGTGGTAGGCTCAGATAGTTTATTAAATGAGGCAGAGTTTATTCTGATCTACCAGGAAGCGTTGAGCAATCTGGGATTAAAAGACTTTACTATAAAAATCAATAATCGTAAAATATTATCGGGTATTGCTGAAGTAATTGGCAAACCAGAACTGATTATTGATATGACCGTGGCTATAGATAAGCTAGATAAAATTGGTCTGGATGGAGTAACCAAAGAACTGATAGAACGCGGTTTTACTGAAGATGATATTGAGAAATTAAAACCTGTTATCTTATTGGAAGGCTCAAATGAGCAGAAAATGGAGAGCTTAAAATCTGTACTGGCAACTTCCGAAACTGGCCTAACCGGGATAAAGGAAATAGAATCGGTATTTGATTATGTAAAAGAAATGCTGAAAGCCGATTCTTCTTTAAAACCTAATGTGGAGCTTGATATCACGCTAGCGCGTGGATTAAACTATTACACAGGCTGTATTTTTGAAGTTAAAACCAATGAGGTAGCCATGGGCAGCATCGGCGGTGGCGGAAGATACGATGACTTAACCGGTATGTTTGGTTTAAAGGGTTTAACTGGAGTTGGTGTCTCTTTTGGGGCTGATAGGATTTATGACGTATTACAGGAACTAAACCTTTTTCCTGAATCTGCTGCTGTTGGCACAAAGGTATTGATTAGTAATTTCGATCATGACGCCGAAAGATACGCGCTGCCGATCTTACAGCGTTTGCGTGCGGAAAATATCGCTGCAGAGTTATATCCTGCCTCAGCGAAGCTTAAAAAGCAAATGAGCTATGCAGATGATAAGCAGATCCCATATGTGATATTGATCGGAAGTGATGAAATGCAAACAGGCTTGCTCACATTAAAAGAGATGCAAAGTGGACAGCAACAAAAGCTATCTGCCGAAGCCATCATTGAATTGTTAAAAGCTAATTAAGCTTTTCCAACCATAAAGCTTTTCAGTTTTTTCTTTGCAGTAGTACTGACCTTATTTCTGAGGAAGCTGGTCCATCCCAGTAATATGCCGGTCAAGCCAAGGGACTGTCTTGCCCATCGGTAGAAGTTGAAGTGGTCTGTATGTTTGACTATTTTTCCATTTTCAATCAGGAAAGAAGCTTTTATGGAATTATGAACCTTATTGCCTGTCGCAGAAAAAGTATACCAGGCATCCCATTCGGCAGTTGCACCATCTTCATTACCTTTAATGTTTTTGAACTCAATGCGCATATCCTTGCCACTCTTCAATAGCATGGCCCACATCGATCTGACTTCTGCAGCATTTAAATTCGTAAATGCGGGATCGCTAAACGTCGCATCAGCTGCATAACAGTCTTGCATCGCTTGTATGTCTTTTCGTTGAAAGCTAGTATAAAAATGTTGGATAAGTTGTTCGTTGTCGTTCATAGTAAGATCTTTTAGTTTAATCTACGAATTTGGCCCACAGGGCTAGTATGTCTTTCCGGCAAGAATACCCTCAATTCTATCCAGTAGTTCGTCAATGTCAAACGGTTTTGGTAAAAAACCATTTGGCTTGTATTCTCCGTGCTGTATGTTCTGTGCGGTATATTTTGCAGAGATCATCAGGACAGGTAACTTCTCTGTTGGTTGATTTGTTCTTAGCTGTTTTAACAAATTTCTTCCATCTCCGTCAGGAAGCATGATATCAAGAATAAGAAGATCCGGCTTATTCAGATCAATGTGCATCATCATATCTGCACTTTTACTTAATCCGGTTACCTTATAGGATTCACTTTGCAGAATTAAAGTGATCACATCAAGAATGGCGTTATTATCCTCAATGACAAGGATATTTTTAAATGTTACAGCTTTTTTTTTCAAAGTCGGAGGCGATTTATAATTACAAAGATATTAAGTACGACGATTTGTTTATATATTATTTGTTTTTTTTAAACAATAATATTTATGGATGGGTGACCCGACCTAAGTAAACTAATTACAAATAATAAAAAATATGTATTTCGATGAAACCTTTTGCTATTATTATAGTCTTATATATAGTTTTTAGTTTTAGGTTAAAAAAGGGGAGCAATTGTGGCGATTGTTCCTCTTTTTTTATTTGTACAATTCTCGTCATAGATTGGCAATGATTATAAATCATTGGATATAATTATACAGAATTTATTAGTTTTGACTCGAATTGGGGAAAAGACATTTACATATCCATCGGATATTATCGGTTTTGTTGTTATGGGTATTTGCCATAGCACTCACTCCCTTTGGTGCCTTTCACAATCACCATCACGATGAACCTAAGTGCTCTGTTCATGAAAAAACATGTACCCATAAATTGCATGTTACCAATAAAGCGGAACATTGTTTAATCTGTGAAGCTCATTTCGAAAAAAATTACATTACCACTAAACATCAATTTCAGGTTTACCTGATTTGGAAACCTATATCCAAATCCTACCACACCATAAGTGGGTCTTATACAGAATTAATTGACCTGGCACTTCGGGGTCCTCCTGTAGCCTAATTGCCAATTTACAGGTAGTACACCTGTTTTCCTTTAATTATTATTTTGATGGATCAGCATGTGCTTGTATGCCGGTGCCGTCGTTTAAACAATTTATTCTGATGAAAAGAGTACATCTTTTACTATTTATAGCACTATATCTATTTTTTCCGGTATTGAGTTTCGCTACCGAAGTTGCCCAGTTTAGAGGTAAGGTTATCGACGCTGATACGAAGTCTCCGCTTCCAGGCGCAACCATTTACATTACAGATCTAAAAGCCATTACAAGCACTAACGAACAAGGGGAGTTTATTCTGAAAAATGTACCCGCAAAAGGGAAGTTTTTGCTAGAAGTTCGTTTTGTGGGCTACAAAACATATTCTGTACTAGTTGATCTGGGCAGCCAACATAACTTAGTGATTCCTTTATCGGCCTCAGTTATCGAGAGTGCAGAGGTGGTCATCACTGGCACACCCTTTAGTTCTAACAATAAAACCAATAGTTTATCAGTGGTTACAGTTGGCAAAACAAAACTTGCGCAATCTGGAGGTACAAACCTGATTGATGCAATTGCTAAAATCCCGGGTGTTTCTCAGGTAAGCACCGGTGGAGCTATCTCTAAACCAATCATAAGAGGCCTTGGCTACAACAGAGTTCTAACAATGGTTGATGGTGCAAGAGAAGAAGCGCAGCAATGGGGTGATGAGCACGGTATCCAGGTTGATCAGTTCTCAGCAGCAAGGATTGAGATTTTAAAAGGACCAGCAAGTTTATTGTATGGTTCGGATGCATTGGGTGGTGTAATTAATGTGATCGATGATCTAGTGCCTGCACCAGGTGTATACAATGGTGCGTTTAGTTCTACCTATAGTACAAATAACGGACTAAGCGCCTCTTCATTAATGCTGCAAGGAAACGATGATGGCTTTGTTTATCGCGGACGTGCATCTTATAAAAATGCATACGGTTTTGGGTATAAAAATACCACTGTGCCAAATTCTGGGTTTAATGAGCTAGATTTCAATGGAATGTTGGGCTTAAATAAAAGTTGGGGCTATTCTCATCTTAGCTTCTCCCGGTTTCATACCAATATCGGACTTGTCGAAAATGGGCCGAATGCAGATGGTAACTTTGTAAATGAAGACGCGGATGTGATCCCCCAATCGGAAGCGAAGGAAAGAGCAGTCGGTTTGCCATTCCAAAACCTGACACATTATAGAGCCGCTTTGAACAGTAATTTTATCCTGGGAAAGGGACAATTGAAAACCGTATTTGCTTTCCAGAGTAATATTAGAAAAGAGTTTGAAGAAAGTGCGCAGGAGCCAGGTTTAAACTTAAACCTCAAATCATATACCTATGATGTAAAGTACAACTTCCCTAATCTTGGCGAGTGGCAACCCGCAGTTGGTGTGCAAGGCATGTATCAAAATAACGTGAATAGTGGTGAGGAGTTTCTGATCCCCGATTATAACAGCAACAACATCGGTGCTTTTGTTTATTTGAAACGAAATTTCACAAAAGGGGCGATCAATGCAGGTGTTCGTTACGATTACAAAAAGATGAATGGTAAAGATTTGAGCTTTAATGGAGAACAGATTTTTAATGGCTTTAACAACGAGTTCTCTAATGTGTCTGGTTCATTGGGCTTCGCTTTCGAAGTTGCAAAAAATCTGGTGCTTAAAGGCAATGCTGGTTCGGGCTTC
Organism: Pedobacter hiemivivus; assembly: GCF_005144565.1. Taxonomy (NCBI): domain Bacteria; kingdom Pseudomonadati; phylum Bacteroidota; class Sphingobacteriia; order Sphingobacteriales; family Sphingobacteriaceae; genus Pedobacter; species Pedobacter hiemivivus. Next base: position 99,317 of record NZ_SWDX01000015.1, read on the forward strand.
AGAGCACCAAACATTGCCGAGCTTGGTGCTAATGGTCGACATGAAGGAACCTTTAGGTACGAGATTGGTAACAGCAATTTGAAGCAGGAAACCAGTCTGCAGTTCGACCTTGGATTGGAGTATACAGCCGAACAGGTAACCTTTGGTTTAAATGCGTATGCTAATAGGATCTTTAATTACATTTATCCCGGAAACTTTAACAATGAGACCATGCCTTTCGATAATGAGGATGGGAGCGTAGAAACTTTACCAGTTTATCGTTATGTGCAAACCAATGCCGATTTATTTGGTGGCGAGGCTTCTGTTGATTTTCACATCGTGAAATCCCTGCATTTTGAAAACTCCTTCTCTTATACGAAAGGTGTGAATAGGGCTAATGATGAGGCTTTGCCATTCATTCCAGCGGCCAGTATCAGCAATGAAATACGCTTTGAACCAAATGTAAAAGGATTAGCCGATACTTACTTTAAAGTAGGTGTTACAAACACATTTAAACAAGCTCGTTTTGATAGTTTTGAAACACAGACTAATGGTTACACACTATTGGATGCGGGTTTTGGTACAAGCTTCAATACGGGTAAAGGCAAACTGAATGTTTGGGTAACCGGACAAAACCTTTTAAATAAGGAATATTACAATCACCTAAGTAGGTACAAGCCAGTAGGTATTTATAACCCGGGTCGTAATGTTACATTCGGGATTAGTGTTCCCTTTTTATAGTCGGAGGTAACTCTTTGTAAGGCTGTATCATTAAGCGCTATTGTAATGCGCATCGTCATCCTGAATTTTTTTCACTGTTGTCCGGAGAAAATGATAAAACACAAAAAAAGCGGCTTAATAAATCATTAGGCCGCTTTTATATTTTAAAATTGATTTCAAAGCCCCCAAAGCTAAGCTGATTAGTTTTAAGTGCTACAGGTAACTTATCTGGGTCGTTTAAAAAAGTGAAAAGATTAATGTAACTCATCAGATGTAGTCTTATAATTGAACTAAGGTTCGAGAAAGACCATTTTCTTTTAAGCTGCACTTGAATCAGTTTGACCAGTAAATCAGATATAAACGCACACCATATCTGTATCTTAATTGCA
>NZ_SWDX01000016.1:0-80223 GCF_005144565.1 Pedobacter hiemivivus
TAGCTTAACCTACACTGGTGCAAACCTAAGTATCGGCAAGCAAACAATCGCTGTTGTTGCTGTCGCGAAGAACAAAACCTATGGTGATGTTGATCCTTCATTGACTTACACATTTACTCCTGTACTAGTTACTGGTGATTCATTTACTGGTGATATCAGCAGAGCTTTGGGTGAGAGCATTGGCAATTACCCGATTAGTCAGGGAAGTTTGGCCCTGAACAATAACTATGTATTGACCTACACAGGATCAAGTCTGAGTATCGATAAGAAAACAATTGCTGTAGGTGCTGTTGCAAAGAACAAAATTTATGGGGATGCTGATCCAGTATTTACGTATACATTTACTCCTGTACTGGCTACCGGTGATTCGTTTACTGGAGATATCAGTAGAGCTTTGGGTGAGAACATTGGTAATTATGCGATTGGGCAGGGTACATTGGCACTAAATTCGAATTATACCTTGAATTATACTGGTGCTGATTTGACTATCGGCAAGCAAACAATTGCTGTAGTTGCTGTTGCGAAGAACAAAACCTATGGCCAAGCAGATCCGGCATTGACCTATACATTTACTCCTGCATTGGTTACCGGTGATTCGTTTACTGGATATATTAATAGAGCTTTGGGTGAGAATATTGGTAATTATGCGATTGGACAGGGTACATTGGCATTAAATTCAAATTATACCTTGAATTACACTGGTGCTGATTTAACCATCGGCAAGCAAACAATTACTGTAGTTGCAGTTGCGAAGAATAGAGTCTATGGCGAAACAGATCCGGCATTGACCTATACTTTTAGCCCGGATTTAATTATTGGCGATTCCTTTAATGGAGCATTAAGTCGTGCCACAGGCGAAAACGTAGCCAGTTATGTCATCAATAAAAACACTTTAGCATTGAGTAATAATTATCTGTTAAACTTTGTTTCGGGCAATTTCGTGATCAACAAAAAACAGTTAACCATCACGGCGGACAATAAGAGCAAAATCTTTAGTGATGCTAATCCCATTTTAACAGCGAGTTATAGTGGGTTTGTTGGTTCAGAAACGGCCGCAGTAATGAGTAATTCGGTAGTGCTCAATACGACTGCAACCATTTCATCTTCACCAGGTATTTACACCATTGATGTCAGTGGAGCCACTGCCAGCAACTACAATATCAACTTTGTTCAAGGAACTTTAACAGTAGCACCAAATAGCCAAATCATTACATTTGGAACATTGGCCGATAAATTATCAACTGATGTTATATTCAGTTTAACGGCAAGCTCTAGTGCAGGACTAACGATTAGCTATTCGAGCCATGATCCAACAGTGGCCAGAATTATCAATGGTAATCAGGTAGAAATCTTGAAGCCAGGTACCGTAAACATTACGGCTAGCCAAGCAGGAAATACCAATTATGCAACTGCCTTGGCTGTAACGCAGACATTAAAGATCAATGATAACTCCGCCTTTGAAATTGCCATCAGCAGCAGTAAAGGTACAACGATCAGCCTGGGCGAAACTACGGTCTTAACTGCCAGGGGAGCATTAATCTATCAATGGGCTACGGCCAATGGGGTTATCTCAGATCAAAATGCAGCTTCACTTACGGTACGACCATCTGCAAATACAGTTTATACGGTGACAGGTACCAACCAGTATGGACGAAGTATTACCCAAACTATCGAAATCAAGGTTACAGCCGATTTACAACTAATAACAGCTACAAATATTTTAAGTCCAAATGGAGATGGAATGAACGATGTTTGGGTAGTTTATAATATCGATATGTACCCTAATAATGTGGTAACCATCGTGGATCGTGTAGGAAGACCAGTTTTTAAAATAAAAGGCTACAAAAACAATTGGGACGCTACATTAAATGGCGCACAATTGCAAGAAGGTACCTATTACTACGTAATCGATTTTGGGATTTTAGGAAAGACGTCTAAAAAAGGCTTTATTACCGTAATAAGGTAGGGAGCCAACATAGAATACCAAGTTTTGAAAGTAGCCTGAAAAGGCTGCTTTTTTTTATACATCGTTTTTTCTGCGATGAATCTCGCGTCATCCGCAAGTATATTCTTTTTTGCTATTTTATTTCTTAAATACAATTGAAATACTTACTTATTGGAATAATAATATCTATAATATGTAATTTAATATTGTTTTTATTGGCCTTATTATTTTATATAGTTCTTTTGTTAATTTATTGTATGTGTTTTTTTGTAAAAAGTCATGTGGAATTGGAAAATAAAAGGCCGAAAACATCATATTACATCGTAAAGCGCCATTTTGCGATAAGCTCATTCTTTTCCACGATTTATATATCATTGATTTGTTGTAAGTATTTTATTGTTAGGTATTTATATTTATTTTAGTCTGTAAGATTTAGCTTCTGTAAGGCTCCGGAAATGGTTCGGTCAGGGCCTATAGCAAACAAGTACATTACAGGTACCTTCTAGGTACATCATAGGTACCTGATAGGTGTCGACACCTTCCATGTAGGGCTGAGGTACCTATGATGTACCTTTGAGCTGGCTATTTGTCTTAGGTCAGGGCACTGGCATGGCTTTTAATTAATAGTTAATAGTGTTTGCTGAGTTTCTGATTAGCTATCTAAACACTGTAACTTAATGATAACTTGATTGTATGTTAATCTGAGCTGGGTTAAGTAATGGTATTTTTGTGCCTTTAAAGGCTAGTTAAAGTATTCTAAATCGGATGGCTTATACTGGATTCACAAACTGCGTTTATGCATTTGTATGAATAATAATGCCTTCTAAATGTGTTGATGACTGCTTTTGGTTAAATCATATAAAAAATATAGCTTTATTATAATTAATTAAGGATATATATAGATATTGTGTTGAATTAGGTATAATTGATTTTGAATGCCCTTATATAAGACTTGTAGCGATCAGGAACTTTCAAGCTTTTTAGCACAGGAGGACGGAGATGCTTTTGCCGAAATTTATAACCGGTATTGGGCATTACTTTTCCGACATGCCAGGCGAATGACTAAAGACGATGACCTTGCAAAAGATATCGTACAGGATGTCTTTGTTTCATTATGGGATAAAGCAACTGAAATACAGTTTAATTTCTCGCTGTCATCTTATTTGTATTCTACGGTAAGAAATAGAATATTGAATATGTATGATAAGGAGAAAGTACGATCGAACTATCTCTCATCTTTAACGGAATTTATAAGCCATGGTGAAAATGTGACCGATCATTTATTAAGAGAACGCCAGCTTTCAGCAAGAATTGAACATGAAATTTCCTTATTGCCTAGAAAGATGCGTAAGATTTTCGAAATGAGTCGCAAAGAAAATATGAGCTATAAAGTAATCGCAGCAGACTTAGAACTATCTGACAATACCGTTAAAAAACAAATAAGTAATGCCATTAAAATCCTGCGTCTCAAGCTAGGGACTTTAATTTCTTTATTATCAGCTATATTATATCTGATTAATTTCTAAATGCCATCACCACTTAGGGTGGTCGGCGGTGATTATATAAATCTTTTTAAAAATATTTTATTTTTTTCTGCTACATCTGCCGGAGCAAACTGTCTTAACCATAATAGCCCTTTAGTGGCAAAGCGATTATGGAAGATAACAATGCAAAAGAGCTTATAAAAAAATACAACCTAGGTACCTGTACACCTGAGGAAAAGATATTGGTTGAAAGCTGGTACTTAAATGAAAGTTTAATTAACGAGGATACGCTCGCTCAACCTAATTATCAAGCTGCGAAGGACGAAATATGGAAGGGAATAGCGCTAAAGCGTAATATTAAGGTTAAAAAAATATCCTTACTTCCACGAGTTGCTGCCGCTGCTGTCATTATTATTGCGGCAGGCATTGCCTTCTATTCATACAATGTACAGCACAAACAAATAACAAATCAGACTCAGGTTGCTGTCCATACGATTAAACCTGGCGGGAACAAAGCTACTTTAACATTGGCCGATGGTAGGAAAATTAATTTAGAAGATGCTGATAATGGTGAGCTGGCCGAGCAGGCCGGTATTAGAATTACTAAAGCAAGTAATGGCAGTGTGATTTACAATATCAGCAAAACAATCTCTGTCACGCAAGGTAAACTGGGAGCTTATAATACCATAGAAACACCGCTTGGTGGCCAATATCAGGTAAGTCTTCCTGATGGTACGAATGTATGGCTTAACGCTGCTTCGTCATTACGTTACCCTATAGAATTTAGTGGAAGAGAACGGAAGGTCGAGCTTAGGGGTGAAGGCTATTTCGAGGTCGCTCATAATAAAGAAAAACCATTTATAGTTGTTTCTGCTGGACAAACTGTCGAGGTATTAGGGACGCATTTCAACATGAATACCTATAATGATGAACCAGAGGCGAGGACTACTTTATTAGAAGGAAGTGTTAGCGTAAGTAACCGCAGTAATGTTAAAATGCTTAAACCCGGCCAACAGGCCTTGCTGACCCGCGATAACGATATTAAAGTATCAACCGCCGATATAGACCAAGCTATGGCATGGAAAAATGGGGATTTTACTTTCGAAGGAGTTCCTCTTAAAACTATAATGAGGCAGGTTTGCAGATGGTATAATGTAGAAGTCGTTTATCAGGGCTCAATTGCTGATGTTGAGTTTGGCGGATCCATCTCCAGAACAAAGAATATTAACGAGGTATTAAAGGTATTAGAAATGACACAAGGTGTTCACTTTGAGCTGACAGGAAGGAGGATTTTAGTGACAAAGTAAAATACCAGCTACAGATAAATGAAGAATCGGGAACATTGGCGTGTCCCCGATCTGATTTCCTAATTATTATAAAATTGCGTCGAACAATAGTACCAACTAACAAATCCAAGCAAATGTATACTGCACTGCGTATTAAACCAAATTTATTTGGTAGGAATGCGTCGCAGACTCGCTATAAATACATACAGCGAGTTATTAATTGTAATTGGAAACTTAATTGGAAAACAAATTATGCAAATTATTCAAAGACAAAAATATGTACAAACGTTTACAAAATCTGTTGCTTACTGTTACAAGCAACTTAACTGGACTCAGACGGAATAATACGAGCGTATTACCTTCGGTTGGTCTAGTACTGAAAATGCTAATAAATCCAAATTTCAAAAAGTGGCTTATGCGTATAAACCTTACTCTTATAGCTCTCATTGTTGTTTTTCTTCAAGTGTCCCAGGCATCAAAAGCCCAGAACATTACGATGTCAAAAAAGAACGTTTCATTGATTACTGTCTTTAAAGAAATCAAAAAGCAAAGCGGTTACGATTTTGTCTATAAATACCAGATGCTGAAAACAGGAAGCCCTGTAAGTATTGATGTCAGAAATCGGCCCTTGAATGAAGTACTGAAAAAATGCTTTGAAAACCAGCCTTTCGGATATTCCATCGAAAATAAAACGGTCATCATCGTACCCTTAAATAAAAGCGAGGAAACGGTACCCCAACAACCTGTTGTACAAGTTAGAGGTCAGGTAAAAGATCGTAATGGGCTTCCGATGCCGGGTGTTTCCGTGAAAATTAAAAATACCAACATTGCAGTGATCACCAATGTTAACGGAGAATACAATATTAAGAATGTTGACGCGAAAGCGGTGTTGGTTTTTAGTATGATCGGTTTTCAGACAAAAGAAGTCACAATTGGCCTGCAAACAACTATCAATGTCGTATTAATCGAAGATGTTAAAGCTTTAACTGAAGTTGTTGTAACTGCCTTGGGTATAAAAAGAACTGAAAAATCTTTAGGATATGCGGTTACACAGGTGAAAGGAGAGGAGTTAATGGATGCGGTTTCTAATAACTGGACAGACGCCCTAACCGGAAAGGTTGCTGGTTTAAATATGATTAAGTCTGGCGGTGGCCCTGCCGGATCTAATAAGATTATTTTAAGAGGAGAAAGTTCTTTGGGTGGTGATAATTCTGCCTTAATTGTTGTTGATGGGGTGGTAGTAAGTTCCAAAATAACGGAACCAAACGGGGCCTATCTTGGAGCGGAGAATCCAATAGATTATGGAAATGGCATAGGTGATTTGAATCCGGACGATATAGAAAGTGTTTCTGTTTTGAAAGGCCCTGGTGCTGCGGCACTTTATGGTTCCAGAGGTTCTAATGGTGCTATTATCATAACAACCAAAGCAGGAAAGCCAACGCAACAGGGATTAGGTATTTCTATTAATTCCAATACTACTTTTGGGACAATTAACAGATGGCCCGATTTTCAATATGAATATGGGCAGGGAGCCATCGGTGATGATGCTTATTATTCTTATGGAGCTACAGAAGACGGTGCGAATACCAAAAATACCGGAGCCGCTTGGGGACCCAAATTTGATGGTCAGGAATATTACCAGATAGATCCCACAAATTTTGCCAGAGGAGCCGAGAGAACTCCATGGGTTCCATATAAAGATAATAGAAAAGATTATTTCCAGGTAGCTAAAACCTATACCAATAGTATCTCGGTAAGTGGGGGGAATGCACGTACAACTGCCCGTTTAAGTTATACCAATCTGAAAAACGAGTGGATTGTTCCGAATACAGGTTATAACAGAAATACCTTGGGATTAAACGTATCACAAAAAGTGAGTGATAAGCTTAATATCTCAACAAAATTGAGTTACAACAACAAATCTAGTGATAATCTGCCCTCTACAGGTTATAATAACCAGACAGTTATGTACTCTATGATAGCGATGCTTCCTAATGCCGATGTCAACTGGTATAAGCAATATTGGATTCCCGGTAGCGAAGGCTTAAAGCAGATCAGGATGTTTAGCAATGGCTTAGATAATCCTTATCTGCAAGTTTACGAGATGCTGAATAAGTCTGACAGAAATCAAATGATCGGAACGATCAGTGCCAGTTATGATTTTACTAAAAACCTGAGTTTAATGGTGAGAAGCTCCATTGATTGGTCTGGAGAAGCTCGGGCTCAACAAAAACCAAAAGATAGTGCCAGGTTTCCAGAGGGGATGTTTAGAACGCAGGATATCGATTTTAGAGAGTTAAACAACGACTTCCTGTTAAAATATAATCATAAGGTTACTAAAGATTTTGAAGCGTCTTATTCCTTGGGCGGGTCGACAATGTTGAACAAATATAAACTGGTTTCTTTAAGCGCAGACAGGTTAAGATACCCGGGGATCTACACGTTTGCGAACAGGCTGGATAAAGTTGAGGCATCCTCTAGAACTCAGGAATATGCAGTAAACAGTTTGTATGGGCTGGCACAATTTAGTTACAAGGGTTTCTTTTTTATGGATATTACGGGGCGTAATGACTGGGCTTCTACACTAGCAACAGAAACATCAGTTGATAATGTAAGCTTTTTTTATCCTTCAGTAAATGCGAGTGGCATAATCTCAGAAATGTTCACCTTACCAAAAGCCTTTTCTTATTTGAAATTAAGAGCATCCTGGTCACAAGTTGGTGGCGGTGGTATCACACCATATCTTACAGGATATGATTACGTTTCAAAAGATGCCTATTCTGCAGGTATGGCAAATCCGGTCTTTATTGCTAACGATAATTTAAAGCCTGAGCTATCAACCACAATAGAGTTTGGTGCCGATATCCGCATGTTCAAGAGTAGGTTAAACTTAGATGCAACCTATTACAGCAGTAATATTAAAGATCAGATATTAAAAGTGCCTGTAGACAGGGCAACAGGCTATAATTATTCTATAATGAATTCTGGTTCAATTAAGAATAAAGGCGTAGAACTTCAGTTAAGCGGTGTTCCTTTGAAGTCCGTAAAAGGATTAAACTGGGATGTTACAGCTACTTTTGCTGCGAATAGAAACACCATTGTAGAATTAGCAGATGGTGTACCTACTTATTTGATGCAAAGCGGCCCACGCGGAACCATGGAAGCCAGAGTTGGGGGGAGTATGGGCGACTTATATGGCCTGGGATACTTACGTTCGCCAGACGGGCAGATTGTTTACAACTCACAAGGCTATCCAAAACTTACTGAAGAAATCATATATGTAGGTAGGGCAACTCCCGATTTTAACTGGGGCATTAGCAATAACTTTAGGTATAAGCAATGGAGATTTAAAGTCCTGGTTGACGGGCAATATGGCGCTGTAGCTTATTCTCATACGCACTCTGCTGCATCTGTAGCCGGTAAGCTTACCAATAGTTTGCCAGGAAGATACACTGGTATTATTGGTGATGGTGTACAGTTAAATCCTGATGGTACATACCGTCCAAACGATGTAATTGCGCAGCAAATAGGAACTTATTATACGGAACACTTTAAGGGCGACAACGTAGAGGCGAATACATTCAGTACGGATTTTATAAAACTTCGCGAAGCTCGGTTAGATTATACACTGCCTGCTAAATTGGTTAAGAAATTAAACCTACAGCGGGCCGTGGTAGGAATTTATGGGAGAGATTTATTTGTATGGAGCGATTGGCCAGCCTACGATCCGGAGTTTGGAACACTGGCTAACAGTGATATTCAAAGGGGCTTTGAGGTCGCACAATTCCCGTCAACAAGAAATTTTGGTGTAAACGTGACATTCAATTTTTAAGAAGAGATTACTCATGAGAAAAATTATAATAGCTTTATTAATTACAGGAAGTCTGGTATCCTGTACCAAAAACTTCAGCGAACTAAATACCAGTAAAGACGGGGCTAAGTTTACTGCTCCCGAGACTTTATTAGGGCCTGCAGTCCACACGGTTATCAAAAATAACTTGAACAGATGTCTGCGGTTGACACATGAACTAATGCAGGTACATGTAACCACATCAGATGGTGATGAAATTCACAGATATGTAATCAGGCCCTTAGAATCTGATTATATGTGGAATAACTGGTATTTGCAACTAACAAATATCAAGGATATGTATGAAGGTGGAAAGGCTGTAAATAGCAACGCTTTTATGGGAATATCTTTGATATTGGATAGTTGGGTAAGTTCTCTGATTACAGATGTTTATGGAGATGTGCCGTATTTCGATGCAAATAAAGGTCGTACAGACAAAATCCTTCAACCACGATTCGACAGACAAAAAGACATTTATGAAGACTTGTTCAGAAAACTGGAAGAAGCCAATGAGTTGTTAAAAACGGCAACAATTGGGACTTCTGAAGCGTCTTTAGATCCTATTTATAACGGAGATGTAGCTAAATGGAGAAAGTTTGGAAACAGTTTGTATTTGAGGCTGCTGTTGAGAGTTTCTGGAACAGGGGAGCTGGGGGCAGTGGATAAGATTAAAGAAATAGTAGAAAGTAATAAATCGAATTATCCAATATTTGCAAGTAATAACGACTCCGCAATTTTAAAATTTCAGGCTACAGCACCATATCTATCGGAATTTGCAGAATATCGTACGCTGGATTTTAGTGTCAACAATGGATTAGCCGAATTTTTTATCAATAATTTGAACAGCTGGAACGACCCGAGGCTCGCGAAATGGGCCACTAAGAAAGATAATGCCTACACGGGTATTAAAAGTGGATATGCGGTTGGTCAGGGTCAGGACCCTATATCACAATACCCTGCCGACTTACAAAAAGAACCGCTGTTGGGTAATATTATTAATTATGGGGAATTACAATTTATTTTGGCCGAGTGCGCCGCCAGAGGTTTTATATCTCTCAATACAGCACAATCTTATTACGAAGCCGGAGTAAATGCTGCAATTACGATGTGGGGATTTACTGTGCCAGATGATTATCTGACGGGATCAACTGCCAGATGGAGCACTTCATACAACATCATAGAACAAATACAGCTTATTTCAGTCCAAAAATATTACACCTTGTTTTTTACAGATTTTCAATCCTGGATAGAATATAGAAGAACAGGTTTCCCTATTCTTCCAAAAGGTAACGGATTGCAAAATGACGGTATGATGCCGACCCGTTTAAAATATCCGGTAAATGTTCAAACCCTGAATAGGACAAACTACCAACAGGCGGTTGCCAATATGGGTGGCGATGATTTAAAAACTAAAGTTTGGTGGAACAGATAATGATATTTAACATGAAAAAGATAAACAACGCTTTCCTAATCGGAATGATGGCCTTACTGGGGCTAGGTTCATGTAAGAAAAATGAAAATGAAGCAACAGGTACCATTAGCTCTATTATAGATGTAAACTATATCAAGAAGTTGCATAATGGTGACGATGTTTCTTTGGTAAAAGAGAAATTAATGGGAGCTACGCAGATCGCCGGCGTGGTTATTTCAGATGTGGACAATGGAAACTTTGCGAAAAACGAATTGGTTATACAAAACTTTTATAAAGGGCGTATAGCGGGAATTATTGTCCGTTTTGATAATAATAGTGACAGCTTTAAATTAGGAGATTCGGTTAAGGTAGAAATTAACAATACGGTTTTAACGCGAAAAAATGGTTCGCTTATTATTAAGGGACTGGATTTTTCTAAAGTGACAAAGATCTCCTCTGGTAATATGATAACAACAAGAGTAGTAACATTAAGTCAGCTCTATGGTGATTTCTTTAATTACGAAAGTACGCTGGTTAAAATTAACAACGTAGGTTTCGCAGAAGCGCATGTTAATGAAACATTTGAAGGGAGTAAAGATCTGAATGACAACACTGGCGGAAAGATCATATTATCTACTAGTGCAGAAGCTAGCTTTTCTGATCTCCTGCTGCCTTTAAATGCAAGCTTAACGGGGATCGCCACTTATTATCATCCAAGCAAGGACAATTATACTGTGGCTGATAATTTAGTGAAAATGAGGAATACAAATGACCTGTCAAATATAAGCGGTGTAGCGTATACCAATTTCCCCGAAAATTTTGAAAACGTACCGGCTGCTAATAAGGCGGTTTACGATATGCCTTTAATTAACAATACCGTAACTTTTAAAACCGGAAACTGGAAAATCTATCAAGGTGTTATTGGCAATGAAATAAATAAGGACAAATTTAATCCTTTAGGAAAACAGGCTATTAGATTGCAAGGGAACCTTAGTGAATCGGCGGTGTTGGAAATGGGCTTTGACTTAATGAGTGGAGCTTCAAAAGTTACTTTAGTGTATGGGACATATGAAAATGACCTTTCATCCACATGGAGCTTAGAGTATTCGCAAGATGGAGGCGCAACATGGCTACAGTCAGGCCAGGTTGTAAAAGATGCCAAAATAAGCCCTAAATCAGCAACATTCATACTAAACATCGTTGGAAAGGTAAGATTTAGGATTAATAAACATGGTTTAGGATTATCGGATTATCCTTTAATAGAAAACGGAAGACTTAATATCGACGATTTTACAGTTTATCAAAATATTTAATCATCAAAGATTATGAAAGCATTATTTAACCTATTTTTTGCAGCAATATTACTTCTGACTGCATGTAATAAGAAAGATGGGCCGTCTATACCATCAGAAGGCATTAATCCAGTGATCCAAAGTCTCATACCTACGTCTGCTGCTGCAAATGCAACCGTCACTATAAAAGGGAAACGTTTCTCTGCCATACCTATCGAAAACATTGTAAAGTTTTCTGGGGTAGCGGCAAAGGTTTTAAGCGCAACGGATACATTACTTACAGTACAGGTGCCGGAAGATGGGGGTACAGGTTTAATTACCATTACAGTGAAAGACAGAACCAGCAAAGGACCAATATTTTCTTATCTAATAGATGATGATACAAGTGATATTACAGACTATATAACCTCTGTTTATACTGGGAAAGGTGTTTCGGGGAACGTGTTGGGGCCAATAACAGACGCCTCTTTTAATAATCCTGAAGGAATTGCTTTTGATATAAATGGTGATTTGTTGGTAGCTGATAGGACAAACCAGAGAATCAAGAGGATCTCTAATGGAGTGGTTTCATTAATAGCTGGAAGTGGCACCGCAGGATATGTAAATGGAATAGGTGCAGTTGCAAGGTTTAATAATCCTTACAGATTAGCCGTTAACAAAACCGGAACTATCATATATATCGCAGATTTAACCGGAAATAGAATTAGAAAAATAGATGTAGCTACACAAAATGTGACACTTTTTTCGGGTCCTTCGACGCCGGTAGCCGGACCTATTGGGTTTTTAGATGGAGCCAGCGCAAATGCAAGGTTTAATAATCCGATAGATATGGTTGTTGATGATGAGGGAATATTATATGTAGTAGATAATAATAACCATGCGATTAGGAAAATAGATTTGGATGGATCGACAACAACCTTAGCCGGCGATGGTACGGCAGGTTTTTCGGATGGTTCCTGGCCTAATGTAAAGTTTAACAAGCCTTCTGGAATTTGTATAGACAACGAGGGATATCTCCTGGTGGCCGACAGGTTTAATCATCGGATTAGAAAAATTGACAGGCATACAGGTAAAACTACAACGATAGCTGGAACGGGGATCGTTGGCAGTGTAGATGGGGAAGCTTTAAAGGCAACATTTAATGGACCATTTGGTATCAATGTAGATAAGCAGAACAATATTTATGTTGCTGATCTCGGAAGTCACTCTATCAGACTTGTTAAGACTACCAATCAAGTAATCACTATTGGAGGTATAGGAAGTACCGGCAATACTTTGGGTGGGGTAGGTACCTCTAGCTTTAACAATCCTACAGACATTGATATAGACATTAACGGCAATATTTTTATTGCAGATATGTCCAACAATAGAATTATCAAGATGACACCCGTTTCTAAATAAATTCTTGTTATGATGAAAATCAACATCGCGATACTCCTTTTGTTCTGTCATTTTTTTATTGCCTGTAAAACTAAAGAAGGTGTCGAAAACCCTGAAAACAAAACGGATCAGGGACTAAAAAAAGAAATAGATGTTGCTAAAAGTTTAAAAGAAAAAACTGCCCTTATTAAAACGATAAATGCTTACACCGTGAATAGTCTGGCTGATGGTGTGAGAGAAATCAATTTAAAATATACAAATAATAAGAATCAGCAAATGGCTATTTTTTTGTTTGAAGTAAATCTGAAAAACAAAAATATAGCCATTAAGCCCCTAATGCCCAATGGTGGCAAAAGTTATGGAAGACAGAGCGTTCCGGTAATGATGGAAAAAAATGTCTTTGAAGGCTATCAAATATTAGGTGCAACAAATGGGGATTTCTTTGACAGTGTTACCGGGGAACCTAGAGGTTTGGTTTATATTAACGGAGAAGCTATACGGCCAGTTATTTTGACTGGCTGGGCTTTTTTTGCCATCGATAAAAATGGTTATCCATTGATTTCGGGATCGTCTTTATATGCTCAGTATTCTGCAAGCATATTACACGCGCTAGGCGGTAGACAAATACTGGTAACCGGGGGACAGGAAATTAAACAAACTGATGCAACCATTGAGCCTCGTACAGGCATCGGATATACCTCAGATAACATTGTTTATATGCTCGTTGCTGATGGAAGAGAAGAAAATTATTCAAATGGCCTAAGCTATGCAGAAATGGGATCCTTAATGAAAGCCTTGGATGTAAAAGAGGCGATTAATATAGATGGTGGAGGTTCCTCCACTTTTGTTGTCAATACAGATAAGATTATAGTAAAAAATAGACCATCTGATGGGACTCCAAGACAGGTTGCAAATGGATGGGCAATATGTGTTAAAAAATAATAAGATTGTAATTATGAAAATGAAAAAACATTGGCTTTGGGTGATATTAATCTGTTTTGTTGCCGGATGTTCGGGGAAGAAGCTTTTAACAAATAATAACCCTATTGATGAAATTCTATTAGATGAAACGGGTTGGACAATTGACACACTTAGAAATGATGTAATCTGGTATAAATTCTCTTCTGCAACAGATAAGCAGTTTGCAGATCAAAATGTTAATGTCATCTGTTTTAATCCAAAAGCAAAAGGTCAGCTGATTTTTGATTACAAAAAGGAAAAAGACTCTTTATCTGTTTTTGCAGGGAGAATTCCTGGGGCTATTGCCGGAATTAATGCAACGTATTTTTTAGAAAAGAAAGATTCCGCAGATTATATGCATCTAAGATTGAAAGGTAAGGATCTCCAACAGGTAAAAATTCCAAAAACCAGTATTTATTGGTGGAAACATCAAGGCATGTTTACTTTTAATGATGAAGGGAATGCTTTTGAGATCAGGTTTTCTCCAGAGAATTTTGGAACTGTAAAGTCTGCTAATATTATGACCGGCGCACCGATGCTGATAGACAATTTCAATCCGGTAGGTTTGAAGTTTGCCGATACGACAGGTATGGGGAGCAAGGTCAACAAACTGCACTATGAGCACTACCTGAGGCATCAGGGAGTGAGACATCCAAGGACTGCCATTGCTGTAACTAAAGAAGGTTATTTATTGTTAATCACCGTTGATGGTAGAAATAAAATAGCAAAAGGTATGTCTGCGAAAGAACTTACAGAATTTTTGCGACGCTATTTCAACCCTAAATCAGCAATGAACATAGATGGCGGAGGCTCTACTATGATGTGGGTAAAAGGGCAGCCATACAATGGTATTGTAAATTATCCTACAGACAATAAAAAGTTTGATCATTACGGGCAGCGCATGGTGGAAACCGTGATTATTATTAAATAAATCCTCACACATAAATTATTGTAATTAAAATGGAATTAAAAAAGAAGTTTCTATTATGGGTTTTGTCTTTGTGTTTTTTTGGCGCTGTGGCACAACAAAAAACTGCTTACAAACCATTAAAGCTGGGCTACTCAATCGGGCTCAATAAAATTAATAAAGAAGAACTGCAAAATGCAAAAAAAGCGGGAATAGATTATATCGAAATAGGCGGTTGGAATGCTTTGCTGGATAAGCAAACCAGAGCATTTATTCTGAGTGACGAGGATCTTAAAAAGAAAATAGACGAGGTAAAACTTATTGCAGATGAAGCAGGCATAAAAATATGGTCATTACATATGCCATATGGAAAAGATGAAGATATTTCTGTTGCTGACGACGTTGCAAGAAAGCGTACTTTAAGCACACATGAAAAAATTATTAAATATGCTGCTGTACTAAAACCGCAGATTATTTTGTTCCACCCCAGTTGGTATTTAGGATTAAATGAGCGTGAATTGCGAATAGCTCAACTTATAAAATCGGCACTTGAACTCAATAAGAAGGTAGAAAAAATCAATGCTAAAATGGTTGTAGAAAATATGCTTGGCCCGCAATTATTGAAAAGCCCTCAGCAGGAAAGACCACTATGCCGTTCTGTAGATGAAGTAACAGAAATTATGGGACGATTGCCAAAAAATATTTATGCTGCGGTAGATATGAACCATATTAAAAACCCGGAAAAATTGATTAACGCATTAGGAAATCGATTGAAGTCTGTCCATATAGCAGATGGCGACGGATTAGCAGAACGACATTACTTTCCGTGTTCAGGAAAGGGGAAGAATGATTGGAATGCTATTTTTTCGGCCTTGTATGGCGCAGGTTATGACGGAGCTTTTATTTATGAATCCGCATATCCTTCATTAGAGGCTATGAAGCCTTGTTACGAAACAATGTATACCAACTTCCTTTCTAATATTAAAGAGAAATAGAAAATTTGGCATTGATCCTTGTAAAGGAAATATCAATGCCAAATTTCTGAAACAATAGGTCTGGGAATCTTTATTTTTCTTGTACTATTTTTCTAAAGTTGATTACACTTGCTGTCACATCAGGAACATTGTTTTCCCAATTGTACTCGTACTCTGCAGAGATTACTCCTTTAAACTGCTGACGTTTTAATTCGGCAATTACTCCCTTAACATTACTTACGCCCGTGCCCCAGTGGACATCGTGAGCTTTAACATTCCCAAATTCATTAAGGTCCTTAAAATGTAATTGAATTACATGGCCTTCTAATTGTTTTAAGGCTGCAATAGGATCTAAGCCAGAACGAACCCAATGGCCGATGTCAGCACAGGCTCCTAAACGTTTACTTTGACCTTTAATGGTATTTAATACGACATCTGGCTTCCAATAAATAGATGGGTTTGGGTGATTATGGATCGCCGCATTAATCTGATATTTATCACATAGTTTTGAAACCAGGGGGATGTCTTTGTCCTGTGGTTCGCAGGTGATATTCTCGACACCCATAGACTTAGCAAATGCAAATATTTTTTCCCAATCATTGCTATCTTTTGTCGTGATTACACCGTAGGAAACCAAGCGGATACCCTTTGCTTTAAGCAGTTTTTGTAGATAGGTTTTACTTGTCTCGGACATACGGAAATCCATCTTTTCCTGTATTCCTCCACCGATAATTTGTGAAGGGTAGGCTTCTACAAAATGCAAACCACAACTGTCTATTTTAGACAAAGCCTGGGTAAAACTAAATCTGTTAAAAGTATAGGCTTGAGCGCCAAGCTTCCAACCTAGACTTACTTCTGGATCGTTTTGTGTAGTGTTTTTAGAGGAATTAAGTCTTGAGCTGCATGATATGTACGTAGTGATGATCATTACAGCAAAAAGCAGCAGTTTATTGGTGTTTGGATATGTATTTTTCATATTGTCTTCTATTAGAATTTTATCTAGTTGTTTAATATTTTATTTTTTTAGCTACATAGTTCGCTAAAGTCCAATATTTTTTTGACTTTTTATCATGTCTAATTTGAATTTTTTACTACTTCCCGGGAAATCATGATTCCATTAGTTTACGCCTTTTAACCATGATTTTTAAACGCTGTCTCTTGAGCGAGAGGTTAACACCTGCTTCCTGATTTTCTCTATGATATAATTTGTAGGCATGGAGCACATCTTTATAATTAAGTATCCCAATCACTTTATTTAAATCCCCGGATGAGACAACCGGTAAAAATTCTTCCCCTGTAGATGCCATCAATTCTACAGCTTTAGAAAGTCGGTCACTGTCTTTTAATATCGGGAGGTCCTTATGTGTGAGTTCATTAATAGTCTTCCTTTCAACTGCAATTTTTCCCCCTTCACCGAGTACCTGGGCAACCGTTATGCCCCTCAATACATCCGGTTCATAGGAGTCCGGAGTGTAAATTCCCCTTCGGGCAATTTTTTCGGTCATGATGGTGTTCTCCATAAAGAAGAAAGAGATCAGATAGGATGCGGTACATGCCCCTAATAGCGGTAGTAAGGCATGAGATTGCATGGTAGCCTCTAATGCAAAGGTGATGCTTGTTAAATAGGCTCTAGAGGCGCCAGCAAACATGGAAGACATGCCAATAAGAGCGGCCATGGGGATACTGATTTCTGAAGCTGGGAAGAATAAAAGGATAATACTGCCCAGAATGGCTCCTGCAGCGCCACCTATAGTTAACAATGGAGCCAGCGTTCCACCAGATGTTCCACTTCCAAGCGCAATCGCCCAGGAAAGGAACTTAAAAAAACATAAGCTCAGCATCAGTGCAAGGGAAACTTTCCCAGATAACATGTTGATGATGTTATCGTAGCCAACCCCTAATGTGTGTGGTGCAAAATAGCCGATTAGGCCTACTGCAAGTCCGCCAATTGCTGGCCACCACATCCAATGAATAGGTAGTTTCTCAAAGGTGTCTTCAATCCAGTAAACAATTTTCGTTAACCCTAAGGACATAAAACCAATGATGATGCCGAGGGCACTATAAATACCAAGCGCCATATTTGATGGGCTCTGTAACTCAGGCATTGGAAATACCGGTCCGGATTCAAAAAGCAGTTGATGTCCTGCAGCCCCTGTTATACAGGCAAGCGCTACAGGTAAAATTGCCTTCGGGGAAAATTCAAAAAGTAACAATTCAATGGCCAGGAAAATAGCTGCGATAGGGGTGCCGAATATGGCCGACATCCCAGCTGTTGCGCCCGCTGCAAGAATGATTTTACGTTCATTGGGGGTAATTTTAAACAACTGTCCAATAGTGGAACCTAAAGCACCACCTGTAGCAATGATTGGTCCTTCGGCACCAAAAGGTCCACCAGACCCAATTGCAATGGCAGATGAAATTGGTTTTAAAAAAGCAATGGATGGTTTGATTTTACTTTGATTAACGAGGACTTGTTCCATTGCCTCAGGTATTCCATGACCTCTGATCGCTTTGGAACCAAATAAAGCCATTAGGCCGACCAGAATTCCCCCCAATGCTGGAAGAATGATCACCCATAGCCCAAGATGGTTGTTGGCAGGACTGTTAAAACTGAAATCAAAGTTCCCGTAGAAGCAGATATTGGTAACCAGATTAATTAATAAAACCAGCCCTTTGGCGATGATGCTGATTAAAAGAGCCACCGAAATGGATAACAAAGATATTTGTAATAAACGCTTTTTCATTTTTTACTTAATTGTATTTATAGCTGTATCGGTTTCTTATTTCAAAACTGGTGCAAAGGTATGCTTTGTTATTCGTGTTTTTAAATATTTTATTGTTTATAATATATTTTAAATCTATATTTTGATTTATTATTGTTAGTAAGTATTGTTTTTACAATGTTTGTTGTGTTTGTTGTTTGTGTTGAGAATTGGGAGATTGTCTTAAAAGTTGCATATTTGAAGCATGAAAGAATGCAGTGATTTATGTGATCTTAAAAGTTGCTTCTTATGTAAACTTTGTTTACCGGAGTGGTTGCCTGCTCTTGCGGTTAAGAAACGGAATTTTGAAGTAAAGAAAGGGGAGTCGCTGTTTACTGAGGGAGATGCGGTGACCGGAATTTATTTCGTGTATACGGGAAACTTTAAAGTTCACAAAAGGTGGGATAAGGAAAAGGAACTGATCATTCGTTTTGCAACTTCCGGAGATATTGTGGGGCATATGGGATTAGGCGAAAAGCTTTTTTATCCTGTTTCAGCAACGGCATTGCAGCCTTCAGTAGTTTGTTTCCTGGAAATGGATTTTTTCGACACTACCCTTAAGGTAAATGCGAATCTCACATATGAACTGATGAAGTTCTTTGCAAATGAACTCCAAAATTCACATAGAAGTATGAGGAATTTAGCTCACATGTCAGTGAAGGCACGTATTGCGCAAGCTTTTGTTTCTCTTGGAGCCCAGTTTGGCCTGGATAAAAATGGTGTTATTGATGTCGAAATGAGCAGACAGGATATCTCTTCATTTGCTGGAACAACTTACGAAACCTTGTTTAAAGTGTTAAATGAGTTTGCAAAACTTAAAGTTTTAACTATAGCAGGCAGAAAAATCCAGGTTTTGGATGAATCTCAATTACTGGAAATTATCGCTAACGATAATGTTTAGAGCACTTAGGAATAGTTAAGGGGGATTTTCCGCTACTAACTTCTCATTTTATTTATTTTTTATTGGTTTTTAGGAAAAAAACTTAGCTTTGAGTTATGGTTAGCTGAATTGCTTGACTTTAAATTTTACCAAACCTTTAAACCATACTTCATGAATTATTCTGCTCTGAAAATGTCATACGTTTTCATGCTTTTTGTTTTTACCATGTTTTGCCAACAAAGCTTTGCACTTTCAACTGGTCATACGATTTTTTGTCCGATTACCGTTGTAAACCCGGTAATTACAACTGCAACTGCGAGTACGCCGTTTAGTCAAACCTTTACTTCAACGGGTGCAACAGGTACTTTAACTTATGCTACAACAAGCGATTTGCCTTTAGGTTTAACATTATCACCAACAGGTGTGCTGAGTGGTACACCCATGGTAGTGGGAACTTTTCCACTTATTGTTACCGCAACCGATGTGACCAACTGTATTGGGACGAGCGTTGTATATAATTTGGTTATTAATTTTCCTGTTTTGACAGGTAATACCGTTCCCAATCAGGTGATATGCAATACTGGATCAACAACACCTGTTGTTTTTTCAGGCTATCCGTTAGGAACTATAGTGAATTGGACAAACAACAGTCCTTCGATAGGATTGGCAGCAAGCGGAACGGGGAATATTTCTGCTTTTACGGCAACGAATGTTACCAGGACACCGGTAGTGGCAACTGTTACAGTTACACCTTCAATTACCTATGTCGGAAGTTCTTCTAGTCAAACATTTAGTTATACAGGTGCTGTACAAAGCTGGATTGTGCCTCCAGGTGTAACTTCTGTTATCGTTGAAACTTACGGTGCTCAGGGTGCGGCTGGAATAAATGGTGGCGGTAGTTCTACGGGCGGGACTGGAGGAAAAGGCGGTTATGTGAAAGGCACTTTAACCGTTACACCCGGACAAGTTTTAAATGTTTATGTTGGCGGTGCTGGGGCTACATCAACTGGGGGCTATAACGGCGGAGGTGGTTCCTTCAATGCAGGAGGCGGTGGTGGCGCTTCTGATGTAAGAGTAGGTGGTGTTAATTTAGCAAACCGCGTTATTGTTGCAGGTGGCGGTGGTGGTGGTGGAAACGGTGGAAATTATGCTAGCGTTGCACCTTTGATTATGCTTGGTGGCAATGGGGGGAGTGGTAATGGCGGAAATGGAACCAACGGCGCAAATTCTGGTGCTGGTGGCGGTGGACAAGGAGCTTCTGGTTCTGTTGGTGGTGCGACGGGTTATGGATGTGGTGGTCTTTTTGGAGCAGTTAGTGGTGTAGGTACTACAGGTGCGGGTGGTGTTGGTGGCAAAGGACCAACTTTTACTCAAGGTGCAATAGGATCTGGTGCCGGCGGCGGCGGTGGTGGCGGCTTTGTAGGTGGCGGCGGCGGCGGTGGCGCTGGCGTTGGTACAGTAACCTGTCAATATAATGATAATGGCGCTGGTGGCGGTGGTGCTGGTGGAACTTCGTATATCGGAGGGGTATCAGGAGCAACGGTAACAAATGATGTTCAATCGGGCAATGGTTTGGTTACCTTCACTTATCAGGCTAATGATACGAATTCAGGAACGCCAACAACATTTAACATTACGGTGAATCCGACTCCTGAGTTTACGACTACAACTTTAGCTCAGGCTACCCTGGGTGTAGCTTATAGCGAAACCCTTGTCGCAACAGGTGGTTCAGGTACATTTAATTATGCAGTAACAGGAGGTGCATTACCAACAGGGATTACCCTTAGTACCACAGGTGTTTTGAGTGGCACGACTTCTGATCCGGCCTTAGCCTATAGTTTTACTGTAACTGCTACAGAGAACGGATGTAATTTATCCGTTTCGAAGACATACACGCTTACTTTGAATAAAGGGAACCAAGTTATTACTTTTAACGCTTTACCCGCTAAAACCTATGGCGACGTAGATTTTGCAGCAGGTGCAACGATAGATATTCCAAATACAATTTCTTATACCAGTAGCAACACTGCTGTTGCAACTATTGTGTCTGGAAATATGATCCATATCGTAGGTGCTGGCGCAACAATCATTACAGCAAGTCAGGCTGGAAATGCCAGTTATAATGCTGCGGCTTCTAAAACAATAAATTTAAGTATTAATAAAAAGGCCTTAACAATTACCGGCGTTGATAAAAGCAGACCTCAGGGCGCAGCCAACCCAGCATTGACAGCTGGTTATGTAGGCTTCATTACAGGAGAGGACAATTCAAACCTGTTAACTCAAGCTGCTTTGTCTACTACAGCGACAACTGCATCTGTTCCGGGGCCTTATCCGATATTGGTGTCTGGTGCAACATCCAATAACTATGAGATCACTTTTAGGAATGGTACGCTAACGGTTACTCCGGCTACGCCAACCTCAGTCACGTTATTAGCAGCAAAATTATTTGAGAATAGACCCATAGGGACTATGGCTGGAACGTTGAGCAGTACTTCTGATGATCCTGCTGCAACCTTTACTTATACTTTGGTTTCGGGAACAGGCAGTACCGATAATGCAAGCTTCAGTATTTCAGGTAATCAGATTCTTAGCGCACAAAGCTTCGACTTTGAAACTAAAAAAATCTACAATGTAAGGTTAAGAACCACTACACAATATGGCTTGTTCTTAGAGCAAACTTTCACCATCAGCATAGACGATGTGAATGAAGCTCCAACTTTAGCAACTATTGCTGGTCAGGAGATCTGCACGACAACAATGACTCAGAACATTGCGCTCAGCGGTATTTCGGCTGGACCTGAAACTGGGCAGACGACTACGTTAACTGTAGTGAGTAACAATGCAGCTTTATTTGACGACTTGAGTGTAAGCGGAAGCGGAACTACAGGAAGCTTAGTTTATAAGTTGAAATCAGGTGCGAGTGGTGTAGCGACGATCACGGTAACGGTAAAAGATAATGGTGGAACAGGGAATAGTGGAACGGATAGCTTTAGCAGAACATTCAATGTAATGATCTATGCATTGCCAACTCCCTCAATCAGCAGTGATAAAGGTATAGAAGTGAGCAAAGGGGAAATTGTAAAGTTGACTGCAACTGGGGGTACTACTTACAGCTGGGCAAGTGCCAACGGAATTACTAGTGAGCGTAACGCTGCAACATTAACGATACGACCTTCGGTAACGACCACTTACACCGTGACAGCAACGAATGCGAATGGTTGTACTGAGAGCTTTAGTTTTACGATCAAGGTATTGTCTGATTTTGCGAAACTGAACGTCACGAATATACTTACACCTAATGGTGATGGATTTAATGATAAGTGGTTGATTTATAATATTGACCTGTACCCTGATAATGAAGTGAAAGTATATGATAGAGCAGGTAGACTCGTTTACAGTAAGAGAGGCTATGACAATAGTTGGGATGGAAGTTATAATGGCTCACAACTGGCAGAGAGCACCTATTATTATGTGATTGATTTTGGGTCCGGTTTTGGGAAACTGAAAGGGTTTATAACTTTAGTTAGAGACTAGTTGTTACATTATAATCAAATTTAGTTTTAGCACAGATCAATTAGAAACGTCATCGTTTTTAATTGATCTTGTGCTTTTTTTTACTGCGTCTTTTAGCTTTCCAAAGCTGTAATTCAGGCTTACCTTGTAAGAACGAAAATAGGATATGTCGGTTGAGGTTTGCTCAAATTCAGATCCAGTTAATTGAACTATATTCGATCGGTACTTCATAAACGGGTTGTTGAACGTGGCGGAGCAGCTGAGCTTGTTGGTAATGAGCTCCTTTGATAGGCCAAATGAGGAACTACTCTGGTAATTGGTCTTCCGCTGAAGCGTGAAGCTTCGACTTTTGTAGTTCATACTCGCACTGGCGCGCCATCCTTTATCTAACTTAAGACTACTATTGAGGCCTACAGAATACATTAACCCACTGGTGCTGATGGGTGCTTTTCCGTCGGTACCCTCAATTTTGCCATACATTATTTTTGAATTGCTGGAGAAATTCCATTTTTTTGTGATTGGATAATTAATGCTGATGTTGGAGCTTAGTAGCTTGGCGGCGCCAGTATTCTGATAAGCTATACGAGTGATATTGGTTGTAGGATCATAGGTGGCAACCTGATTGATAAGCGAATTAAAAACCGTGTAATCAAGGCCAATATTAATAAAAGCCTTTTTTTGCAAACTGTAGCTGAGCTGAACACCATTGGCTACAATTGGGTGCAGTGCCGGATTACCACTAGTTTCTACATTAGGATTTGATCTGTTTACAAAAGGATTAAGCTGATAAATTCCTGGGCGCTGAATGCGTTGTGTGAAACCCATGTTGATTGCTGAAGCCGTTCCTAACTTGTGACTAATGGCAATTGCTGGCAACAGGTTCAGTTGCTTTTGAGAAATACTAGTCTGATTGCTCATAAAATCAGCATGGATTTGTGTATATTCTAATCGAAATCCAGCTTTGATGTTGAGGGTGCTTAAACGGAACTGATAAGTATTGTAGGCTGCATATACATTTTGATTGTTATCAAAATTATTACTTCTTTGCGGGTCAATCTCGAAGTTAACCAAAGAGTTATTGAAGCTTAAATAATGAAAATCACTGCTGTTGCTTCTAAATATGCTCTTAATTCCAGCTTCAATATCTATTTTTTTGAAGACTGTGACAAAGTCGAGCTGTACAGTATGTTCTGTTGAATTTCCTTTATTGTATTGTTGATAATCTGCATAATCAAAATTGATTTGCTGAGAAAAACTGATATTGTCATCGCTCTGGTAGCCATAGGTATAAAAACGGTAGGACAGTGTAAGCAATTGTTTTTTATTTTTAACAGAACCCAATTGGTAGTTTAGCGAGGCATCTGTGCCGTTTCCATTGCCTATGTTTTTATTATCAAGCAGGTACTGCTGCATGGATTGCCCAGTCGTAGCGCTTAGTTGTGTATTATAACCACTTTCTTTGCTTCCACTAACGTTTAAAGACGCAGAGAGTAGATTTAAACTATCTATTTCATAGCTAAGCTCTGTACCGAAGTAACCACTATGGCTATCTTTTTTTTTCGAATTATCTTGGTTTAAGACCATATTGGTTGAGGTTCGGGTATTGTAGTCAGATGTGACCGGTGTATTGTAGATACCCCCACCACTAAATGCGGTGAAACCGAATTTGCCTAATTTCGCGGAAAGCGAGCCACCTGCTCCAGGCCCACCAGTTGGGGTTGTAGCATTTAAGTTAATAGTTCCATTGTATCCAGGAGATAGTTTTTTGTTTGTAATGATGTTAATGATGCCTACTAATCCTTCCGAGTCATATTTTGAGGGAGGAGTTGTAATCACCTCAACCTTTTGAATCGTTGATGCGGGCATGCTACGCAATACCTCTTTTAGATTTCTTTCCATCATCGCTGAGGGCCTTCCATTGATCAGGACTTTATAATTGGAACTTCCTTTTAACTCAACGTTGTCTGCAGCATCTACACTGAGCAGAGGAATCTTTTTCATCATTTCCAGCATACTGCTCGATTTGCTGTCAGGCTCAGCTTGCAGGTCATAGCTGAGCCGATCAATTTCTTGCTTAATCAGCGGTTTACTAGCCGATATGGTCACAGTTGAAAGGGTTTTGGCTGAATCTGTAGATTTGGTGGCTGGTATTACTTTTTTCTGAACGTCTTGCGCGCTGCTGATGGCAGGAAGAAAAAATAGGGCAATAAGAATCCCTATTACGGAAATTATGTTTTTCGTAAGCATGTGAGTTGAAATAAATGGTGGGTAGAATGAGCTGTAAAAGCTTTCAGCGAGTTTTTATTTTTGCTGTTTTTTCATGATGAGGTAATAGGTAAGAAACCCCATTGCAATGCTAATCAGAACTATGCCATATGGAAGGCTGGATTCATCGGCCGGGTAGGGAAGGAACTCTATCAGAATAAGCCCCGCTCCACCAAATAAAAATATCAGTCCCCATTTAAGTACTTCTGAACCTAAACCGGAAAGACTCATTAGAAATTTCAAACTGTTCTCATCTATTGGACCTGAATCTATGATTCTTTTTTTAAGTCTATAGTTATAAAGAGCGATGATGACGATGGCCACTACAATACAGATGGCTATAGGGGTAAGAAAAATGATTTCTTTTTTCATGTGTTGATCTGTTTATGGCAATTAGACAACTGCCAATTGAATAAAGTTGCAGTTTATTTATTTTCTGAAGTACTAGTTTCCCTGAACGGGTTCTTTTTTATCGTGATATGGTCGAGATATTGGATCAGAAAAAGTAATGGGAATGTGAGGATGAAGATCCATTTATGCTCAGTTATCGACTTGGTGATATGGGTACCATAGGCTTTGTCTAGAAATAGTAAACCCAGGAACAATACGGCCATGGCCGAAATGAAGATAAATGCCCAGCCTCCATAAAACCTGATCCTGTTTTTGCGTTGCAACTGATGCTGTAACTTGTTGCGGACTTTTGCCGAAAAGTCCATCCTCAATCCCTCTTCTGGGGGCGTAGAAAGGGCATTGAATACTAATTTTTCTATATCCTCTTCACTATATTTTTTCATCATACTTCATTTTTTAAGTAATCTTCCAATCTTTCCTTTAGTAGTTTTCGACCACGGAAAAGGTAGCTTTTAATTGTCCCCTCTGGTAATGAGGTAACTTGTTCAATTTCCTGATAGGAAAATTCCTCCAGATGGAATAAGGTTAGTACCATTCTATATTGGTGCGGTAGCTGAGCCATCAGGTAATTAACATATTTGTTCACATCTTTTTTTATCAGTTCATTTTCGGGATCCGTAAGCGTGAAATGGTAATTTTCAATATCCTCAGGGTATTGATCGAAACTGTCTCTTTTATTTTTTTTGATGTGATTTAGTGCCGTTGAATATGCGATTCGTGCAATCCAGGTAGAAAGCTTAGACTGGTAGCTGAAATCTTTAAGGCTTTTGAAAACCTTGATGAATACTTCCTGGCAAATATCCTGGGCATCGTCATTACTGTTCACCAGCTTAAAGCAAATGTGAAAGACTAGCCTTTCATATTGTTTTACCAATAGATCAAAGGCTCTGAGGTCGCCATTAAGAATTTTAGGGATTGCTACCCTTTCATCAAACATCAGCTATTAGACAATTGTCAAAGAAAGAATGTTGCAATAAATTTAAGATTTGATTTTAAATTGGAATTGCCCGCTTTTGCTGATTTTTTCAAACCAAAATTTGGGGCTTGAATTGAAATATCTCGAATAGATATTTGCAATTATGTGTTAAAAAAAGCACCCATAGAAGGATGCTTTTTTTGATGTCTTGGGCTTAACTAAGTTTTACTTTCGTTGCATTTAAGCCTTTTTTACCATTTTCAACCTCGTAAGTAACGTGGTCGTTTTCTCTTACCTTATCAATAAGGCCTGTAACGTGCACAAATATTTCCGGTTCACCATTCTCTGGTACGATGAATCCAAATCCTTTTGACTCATTAAAAAATTTTACTGTTCCTTCTGGCATTGCAATGTTAATTTAAATTTTAAGTATAGGTGCTATTGTTCTGTTAATGTTAAAACAATAATGCAATATAATTATTTTTGATGCTTCAAAACAAATTAAATTACTACAGAATGCCTCTTTAGCTGAAATTTGTCCCCTTTGGGACTTAATGCCGGTAAACGGATGCTAATTAAATAGATACATTGTAATTGTAAGTTTTACTATTACTTTTGAGGTATTAAAATTAACGTACCATATTTTGTCCACCACACAAAAATCATCGCAGGAAGTAGTTCATGAAGATATTGAAGCCGTTATTCAATTACTGAGCAGGGTTTATCCAATGAGCGAAGCGCTAATTCAGGAATTTTATGCCAACATTATCGCTTTGAATCTTAATAAAAACGAAGTTTTGGTAGAAGAAGGTTGTATTTGCCATTATATGTACTTTATTAAGAAGGGTGCACTGATGGGGAGGGCGACACACAACGGTAAGCAGATTGTAACTTATATATCTGTGGAGAACGAGTTTGTGAGTTCTATTTCCGGTCTGTTTGGAGACAATGTTTCAAAGGAAGCCATTGTGGCTGTTGAAGATGTGAGCTTGCTGGCTATGCATTATGATACGCTTCAACGATTATTTTTATCTCATTTTGATCTTAATTTTTTGTTCAGGGTAATGGTTGAACAGTATTATAAAGATGCCCAGGAACGCACTTATATTGTTAGGGTTGGGAATGCCAAAGAAAGATATTTATACTTCATTAAAAACAAACCGGGATATCTGGAAAGATTGCCCCTGGAATGTGTGGCCTCACTTTTGGATATAAAGCCATTAACCTTAATTAAAATACAGAAACAGCATGCTTTATCCTTAAAAAAGGATGAAGACACCGAAGCTTTATATCGTAAAATTGAAGAACACATTAAAGTTCATGAAACTTTTAGAAAACAGGACATCTCTTTAAGCACTTTGGCGAGTGAATTGAGTATTTCGCCAAATAAACTATCTTCAGTTTTAAATCATTATTATAAGCTCAAATTTGTAGATTTTATCAACACTTATCGGGTCAATTATATTAAAAATCTTATGGCCAGCCCAGAGGCTATTCATCATTTTACCATTGAAGCATTAGCAGGGAATGCTGGTTTTGCATCCAGGAGTGCCTTTTATACTGCGTTTAAAAAATTGGTAGGCATGAGCCCCATTCAATATGCCAGAAATATTAAATCAGAAAGACTGGTTTAATTCTCAAGGGCGTATCAATCAGCTTATTTTCTTTTTGGATAATAAAACTTTGTCCTGTTTAATGAATCAGGACAAGCTTGTTCGCGTTCTAGAAAAATTGCGCTTTAATTTCGTGCTCGTAAAACTAGATCCCGTACATGAGAAAAATCCTTACTTATCCCATACTTTTTATTCTTGCCTTTCTTTTTTCAAATGCTAAACTATATGCTCAACCGGGTAATGCGCTTCGTGTTACAGGTACACAATATGTAACTGTTCCTGCTAAAAGCACGCGGATTGCAGATAACTTTACCGTAATGGCTTGGGTAATGCCGACAAGCACATCAGGTGCAATGCATATTTTTAGTACTCGGGAAACCGCTGAGTGTTCTTTTGATATGCAGGTTGTTGATGGGAATAGATTACATGCAGATATAGGAAATGGCAGTGATTTTATAACCACTGCAGCTGATGCAGCTTTTAAGTATACTAGTAATCAGTGGCTGCATGTTGCCTATACTGTGTCGCCAACAGGATATAAAATCTATGCAAATGGTATAGAGATTGGTGCTGGAACACTTTCAGGAGGTCCATTGTTACTTGATGCCACACATAAGATCGTTATTGGTAAGAACGGAACTGAAAACACCTATTTTAAGGGAAACATAGATGAGGTAAAAGTATATAATGCAACGCTCACAGCTGCGGATGTAAAGGCTGAGATGTTGAACACATCTTCAGCTTTACCCGCACAATTGTTAGCCTATTATAATTTTGAGCAGTCAGGAAGTATCTTGAATGATCTGAGTGGTAATGGTTACGATGGGACAGTGACTGGTGCAGGATCATCATGGGTAGAGAGCTACGCCATGGTTATGGCAGAAGGGCCTACAACTACTGGAATAGGGCCTAATGAATTTACAGTTAACTGGGCATCGGCAGTTAATGGAACTGTGGACAATTATCTGCTGGAAGTGTCTCCAAAGTCAGATTTCACGGAACCTCTCATCGGTTCACCCTTTATCGTGACAGGTACTTCAAAAATGGTATCTGCTATGTCGGGTATTACCTATTATTGCCGGGTAAAGCCCGATAAAGCAAGTGTTAGCGGGCAGGGAGCATGGTCAGAAACAGCGACCGCTACTACCGTAGCGACATATGATAAGCTCTCTGCACTAACCCTTAGTGAAGGAACATTATCACAACCCTTTTCGGAAAATCAGCTGTCTTATACAACAATCGTTTCTACAAGTTCTGTACAGCTGGTCGCCAGACAGAACAATCCGGCTGCCCTGATAGAAATGGATATCAATGCTGGGGGATTTCAGGGGCTGACTTCCGGAAGCCAAAATGTTGTTCCCCTGAACATCGGAACGAATATCATTAAAATAAAAGTCAGTGATGGTTCTGCCAGTAGAGTGTATACCTTAACCGTAAGCCGGGTCGTAGCTATAAAACGGTTTGTAAAACCGGTGGCTACGGGTACCAAAGATGGACTTTCCTGGCAAAATGCTTCGGATGATTTGCAGTTGATGATTAACAACTCCATAGCTTTTGACTCTGTTTTTGTTGCTGCCGGGACGTATCAACCCAATCGTACACCGGAAGACCTGAATGTGATCACGATTAAGGATCGGCTTAATTCGTTTTTGTTGAAAGCAGATGTGATGGTTTACGGTGGTTTTACGGGAATTGAAACCCGTTTGGCCGATAGAGATTTGACGCAGATGGCTAACAAAAGTATTTTAAGTGGTGATTTCAACAATGACGATGTGCGGGTGGGGGCTAAGGGTACTTTTGACATTCTTAACCGGGGTGATAACGCCTACCATGTAGTATTTAGTATGGGCGAAGTTGGACATGCCTTGTTAGATGGTTTTACCATTACTGGGGGTTGCGGAGATTATGGGATATACAGGACGATAAATGGTATCCAGTTTGTGAATTCTGATGCCGGTGGGATGGTCCTAAAATCCTCTTCGCCAGAATTAAGAAACCTGAGTATTATAGGCAACTATGGGGATATGGGAGGGGGGATGAACATAGAAAACTCACAGCCAATCATGGACAATTTGGTGATCAGCTGGAATAAAACAAAAAATTTTGGAGCGGGCATACAAAGTATAAATTCTTCATTTACGCTTACAAACTCAACCGTAAGTGACAATGCCGCAATCTCCGCACCTGGTGGTGGTAGTGGTGGTGCTGTATACATAAGAGTTGGAAACCCTGTATTTAAGCATGTTTTGATGACTAGAAACTTTAGTTCGCAATATGGAGGAGCAATATCTGCTGAATCATCATCCCTCATAATCATTAATTCTATCCTATCGGAAAATGAATCGCTTCGTTTCGGTGGTGGGATCGCTTGCCGTGAGCTTTCTTCCCCTAAACTGATTAACGTATCAATCATCAATAATAGAAGTGAGCGGGGCGGTGGTCTATTTATTTCCCAAATTCCTGTCGTTTTAACCAATGTAACTGTTGCCGGAAACTATGCAAGTTTACGTGGCGGGGCAATGGAAAATTTTTTTACAAATGATGTTGTGATCCGCAACAGTATCATTTGGGGCAATAGTGGTCCGGAGGCAAAGATTTACAATCGTACCAGTTCTCCAACTATCAGTTACAGTTTATTGCAGGAAGCAGCTCCGGGAACGGGAAATCTCAGTGTAGATCCGCTTTTTAGAGATGTGCTTAAAGGTGATTATCGTATACAGTTGGGTAGTCCTGCCATAAATGCTGGCAGCAACACTTTTTTCAATTCAGGCCAAAGTCCAGACCTTTCCGCACTGATTACTGATGTGAAAGGGAACCCTAGAAAAGCAGATGGAACAATCGATATGGGGGCTTATGAGACACAAATGCTTTCGGCAGCTTTAAACTTTGACGGGGTTGACGATAAAGTAACTTTCGCAGCTCCGGCGGCAACTGTAAGTGGCAGTTTTACGGTACAGGCCTGGGTACGTCCCACTGATGTTAGTAAAACCATGCATGTCCTCAGTACCAAATCAACAGGTGGGTATGGTTTTGATATTCAGCTTAAAAATGGGAATACCATTCATAGCAATATCGGCAGCAGTGGAGGATGGCTTTCCAATGCTGCGGATGCTACTTTTGATTATAGCACTGGGCGATGGATGCACATTGCTTATACCGTATCACCTACAGGATATCAAATTTATATCAATGGCGAGCTGGCTGGTAATGGAGCTTTTTCGGGAACACCCCTGTTAATGGATGCCAACCACATTTTACAATTGGGTAACAACGGTACGGAGAATACCTATTTTAAAGGCGATCTTGATGAGGTAAGGATTTACAATAAAGCGATGACTCAGGCCAATATTCAAGCTGATATGGTGAGTAGCTATCCGCCTATGTATTCAGATTTAGTAGCCTGGTTTGATTTTGATGAGGGACAAGTACAGGGAAATAATATAGGCATTGTTACCTTAAAAGATAAAAGTGCTAAGGCCTATGATGGGACGCTGAATAGTTTTGCCTCAACTGGAGTAACAAGCAATTGGGTAGAGAGTTATGCGATGGTTGTACCAGGCACTGCTCCAGTCTTAAGTTTATCCGAATCTAGCTTTGAAGCAAAATGGCTTTCACCGGAAATAGGTAAGGTAGACAATGGTTATGTGTTACAGATGGCTACCGATGCTAATTTTACGATGCCAGTTATCGGTTCTCCTTTTACGGTTTCAGGTACCTCGCATACTTTTACGGGTTTAACATTAGGCACAAATTATTACTATAGGGTAAGTGCAGATAAGTTAAGTGTTACTGGAACAGGAGCCTATTCTAAAACCATGATGGCTACAATGCAAAGTTACACACCACCTGGTAATGCATTAAATTTTGACGGTTCCAAGGATTATGTAAGTGTGCCGCCACAGGCAAGAGTTGTTTCAGGGAATTTTACTGTAATGGCTTGGGTAAGGCCCACAAATGCAACTAAAACTATGCATATTCTCAGTACCAGAGAAAGTGGCGACAGCTCTTTTGATATACAATTGGTTGGCGGCAATAAAATACATGCGGATATAGGAACTGGTAGCGCATGGCTCACCAATACTGCAGATGCCAATTATAAATATGAAGCAAACCATTGGCTGCACGTGGCTTATGTAGTTACGCCTGCGATCGTTAGAGTTTACGCAAATGGAGCAGAAGTTGGAGCTGCAAGGGTAAATGGTAATCCTTTGCTTCTGGATGCGACACATTATCTTACGATTGGTAAGAGTTCAACTGAAAGTACTTTTTTTCAGGGTGATATGGATGAAATAAAGATCTACAGTTCCGCATTATCGGCATTAGATGTACAAACAGATATGTTGAATACCAATCCCGTTCAACCATCCACACTAGTCGCTCATTATAATTTTGATCAAGGTGTTACAAGTCAAAGTACCGTTCTTACCGATCAGGGAACTTTAGGGTATAATGGTACCTTGTCTGACTTCTCTCTGACGGGGCAGCAAAGCAATTGGGTTGAAAGTTATGCTATGGTTTTACCTGTACCTATAAGCCATACAGCTGTGTCAGCGACGGGATTTACGGTAAACTGGACAAGCCCGGCAGTGGGGACGGTAGATAATTATATACTTGACGTAGCAACAGACCAAAGCTTTGTTTCGCCTGTGATAGGGTCTCCATTTACTGTAACAGGACTTTCGCAGAGTATTACTGGTTTATCTCAAATCGACAGCTACTATTATAGGCTAAGGGCTGATAAGAATGGTTTTACAGGTCATGGCGCGTATACGCCTACCACAACTGTTGCCTTAATTAATGCGAATCTTTCTGCATTGTTGTTAAGTGAGGGGATGCTGTCTCCGGGTTTTTCATCTGCTGTTTTAAGTTATACTACTGTTGTTCCGTTCGTAACAACCTCATTAACTATTACTCCTACAGCTGTTTTTGTTAATTCTGTGATTGAGCTGAGCATTAATGGAGGCCTGCCACAGGTTGTTGCCAGTGGGGCTGTTTCCGATCCTTTGTCTTTAAATCTAGGTAGCAATATCATTGTTGTAAAGGTGACTGATGAACTTGGAATTACCGTTAAAGAATATACCTTTGCGGTCACCAGAGCACTTGAAAGTCAGGTAATTGTTTTTGCGGCATTAGTCGCTAAAAACTTGGGTGATGCAGATTTTAACTTAACGGCAACGGGTGGAGGATCCGGGAATCCGGTAACTTATACCAGTTCAGATCATAC
The DNA here is from genome assembly GCF_005144565.1 of Pedobacter hiemivivus. Classification (NCBI taxonomy): domain Bacteria; kingdom Pseudomonadati; phylum Bacteroidota; class Sphingobacteriia; order Sphingobacteriales; family Sphingobacteriaceae; genus Pedobacter; species Pedobacter hiemivivus. The sequence goes on from NZ_SWDX01000016.1 coordinate 33,074, forward strand.
GGTTGCAACCATAAATGGAAATACGGTAACCATTATTGGTGTGGGAACGACAACGATAAAAGCTTCGCAAGCAGGCAATGCAGCTTATAATCCTGCCTCAAATGTAAATCGCTTATTAACTGTAGGAAAAGGTACGGCTACGCTTAGTTTAAGCAACCTAACCGCTATTTATGATGGCACACAAAAATCTGCAATAGTAACAACCAACCCTATTGGTTTATCTGGTGTTTCCATTACTTATGATGGTTCAACCATTGCACCAATTGCGGCCGGTACTTATGCTGTAGTTGCAAGTTTAAGCAATGCAGACTATACAGCAGCTGATGTAACAGGCAGTTTGGTAATTGGCAAAGGAACAGCTACGCTTTCTCTTAGCAGCCTGACCGCTACTTACGATGGTACAGCAAAATCTGTAACAGCAACAACCAATCCTGCCGGTTTATCTGGTGTTTCGATTACTTATAATGGATCATCAACTTTGCCAACAGCCGCAGGTACTTATGTTGTAGTGGCTAGTTTGACTAATGCAAATTATACGGCAGCTGATGTGACAGCTGGTTTAGTGATTGGTAAGGGAACGGCCGCACTAACTTTAAATGGCTTGACTCACACTTATGATGGTACCGCAAAATCTGCAACAGTGACGACTAATCCTGCTGGATTATCTGGTGTCTCTATGACTTATGATGGATCCGCAACTTTGCCAACAGCCGCGGGTACTTATGCTGTAGTGGCTAGTCTGACTAATGCAAATTATACAGCTGCTGATGCAACGGGCAGTTTGGTGATCGGTAAAGGAACGGCCACGCTTACCCTGGGCAATTTGTCTCAAGCTTATGATGGAAGTGCGAAATCTGCCACAGTGACGACTAATCCTGTTGGCTTATCTGGTGTTTCGATTACCTATGATGGCTCTACTACTATACCAACTGCTGTGGGGACTTATGCTGTAGTGGCCAGTTTGACTAATGCGGATTATACAGCCGCTGATGCAACGGGCAGTTTAGTGATTGGCAAAGGGACGGCCACACTTGCATTGAGCAATTTGTCTCAAACTTATGATGGTACCGCAAAATCTGCAACAGTGACGACTAATCCTGTTGGATTATCCGGTGTCTCCATTACTTATGATGGATCCGCAACTTTGCCAACAGCAGCAGGTACTTATGCGGTAATTGCCAGTTTAAACAATACTAATTATACAGCAACGAATGCAACAGGTAGTTTAGTAATTGGTAAAGGAACGGCAATTCTTACGCTGAGCAATTTGACCCAAACTTATGATGGTACCGGAAAATCGGCAACAGTGACGACTAATCCTGTTGGGTTATCCGGTGTCTCCATTACCTATGACGGATCGGCAACTTTGCCAACAGCTACAGGTACTTATGCGGTAGTGGCTAGTTTGACTAATGCGAATTATACAGCAATTGATGCAACAGGCAGTTTAATGATTGGCAAAGGGACGGCTACGCTAACTTTAAGTGGTTTGACGGCTGTTTACGATGGTACAGCAAAATCCGCGACAGTAATCACTAATCCTGTTGGCCTATCTGGTGTCTCAATTACCTATGATGGATCGGCAACTTTGCCAATAGTTGCAGGTACTTATGCCGTAGTGGCTAGTTTGACAAATGCGGATTATACAGCCGCTGATGCAACGGGCAGTTTAGTGATTGGCAAAGGGACGGCCACATTAAACTTAAGTGGTTTGACTGCCACTTACGATGGTACTGCAAAATCGGCAACGGTAACGACTAATCCTGTTGGCTTATCTGGTGTCTCGATTACTTATGATGGATCGGCAACTTTGCCAACAGCTGCGGGTACTTATGCTGTAGTGGCCAGTTTGACTAATGCAAACTATACAGCTGTTAATGCAACAGGCAGTTTGGTGATCGGCAAAGGAACAGCGACACTTACACTTAGTAATTTGTCTCAAGCTTATGATGGTACTGCAAAATCGGCAACAGTAACAACTAGTCCTGCTGGGTTATCCGGTGTCTCCATTACCTATGACGGATCGGCAACTTTGCCAACAGCTACAGGTACTTATGCGGTAGTGGCTAGTTTGACTAATGCGAATTATACAGCAGCTGATGTAACGGGCAGTTTAGTGATTGGCAAAGGGACGGCTACACTAACTTTAAGTGGTTTGACTGCTACTTACGATGGTACAGGGAAATCGGCAACAGTGACGACTAATCCTGCTGGATTATCCGGTGTCTCCATTACTTATGATGGATCGGCAACTTTGCCAACAGTTGCAGGTACTTATGCTGTAGTTGCTAGCTTAAACAATGCCAATTATACCGCAACGGATGTAACAGGTAGTTTAGTGATCGGCAAAGGAACTGCTACGATTTCACTAAGCAATTTGTCTCAAACTTACGATGGTACGGGGAAATCTGCAACAGCAACTACTAATCCAGTTGGGTTATCCGGTGTCTCGATTACTTATGATGGATTAGCAACTTTACCAACAGCCGCGGGCACTTATGCTGTAGTAGCTAGTTTGACTAATGCGAATTATACAGCAGTTGATGCAACGGGCAGTTTCGTAATTGGAAAAGGAACGGCCACTCTTGCATTGAGCAATTTGTCTCAAACTTACGATGGTACAGGGAAATCGGCAACAGTGACGACTAATCCTGTAGGATTATCTGGTGTCTCCATTACTTATGATGGATCGGTAGCTTTGCCATCAGCTGCGGGGACCTATGCCGTAGTGGCTAGTTTGACTAATGCAAATTATACAGCCGCTGATGCAACTGGTAGTTTAGTAATTGGCAAAGGAACGGCAATTCTTACGCTGAGCAATTTGACCCAAACTTATGATGGTACCGGAAAATCTGCAACAGTGACCACTAATCCTGTTGGGCTATCCGGTGTCTCTATTACTTATGACGGATTAGCAACTTTGCCAACAGCTGCAGGTACTTATGCGGTAGTGGCTAGTTTAACTAATGCAAATTATACAGCAATTGATGCAACAGGCAGTTTAGTGATTGGCAGAGGGACGGCTACGCTAACTTTAAGTGGTTTGACTGCTATTTACGATGGTACAGCAAAATCCGCGACAGTAATCACTAATCCTGTTGGGCTATCTGGTGTCTCCATTACTTATGATGGATCGGCAACTTTGCCAACAGTTGCGGGTACTTATGCGGTAATTGCTAGTTTAAACAATGCGAATTATACGGCAACCGATGCAACAGGTAGTTTAGTGATTGGCAAAGGGACAGCGACACTTGCACTTAGCAATTTGTCTCAAGCTTATGATGGCACAGCAAAATCGGCAACGGTGACGACTAATCCTGTAGGATTATCTGGTGTCTCCATTACTTATGATGGATCGGTAGCTTTGCCAACAGCTGCAGGTACCTATGCCGTAGTGGCCAGTTTGACTAATGCAAATTATACAGCCGCTGATGCAACAGGTAGTTTAGTAATTGGCAACGGAACGGCCACTCTTACACTGAGCAATTTGACTCAGATTTATGATGGGATAGGTAAATCGGCAACGGTGACGACTAATCCTGTAGGATTATCTGGTGTCTCCATTACTTATGATGGATCGGCAACTTTGCCAACAACTGCGGGTACCTATGCCGTAGTGGCTAGTTTGACTAATGCAAATTATACAGCCGCTGATGCAACAGGCAGTTTGGTAATCGGTAAAGGAACGGCTACTCTTGCATTGAGCAATTTGACACAAGCTTATGATGGTAGCGCAAAATCGGCAACAGCAACTACCAATCCTGTGGGTTTATCTGGTGTTTCGATTACTTATGATGGATCCGCAACTTTGCCAATAGCCGCGGGTACTTATGCGGTAATTGCTAGTTTAAACAATGCGAATTATACGGCAACCGATGCAACAGGTAGTTTAGTGATTGGCAAAGGGACAGCGACACTTGCACTTAGCAATTTGACACAAACTTACGATGGTACCGGAAAATCGGCAACAGTGACGACTAATCCTGTTGGGCTATCTGGTGTCTCCATTACTTATGATGGATCGGCAACTTTGCCAACAGTTGCAGGTACTTATGCTGTAGTGGCCAGTTTGACTAATGCAAATTATACGGCAACGGATGCAACAGGTAGTTTAGTGATTGGCAAAGGAACGGCTATTCTTACGCTGAGCAATTTGACACAAACTTATGATGGTACTGGAAAATCTACAACAGTAACCACTAATCCTGTTGGGCTAACCGGTGTCTCCATTACTTATGATGGATTGGGAACTTTGGCAACCGCTGCAGGTACTTATGCTGTAGTGGCTAGTTTGAGTAATGCAAATTATACGGCCGCTGATGCAACAGGTAGTTTAGTGATTGGCAAAGGGACGGCTACGCTAACTTTAAGTGGTTTGACTGCTACTTACGATGGTACCGCAAAATCGGCAACAGTGACGACTAATCCTGCTGGATTATCTGGTGTCTCTATGACTTATAATGGATCCGCAACTTTGCCAACAGCCGCGGGTACTTATGCTGTAGTGGCCAGTCTGACTAATGCGAATTATACAGCAATTGATGCAACAGGCAGTTTAGTGATTGGCAGAGGGACGGCTACGCTTACCTTAGGTGGCTTGACTCAGACTTATGATGGTACCGCAAAATCTGCAACAGTGACGACTAATCCTGCTGGATTATCTGGTGTCTCTATTACCTATGACGGATCGGCAACTTTGCCAACAGCTGCGGGTACTTATGCTGTAGTCGCTAGTTTGAGTAATGCGGACTATATAGCTGCTGATGCAACAGGCAGTTTAGTAATTGGCAAAGGAACTGCTACACTAACCTTAAGTGGTTTGACTGCTACTTATGATGGGACAGTAAAATCCGCGACAGTAACCACTAATCCTGTTGGGCTATCTGGTGTCTCCATTACTTATGATGGATCGGCTACTTTACCAACAGTTGCCGGTACTTATGCTGTAGTGGCTAGTTTGAGTAATGCAAATTATACGGCCGCTGATGCAACAGCTAGTTTAGTGATTGGCAAAGGGACGGCTACGCTAACTTTAAGTGGTTTGACTGCTACTTACGATGGTACCGCAAAATCGGCAACAGTGACGACTAATCCTGCTGGATTATCTGGTGTCTCTATGACTTATGATGGATCCGCAACTTTGCCAACAGCCGCGGGTACTTATGCTGTAGTGGCCAGTCTGACTAATGCGAATTATACAGCAATTGATGCAACAGGCAGTTTAGTGATTGGCAGAGGGACGGCTACGCTTACCTTAGGTGGCTTGACTCAGACTTATGATGGTACCGCAAAATCTGCAACAGTGACGACTAATCCTGCTGGATTATCTGGTGTCTCTATGACTTATGATGGATCCGCAACTTTGCCAACAGCCGCGGGTACTTATGCTGTAGTGGCTAGTCTGACTAATGCGAATTATACAGCAATTGATGCAACAGGCAGTTTAGTAATTGGCAAAGGAACTGCTACACTAACCTTAAGTGATTTGATTGCTACTTACGATGGTACAGGGAAATCTGCAACAGTGACGACTAATCCTGCTGGATTATCTGGTGTCTCTATTACCTATGATGGATCGGCAACTTTGCCAACAGTTGCAGGTACTTATGCTGTAGTGGCCAGTTTGACTAATGCAAATTATACGGCAACGGATGCAACAGGTAGTTTAGTAATTGGCAAAGGAACGGCCACTCTTACGCTGAGCAATTTGACTCAAACTTATGATGGTACAGCAAAATCTGCAACAGCAATAACCAATCCCGCTGGCTTATCAGGTGTCTCGATTACTTATGATGGATTAGCAACTTTGCCAACAGCCGTGGGTACTTACGCTGTAGTTGCTAGTTTGACTAATGCGAATTATACAGCAGCTGATGAAACAGGTAGTTTGGTGATTGGCAAAGCAACTGCTATTCTTGCATTGAGCAATTTAACTCAGACTTATGATGGTACCGGAAAATCTGCAACAGTGACGACTAATCCTGTTGGGCTATCCGGTGTCTCCATTACTTATGACGGATTAGCAACTTTGCCAACAGCTGCGGGTACTTATGCCGTAGTGGCTAGTTTAACTAATGCAAATTATACAGCAACGAATGCAACAGGCAGTTTGGTGATTGGTAAAGCAACGACTACTCTTGCATTGAGTAATTTGACTCAGACATATGATGGTACAGGAAAATCTGCGACAGCAATAACCAATCCTGCTGGTTTATCGGGTGTCTCGATTACTTATGATGGATCGGCAACTTTACCAATAGCTGCGGGTACTTATGTTGTAGTGGCTAGTTTGACTAATGCGAATTATACAGCAGCTGATGCAACAGGTAGTTTGGTGATTGGCAAAGCAACTGCTACTCTTGCATTGAGCAATTTAACTCAGACTTATGATGGTACTGCAAAATCGACAACAGCAACTACCAATCCTGTGGGTTTATCTGGTGTCTCCATTACTTATGACGGATTAGCAACTTTGCCAACAGCTGCGGGTACTTATGCTGTAGTGGCTAGTTTAACTAATGCAAATTATACAGCAGCTGATGCAACAGGTAGTTTGGTGATTGGCAAAGCAACTGCTATTCTTGCATTGAGTAATTTGACTCAGACATATGATGGTACAGGAAAATCTGCGACAGCAATAACCAATCCTGCTGGTTTATCGGGTGTCTCGATTACTTATGATGGATCGGCAACTTTACCAATAGCTGCGGGTACTTATGTTGTAGTGGCTAGTTTAACTAATGTAAATTATACAGCAATTAATGCAACAGGTAGTTTGGTAATTGGTAAAGCTGTTGCTACACTTACACTGAGCAACCTTTCTCAAAATTATGATGGAACAGCCAAAACAATAACTGTAACGACTAATCCTGCAAACCTAACGGGAGTAACTGTCACTTATAATGGTGGTAATGTTCCTCCAACTTCAGCAGGAGTGCATACTGTGGAGGCCAGCTTAATAAATGCAAATTACATTGCTGCAAATGTAACCGGGACATTAACCATTGGAAATATCAATCAAACCATCAGCTTTGCTGCATTTACTGATAAGTTGTCTACAGATCCTGTGTTTACGCTAAATGCAACAGCGAGTTCAGGATTGATCGTTACCTACAGTAGCAGTGACCCTACTATTGCCAGAATCATCAATGGTAATCAAGTGGAGTTACTAAAGGCAGGAACAGTTAGTATTACCGCTAGTCAGGCAGGAAATGTAAATTATGCTGCGGCGACGCCTATTACACAATCATTAAAGGTAGTTGATAACCCTGCGCCTGTAGTTATGATTGTAAGCAGTAAAGGAAATAGCATCAATAAAGGTGAGACAACCATTCTTACTGCATCTGGGACTGTGAGTTATCAATGGTCTGACGTTAATGGTCCTATAATAGGACAAAATACGGCAATACTCAGCGTGCGCCCTTCAATTACGACTACTTATACGGTAACGGGGACTAACCAATATGGCCGTAGCAGTACGCAGACCATTAAAATAGAAGTTGTTGAAAGTTTGATGGCTGTAAATTCCACTAATTTGATTACGCCAAATGGTGATGGTATCAACGATTACTGGCTAGTGAATAATATTGACATGTTTCCAAACCATAGTATCAAAATATTTGATAGAGCGGGTAGACTATTATTGTTGCTAAGGGATTATAAAAATGATTGGGATGGCAGAGTAAATGGTGCCGCTCTGGAAGAGGCGACTTATTATTACCTCATTGATTTCGGAAACGGGAAAGAATTTAAAAAAGGGTATATCACCATTGTTAGAAATCAATAAGGTAATTGCTTAAATACAGTAAGAACCATTCTATAGAATGGTTCTTACTTCAACTTTGTTGTCTAATGGTTTTAAGCTTTTTAAATAAGTATAAATTGCTGCCAAATCGTTGCTAGTCATTCCTGCATACATCGTCCAGGGCATTGGCGTGTTTAAATCGGTTTTAGCCAAAGTTGGTAGCTTTGTTGTGCTATCCGCGTAGAGCTTAAATTTCTGAACAAACATTTCTTTTGTCCAGTTGCCCAATCCATTGGTTTTATGCATGGTAATGTTACTAGATCTAATCGTACCTGCTGGTTGCTTAAATTCCATCCCACCGCCAAATTCAGTGCCGGCTATAATGGCACCTTTATCCATTTTACTGTGGCAATCTACACACCCAGCTGCATTGACCAAATAAGCACCATATTTAACGGTGTCCTGCATAGCAGGTATTTTTTGGAAATCTGCTGGTTTAGGACTCATTTTATTGATCAGGCTTACCGGGAAGTCTAATTCGGTGTTCGGTACTTCATTTTGTATTGGGTTTAAGCTGCGGATATAGGTAATGATGCTATAAATATCTTCTTTATCCATTTTCCCAAATCTTTGGTAGCCCATCAAAGGAAATAATGCTTTCCCATCTTTATTAACCCCAGTAGTAATGGCTTTTAAAATTTCTCCGTCGGTCCAATTTCCCAAGGCATGTGGAGTAATGTTGGCTGCGTAAATTTTCCCCGGAAATCCCATATTTTGATCAAAAACCTCGCCGCCTTTACCTAAAGATCCGCTTAGGGGTGGACCAGAAAATAAAGCCCAGTTGCGAGTGCCATGGCAGTCCATACAAGCTGCTACGTGATTTGCAAGGTAACGGCCTCGTGCTAAGCGTGCTGGAGTTGGTTCTATTTTCACCACTGCTGCTGCTCCGGTGTCTGGTAAAGCGCTGTTAATGTACAAACCACCCGCAAATGCAAGAAGGATCACAAAAGCGATCACTATCCCGAGTATTTTTAAAATTTTCATTTATAATTATTTTTTTAAGGTTAAAAATCTATAGTATTATTCATAATTAGCAGTAACACAGCCATAAAAAAATCATTTCTTCGACGAAATACTGAAAACAAGTTTGTTCGTCGTAGGTTCTTTTTTTTCAAAAAACCGCAAGGTATATAGTTGTGTTGGGTTTTTTGTGGTATTTGTTTATTATAAGGTATGTTTGGTTTCTTAAATATATAAAATATTAATTTCATAACAAGGGTTGAGAAAAATATTCTGATTTGAGTTTTCTGAACGTTTTGACTTTGGCATACTTATTGGCAAAGGGATGGAACTAAGGCAAACAAGCAAGCATTATCTAATGAGAAAAAATCAGCGTTCTTTTCTGGTCATATTTGGCATTATTATCGTGTTTATAACCCTTTTGTTTCGCAATTCTATTACTCAGCAATCAGAACAAAAAGTATTAACGACTACCTTGAGCGAATTGGAGACAAACAACCTTCAGCTCTCTAAATTGGATACCATTACTTTAAGCTTACAGGTTGCAGAGAATAATTTTAGGATGTATACCGCTTTGTGGAAGCCTGAATATTTTGTGAGATATACAGAAGAGATAAAATCTATTTCTATCATATTGGCTAGCCTTTCTGTAGAAGGTAATAGAAATATATCGGGCAACATTGTGGGGGATTTGGCTAGTAAGCGGAAGCAGATGTTGCTTTATGGAGCAATTAAGAAACTAGCCGATTCAATTACGAATATTAATTTACAGCTTAATGTAGATAAGATAAGCAGTACCCTGCTAGCTGGAAAAAAGTTTCCAAAAGCCGCGGTAAAGAAGGTAGTTGAGATTGAAGAAATAAAAGCTGAACCCAATGGGAAAAAGAAAAAGTTTTTTCAGCGGCTTAAAAGTGCGATTTTAAACGAGACCGATCCGGCAGACACAGCTAAAATAAGAAAAACCGAAACCACATACGAGCCTGTTGAAAATGGGGTGGAAGCTTACAACAAAAAGCAATTGGAACGAATTACCAATTATTACAAGGGCTTGTTGGAAGATCAAAAAAAGAATCATGTTAAGTTAACCGAAAAGGAGCAAGCTATTTTAACTTTAAATGAGCGGATATTCGAAAATATTAAGCTGTTATTTAAAGAATATAAAGACAATATCAATGTAAGTGAGACAGCAAGAAAAGTAGCGCTGAAAAATAAAGCAAAAAATTCATTGGATAATATTAATTGGTCTGGCAAACTTAACTTTGTGATCAGCTTATTATCTTATTTGGGCATTATATTTTTGCTGTATAAGCTTTACCGTGCTTATAATAGGATCATGAAAGCGAATAAGCTGGCCGCTGAGCAGGTGGTTAGTAAATCCAGACTTTTTACCAGTATTAGTCACGAGATGCGTACGCCTTTAAATGCGATTATTGGCGTTTCTGAACAACTAAAATCAACACCTTTAAATGAAGATCAGAAGATGATGTCTAAATTGTTGGATACTTCTTCTTCTATGCTGTTGTCTGCTGTTAACGAAGTGCTTGATTTTTCTCGTTTGGAAACCAAAAAGCTATCACTTGCAAAAACACCTTTTAAGTATAAACGTATTTTAAGAGAAGTAGCCGATACCGCAAAAGTTTTGGCAGATCAAAAGAAACTAAAACTCGAATTGCTTCAGGATGGTGCTCCTGATTTATTACTAGATGGCGACCCTTATCGTTTAAAACAGATCATTATGAATTTAACGGCTAATGCCATTAAATTTACGGAGAAGGGGAAGGTAAGCATTCAAGTGGATGTAAAGAGAACTGATGAAAAGAATGTATCACTGATTGTTAAAGTTATTGATACTGGTATAGGTATATCGGCGGCAAATATTCCTGTCATCTTTAATGAATTTTCACAAGTGATAGATGCTAAGCGTAACGACTGGCAAGTAGGCTCAGGGCTTGGCTTAACCATTAGTAAAAAGTTGGTGGACATGCATAAGGGGAAAATAGATGTTGAAAGTACGCTGAGAAAAGGGACAACTTTTACGGTCGCGTTGCCTTATCGCATTGTTGTTGATGGAGAAGAAAACCTTGAACAACAGCAGGAAATGATGATCAATAGCGATCGTTTTAAAAATATTCACATTTTAGTTGTTGATGATTCTGAGATGAATCTACTGGTGATTAAAATGATCTTTAAGAAGCATGGAATTAGTTATGATGCGGCAACAAGTGCAGCTGAAGCACTTCAATTTATAAACAAAAATAAATGCGATATGGTGCTCACAGATATTCAAATGCCAGAAATGGATGGGATAGAGTTTGCCAAAATAATCAGAGCCAACAAGGATCATAAGAAAGCTGCAATCCCCATCATTGCTTTAACTGGTGAGATTAGTGCTGGGGCGCATGATACCTATTTTTCTGCAGGATTAAACGATTACATCATCAAGCCATTTACAGAGATAGAACTGATCGAAAAGATTCTCGATTACATCGATTAGATACTGTCTTTTATCCATTGTTTACCCTCAGTAAACCTGGTGACCAGCATTGACGCTACGGTATCGCCGGTGGCGTTTAATAAAGTTGCCATCGGATCTACCAATGTCCCGATGATCATGGCAGGTGGCAAGGCTTCTATGGGGAGACTATAAGCAGAAATAAACAATAATTCGCCAACATAGCCTCCATTAGGTATTCCACCTTCTACAATACTCACCAATACGGTCATGCCTAATGCCAATAAAATTGCATCGGCAGTATTAAATCCTTTGCCAAATAGCGCAAACACAACAGCCATTTTAACAATTGAAGAAATACTCGAACCATCTTTGTGGAGGGTTGCGCCAAGGGGGATGGTTACATTGGCAATGTAATCTGGAATGCCCATTTTTTTTGCAGCATCCAGATTGGCAGGAATAGTGGCAATGCTGCTACAAGTACCTACGGCAGTTGCCGAGGGGATAAGGTTATTTTTCCAATAGCGCTTTATCCCTTTAATACCTCCAGCTACAAATGCATATAGGCTAAATATGGCCACGAAATAAAAGGCACCAAAACTATAATATAGGCCTAATGACTTGGCATAGGTGCCAAATAATTGGGGGCCAAATACGCCAACTTGATAGGCGAAGTATGCACCAAGTCCAATCGGACCACCTTTCATAATCAGAATGAATACGTTTTTAAAGACTTCATTTCCTGCCTGAAGAAACGAAGCAAAGCGGATGCCTTCTTTTCCTGATTTATGGGTTGCAAAGCCAATAATAACGGAGAAAATGATCATGGCCAACATGCTTTTACGGGAAAGCAGTTCAAAAAACTCTGAAGTTGTGAAAAGCCCGGCAAATTGATCTGTAAAGGGCTTTTCATTTATTTTTTCAGTAATAGCAGCAGCTGTTAACGATTCATGTATTGGAAATATTTTAACGGCAACGATGGTTAATGTGGCTGATATCAGAACTGTAGCAAGGAATACTACACCAGTGATGCCCATCATTTTGCTTAATTTTTCGGAAGGCTTAATGTTTGCAATAGCTGATGATATGGCGAAAAAAACCAGTGGTATCACCGCAGTAAATAGGAGATTTAAAAAGATATCACCTATTGGTTTTAAAACCTCAACTTTTTTACCAAATATCAATCCAGCTATGCTCCCAACTATAATTCCGGTCAATAGCCAAATGATACCACTATAGTTTTTTAAGTAACCTTTCATTTTTACCGTATGTTGGTTACCTAAATATATTAAATATTAATGGTTTAGCGAGAATACCTTAGCAATACGCAACCATCATCAAAAGTCTTTGTTTCGAGTAGATTTAACTTGAATAACTTGCGGTCATCAGTAAATAACTTCCTGCCTTTACTTAAAACAGCTGGACATACAATGAATTGATATTCGTCAATCACATCACTGTTAAATAACGATTGTGTGAGCGCAAGACTTCCCCAGATTACAATGTCTTTGCCAGCTTGTGACTTCAATTTTGAAATTTCCTTATCGGCGTCTTTCTTTATAATGGAAGCAGGTTTGAGGTCACCCCATGCGGCTTGTTCAAGAGTTTCAGAAACAACGTACCTGGCCAAAGCATTTAATCCTGGAGCGATACGCTCTGTCGAGTTCGGCCAGTAGGCTTCAAACATCCGGTAGGTATTCCGGCCTAATATCATGGTATCTATGGTTTTTATAAACGCTAACTGATTGTTTTCAATACTGTTTTTTGTACCAGTTGAAAATTCTTGAGGCATAAAATCCAATTCGTCTTGCTGTCCGGCCGCAAAGCCATCAATGGTTACAAATTCCTGAACAATTACTTTTCTCATGATTGCTATCGTTTAATACCTAACAAATATACAAGCTATAGTAGTAGGAGGTGATGGCAAGAACCGCCGAATAAAGGGGGCGGATGCGACAGGAATAAAATTTATTTAATAAACTGAAATCCGTCGCCTATTATTTTACGTAAGTCTGTACAAAGTGTAGCACCTGATTTGGTTTGCGTAGCGTGCTGCGCTTTTGTATTTTATATCTTGAAAATAAACGCGAACGAGCATGACGACAGATTTAGACGTATTTGAAGACATTGTATTCAGTATCATGAATGGTACTTATAAGGACGAAACAGAAGATCGATTGTTTCTTGATAAGTGTAGAGATTTACAAGAAGAAGCTGAAATATTTAATGCGCTGAACCCAGATAAATCGGGATATTATCTGGTTCAGCGAAAGTTAATTGTCTATAGAATTATTTCCAAGATCACCATAGAGAAAGCCGGGTTTGATGATAAGCAAAAGGAAAGATTGGAGTTTGTCGAAAAAGGCTTATTGAGTTTGTATTGGCTTTATATGGAACTTCTGGTTGAAATTCAGCATTGACGTTTAAAGCTCGTGCTTTGCCCAAACCTTATAGATTTCAACAGCTCCAAATGCATCACAAGCTTCTCCTTCTACTTTTCTTTTCCCTTGGCAGGATGATTGCACATAGGCGCCAGCTTTAAAATAAGCGCCCGTAAATGCCTTCGGATAAGTAAACTTTAATTTGCCATTGTAATAGCATTCAGTTTGGTCGTTGCTTACTTTAAACATTACCGTAAAACGAGTGCCCAATTGGTAGTTCTCATCTAATAGGGGCCCTTTGTCATTATCCATTTTTACAAAAAGTTTATTCTTCTCTAGCCTAAAAACAATAACATCGTCATCAGCATCATGGATTTGACCAACCACAATATGTGGTTTTTTAACCGGTAAATGAATGATGCTTTGATCAATAAAAAGAGTGTGCGTGCCGGTTGATGATGACCATGAGGCGTTCTTTTTTCCATTATCGATCATTTCTCTAAGCTCAGAGCGGGGATAACCCGATCCTTTTGTTGTGGTTCCACCTGTTATCGCACGAAATACGACTGCGTTGCCTCCATTGTTGGCATAAAACCAAAATTCGTTGCTATAGGTTTGCAATTCGGGCTGTCTGTATTCATCCGATCCACCAGGAGTTTTAATGCCTTCAGGTATATTTAGTTTCCAATTGCTAAGATCCAGTATTTGTGAAGGAAGCTTTGTGGCTTGCTGAGCCGAAATGTCGAAGCTAAGTAAAGTGATTAGCCCTGTGGAAAGGGCTAATCTTAGTATTGTCTTTGTGAGTTTTATCATCTGATACTATTATTTTGTAACACCAATTGATAGCTTGTCATTAGCAGATGACGCGTTATCTATCCATTGAAAATTAAGTTTTTCGGGGTCAGTGTATTTAGGTTTGATATGGTAAATATGACTTCCCGTAGCCTTGTTGTAAAAAGATTCGATCTTTCCAGATTCGTAAAAATTACAGTGATCAACAAGGATATTATCCCAACGGTATTCCTGAAATTGAACAGATCTTCCCCCTTGTCCACTGTAAGAAAAATTACTATTGGTAATCGTAGCTTGTTGTGCTCCGATTAATCTGACTACAGTTCCCTGTTCACGGTTTTCTACCTCATTAAAGGTACAATGGTCAATATTTACAAATGGCCCTAAAGTACTTTCATCATTTCCACCACGATAAATGTTGATGGCGCTGCCCAGTAAATTGGTAAAAGTACAATTCCTGATCACTGTGTATTCCGCATTGTACATACCCTTGTCGTCTTTCTCTGAAGAAAGGTCTATTCCATTGCCTGACATGTGATGGAAAATTGAATTGATAACAACGAGACTGTCGGCTAAGGTGCTTTTTGAGGCTTTAAAGCCACTATTTGTACTCTCATTATAATCATAAAATTCGCAGTCGTCTATGGTAAGCAAGTAAGGTCTGTTCATCGGTTTATCAGTAGAACGGATACCGGCATCAGCAGCAGAGAAACTCTCGTATGTACCTTTAAAAGCGAGGCCTTTAACCAAAAGGTCGCCACCGTTTTCAATACTGATAAAAGCAGGTAATGATTTATAGGATGCATTCACAAATACAGGTCTGCTCTTTAAATTTTTGGCTGCCATGATGATTAACGGTTTGTTAACCGTAAGCTCGGTATTCATTTTGTAGAGCCCCGCATCTGATAAAATGATGGTGTCACCAGACAAGGCATCATTAATCAGGTTGGCAATCGTTGCACTTTGTGCTGCTTTTACTTTAAAGCTTTTTGCTGGTCGGGCAGGAGCTTCTACTGTAGGTTTATACCAAATAGCTCCGGTAGCTTCTTTTTTAATTAAAGGAAGCTTTTTTATATCTGCTCCGTATTGTGGATCGTAGGGTAGGTTAAATCCTTTTATCTGTATAGATTTTACCTTCACTTTTTTAAATCCGGCAGGTATGGTTCCTTTAAAAGCATCATCCAATCCGTTATCCGCAAATGCGATTCCTTTGTCGTTATTGGCATCGGTATAGACTTCATTTTTTTGAGTAAGGATAAGGTTATTTTTGAAGGAAACATTTTCAGGCCCAAGGGTACGCTCGGCATCCTTACCAGCCCCAAATAAGATCTCAGCACTATTGATAAAAGTATTCTTTTCAATAACGGCATCCTTTACCTGGTAATATCTATTGATGAGTGAATTGGGCACGCCGTTTACTAAAGCCAGTGGTGCTCTGAAATTGCTACCCTGCAGTTGATAGAAAATATTGTTGAATACACGCTGACGAGGGTTAATTACCCTTACGCCCCCGGTAAAGGGTTTGTTATTGCCTATGAAAAAATTGCCTTCAACGATGTTGCCTGATCCATGTCTCAATACAAGACTGCCCTCGCATTCGTAAAAGGTGTTGTAGCTGACATTGTTTTCGCCGGATTTAATAGATACGATCTCCACCTCTCCATTACAGCGTTCGAAATAATTGTGAACAATCTGTGTACGTGAAGCTGTTAATGAATACCTGGAAACTCCAATGCGAATGGTTTCGCCACCATTAGATCCGAAGCGCTGACGGCCTTTAAAATAATTGCTGTCTATGCGGTGGTTATTTTGCTGGCTCCGTTCATCATCCAGTTCTGCAATAATCAGTGGCCCTGAATTTAGCTTGTTTACAAATGTAGAATGATCAATGCGGTTGTTTTTTCCATATAATGTAATCCAGGTGTCGGCTTTAAAGCGTTCTGGCTGACTATAGTTCTCAATTACAATGTTGCTAACCCGGCAGTTGTTGGCCAGCACATCGTTACTGATGCGAAAAGAAATAACTTCCCTTTTAGGGCTATAACCATTTTTAAAATGGAAGCCCTTAATGATCAAGTATTCGCCACCAATCTGGATATAGGATTGCCCGCTAAAGGTAACCCCACCTGGTGTTTGTGGCATAATAATGATAGGGGCTTTAGCTGTTCCTTTTCCTTGTAATTGTATGGCTGCATTGTTCCAGGTGCCATCCTTCAACAGAAGTATGGTACCTGGTTTAGCTTTGCTTATAGTAGCTTTCAATGCTGCTGGATTTTCTACAATGACGGTTTCTGCTATTGAAAAAAAGCTACTGAGTAATAAGGATACAAATAATATGGTCTTTAGCATATGCATATGGTCATAAATTATTTCTGGATATAGATATCGAATTTCATGGTCGAGTTACCGGCACTTGAATTCACTTCTTTTATGACCATAATGGCATTTTTATACGCAGTGGTCGTACGGTTTGTAATCCGCAGATAAATGATTTTTGCTGTGGTCAGATTAAACAAAGATGCCGA
Source organism: Pedobacter hiemivivus (assembly GCF_005144565.1). Lineage (NCBI taxonomy): Bacteria > Pseudomonadati > Bacteroidota > Sphingobacteriia > Sphingobacteriales > Sphingobacteriaceae > Pedobacter > Pedobacter hiemivivus. Next base: position 49,988 of record NZ_SWDX01000016.1, read on the forward strand.
AGGTGCTGCTGATGCTTCATATCTAGGTCCACTGCTTGATGGGGCCGACAATGTTCTGGAAGTAAAGAATGCATCACTTAAATCGTCTATTTCATTTGCGGCTATCAGATTATAAACATCAGTTTGTCCGGTGCTTGCTCCATTGATCAAGACCCTGAATTTGGTATCTTTTAATGCAGCTGGATCCGCAATCGTCCATCCCGTTCCATTACATTTCATATTTGCGGGGAAGGTTCCTGTTGTACCACTAAATGGGTTATATAAGGTTGGCCCTGCGCTGGGAGCAAAAAATACAAACTGAATATTTGCTTCATTAGCTATCAGATTGCAGTTGCCTGCCGTAGTTCCATTTTCAAGGAAAACGGTGTTGGTCCCCAATGTTTGTGCGGTCATGAATACATCTCTGTAAACCACACTGCCATAATTGACATTTAAAGGAATGATCAGCTCAGTTTGAAGATCTTCTGTATCAACTGCAATGAGTTTAAGGTTTGAAGCTCTTTTTTTATATAAGTAAGTAGTATTTAGATTATAAGTTTTAACTCCATTCAGGTTGCTTAAAGTGGAGACCAGTTCATAGACTCCATTACGGTCGTCGTAAATATCTATTTTCTTGAGACCAGTTACAGAAGTAATATTGCCGGTTAGAGGTGTAGTTCCTGCAGTAATTGGTGTAATCTTAGCTGCAAAACCAATGAATTTTGGTTTAAAAACAGCAACATCCACAGGCATATTGATAATTAATTCATTGGTCTGGTTGTAGATGTCTGTAACCCGTATTTTAATGTGCTGGGCAGCTTTGCGGTAGGTATATGCATAGTTCAATGCATATTGTTTAGCACCGTTTATCGTGTTAATGCTGTGTGCCAGTACATAGGTGTTCTCGGTTTGGAAATCATCGAATATATCAACCTGTTTGATGCCATAGTCCGAGGTGAGGTTACCTGCTATTGCAGTTGCTCCATTAAGATCTGCATTAATTTGAGTAGGGAAACTGTTAAACTGAGGTAGGTCAGGATCGAAGAATTTAATGGGAATAAATCCTTCAAGAGAACTGTTGTTACTTTGTTTTACCATTATTTTCACACCTTTTACCTGGCTCATATTGTTTGCTGGAAAGGAAGCAAGCGGTATGGTAAGTGTATAATTTTTCGGGTTGTTTTTTATATCAGTGGTGATATAAATCAGAGAATCTGTAGCATTATTTCTTATGAGGTAAGAATAAATTAATTTGATGCCATTGGTGGCATCAATTTCACTTTTCACCTCATCTCCCAGATCAAAACTTTTTGTGGCCTTGTTAAAAGTATAAGTTTCGGCCTTAATTGAGCCTTCTCCAATGTCTGAAAGTTTCTCTTTTTTGCAGGAGGCTATTGTGGCTGCAAAAGCCAGCATAAACAACCCTGTTTTTAAAAATTTTGTCATCTCTTTAAAATTTATAATGAGCAATTAGTAACCTGGGTTTTGAATAATTTTTATCTGATCATTTGCATCGAGTTCACGCTGGGGAATAGGCAATAACAATTTTTCAGCTGTTAAGTGAGCTTGTAATTCTGCCAGTGTAAATGCAGGTCTGTAGGCTTTATAGTGTGCGTCGAATTCTAATGCAAAATGATTTTTGATAACAGTAATGGCTTGTCCAGTTCTTACCAAATCAAAGAAACGTTGGTTTTCGAATGCAAATTCCAACCTTCTTTCGTTTAACAATGCGGTTAAAAACTGTGCTGGTGTAGCAATGGCATTAGCACTTCCATCAGTTGGGTATTTATAGAAGCCAGTATTAAAGTCTCCAGTAACATAATCTACCGCACCCGCTCTTGCCCTTACGTCGTTAATTAGGTTTACACTTGCCGTTCCAAAACCCAAAGCCTCTGCTTTCATCAACAATACATCAGAGAAACGTAGCACCGGGAAATCATTTTCTCCATCAAATTTAACCAAAACCGGGGATATGAATTTTTTAACATACAGCTTGGCGTTATATTTTGCCATTGTTACGGCTTTTCTTCCATCAGTAGCGCCCGTTGCAGGTGTTTTATAGGTTACATCCAAATCGTTGGTCGGGTAGTTATATCCGCTTCCATCACCATTTATGACGGCACTTCCGCTAGATGTTGGCGCAAAGTTATTGCCCATTAAATTACCCAAACCAAAGCCACCAGCCTTAAACCTTACCGCAAAGAGAATTTCTTTGTTCATTTCGTTGTTGATAGAGAAGACATCCGAAAAGGAAGGTAGCATACCATAGCCACTGTTGCTGATCACATCATCAAGCAGTGGTAGTGCGCTTGACGCACGGTTGGTACTTAAGTAAACTTTAGCCAGTAGCGTTTTTGCTGCCCAGGAAGTTGCATGCCCAGCATCGGTATTGGTTGAAGCTGAATATGGGGTTTGAGATAGTAAGTCTTTGGCCGCTAAAAGGTCGGCTGTGATCAGCTGATAACAATCGGCGATCGGCGTTCTGTTGATTTTTTTTGACTGTTCAGGATCAACGGGTTCGGTAACTAAAAACACATCACCATATAACCTTACCAGGTTAAAATAATGATAGGCACGTAAAAACAAAGCTTCGCCTGCGAGCTGATTTTTTTGCTGCTGGGTCATTTTTGCGGTTCCTTCGCCGAGAGTGGTTTGTCCACCTGCATAGGTAGTGCCCAGACTTTTTAGTACATAATTGATCGACCTTAGGTTTTTGTAGGTCATCAGCCAGTATTGATAAACCTTGTCATGTGCCGAGTTTAGGGTAAACATGTCCAAGTCATTAAATTCAAAATTAATGGTAGCCGAACTATTGGCTACACCCTGTTTCGAATTATCAGTTCGCAGATCACTAAGCATCCACTCAAATTCCAAAGGCTTTTGCAAACCGCTATAGCTGCCGGTAAGTGCAACTTTGGTTTCTTCATAATTTCTATAAAAGGCATCAACCCCAATATTGGAAATGGGATCGATATCGATGATCTTGTTACAAGCAGTAGTGCTTATCGCAAGCAATAATCCTGCTGTTAGGTACTTAAAGCTTTTCATCTTATCTATTTTTAGCTGAGTCATGATTTAAAAATTAACATCTATACCAAATGTGTAAGTGCGGGCAATTGGAAAGGCGCCACGCTGATAGCCATCAATAAGTGGGGAGGAATATTGTGATGAGGTAGCTCTGGCCTCAGGGTTGATCCCACGGTAAGAGCTGCCCATTAAATAAACCACATTGTCAGCAGCAGTATAAACTCTTACCCCTTTTACACCTATTTTTTTAGTGAATTTAGCAGGAAGTGTGTAGCCGAGGATGACGTTTCTAAGTGCAGCATAAGAGCCGTCCTCAATCACGTAGTCTGTTAGCATCCAATTCTCTCCATTGGTATAGTATGGTGTTTTACCATCACCTGGATTGGCGGCACTGATCCATCTGTTTTTGTTGAAATTCTCGTTGTATCTCCTTGATTCATTGTAGTTTGCATCACCATTGATCACTTTTACACCCTGTACGCCTTGTATTAAAATATTCAGATCAAACCCTTTGTATTTAAAAGAGTTGTTGATTCCCCAGGTAAAATCAGGAAAAGGAGTACCTATCGGTGTACGGTCATCCACATCGATTTTGTTATCACCATTTACGTCAACAAACTTTAATCCCCCGGGTGCGAAATATTTGGCAAGGGTAGAAGTTTGTCCACCGGCTTTTGCTTCATCAATTTGAGCTTGAGAAGTCCATACGCCATCTGTTTTATAACCGAAGAACTGTATGGCTGGCTGACCAACTATAGCGGCATAGATTTCAGAACGTTCTCCATAGTTATACTGGAAAGGTTCTCCACCTAGCTCCAGTAACTTATTTCTGTTGGCCGAGAAGTTTAAATTGGTAGTCCATTGAAACTTGCTGTTTTTGATATTGTTGGAAGTCAATTCTATTTCTACCCCTTGGTTTTTTATCTTACCTGAGTTGTTGATATATTCAAAAGATCCACTAAAAGATTGAGTAGATCTTTTGTATAGTAATTTATCTGTGTTTGAATTGTAATACTCTAAAGTTAAGCCGAATCGATCTTGCATAAAGCCTAGATCCAATCCCGCATTGAACTCATAAGTACGTTCCCAGGTAATGCTGGGATTGGCCAGCACATCCGAATTTGGTGACAGTCCAAGATTCACATCGCCATTTCCGCTTCCAAAAGAGTAATTCCCTGGATAAAGTAAATTTTGGAAAGAAAAGCTTGGGATTTTGTTGTTACCTGTAGCGCCATAACTGGCTCTCAATTTCATATTGCTAACCCAGGTAACATCTTTCATGAAGTCTTCTTTTGCAATTCCCCAACCTGCAGATACTGCCGGGAATGAGCCATATTTTTTGCCTTTATAAAAGTAAGAGCTTCCATCCATACGGTAACTAACCGCCAATAAGTATTTATTCTTGTAATCGTAAGTGAAACGACCAAGGTATGAGATTAGACCTACACGGTCTTTCAGTGTTTTGGTTAGTGCCTGGTCTATTTGTGCAGCCTGATTAAGGGTCTCAAATTCATCGGTAGGGAAGTTTCTACCTACCATATTAGATTCCTTGATCGTAGTTTGCTGTGTGGTAAAACCCAGTAAGCCTGTGAAATTGTGATTGCCCCTGGTTAGGTTGTAGTTTAAGGTGTTTTCAAATAAAACATCTAGATAGTTTTTTGTGTAAACGACGGCAGCATTTACATCACCGTCTTTTCTGGCGTTCGATTTGGTAAAGGTGTTGTTCTCCTGTTGTGTGTAATAACCACCAACAGAACTTTTAAAGATTAAATTGGGAAGAAATTTAATGCTGATATCTCCACCGCCCAGTATTCTATAAGTCTGTTGATTGTTTGTTTCTCTAGCTGCAATGGAAAGTGGAGTATTGTTACTGGTTGCAAAAGGGTCTACCGGACCTCCGCTACTCCAAATACTTCCATCAGGCATTGTTCCTGTGTACTGCAAGCCATTAAAATGACGTGCCTGAACAAAATCTCCGGGAAGAATATCTGCCCATTGGGAATTTTGATGTACATAAGCTGCAGTAAAGTCATTATGATAAACCGGAAGGAAGGATCCGAATCTGAAATAGTCGGTAAAGTTTACTGCCGGCCTTTGTGTTTTAATATAAGAAGGGTTAAAGTTAAAGCTGAAATTAACCTTTTTACTCAATGCGCCATCTATCTTTGCTTTTACATTTAGGCGCTCGTTATCGCTATATTTTAAGATGGCCTGGTCTTTCTGACCACTTGCAGAGATGTAATATTTTAAATCTTTATTGCCTCCGGAAATGCCCAATTGGATATTTGCAATCGATGCATCTTGCATTGCTTCTTGCTGCCAGTCAGTAGGTACACCACTGATTTGGTCTTCGATGATGTAGGCTGCACGTTCTGGACCAGTAATTAGGTTTTTTTGATTGGCGGGCACTGTTGGGTCATTTTGCCTTAATGCGCCCTCAGCAAATAGCATTTTAGTGTAATCGGTCACACTCATGATCGGGTTAAGCGCATAGGGTTTTTTAAAGCCGTAATACGATTTAACTGAATATCTTGGTTTATCGGAAACGCCGCTTTTTGTGGTGATCAGAATTACCCCATTGGCTGCTCTTGAACCGTATATCGCTGCTGATGCAGCATCTTTTAGTACTTCTATAGATTCTACATCCTGAGGGTTTACAAAGGATAAACCATCGGGTACTGGATAGCCATCTACTACAACCAAAGGCTGAGAACTGGCGCTGATGGAGCTGAATCCACGAACCCTTACAATTGGTTCGGCACCAACTTCTGAACTTACATTTTGAATGGTAACACCTGCTATTTTTCCGATTAAGGCATTGTCTAATCTTGATGTAGGAATCTCATCCAGATTTTCATTTTTTAGTTTACTTACGGCACCGGTTACGGAAGACTTTTTCTGTGTGCCATATCCAATAACCACCACCTCGTCCATGTTATTTTTTACCTCTTTTAAGGTAATGGTTACCTTGGCTGCTACAGTAACCGAATAGGCTTGTGGTTGGTAGCCTAGATAGTTTATCAGTAGTAGTTTGCCAGATTCGGCAGTAATGGTAAATTCACCTTGGTTATTGGTGATTGTTCCTTGTTTTGAATCTTTGATGGTAACAGATGCGCCCGGCAAAGTTTCTCCGGCAGCCGATTTAACCACGCCCTGTATTTTTACCTTGGTTTGTGAAAACCCTGGTGTCAAAAACAGAAAACAGGAAAATACAATGAGGAGTATACCTCGTAAGTAAACTTTCGAATTCATATTCTTATTGGTTTTATATTTGGTTATAGTATTTCCTGCTGTGTAAAATCCCCATTTTACTTTGCAGGGACAGCCTCCCTTATTGCTGCCTGGTAATGTGTTTAAAGGGCGCTTAAATAGCAGTCGCAGTATTTAAACGCCCTTTGTATTTTTATGAAAAGTTTAAACCACCATTGATATCGATATTAGTACCGGTAACATAGCTGGATTGATCTGTAGTCAGGTAAACAATCAGGTCTGCAACCTCTGATGCTTGTCCTTCTCTTTTCAGTAAAGTAGCATTGGCTACATTAACGCGAACTTCAGGTTTACTAAAGGTATCGTGAAAAGTAGTGGCAATCATTCCCGGCAAAACCGAATTTACACGGATGTTTTTAGGTCCAAGTTCTTTAGCTAATGCTCTGGTATAAGTCATGATACCACCCTTTGCAGTTGCGTAAGCACTTGCTCCAGGACCACCGCCATCTCTACCTGCAAGAGAAGAAAGGTTTACAATCGAAGCGCCTGATTTCATGTAAGGAATAGTGGCTTTACTCACCAGATATACGCTTTTTAAGTTCAGGTCCATCACCGCATCCCAAAAATCTTCGTCCAGCTCTAAGGTTGGTTTTCTGGCCACCATGCCGCCTGCAACATTAACCAGAATGTGAATTTCATCACCAAAAGCTGCTTTGGCTTTTTCAATTAGCTCGGCTACTTCGGCAGATTTAGTTACATCTCCCTTAACAATGATGGCTTCGCCACCATTATCAGTGATCTGTTTTAAAGTTTCTTCAGCATTGGCTAAATTGCTGTGATAATTGATCACAACTTTTGCACCTTCCTGAGCAAGTTGACAGGAAACAGCTCTACCGATATCTCTGGACCCGCCAGTTACAATTGCGACTTTATTTTTTAAACGCATATTCTTTGATTTATTAATTTGTTATTTTTTTAGATGTCATATATTTAATACAGATCCATGCAATGGGAACCAGTACAGCTGCCAGTACAAAGAAGGAAACGTAGCTTGTTTTTGTAATAATGGGCACGGCCCATGTGGTTAATAATGTTCCGGCAACTGCTGCTGTCCCGCCCATACCGGCCACTGTGCCTACGTTTTTGCCATTAAAATAATCGCTTGGCAAAGTTTGGATGTTTCCAATAAGGAACTGAAAACCAAATAGCGTAGTGCCAATTAGTACCATGGCGAGGGTAGGGGTTTCTTTCAATGTATCCAGGTAATAAACGATGGCAACCAGGGAAAGTAGCATGACTCCGGAGCCTATTGCAATCGAATTTTTTCTTGCTTTTACAGCGGTAGTACCTTGTTTAATTTGCCATGAAGAATGATAGCCACCAGCTAAGCTGCCTATGGCCGCAAAAAGATAGGGCAACCAGGTAAAGGCACCGATTTGTTTAATATCGAAGAGGAACTGCTCTTTTAAAAAGGTCGGTAACCAGGTTACAAATAACCACCATACCGGATCAATAAAGAACCTACTCATGATGATGCCCCAGGTATTTCTGAATTTTAAGAGTTCTCTCCAGGTTAGTACGGGTACCACCTCAACAGAAGCGTTAGCATCAGGATCAGTATCCAGGATATAGTTACGTTCTTTTTCAGTTAGCCAAGGGTGCTTTTCTGGTGCCGCTTTGTTAATGATGAGCCATGGAATAACCCAGATCAGTCCTAAGGCGGCAATAAGTACAAATGTCATCTTCCAGCCAAATGCGATGTACAATAACGCAATAATCGGAGCGGATACTACTGAACCTAAGGATGCACCTGCTCCGAAAATACCCTGTGCAATCGCTCTTTCTTTTGCCGGAAACCATTCAGCATTACTTTTTGTCGCGCCAGGCCAATTTCCTGCTTCAGAAAAGCCGAGCATGAACCTGAAGATATTGAACGACATTAATGAGCGGGCAAATGAATGTAATGCAATAGAAACACTCCATCCAATGATAGAAATCGTCATACCCAGTCTTGTGCCTACCGCATCCATCAGTTTGCCTGTAAAAGTTTGCCCAAGGGCGTAGGCAATCATAAAGAAGGTGGTAATTAGTGCAAGCGCACTTTTATTGTCAACATCAGCAATTCCAAACTCCTTATAAATATAAGGCCACATGATGTTGATGGCACTACGGTCAATATAGTTGATCACCGTTGCAAAAGCAATCAGCGCAATAATGTACCATCTTAATCCTTTTACTTTCATCTCTATCCTAAAGTTATAGTCCCAGTCCCTTTAAAAATTCCATAATCTTTGCGTTAACCATGCTGTTGTCTTCTGGTGTGAATTTTCCATGTAGACCGCCTTTCACAGTAATAAACTCGTTCTTTACACCCAGCTCGTCCAACTTTGCTTTAAGGGCTACAGACTGCTGATAAGGCACTGTTGGGTCTGCATCACCATGTACAATAAACACTGGGGGACTAGTTTTCTTTACCTGGTATAGTGGAGATACTGACATGGCGAAGTCTTTATCTTTTGCTTTAGCACCTAACCAGCTTGTGGCTGATTTGCTGGTTTTGTTAGGACCATAACCCCAATCCCATACATCGGTAATGCCATACTTGTCAATAATAGCAGCAACCTTAATTTTTTCATTTGTTTTGCAATTGGTATCGAAAATGTGGTTGTTTTCTAGCAATCCGCCCATTAAGGCGAGGTGCCCACCGGCAGAACCGCCCATAATTACAATTTTGTTGACATCTATGTTGAGTTTTTTAGCATTGCTGATCAGGTAGATCAAAGCACAACGAGTATCTTCAACAGCTGCCGGGGCAGTTGCAACACCAGTAAGGCGATAAGCAATGTTAGCTACGGCATAGCCTCTTTTGAAGAAACCGCTAAATCCTGATTGTGATTCTTTGTTTCCTTTATTCCAGCCACCGCCATGGATATTGATGACAAGGGGAATAGGGGCGTTTTTAACTGGTGGAAGGTATAAATCAAGCTTGCCTTCCCAATCGTTCACTTTGGTGTAAACCACATTTAACTGCTCAGTAAAGCCCGCCGGATAGGTTACTTTTTTTATGGCTACTGTATCCTGAGCGCTAAGGGCGCAGCAGATAAAGAGTAAGCCACAAAGCATAATCATTTTCTTCATCTTAGTTTATATTTTAAGGTTAGGTTTAAAGGAAATCTTCCCGGTGTGGGGAAAATACATCAATCAGGATTCCTGGTTCAATGCATACACAGCCATGCCATACATGTGGAGGAGCGTAGAAACCGTCGCCTTTTTTGAGGAGCTTTTTTTCCTCGCCAATGGTCATTTCAAATACGCCACTGTCTACATAAGTAACTTGCGAATGGTGATGTTCGTGCAATATGCCCACAGCTTCTGCCTCAAACTTTGCTTTTACAAGCATAATTTTGTCATCATAACCATATATCTGTCTCTTGATCCCATTTCCTAAATCCTGCCAGGGAGTTTCTGCATCTATTTGAAATAAATTGTTCTGTAACATGACGTATTAATTAAGTTTTATAAAGTTTTCTTTGTTGTTATAATTGATCTGGTAGGTGTATAGCTTGTTTTTTACCTTAAATGAAACGGTAACCTGGTCTTTGCTGCTGCTTAGGATCTTTAAATCACTAACCTTGCTGCTGGCACCGGTTGTAGTTTCACTAACCGGATTGCTGTTGCCATGGGTTTCGATGACGTTAAAAAACGTTTGGTTGTTAGATTTTGGAGAAGAAAGCATAAAGGCTTTACTCTCTACGAGATTCATTTCAGGGTCGTTTGCACCTAGCGACAACATTTTTAAGTTGACAGCTGTGTCGGTTGCAAAATGAACGGTATAAAAACGTTTGTTGTTTAAAATACTCAAGTATCCGGTTTTTTCTTTAACCGGCTGCTCGGCATTTAGCCAGATGTGTTGATAGCCATATTTCTCACCTAGAGGTTTTAACTGATCTGCAAAAGCATTTACTTTTATAGAAGCATCAACAACATGACCTTTATACCAAAAAGGAAGGTCGTATTGGTGTGATTTGTCAGATAAGGTCTGGAAAATATCAATTACCAAGGGTTTACTTAATTCGGCTACCTTAAGTAAGGCAGATGTTCTGATCATTTGTACACCAGGGTAGGCATTGCGTTCTGCAGCACTGATCACCTGCAAGTTTTTATCACTTTTAAAGTACAGTACTTCAGGATAGTTTTTTTGTGCAACATCGGGATTGCCTTTGTAGTTAGAAGTCTGATCAACAACCAGTGTATTGTGTGCCACAGTTTGTTTTGCCCATGATTTATTTTCTGGTAAGTAATCGCCACCTTTTTTAGATTCTATATTGATAAATCTAGCCGAACCATAATCAGGAAATACTTCGACACCATTGTCATAATACAATAGGTTTAGACGATCGAAATGGCCGTGGCCCATACCCTGAGAGGCTGCTTTTATCAGTAAGGTTTGTTGATCTTCATTATTGCCATATCTTAAGATGCCCAGTCCGCCTTCTTTGCCCGAAGCACCATCTTTTATAAGTTGCGATTGGTAAGCAAAAGGCTTGGCTTTGCCGGCATGTAGATCGGCAGCTACCTTTAGTCCAGCATCAGAAACGATGACTTCATTCTGTCTCCCGGCAACATCCAATAGATCTGGCATAGGTTTGATATCGGCGTAAGCAATATCCACTCCATAAACCAGCTCGGCAGTTTCGTATGTCTTGCCTTTTACAGCATCATTGATAGGGAAAAATGTACCATCAGTATAAGTCAGCTGTAAAGAGGTATTTATGGCATTGGCTAATAATTGATTGCGGTATTCGAAGATTTTTAACTCTGGTTGGTAGTTATTGATCGCCTTTGCGAAAATGATAAAAGGAAGCAAGGCGTATCTTTGATAATATGGTCCCTCAGTATAATAGCCATCAGGAGAAAACAATTGATCTATTTGGGCAAGGTAACCTGTTTTGCCATCCTTTGCAGATCCTTTGATCGCCATTTCTACATACTCTGGTTTGTTGAGTACGTAACCAGTCATACCGACCGCTGCAATATCCCAGGTACCATGGTTATGGATTTTATCAAAGGTTTCTTTGCAATCAATCGTAAAGAATTTAAGCATAGGCTCAAATAAACCGGTATTTATCGCAGCGCGATTTTTTGGAGATATCGCATCATAAACCATATCATAACCTTGTATCGTATATACTTGCCATACAAAGTCATTCAGACTTTGCCAGAAGATCTTACCGGCCTGATGATTTTCTTTTCTTTTGGGATGTAATGGCCATTTGCTATAATCAGCAGCATATTTTAACAACATACTTTCTACGTAAGCAGCATACTTTTTATCACCCGAAATTTGGTAAGCAATACCGCAGTTCAGCATATTGGTATAGTTTTTTTTATGCTGTTCATGTGTGGCACCACCACCTGCATCTTTAGGCGTAGGTACATTAATAGGCTCTGCTATAGCTTTATCAGCATCAGCTTTTACCTTCTGATATGATTTTTTAAGTAAAGGATAAGTAGCTGTTCCCTTTCTTACCGCTTCAATATTTTTTTTGGTGAGCATAATGCTGGGGTGTTCCTGAGCAATTAAAGGTAGGGTACACATCAGGCAAAGCATGGCCATTACCAACTTTTTTAAGTAGTTCATACGCATTTTAAAGAAATGAGAGGTGTTTGTACTTAGTTAATTCTCATTAATAATATTTTGTGCGGAAAATCCGGCTTTGCTAATTTGAAACATGTCGTTAAGGTGAGCAGCAACTGCATTTTCTGCAGCATCTATATCCTGGTTTTCTATAGCCATTAGTATATTTCTATGCTCGGCTATGGCCAGTTTACCACGATTATCTCCGCAAATCTTGCTTTCTACGATGTTCTTGATCAGATCAGGGATCAGAATAAGAATCATAGACTCGATTACAGAGTTTTTAGTAGCCCTTGCGATGGCAATGTGAAAAAGCATATCCTCTTCAATTGCATCCTGATTGCTATTGATCTTATTCTCGTAATCAATCATCGCTTCCTTAAGGTTAACCAGATCTTGCGCTGTTCTTCTTTCTGCAGCTAGTTTTACGGCATCCAGTTCTAAATAGTACCGGGCTTCTAAAAGTGCGTTAAAATCTTCCTTATTAAATTTGATGATATCTGTGATGATATTGTCTAAAACTTTGATGCTTAAACCAGAAACATAGGTTCCACTTTGTGGGTTGGTTCTGAGTAAACCGTAAAATTCAAGTTTTAAAATCGCTTCACGAACATAACTACGACCTACGCCAAATTTTTCAGCTAGGATTCTTTCCGCAGGTAATCGATCTCCGGGTTGTAATTGTCCCGAGGTAATGAGTTGTTTTAGCTGTCCTATGATTTTATCAACAGGAGATTCTACTTCAATTGACCTGATGGTTTCTATAAATGATTTCATACAATATATTTGGTCTACCAATTATTGGTTAACCAAATATAGAGAATAAAATAAGCAATCCAAATTTTTACATGTTTTTTAGCTGTTGCCAGATTTCTTCATTGACTGGTACCCCATTTTTCTCATTTTCAGAACGGGTTCGCAGTGTGCGTTCTCCCGGGTAGCTGACCGTTTTACCGGATTCCGTAGGGGTACTGTTTTTAGTGAAGTTCAGAATTTCTTCTATTAGGGCAGCATGCATATCTGGCTGGTGCAGACAAATAAAACACTGCGAAACGCCGGTTTCGTACTCGTCGGCAGAGATTTGTTGAGTAGAGCGTCCGCCACTAAGGGCCACAACCAACAGGTCAAGTACCAGGGAAAGGCCCGAACCTTTCCAGAAACCAATCGGCAAGGCCAGTTTAGTTTTTTTGATCGTAGCAGGATCTGAACTTAAATTTCCTTCTGCATCATAGCCACCAGGAAAGGGGAGTGACTCATGTTTCAACTCATATTCCTGCATTTTGCCATAAGAAAATTGCGACATCGCCATATCGAGCACAACATGGCCTTCGGCTCTTGGCACCGCAATTATCAGGGGGTTATTACCCAAAACAGATTCTTTACCGCCCCAGGCAGGCATATTTGCTGTTGCATTAGTAAAGCAAATACCAATGCAACCCGCTTCTGCAGCCTGCCAGCCGTAAGTTCCTCCTCGCATCCAATGGTTGGTGTTTTTGATGGCTACACAACCAATGCCGTTTTCTTTTGCCAGTTCAATAGCGCGGTTCATGCAATGTGTAGCATTGGCCATCCCGGGTGCAAAGTTTCCATCCCAACGTTCGATAGCGCCAATTTTTTCGAGTAATATAGGTGCTGCATCAGGTTTAACCAAGCCTTTTCGAACATGCTCTACAAAGACTGGAAATCTATTTAGTCCATGCGATGATATACCATCCCTGCTATTTGAAGCAAATATTGTTGCACAGGTATTAGCCATTTCCTTTGTAAAGGATAGTTGTAACAATACTCTTTTTAATTCTTCCTGCAGTTCTTCGAATGGTATACGCATATTATAAATCGTGGATGATCAAATATAGCTAATACATAAATAATAGGTAAAAAGAAAAACCCCGAAGCTTAATCACTGCGGGGTTTTTAATTTTTGTATTTATAGGTTTATTTATATGCTTTTCGGTGTGTATACCTTAATTACACCATCTTCTTCACTACTTACTACTAATAAACTCTTTTTGGTAGGACTGTTTTTAGCGGGGATGAATAATACACCTTCCGGTGCATCACCACATTTTAACAATTGCAGAAAAACCGGATTAGATGGGGTGGTAACGTCATAAACTGCTACGGCATCAGCACGCTCCATACCTACAAATGCAGTTTTTTTATTACCTACAATACCAATGGTGATTCCTTCAGGTTCAACACTTTTATCGTCGCTTCTGCCATCATCATATGCTCCAGCATCATTACATTTTCTGTCTAGCTCATTTTTACTGTCAAAGACCTGTGCCCCGGTAATGCCGTTCCATACTGAAAATGAACGTGAACCTAGAGAATACAATTCATCAAGATCTCCATCTTTATCTGTGTCGCCCAGGGTTGTGGTTATATTTAACCTGCCCAATTGTTCATCTTTTTTCAGATCGGTAGCGTTGGGGAATTTAACGGCATCCAGTAATACCGTGTTTTCTTTTACTCTTTTTACTTCAGTAAATGCTGCATATTCTCTGGCATCGCCTTCATTTGCAGTAAACAGATAGGGTATTCCGTTTTCTTCTAAAACAGCTATTGCATCTGGCATGTAAATGCCTTTCACATTCCACTTTGCAGCTTTGTATCCTACTTCTTTATCACTGGGGTCTATAAAATTCCCATCCAGACTGTAATCTTTGAATCCTAAAGGAAAGATATTGGTAATGGTTTTGCTGGCGATGTCTAACTTCGCAATTCCATTGTTTTCCTGTAGGGTGATCCAGGCCGTCTTAGAGTCGGAAGAAATGGTGATGTATTCTGGCTCTATGTCTTTAACAAAGGTGCTGTTCAAACCAAAGATTCTAAAGCCTTTTTGCATTAGGGCAGTTTGCTGACTGGCCATTGAAGAGAAATCAATTGTAGTTACGGCGTAATTGTTATTTACTGATATAATAGATATGGTGCCGGATGGATCATTTGTGTAATCAGCATTAGGTTCACCTTCATTTGCGGTAAGGATGTATTTTCCATCCGGAGAAAAGGTTACCATATCAGGTAATGCACCTACAATAACTTCAGTTATCTTGCTGTAATCAGTGGTTTTAAAAACGGCGACCTTTCCATTGGCCTGTTTGTCTTTAGCCTCAATTGCTGCGGCAAGTTTGCCATCGTGTACTGCAACGCTATTTACAGCACCAAGATCGGTAATGTCGATGGATCCAATGGAATTCATCGCAGATGGATTTTTGAAATCAATTACTTCGATTTTATTGATACCCGCTTCATTTTTAACTACAAATAATCTGTTGGTCAGTGGATCAAATGCAGAAATCTCTGCTGCGCCAACCCCGCCAATATCCAACGATCCAATCTCCGAAAAGGTAGCCGGATCTTCATTATCAATGGACTCAGGTGACTTGTCTTTTTTACAACTGGTTATACCGATGGTTAAAAGAAGGGCAAATAGTAAAAATTTTCTCATATGTATTTATTAAGTTTATGAGCTAAAGTATAGTTCCAACATGATCGCTGCTTAATCTTAATATTATGATATTGTTAGCTGTGCAAATGGGCTCTTAGGATATCTTAAGAAATAAATTTAAAATGAATTTAATAGTTACTTATAAAAATAAATATCTTAGCTAAATAAAAAACCAAACAATAATCATTAAATGACCAACCTAACCAAAGAAAAAAGCGCTGCAGCCTATCTGTTTAGTGCTCCTGTCATTGTAGCTTCTTTAGGCTACTTTGTAGATATTTACGACTTACTTTTATTCGGTATCGTACGGATACCCAGCTTAACAGAACTTGGCCTCAATGAAGCTCAGGTTTCTATTGAAGGTGCAAGCATTTTAAACTGGCAGATGACTGGTTTACTACTTGGAGGCATCTTGTGGGGTGTTTTGGGTGATAAAAAAGGACGTCTTTCTGTGCTTTTTGGTTCCATTATTACTTATTCCGTAGCAAACTTTGCCTGTGGTTTTGTTCATGATGTAACCCTATATAAACTGCTCCGTTTTATTGCGGGTATTGGCCTTGCCGGAGAATTGGGCGCAGGAATTACCCTCGTTTCGGAAAGCTTACCTAAAAGACTAAGGGCAATAGGTACTTCGGTTGTTGCGGGAGTAGGATTGATGGGCGCCGTTGCGGGGTATTTTACAGTAGAAATGTTCAGTTGGAGGAACGCCTATTTTATAGGTGGCGGTATGGGGATTTTGCTCTTGTTTTTAAGAATCGGTGTTTTTGAATCTGGTATGTTTCATAACATGAAAGAAAAGAGCAATGTGGCTAAGGGGAATTTTCTATCTTTTTTCACAAAGAAAAGCAGATTGATTTTGTATTTAAAATGCATCGGTATAGGTTTGCCAACCTGGTATGTAATTGGTATTCTAGCTACTTTTAGTAATGAATTTGGTAAGGCCCTAGGCATTGCTGAGGACATAAAACCAGGACTTGCGGTAATGTGGTGTTATGTCGGACTTTCGGCAGGTGACCTGGTGAGCGGAGTGGTTAGCTATTGGCTGGAATCGCGTATACGCGCCGTAACCTATATGATGATATTCACCGCAATTGGAGCAATTGTATATCTTTATGGAGGTGTAAATAGCACATTTGGTCTTTATGGTATGTGTTTATGGGTTGGCTTTGGTATCGGTTACTGGGCCATGTTTGTAACCATCGGCGCAGAGCAGTTCGGCACCAATGTCAGGGCTACAGCAGCTACCACCATACCAAATATGGTAAGGGGAACTGTGGTGTTGATGACCACGTTTTACACGACATTAAAACCAATTGTATTACCCCTAAATTCTGCGGCTTTACTAGGCCTGATTTGTTTCGGTATAGGCTTTTATTGTATCAGAACTATTCCTGAAACTCATCACAAAGACCTTGATTTTATTGAGGAAGATTAATCCATTACAAAAACAGTCATCCCTTTGGGCCCATGAGCCCCAAGCACTAATGATTGTTCAATATCGGCTGTTTTAGACGGCCCAGCAATAAAACTTCCAAAACCATATTCAGCGATGCCTATTTTCAAATAGGCATCGTGCATGGTTTGCACAATCTCCTTTTTACTGACTACAACAGCAAGTTGCTGACAAATGAATGGTACCGCACGTTGATGCATTAAATCTTCGGTAATCCACAAAGCAGCATTCTCTGCAACACCAAAATGAGCACTGATGACTGCAAGATCTACATTGGCATAACTATGTGGATCCTGATCTTCCCAGCCTTGTTCTGATACTTCAGCCAGTTCAGGTAAAGTAGATACAATACGCTGACCTGTGAAATGTTCAAGGATGTACTTTTGAACAGCTTGATAGTCCGAAACCTCGATAAAAGTGCCTCCAATAGTCGTTAGTACCGTGGCAAAAGCTTGTACAGGATCTGCAGCGGGAAATGCGGTGAATGAATCGGCTGGCAGTGGCTGCGCATCCGGTTGATTGTTCAATACTTTCTCTAAAATCTGTGCTCTGCTAGTCATTCTTTTTATTTTTCTTGTACCACTCTCCAAATGATTCTTTAGGCACTTCAGGCATTTCGCGGTGTTGGTACCAAAGGTTTAGTTTATTGTTTACGGTAAACGGAGCATGTTTCATGAACCAACGTCCTACCTTTCCTGCGTTTTTGTAAACGAAAGGACTGGACAAGGTAAATTCCATTGCCTTCATGGCCAGTTTCTTTGTTGGGTCGGCATAGCCTTCCTTAACAATCACCTGTCTCCATTTATAAAGTTGTTCGTGAATATTGATTTTAACCGGGCATACATTACTGCATGAACCACATAGGGTAGAGGCAAAGGGCAGATCAGAATATTCCTTCATGTCCAGGTTTGGCGCCAAAATAGAGCCTATCGGTCCTGCAACAGCAGTATGGTAACTGTGTCCACCACTTCGGCGGTAAACCGGGCAAGTGTTCATGCAAGCTGCACAGCGGATACATTTTAATGAGTTGCGGAAATCAGGACGGCTCAATTGAGTTGTTCTGCCATTGTCAACCAACACAATGTGCATTTGCTGACCCGGTCTTGGTTTTTTAAAATGACTAGAATAAGTCGTAATCGGTTGTCCCGTTGCACTTCTCGTTAACAGTCTTAAAAAAACGCCTAGATTTTTGCGTTTAGGGATGATCTTTTCAATCCCCATACAGGCAATGTGTACATCTGCAAGATGCGCACCCATATCAGCATTCCCTTCATTGGTGCAAACCACAAACTCACCGGTTTCGGCAACAGCGAAATTTACCCCAGTAATGGCTGCTTTGCGCGTTAAAAAGGTTTCGCGTAGATGTTCCCGCGCAGCGGCAGTTAAAAATACGGGGTCAGACATGCCTTCTGGTGTACCCAGATGCTCATGGAACAATTCACCTATTTCTTCTTTCTTTTTATGGATGCAGGGCAATACAATATGACTGGGTGGCTCCTGTGCCAGTTGGACAATTCGCTCGCCCAGATCGGTATCAATTACCTCTATGTCATTTTGCTTTAGGTACTCATTTAAATGGCATTCCTCAGTAAGCATCGACTTGCTTTTGATTAGCCGGTTTACATTGTGCTCCTTTAATATGGAATGTACAATTTGATTGTGCTCGGCTGCATCAGCTGCCCAATGTACCGTAACACCATTCTTTTGTGCCTGCTCCTCAAATTCAATTAAGTAATTGTGGAGGTTAGAAAGTACATTGTTTTTAATTTGTGAAGCGGCTTCCCTTAGTGCTTCCCATTCGGGTATGTTGTGAGCGGCTTTATCGCGCTTGGCGCGAACAAACCATAAAGTTTCGTCGTGCCAGTCTACCCTTGCCTCATCTTTATTAAATATATCCGATAAAGCTGCGTGGTCTTTTGTTCCTGAACTCATGTGTCTTTATTGTTGTACTTTTCTGTAAAACTATTGTGCGCTTAATATTTCTGCAATGTGCAGCACCTTAACATTGCTGTTCTGCCTACGCAGGATACCTTCCATGTGCATTAAGCAGGACATATCTGCAGCTGTAATATATTCTGCGCCATGATTGACATGATCTGCTACACGATCTTTGCCCATTTTTACCGATACGGCTTCTTCGGCTACGCAAAAAGTTCCACCAAAACCACAGCATTCATCTGGTCTGCTCAGTTCAACCAATTCCAAACCTTCTACCATTTTTAATAAATGTAAGGGTTTTGAAAATGGAGCATCTACCAATTCAGACATTTGCGCAAGCATTAAACCGCGCTGACCGTGACAGCTTTGGTGTACACCTACCTTATGTGGAAAACGGGCGGATAGTTTCTCCACCTTAAGCACGTCTGTTAAAAACTCTGTTAATTCGTATACCTTTTTTCTAATTCCTAATGCTTTATCTTCTTCTTTTGGCGAATGCAAGTGATCTTTTATATGCAATACACAGCTACCCGAAGGGGAAACGATGTAATCAAATTCTGCAAAATTGTCAATAAATAAGTCGTTGCATCCCTGGGTCAGGTGCTCAAAGCCAGAGTTGGCCATTGGCTGTCCACAGCAGGTCTGGTTGACAGGATATTTTACTGTTATGCCAAGTCCGCTTAATAAATTTAAAGTAGCTATGGCCGCATTTGGATAAAATTGGTCGATATAACAAGGTATGAATAGGCCTACGTTCATGTATACTAGGTTTTGCGGTTAAATATAGTATTTTTAAATAATCGCACTGTCCTGTGCTGTCATACCATGGTTAACATTTGTGCTTATTTATGCAAACGTTTTCAGATGATTAAAAAAAATGCTAGCTTGCCAATCTTTAATTGTTTTATGGCTGTCGGAAAAAAGAATTACCAGAATACCATACTCGATATCGCGGAAGCGCTAAAGCTTTCACCTGCAACGATTTCCCGTGCTTTGAATAATCATCCTTATGTGAAGGAAAAGACCAGAAATGATGTGGTAGAGATGGCTGCAAAGCTAGGCTATCGCCGAAATCTTATGGCTTCGGGCTTACGTAGCAATAGAACGCACACAATAGGGCTCATCATTCCTCGGGTTTCTATGTTTTTTCATGCCGAGGTGATTACCACGATACAAAATGACTTGCATAAGCATGGTTATAGCTTGATCATCTGCCAGTCTAATGATTCGGTAAGTATGGAGCGGGAGTTGGCTGAGACCTTGTATTCATCAAGGGTGGATGCGCTGATTGCTGCCTGCACTTTGCAAACGGTAGACTTTAGTCACTTCGATAAATTTGTAGAACATGGTACCCCGGTTATTTTTTACGATAGGGTTCCAGTGGAGGATTACAAAGCAACTTTGATTAAAGGTGATGATTTTAAAGGCGCCTATTTGGCTACCTCTCATTTGATTGCCGCAGGTTGCAAAAGAATAGCACATATTTCGGGGCCTTTAACTTCTAATCTTTATCAGGATAGAGCTGCAGGTTTTTTAAAAGCGATGGAAGAACACCAGTTGCCGGTAAATCCGGATTGGGTTTTTCATCAGGAACTTACGCAAGGAAATGCACTTTTTGCCATGCAGAAAATGTTTACAACGGGAGCAGGTCCTGATGGGTTGTTTGCTGATAATGATACCAGTGCCATTGCCGCGATTGAATATGCAAAGGAAAAAGGGATCATTGTGCCGGATGTATTGAAAGTTGCAGGATATTCTAATGATCCACGCACGGCCATCATTACTCCAGCCATTACTTCAGTTGAGCAATTTCCAAGCCTGGTAGGTAGAAGAATTGTAGAGACTGTGGTGGAGTTATTGAGCAATGATGCAGAGGGACCTACCTATAAAATAGAGCCGGTAATGATTCCTGTAGAGCTGATCGTCAGAAAATCGACAAGTACAAACTAACTAGTAACACAATAACATCCCAATGGGATGGATGAATAAATAAATAAAAAAAACAATGAAAACATCTTTTGAAAGCCGCTATGCAGTTAGTCCAGGTGAAGCAAAGCAATTTGATACTGCTGCTTTACGCAAGAATTTTTTAATGGAAAGCTTATTTGAAGCAGATGCTGTTAAGCTTACTTTATCTCATTTCGACCGTTATATCACAGGAGGTGTAATGCCGGTAAATGAGGTTGTAGCCTTGTCTAATCCAGAAAACCTAAAAGCTGCTTATTTCCTGGAAAGAAGAGAATTGGGGATTATTAATGTTGGCGCAAAAGGTACAATTGTTGCCGATGGCGTTACTTATGAATTAGAATTTAAAGAAGCTTTATATCTTGGTAAAGGAACAAAAGAAGTAACTTTTGCTTCTGATGATAAAAACAACCCTGCAAAATTCTACATCAATTCTGCACCTGCACATCATACTTATCCAAGCAAAAAGGTATCTAAAGCAGATGCTGAAATCGTTGAGTTAGGTACGCCAGAAACTGCAAATCACCGTGTGATCAATAAATTGTTGGTGAATAGCGTATTGCCTACTTGCCAATTGCAAATGGGTATGACCGAATTGAAAAGCGGAAGTGTATGGAATACTATGCCAGCACATACACACGACAGAAGGATGGAAGTATACTTCTATTTTGAAGTACCTCAAGGGCAAAGTGTATGTCATTTTATGGGTGATCCACAGGAAACCAGACACATCTGGATGCAAAATGAGCAAGCTGTAATTTCACCTAACTGGTCTATTCACTCTGGAGCGGGAACTAGCAACTATACTTTTATCTGGGGAATGGCAGGTGAGAACTTAGATTATGGTGATATGGACCATTGCGCAATTAATGATTTGAAGTAGTTATTAAACGATAATATAATGAAAAAAATAATTGGCCTTTTGTTGTTGTTTCCGGCTTTGTATGCTCCGGTAATGGCGCAAACTAAAGCTACGATTACCGTATCTAATCCTTCAAAACTGGACAGAACAAATGCTGTTGTTCCGGTGAGTTGGAGCAGTATTGTGGCTAAATATCCGCGTTTAGATACGGCGAACTTTAAAGTGCTAAATTCAGCGACGAAAAAGGAAATTCCTTTCCAGTTAGAGCGTCGTGGACAAACCGAAGTACAGAATTTGTTGGTTCAAGTAAGCTTGAAAGCAAATGGTAGCGCTAAGCTGACCATTGTACCGGGTAAACCGGCTGCTATCGCCAAAAAAACCTTTGGTCGTTATGTCCCAGAGCGTTATGACGATTTTGCATGGGAGAATGATAAGGTAGCTTTCCGTATGTATGGAAAAGCATTGGAAAATAGGAAAGATAATGCCTTCGGAACAGATGTTTGGGTGAAAAGAACCAACAAATTGATCATCAACGAATGGTATAAAACTGGTGATTACCATACAGATCATGGTGATGGAATGGATTATTACAGTGTAGGTCTTACATTGGGTGCTGGAGACGTTGCTCCAATTGTAAAGGACTCTATTTTCTTTGCCAAAAACTACCACTACTGGAAAGTGTTGGACAATGGACCATTGCGTACTACATTTGAGTTGGGGTATGATGCCTGGGATGTAGCAGGCAAGTCTGTGAAAGTAACTAAGACGATTTCCTTGGATGCAGGATCGCACATGAATAGGATCGAAGCAGCTTATTCTTATAGTGGTGATGCTTTGCCTGTTGTAGTGGGTATCGTAAAAAGGAAAGAACCTGGGACTATTTTAATGGACGAGGCACAAGGTATTGTAGGTTATTGGGAGCCGCAACATGGTGTTGATGGTACTACCGGAGTAGCAACTATTGTATTGGGTGGACAGTTAAGTATGGGGACCGATAAAATGCATTTGTTGACTCGTACTTCGGCTAAAGGCAGCCAGCCAGTGGTTTATTACAATGGTTCTGCATGGAGCAAAGGCAATGAGATTACCAATGCGCAAGGATGGTTTAATTACCTGAATAACTTTAAAAAACAATTAGAACAGCCTTTAAAGGTTAGTGTTCTTTAATATTAAAAATAAAAGAAATGGCAATACTTGATTTATTCAATTTAAAAGGAAAAGTAGCTTTGGTTACCGGTTGTAAACGCGGTATTGGTAAAGCAATGGCTGAGGCTTTGGCTGAGGCTGGAGCAGACATTATTGGTGTATCTGCTAATCTTGAACTGAGCGGAAGTGATGTAGAAGGAACAGTAAAGGCATTGGGACGTAATTTCTATGCTTATCAGTGTAACTTTAACGACCGTGATTCATTGAAATCTTTTTGCGAAAAGGTGAAGGCTGATCACCCTGTGATTGATATCCTGGTAAACAACGCTGGCACAATCCTCAGAAAGCCAATTGCTGAGCATCCGGATGAGTTCTGGGATGAAGTAATCGCTGTAAACCAAACTGCACCTTTTATCCTGACTAGAGAAATTGGTCGAGATATGGTTGAAAGAGGAAGTGGAAAGATCATTTTTACAGCTTCTTTGTTAACCTTCCAAGGTGGTATTACCGTTCCAGGTTATGCGGCTAGTAAAGGTGCAATTGGTCAGTTAACTAAAGCGTTTGCTAACGAATGGGCTTCGAAAGGGGTAAATGTAAATGCAATCGCTCCGGGTTATATCTCTACAGACAATACCACCGCCTTAAGAGCAGATGAAAACCGCAGTCGTTCTATTATGGAGCGTATTCCGGCTGGCAGATGGGGTGAAGCAGAAGATTTTAAAGGTCCGGTTCTATTCCTGGCTTCTGAAGCTTCTAATTACATGCACGGTACTGTGATGACGGTAGATGGAGGATGGATGGGCAGGTAACAACTGTGTATACATTTTAAATAATATAAAAAAGCAGGCTATAGTTAGTCTGCTTTTTTTATATATTCGAAAACCAAACAAATGTAAACACATGAAACAAAACCTTTTATTGACCTTTTTTGTACTGATCGGTACGAGTGTCACTTTTGCTCAACAACAAACAATTTATAAAACATGGAATCCTGCAAAGGATCAGACCAGTGTTGTAGCTGGGCAAGGCTGGCATAGCGGATTGCAAAGTTTTTACGATCGTCTGCCTGCAAAAGCAGAAGGATCAGTACGTAAAGAGGTATGGAATTTATCTAAAAACAACGCAGGCCTTAATCTTCGTTTCAAATCAGATGCCCCGGAAATTATCATCAAGTATGCCGTGTCGGGTTATATGCGAATGGATCACATGCCTGCCACTGGTGTAAGTGGAGTCGATTTATATGCACAAGATGCTAAAGGTAAATGGCTTTGGGCTGGCGGTAAATATAAATTTGGGGATACCGTAACGTACACATTCACAAACCTAAATACGACAGGTAAGGAGGCGCGAGAATATACTTTATACTTGCCTTTATACAATACCGTAAAATGGATGGAAATCAGCGTGCCGGAGCAAAGTGTTTTTACACCTACACCTGTGTCTAAAGAAAAACCAATTGTGGTTTATGGTACCTCGATTGCTCAAGGAGGATGTGCAAGTCGCGCAGGCTTGGCATGGACTTCTATGTTAAGTCGTAAACTGAACCGGCCTATCGTGAATTTAGCTTTTTCTGGTAACGGCCGTCTGGAAAAAGAAGTTTATGAATTGTTGCCTGAAATTGATGCAAGTTTATACGTCCTGGACTGTCTCCCTAATTTAACCGGCGTAACTGGCGAAGAGGTAACAAAGAGAGTAGAGGCTACTGTTGCCCTTTTACAATTGAAGAAACCAGGTGTGCCTATTTTGTTAACTGAGCACGATGGTTATACTGATGATGGGTTAAATGCTACAAGGAAGAAAGCTTATGAGGTTACAAATGTTGCCTTAAAAACAGCTTTCGAAAAATTGAAAGCTAAGGGCCTGAAAAATATCTATTATTTGACAAAAGATGCAATTAGTCAGGATATTGAGAGTACTGTAGATGGTACCCATCCAAATGATATAGGTATGATGAATTATGCGAATGCCTATGAAAAAGCAATCCGAAAAATAAAATAAATATTATTTACTGAGGTAAGACTTTTGATAATTTAAAGGACTTTGCCCGGTGATGATCTTAAAGTGCTTATGAAAGCTGGCGAAATTATGAAAGCCGCTTTCATAGCATATTTGCTTTACATTCATACTGTCCTCAATCAGTAGTTTACAAGCATGACCAACCCGTATTTCACTGATAAACTGCGTATAGGTTTTTCGTGTTCTTGTTTTAAAATACCTGCAAAAAGAATTTGGACTGATGTTGGCCACCGAAGCCATTTCTTCCATTAGGATCTTTCTTTTAAAATGGGTTAGTGAATAATTATAAATCGCATTGATCCTGTCATTTTCTGTTTCTTCAAAATTATTACGGAATCCCATTGATGATAGGGGCTTAGCCTGCGCACTGGCCTCAATAGCAAGCAAAGCTTCCATCAAAATGATAATCCTTCTTGGCCCCGTAGCCAACAGGATTTCTTCCATCAGATCTCCAATCTGTTTTTTGCTTTTATCAAGAATCTGAATACCCCTTTGGGCCTTTTCGAGCGTTAATTTCATTCCTTTATTTTCCGGTAAGGAGAGGAAGTGATTGCCCCAAAAGTTTTCGCAAAAATGAACAACTACCACGTCTGCGTTGTTTGTTTCTTCATCGTTAAAATAGCTGTCATCAAATTTCCAATAATGGGGCAGATGGGCACCAACAAGGACAATGTCGCCAGAGCTAAAACGTTTGATATTATCTCCAATAAATTGAGTACCGTTTCCTTTCTTAAAGTAAATCAACTCCACCTCGGCATGGTAATGCCAGCGATTATTAATGTAGGGAACTTTGTCTCTTCTTGCACTAAAAGAATTGACTAAGTTATTAGAAACTTTGAGTAGTTGTGGTTTCATGATATTTGGTTAGATATTATTACATTAAATGTATAAAGATCTTTCATAAATACACTGTTCTTGCCAAAATTACAATAGATTATGCTAAAATCGCTTAATTATTTTAGAAGAAATACTTTTATCAAATATTTATAGAATGTTAATTTTTTCTGTAAGGCTACAAAAATTTGTTGTTAAGAAAAATAGTTGAAAAAAGTGTGTTTAAACTTTCATTTATTAAAAAAGATAATTACATTTGAGCTTACCCTTTCGAGGGTATGTTTTTCATAGGTAGATGTAGGGTCGAAATTAATTTTTCGGCCCTTTTTTGTTTGCCCTGCTTCTGTATCTTTACAAACGCTATGAGGAAGAAGAAAATAATTGTCGCAATTACTGGAGCCAGTGGCTCTGTTTACGCTAAATTGCTGCTAGATAGCTTGTTGAAATTGTCTGATCAGGTAGAGAAAGTAGGCGTGGTAATGTCCGACAATGCAAAAGAGGTTTGGCGCTTTGAGTTGGGCAATGAAGACTATGATCTTTATCCCTTTACATTTTACCCGAAAATGGATTTTAATGCTCCCTTCGCATCGGGTTCTGCAAAATATGACACCATGATTATTATTCCTTGTTCGATGGGAACCCTTGGTCGAATAGCTCATGGAATTTCGAATGACTTAATTTCAAGAGCGGCTGATGTGATTCTTAAAGAGCGTAGGAAATTGATCGCAGTAGTGCGTGATACGCCTTTCAGCCTCATTCACATCAATAATATGAAAACTGTGACCGAAGCCGGAGGGATTATTTGTCCGGCCAGCCCATCTTTTTACAGTCTTCCTAAAACCATTGAAGAGGTGGCACAAACAGTAGTAAGTCGGGTTATTGATCTGGCAGGGCTAGAGCAGGATAGTTGCCGTTGGAATGAGGAATAAATCATCTAAAACCTTATCTTTGCAGGCTTGTTAGAACGTTCGTCATGCTGAATTTATTTCAGCATCTCGGATTTGATATTCTAAACATGCTTAAACGGGATGCTGAAATAAATTCAGCATGACGAAATGCATAAAAAATACCGATAGATACCGAATGAAGAAAGTTGCATTTTATACATTAGGCTGTAAGTTGAATTTCTCTGAAACATCAACAATAGGCCGTTTATTTACCGACGCTGGATACGCAGTAGTGGATTTTACAGACGCGGCGGATGTATATGTGATCAATACGTGTTCTGTGACAGAGCATGCAGATAAGAAATGTCGTAAGGTGGTAAAAGAAGCCTTAAAATATGCACCCCATGCTTATATCACCATTGTTGGCTGTTACGCACAGTTAAAGCCAACAGAAATAGCAGAGATTGAGGGGGTGGACATGGTATTAGGCGCTGCAGAAAAATTCAGAATTGTAGAATTTATCTCGGATCTAACCAAGCAACCAAAAGCAGTAATTCATCAGCAAAACATAGAAAAGGTTAACCATAACTTTATTGCCGCTTATTCTATCGGCGATCGTACCCGTACTTTTTTGAAAGTACAGGATGGTTGTGATTATCCTTGCACCTATTGTACCATACCATTGGCGCGTGGTGGCAGTAGGAGTGATACCATCGAAAATGTGGTGAACCGTGCTCAGCAAATTGCCGAAAGTGGTGTAAAAGAAATCGTATTGACTGGAGTAAATCTGGGCGATTTTGGTATTCGGGATGGCCAACGGGAAGATAAATTCTTCGACCTGGTGAAAGCGCTTGATGAAGTTGAGGGTATCGAAAGGATCAGGATCTCTTCTATTGAGCCGAACTTGTTAAGCAATGAAATCATTGAATTTGTATCGACCTCAAAAAGGTTTGTACCTCATTTTCATATTCCACTGCAATCTGGTTCCAATAAAATATTGGGCCTGATGAAAAGACGTTACCAACGCGAGTTGTATACCGAACGTGTAGCCAAAATAAAAGCTATAATGCCAAACTGCTGTATTGGTGTTGACGTAATTGTGGGCTTCCCTGGTGAAACGCATGAAGACTTTCTGGATACGTACCAGTTTCTGAATGAGCTTGATATTTCCTACTTGCATGTATTTACGTACTCTGAACGTGAGCAAACCGAAGCAGCCGAAATGAAAGGTCGTGTTGCAGGAAGCACGCGTGCAGATCGTAGTAAAATGCTCCATATCTTATCGGATAAAAAGCGCAGGGCCTTCTATCAATCACAGTTAAATACGATTGGCGAAGTGCTGTTCGAAGACGATCAGAAGAACGGATTCATGCATGGTTTTACTAAAAACTATGTGAAAGTAAAAGCGAAGTACGATCCGGTAATGGTTAACGAAATCAAAACTGTTAAACTAGTTGAATTGACTGCTGATGGAGAGGTAGAAGTTGAAGAAACACAGGAAGTATTAGCGCATTAATCTTATATTCGCATAAAAACCTTTTTTAACTTATGTTTCCAACCGTATCTCATTTTATAGAATACCTTTTTGGTATACAGGTTCCGCTTCCCTTTAATACATTTGGTGTTTTTGTTGCCTTGGCATTTGTTGCCGGTTACTGGGCATTTACTCAAGAATTTAAGCGAAAAGAAGCGCTGGGAATCATTCATCCGATAAAAAAACTAATCACTATAGGTAAACCTGCCAGTGCAATAGAAATAGCTTCTAATGCTATTTTTGGCTTTCTTATTGGCTATAAATTGGTTTATGCGTTATTAAACTATAAACTCTTTGTAGCCGATGCGCAAACGGTTTTGCTTTCTACCAAAGGAAATATTCTGGGTGGTTTGTTTTTTGCAGGTTTGTTCGCTTACTGGGATTACCAGGAAAAAAATAAAGTAAAACTAGATAAGCCAAAGACTGTTGAAGTAACTCAGCATCCTTACGAGCTGATGGGTTCGCTGATTGTTTGGGCTGCGGTATGGGGCTTTTTAGGTGCCAAGATATTTGATAACCTGGAACATTGGGACTCATTTGTAGCAGACCCTATAAATAGCTTGCTTTCTTTTAGTGGTTTAACTTTTTATGGTGGATTGATTTGCGGTGGTGCAGCTGTGTTATATATTGCTCGTAAAAACGGCATCAAAGTATTGCATATGCTAGATATTGGTGGACCGGGTATGATGCTTGCATATAGCGTTGGTCGTATCGGTTGTCATATGTCAGGTGATGGTGATTGGGGGATTACAAATTTAAATCCTAAACCATTCTCATGGCTTCCAGACTGGCTTTGGGCTTATAAGTATCCAAATAACGTAGCCAATGAGGGGATACCTATCCCAGGATGCGTTGGTAAGTTCTGTAATGAGCTAGCTCAACCAGCATATCCAACTCCACTTTATGAGGTGATCGTTTGCTTTATCTTATTCCTGATCTTATGGAAAATTCGTGACCGTATTAAATTGCCAGGCATGATGTTTGGAATTTACCTGATGATGAATGGTGTAGAGCGTTTCTTCATCGAACTGATTCGCGTGAACACTAAATACAATGTTGCTGGTATACAATTTACACAAGCAGAATTTTTATCTTGTATCATGTTCTTATCTGGCTTGTTTCTTGTGCTTAATGCAGTAAAGAACAAAGATAAATTAGCCAACTATTAAAATTTACCCGATTTGGATTACGAAATATTATGCTCAAAGGTTATTGCTATAGCCCGGCTTACAGGTAATTTTATCAGAAAGGAATCTATGAACTTTGATGCTAAAGCCATCGAGTTTAAAGGGCTAAATGATTTAGTGTCCTATGTGGATAAAACTGCGGAAAAGCAATTGGTCAGAAATTTAGCTAAAATCCTTCCAGAAGCGGGTTTTACTACCGAAGAAAAAACAACTAGTACTAAGGGGGCTGTATACAATTGGATTATTGATCCCTTGGACGGTACGACTAACTTTATTCATGGATTACCTACTTATTCCATCAGTATCGCTTTGTATGAAGCTGATCAGCCTGTAATCGGTGTAGTTTATGAGATTACCAGAGGGGAGATGTTCTATACTTATAAAGGTGGTGCCGCTTATCTGAATAATAAACCAATTACTGTTTCTTCTCGACCTAAACTGTCAGACTGTTTACTAGCTACAGGTTTTCCATATTATGAATTTGCTCAGCAGGAGCAGTACATGCAACTCTTAGCAGAAATCATGCGTAGATGTCACGGCTTAAGAAGGATTGGTTCTGCAGCTGTAGATCTTGCTTATGTAGCCTGTGGTCGCTTTGATGCGTATTTTGAATACAACCTCAACTCATGGGATGTAGCAGCCGGTGCGTACCTTGTACAGCAAGCTGGTGGACATATCATGAACTTTAGTGGGGGCGACGAATTTATTGAGAAACGAGAGATTTTAGCAACCAATGCTTTTCTTGATGAGGAGCTGTTGGAGCTGATGAATAAACATTTCAATGCATAAAAAAGGGGCTGTATCATGATACGAGGGCACTGAAAAAGTCCTTTTAAATATTTGGAGTCCAAAAAGAGCAGAAGAACTATGGTTATCTGCTCTTTTTTTGTACCTTAAAAGTAGGTTTTAAAAGGTGCCCAATGTTAGCTCATCAACAAAAGATTCAATTCAGTGCCTACTCAGGATTGTATGATTTGATCATTCCCAAAGACAATTTACTTCGAAAGATCAACGATCTAATAGACTTCAGTTTCATTTATGATGAACTGCTCGAGAAGTACTGCCACACCAATGGACGTACTGCGGAGAGTCCGATCCGTATGTTTAAG
>NZ_SWDX01000017.1:0-78134 GCF_005144565.1 Pedobacter hiemivivus
AATGACATCTCTTTAATGAACTTCTCGAATCACCTCACGGATCTTCTTTATATTTCTTCGTTTATTATTCTTCAGTTTCGTTTCGGTCTTAATGTTCCGAATCTCAGTTTCAAATTTTTAACGTTTCAATCTTTTTTATTCTGTTAACAAACTCCGTCTGGTAACTCCCGTTCTGTTTGGGATTGCAAAGGTAGAAATCTTTTTGGTTTTGTCAAGCTTTTTATTAAACTTTATTTCTTTTATTTTCGAGCCTTTTAACAACCCTTAAAGAAACACCAATCTCTTTTTCTAACCCTTCAATTCAACCTTCATCCTTATCCTTTTCTCAAAACCCTTCCTCCGAAGCGGGATGCAAAAGTAGGAAAATTATACGCCCCCGCAAACTTAAACACACTATTATCTCCGTCAAACCCATAACTCCCTACAACACAACCAGAAAAACTGAAAGCTATTTAAAAAAGAAGGATCATGAAATCACCGTATTAGACCAACTGTATAGCGAAACCCGTATTAGACCAGGTGCATAGTAAATCTAGGATTATCAATCAAATGGCGCATAGCTAGAGCCAAACGTGACCGTACATATAGTGGTTGTAAATCCCTTGGATATTCCTTTAAAAATCCTATGACTGTAAACGCGTGCCCGAAGGACTCTCGAAGGGTACTACAGTAAACTTTTCCAGGTCTATAACCTTAACCCACAAAAAAGCCCTTACGATACTTCTACCATAAGGGCCTATCTAAAATTGAAACTGAGTATTAAAAGTTGAAATACGATTTAGCGTTATTATAACAGATATCTTGCACTAACTGTCCAATCCACTCCGTATTGTCCGGCAATTCACCTTTCTCTACGTCCTCTCCAAACAGATTACATAAAATACGTCTGAAATACTCATGGCGCGGATAAGAAAGGAAACTCCTTGAATCGGTAAGCATACCTACAAAACGGCTCAATAGTCCCATATTAGACAATGTATTGATCTGTTTAATCATCCCATCCTTTTGATCCAGGAACCACCATCCCGATCCCCATTGCACTTTTCCGGCAACAGTTCCGTCGTTATAATTTCCAATCATAGTTGCCATCAATTCATTGTCGGCAGGATTTAGGTTATACAAAATAGTCTTAGCCAGTCTGTTTTGCGAATCAAGGTTATTTAAAAACTTAGAAAGCTGTTTACCCTGACTAAAATCACCTATTGAATCAAAGCCCGTATCAGGCCCTAGCTGGCTTAGCAACCTATTGTTATTGTTTCTTAAAGCACCAAGGTGATATTGTTGTACCCACCCCTTCTCATGATCCCAAAGGGCAAATTCAAACAGCAAAGCCGATTTAAACTTCAGCACCTCCTCTAAAGTTAATGCTGCATTAGCTCTAATCTTAGTAAAGATAGATTTAACCTCTGCTAAAGTATAGTCCTCTGCATAAATCTGCTCCAAACCATGGTCAGAAACCGTACAGCCATTAGCAGCAAAATAATCATGACGCGATTTCAAAGCTGAAAGATAAGTATCCAAATCATTGATCTCCCCACCTGTCAATTCCGCAAGCTTATCGATATAAGTATTTAATCCTGCTACATCATCCGCATTCATAGCCTTATCTGGTCTAAAGGCCGGGAATACCTTTATATCTACTCCATCATTCTTGATTTTCTGGTGAAATTCCAAGCTATCAAGCGGATCATCAGTAGTACATAAAGTCTCCACCTTCATTTTGCGAAGTAAGTTCTGAACAGAATACTCCGGACGTTGAAGTTTAGCTGTACACTCATTATATATACGTTCTGCATTATCGCCAGACAATACTTCATGTATATCAAAGTAACGCTGTAGTTCCAGGTGTGTCCAATGGTATAATGGATTTCTTAAAGTATAAGGAACCGTCTCTGCCCATTTTTTAAATTTCTCCAGGTCGGTTGCTCCCCCAGTGATATAATATTCATCCACACCATTTGCCCGCATAGCACGCCATTTATAATGGTCGCCCGCCAACCAAACCTGTGTAATGTTTTCAAAATTGATGTCGTTTGCAATCTGCTCAGGAATCAAATGATTATGATAATCAATTATCGGCATTTGCTTGGCATAATCATGATACAGCATCTCGGCCGTCTTAGTTTCTAATAGAAAATTATCGTCTAAAAAATTCTTCATCTAACGCTATTTATATATAGTATATATATGTTAATTATTTATATCAGGTTTCCTTACAAGGAAACACCTCTTTTCCATGGAATAAAATCATCCTGAATATGGCGCACTGCACTTACAGTGGTTGTGCCACTTGCTACACCAATTACATAATCTAAAATTCGACTACCGGCCTCTTTAATGGTTTCATCGCCATCAATAATAGATCCTGTATCCAAATCAATGATGTCACTCATCTTGTTAAACAATTTGGTATTGCTCGATATTTTAATCACCGGAGCAATAGGATTACCAGTTGGCGTTCCCAATCCCGTGGTAAAAAGTACCACGTTGGCTCCCGATCCGACTTCGGCAGTCGTGGACTCCACATCATTGCCTGGTGTACACAATAAGTTCAATCCCGGTTTAGATACTTTCTCTGGATAATCCAATACAGCCACAACTGGAGAGGTCCCTCCTTTTTTAGCTGCACCGGCAGATTTAATAGCATCAGTAATCAAACCATCTTTAATATTACCTGGTGAAGGATTCATATCAAAACCTGAACCAGCTTCGGTAGCTCTTTTGCTGTAAGTTTTCATCAGATGCTCAAAACGCTCGGCATCCTCCTTATCTACGCAACGATCACTCAGGTTTTGTTCTACACCGCAAAGTTCCGGGAACTCGGCAAGAATCACTGATCCACCAAGTGCAACCAGTAAATCAGAGGCATAACCAATTGCTGGGTTTGCGGATATTCCAGAGAAACCATCAGAACCACCACATTCCAAACCAATACAAAGGTTACTTAACGCAGCAGGTTTTCTTTCGTTGGCGTTGGCTTGTATCAGACCTGCAAAAGTTTGTTTAATCGCCTGTCCCAACAATTCCGATTCTTTGCCTATCGTTTGCTGATCTAGAATATAAAGTGGTTTGTCAAAATTGCGACTTCTTTTTTCTATTTCTTCTTTAAGAATGCTTACCTGTGCATTCTGACAACCTAAGCTTAAAACCGTTGCACCGGCAACATTTGGATGGGTAATGTAACCGGCCAACAAACCACAAAGGGTTTCAGAATCCTGACGAGTACCACCACAGCCACCTGTATGTGTTAAAAATTTAATACCATCCACATTTGGAAACATGCGGTTTTGCTTTGCAACGTTTTCCGAGTAGGTCAGCTCAGCATTTAAAATATCATTTACGCTGGCTCCTTTTTCGTAAAGGGACATCAATTCTTTGGCTTGCACCTGGTAGTTTTCATTTCTGCCATAGCCAAGATTGTTCATCAATGCTTCCTGTATCACTTCGAGGTTCCTGTTTTCGCAAAAAACCATGGGTATCACTAACCAGTAATTAGCCGTCCCCACCTGCCCATCTGTACGATGAAAGCCATTAAAGGTCCTATCTTTCCATTCAGTAATGTCTGGTTTCTCCCAGTTGATGTGCGCATCCATCGTATTAAACTCCGTTGCAGCGTGTTTGATATTACCAGTAGTTATAATAGACCCTACCGGAATATCTATTTGGGCTTTACCTACCAAAACACCATACATGATCAACTGATCACCAACCGCCATATCTGTAGTGGTAAACTTATGCTTTGCAGGTACATTGTCGGTCAGCAAATAAGATTGACCTTCGTAAATTACCTCTTCCCCTTTCACAAGATCCGTAAGCGCAACCAGTACATTATCCTTAGGGTGAACCTTTAATATTCTTTGTTTCATTATTTTGATACTTGTAATGATTGATCAATACTAGCCAAGGCATTGGCCACACCATTTTTCAATATATTGTTATAATTCTCTTTTACAGTACGATTAAAACCATCAAGCGCAGAGAGATCAGTTCCCCATAACACAGCGTTGGCCAATAATAAATCTACATAATCTGCCTCACTTTGTTGGGCTACTTCATAGAAATATGACGCTTCATCATCAGTAATCAAGTATTCTTTGCCTTCGTAACTTCCAAAATACTGGTTACCTTCTTTTCTGGCTACTTTCATAAACAAAAGGAATGCGGCAAAACCAAAGGCAATATGACTCGGTACTTTATTGTTTATTTTATAATAGTTTAGCAATACCGGCAGCACCCTGATTTTCATTTTCATGGTATACTGAAAAGTAATATTGATCCATAAGTGCTCAATATTGGGATTTGCAAAACGATCAATTACTGTATTTGCAAACGCTACAGCTTCTGCTTCGGCTACATCATAGGGTATAGCACCTACTATTTCCCGCATCATCAGCTCTTTTACATAGTTGCGGGTAGCCTCATTGTTCATTGCCTTAGTTACGGTATCTATACCCGACAGGTAGGCTATCCCTGAGGTCAATGTATGTGATCCGTTTAATAAACGCACTTTCAATTCTTTAAAGATCTCAATATCGGGTCTAACAATTACCCCTTGATCTGCACCTTCCAATCCTAACAAAGCAGAAACCTTCTCGTCACCTTCAATTGCCCACAAGCGATAAGGCTCGGCCATAATGATCAGTTCATCGGTATAACCAAGCGCTGCTTCTAGTTTTGCTAGTGCAGCAGCATCTGGTTTACCTGGAACAATACGGTCTACCAACGAATTGCAAAAACGAATATGTGTACTTAACCACGTCTTAAACACCTCTTCTAATTCGTTAAAGGTTGCAAGCTCAAGTACAATCGCTTCTAGCTTCTTTCCATTATCTGAGATCAATTCTGTAGCAATTACAGCAAGATCAGCTGCCGCCGTCGAGCCTAAAGCTTTATATCTGGCATATAAAACAGCTAATAGTTTAGCCGGAAATGATACCGGTGGTTTTTGAGCTATACTTTCTTTTACCAATTGTATACCCACTTCGGTGGTATTGGATACGATGATGTTTAATTCTGGGGCACTGGCAATTTCCAATATCGCATCCCAATCCTGATCTGCAGTGAGTACGCGACTGATAGCGGATGAAATGATATTTTCCTCAACCGGTTGTCCGTTTTCAATCCCTCTTACGCATATTGTATATAAACTATTCTGTGTATCAAATTCTTTTGTACCGCCTTTGCTAGTGGATTTAACTACTGCTACTCTGCCGTTAAACAAGCCATTCCTATTGGCTTTATCTATAAAATAATCCGGCAATCCACGCAACAGGACACCTGTTCCAAATTGCAATACCTTTTCAGGAAGGTTAAATAGTTCTTCTTTTGGAAGGATTAAACCGACAGCTTTAATGTCGTTTAACGTATCTTTTGATAAGTTCATATTCAGTTTTTAATATGGTCGTAAAACAAGTCTACGTAATTATTATAAGTTAGAAATGCTGTTTCAGCGTAATTATTTACGCAAACGTTATCGATAACGATTGCGTAAAACTGTAGTAACAATCTTTTACTATCTTATTTATTTTTTATTTGCAATACGCTTGCAGCAGCACCATGACCAAACTCAGTTTTCAGCTTCGACTTTGCCGTATTGGTTTCCGACAAAATAATATCCGCATTTTTATCGCCATTTATCCTGAACAATAAATCTGCATTGGTATAACTTATATTTTTCAATCCAATAGATTTCCCATTTTGGATATAGATCAAAGGCAATGCATTCTTGATCTCCAGATGGGCATTAGAAATATGTATGTTCTTTGCTTCCTGTATGTCAATTCCTGCCTTGGCTTTAGCAATCAAATTATCTATGTAAATATCGCTGATACTCATTTCCGGCAAGCCTCGAACAAACACCGCTTTCTCGGCACCATCACAAACTACATTACTGATGTAAAACTTCCTAAACACAGGTGTCTCTTCGGTAACCGGTAGCAACTTAACTTTTGGTGTTTCTCTTGTCTCGCCTGCCAATGGTACCGGATCAACCGCAGCATAATACATGTCGAAAAGAATAGCCTCACCAGCAATATCTTTCATGTTGATATTCTTGGCATAAATGTTTTCTACCACTCCCCCACGACCTCTGGTTGTTTTAAAACGAAGGCCAATATCTGTCCCGATAAACGTGCAATCTGAGATAAAGATATTTCTTGCTCCGCCAGACATTTCACTGCCAATTACAAAACCACCATGTGCATGGTATACTGTGCTGTTGCGAATGATTACATTTTCTGTCGGCATACCACGCTTGCGTCCGGCAGCATCACGACCTGATTTGATGCAAATCCCATCATCACCTACGTCAAATGTACTACCTTCTACGAGTACGTTTTTACAAGACTCTAAATCTAGTCCGTCGCCATTTTGGGCATACCACGGATTTTTAGCATACACATTTCTGATGGTTAAATCCTCTGTCATTAAAGGATGAAGGTTCCATGCAGGCGAATTTTGGAAAGTTACCCCCTCGAGCAAAACACGTTTGCAGCTGGTCAGCACCATTAAGTTGGGACGTAAAAAGTCCTTAATTTCCGCATAAAAAGCAGCATTCTTTCCCTTGGCAATCATACCAGGATCTTTCATTGTAGAACCTTTAAGTGACTTTTCTGAAGGATACCAGATCTTCTTATTCTCACTCAATACTCCACCAGATGCCAACAAGTCTTTCCATTGGCTTTCAGTAAGCTTATCTTTTTTCACCATCCGCCATGCATCTCCTGCTCCATCAATAATACCAAATCCCGTAATGGCAATATTTTGCTGACCAATGGCCCATATTGGAGATTGATTACGCATCTGAGGTATGCCTTCCCAACTGCCCTCCACCAAAGGATACTGATTAAAATCTTTCGTAAACTGTAGCAAAGCATTCTTTTTTAAATGCAAGTTTACATTACTTCTCAATTCTATCGGTCCGGTAATCCATAAGCCTTCCGGGATAAGGACAACGCCGCCACCACGCTTATTGCAATCTGATATCGCTTGATTGATGCTATTCGTATTCAAGGTAAGGCCATCATTTTTTGCGCCATATTTAAGGATGCTAATGGTATCTTTTTTAAAAGAAGTCGCAGCCACTACTGGCAGGTTATCAAAAGAATACCCTTTTGCAGCATTTGTATTTTGCGCAACGGCATTAAACGAGAAGACAAATAGAGGAACTGCGAATATAACAGACACTACTTTTTCATACTTAAACATAAGATTTATATTTGATTTTCACTCAATAAAACAAGTCTACGCAGTTTTAGATAAGATTGAAACTAAAAAGGGGAAAATAACTGCGCAATCGTTGCCAAAGACAAAATAGGGATATTCCTCTGAGACTACCCGATCTTAGGCTCCCAGAAAAAGGGAGCAAAGCTCAGAAGGTCTCTTCGGCATACCCAATTTTGTAACTAAACTTGTGGAAGTAACTTCGTTTGTTGAGTAGGGGCCAAATTTAAGCAGCAGGATTCCAAGGTTTAGATTGCAGAAACCGAGGTTTAGATAGTAGGATCCCACCCTCTGAATATTTGTGTGATGGTATAGTCCTTAGCTGCTTCATCGCTGAGCTGGTACGACCAGGTTACTCTTTTTTCAGGTTGCGCTCCTATTCCTTTGTTTTTATATTCTGCATAGAAAGCTGTTTGCTCATTACTTTCTTTGCCCCAGTTGTGCCAACCTTCAAGTTTTATAACGGGGCTTAGTTCACAGTTTAAAAAAACGGTTTTTGCAGCAGGGCGCCATGGCCGCCCTAGATACACTGTTCCATCTGGTGCAGAGCCACCGATTTTACAATTCATAAATACATAGCCATATTTAGTGGTGTCGGGCGTAGCAGCAGCAGTAACATAACCTTGTTTCTTGCAGAAGATTTCACATTCATCAAAGATTGCAGTGGCCGAACCAAATATAAAATCAACTGTTCCGCTGATAAAGCACTTATAAAAATACTGTCTACTTCCTTTTCCGTAAGTGTAGAGCGTATCCTGAAAACCAAGCATCCTACAATTCATAAAGCGAGCCCTATCCCCGGCAATCCAAAGGGCAACTGCCTGACCAACCGGTCCGGCACTATTCTCAAAGGTGATATTTTCAGCAGTAAAATCATCGGCGTAAATGAAGAATGACGAGGATCCGGAAGTACCTATATTTTCTCCGAAACTATTTTTCTTTTGCGCAAAGTCATCGTAAGTAAGCACAGTTTTATCCTGACTTTCGCCTAGGAACTTCACTTTTCGCTTGGATGCAGAAAGATTGAGTTTCTCTTTATACACACCATTTTTAATGAATATGGTGGTGATTGAATTTCTAAAATCAGGAACAGCATTTATAGCCTCTTGTACAGTTGTAAAATCTCCACTGCCGTCTTTTGCTACCACAAAGTCGGATTTTTGGGCAAAAGCAGTATAAAAACACACTAGACAGGTAAAGCATAAAAGTAATTTTTTCATTTTGGACTCGGTAGATTTGGTTAGTTCTTTATACAACAAATTACAATGTTTTTGTAATAGATTGTTTAAGTCAGGCGCTTTAATTTGCGCAATCGTTCCCGATATCACTGCTACCACCAACTGATATTATAAGAATAACGTTATATTGCATCTTATTTAGTTTTTATGTTCGAGCCACCTACCTTAAAAGATATCGCAAATGCCCTAGGACTATCTACCTCGACTGTTTCCAGGGCTTTAAGGGATACTTATGAGATTAGTGCGAAAACAAAAAAGCTGGTATTTGATTATGCTGAAAAGATAAACTACCAGCCCAATCCCAATGCTTTAAGTTTAAAAGAACGAAGAACAAAATCGATTGGTGTGGTAGTGAGTGAAGTCGCCAATCATTATTTTTCTCAAGCGATCAATGGTATTGAATCTATTGCATACGACAGAGGATATCATGTCATCATTACGCAAACCCATGAGTCTTACGCCAGAGAAAAAATAAACGTTCAACACCTTGCATCCCGTTCTATTGATGGCTTGCTGATCTCTCTTTCTGCCGAAACTGCCGATACCGCTCATTTAAAGTATTTACATGAAAGAGGTATGCCTATGGTCTTTTTTGATCGGGTACCTAATGATATTCATACACATAAGATTACGGCAAATAACGAACAGGGCGCTTTTGAGGCTACATCACATCTGATTAAATCAGGCTACAAGAAAATCGCCCACCTCACTAGTTCTGATCATCTATCGATTAGTATTGAGCGCTTAAGAGGCTATACTGCTGCACTGAATAAGTATAACATTCCAATAAATCCTGATTATATCAAGCATTGTCCACATGGAGGTATGTTCCCTGAAGAAACCGAAAAAGCAGTTTTAGAGCTGGTCAATTTAAAGGATAAGCCTGATGCAATTTTTATAGCAGGCGACCGCCTATCCATTGGTTGCCTTGAAGTATTGAAAAAACTGAACATTAAAGTTCCTGAACAAATTGCATTAGCAGGGTTCAGCAACTCTGATGTGCTGAACCTGTTTGAGTACCCGATCAGCTCTGTGCGACAACCGGCATTTAAAATGGGAGAAACTGCAACAGAAATGCTGCTGCAGCTTATAGAAAGTAAATATCCGGTAACTGATTTTGAAGATAAGGTAATCGATACCGAATTATTTACCCGCAAGTAATAACCTTACTTTGTAACCAACTTACCGTTGATCGTTACATTTTCTAATTTAAAATTCTTCACGTGATCGATCTTCATTGGCGTTTTTACACCGCGAATGTTGCAGTTCATCATTCTTAGGTTTTCAACGGGTGACTCTTTATAAGCGTTTACGAAAATAGCATAATCACCGCCTTTCTCTACATCGACATTCTCTACCCAGATATTTCTAATCACTGGCATAAAATTACCAGGCTTCTCATAAAACATATTACAAGTAACCGCAGCATCACGATAGGCGCCTACTTTGATATCCTTCATAAACACATTTTCAATAATACCACCTCTGCTAGAGCTGGTTTTTAATCTTAAAATACGATCTAAATTTGGACTGTCCATGATGCAATTGATAGCAAAAATGTTTCTGGCTCCGCCGGATATCTCACTTCCAATTACCACGCCACCATGTCCATCTTTCATCTCACAATTTTCTATAATATGATTTTCGGCCGGTTTTCCGATTCTACGACCGTCTTGATCTCTTCCTGATTTAATAGCGATACAATCATCACCTGTATCAAAATAACAGTTTTTGATCAACACATTTTTACAAGATTCCGGATCAATACCGTCCGTATTGGAACCATGTGCAATGATCCTTAGGTTTTCCATAGTTACATTTTCACACAATACCGGGTTTACATTCCACATTGGCGAATTGATCATCTTTACATCAGCGATCAGAATGTTGTTACAGCTATAAAGCTGGATGAAATTAGGCCGTAAAAAGTCACCTTCACCAAATACCCGAGTTTTAGGATTAGTTTGTTTATGATTTAACTCATGCAGTAGATCTCTTGCTTTAACTTGTTTTGATGGTTTACCCACATTCCATGCATACCAATCTTTATAGGTTGCATTGCCGTCTAATATTCCTTTACCTGTAATGGCAATATTTTTCTGACCATAAGCATAAATCAATGCAGAGTAATTCATCAACTCCATACCTTCCCATCTGCCAAACACAATTGGATAGTCTTTAGGATTTACACTAAAAGTAATTTTTGCACTATCCGCCAGATGCAGGTTTACATTACTTTTTAAATGAATTGCACCTGTTAAAAAATTACCAAAAGGGACAACTACCCTACCGCCACCATTTTTAGCGCAATCAGCAATAGCTTTCTTAAAGGCTTCGGTATTCAACGTTTTCCCATCCCCTTTAGCACCATAGTTAGTAATCAAAAAATCCTTAGCAGGAAAAACCGGTGCGTTGATCATTTTTCTGATCCGCGCCATTTCCGCCAATGGCTCTGCGGTAGTTTTCCAAATTGTTGCCGGTTGTTGTGCGCTTGCATCCAACACCAGCATTGCAAAAATTGTTGCCAGTAAGCCCTTCAGCTTGTACTTAGCATTTGTCATAAAACCCATGATTGTACTTAATTAAAAAACCATTAAAACAAAATCTCTATTACTTATTTCCCATTTCTCTTTAACCACTCAGGATAGTCCTTGTCCAACACTTTTCTTGGCCAATTCCCATACCAGGCGTACCCATTACGTCGCTCATAACCGATATCCTCGATAGAATACTTTACAATACCATCACGGTCACAAAAGAATGGTCTATTGGTTCCGATCTCATAATATCTTGCCCATATAGTGGACGTAGAATCGGCTACCACTTGTCTATCTTTTCCCAGTTCTGTACCTGGAGCCGGCACATCAATCACTTTATAGCCCGAGATTTTCACGGTCCGAAACCATTCTACAGCTGCGTTTACGGCATCCTTGATTTCCTTTGAAGGATTTGGCTGGCTCATTAGAAACTCAACAATTTCATCACTTTCAGAACCACTTATAGAGGGCAATTCATAAGCTCTGGCCTTTGCGGGTTCCAATGTCCGTTCATCATATTGCTGACACCAGGCGGTAAGCTTACCACTTACTTTTATCTGTGTTTTCAAGATACAATCAATACCCTTCTTTATGGCATTAGCACTAGGCTCAATTAACTTTTGGCTAACTACATCAAAATCGCTTTGCTTTCGCACTACATCTTGCAGTATATTCAATGCGTTGATCATCGCATTGTCGTTATAAGTGATATGGGCTCTATAAAGATGCTTATCCGGGTAATATTGTGGCCATCCCCCATTTTGATATTGAGCCTTTAACAGATAGCGAATGCCATTCTCCGCAGCAGCCAGGTACTTAGGATTGTTATCTTTTTTATAAGCCTTAACCAGATATCTGATCTCCTTTGCAGTAGAACCATTATCTATATTGGCGTCATCTCTCGCAGCTTCTTCAGCTATTTCAGATTTTTGGCTTTCAGAAAACTCGACATCATATTTAAAGGCTTTGCCCTTGAACTGTTTAGACCAGCCCCCATTCCCACGTTGGAACAATAGCATATTATCCGCCTGTAAATCCTGAGCATTAACCTCTGTAAAAAACAGACAGGCCGTACCAGTCAACACTATCTTTGCTATATTTTTATACGATTTCATTGTTTATTTTTTCAGTTAATAATGATTTTAAATTTCCGACAATGGATTCCAATTGTCCGCAGCACCAAGGATATTTTTAAGAGTGTAGTTTCTTACTTCTTTAGCATTTAACTGGTGTGACCAAGCTACTCGGGCTTTTACAGTTGCACCTGAGCCTTTACTCCCAAATTCAGCATAATAGGCTGTTTTCTCTTTATCAGGAAACATCGCATCACCTTTCCAGGGATTCCAACCTTCAGGTACAATGTGACTACCTAACTCACAGGTTATAAAAACCGTTTTTGCGT
The DNA here is from genome assembly GCF_005144565.1 of Pedobacter hiemivivus. Lineage (NCBI taxonomy): Bacteria > Pseudomonadati > Bacteroidota > Sphingobacteriia > Sphingobacteriales > Sphingobacteriaceae > Pedobacter > Pedobacter hiemivivus. The sequence continues at coordinate 12,399 of NZ_SWDX01000017.1, forward strand.
AAGGCCGCCATGGTCTGCCCAAGTATACTTTTGTTACTTTTTCTGCCGCCTTAAGTGTGCAGTTAAAAAGCACAAAGCCAAATTTCTGATTCACTCTGGTGGCCGCAGCAGTTACATAAGAATTACTCAGGCTATTGATCGTACAGTTTTGAAAAACTACTGTTGCTTCACCAAAAATAAAATCTGTAGTACCTTCTATGTAGCAATCCTGGTAAAACTGACGACTTTTCTCTGTTGCAGCATACAGGGTATCCTGAAAGCCCAATAGTTTACAATTTTTAGCAACAAAGCGATCGCCCTCTACATGCAATGCTACAGCCTGTCCTACTGCACCAGCAGTATTGGCTATGGTCAGATTTTCCATACTCAAATCATTTCCCTGCACCAATACGCTATAGGACGTATAAGTAGTAAACTTGTCTTTACCAAAAGCATCTTTACCTTGCGGGTACACCTTTCCAGAGAAATCGTTATTGGTGATGATGGTATTTTCTTTATCCTCTCCAATCAACGAGATATTTGTCTTCCAGGTTGGAATAACCAGCTTCTCCTTATAGATTCCTTTTTTAATAAAAATCTTTACGCTCTTCCCTCCTAAATCACGTACTGAATTTACAGCTTCCTGTATCGTTTGATAATTACCACTTCCATCCTGGGCTACAGTAATCTCTTTTGGAAAAACCGCTGACTGTGCCAAGAGTTGAGTTACCCAGCATACAAGGGATAGTACAATTAATGACGAAGTTTTTAATAAATATTTCATCTCTATTATATGTTTTTAGTTGACTGGTTCTATTCTGAACCAATCGAAATCAGCGTACCCTGAATCATTAATTTTAACATCTCTGGTACAGAAAAGGCCTACTTTTGCACCTATCCATTGCCCCGGCGTTGCCACAAACTCGTTCCCGGTATCTTCAAATTTCTGCCCATCTAAGCTATAGCTGAATTTACACTTCCCACCTTTAACTACAGTTACACGCAAGTAAAGTGTAGCCCCAGTCAGTTTGCTTAATGTTGTTTCTACTTCTTTACCACCTTTGTGTGCATTTTTACCAACAGAATAAATCAGATAATTGCCATCCTTTTTACTTTTAATAGAAAGATTAGCATAACTCTGTCCCATAATGATCAATCCTGCCTTTTCACTTTCAATCTTTGTATTGGGTGAAAACGTAAGCTTTGTAGTTGCTTTAAATTCTTCTGTTGGAAATTTCTGCAGTAAAATATTAGGTACATCCCAATAATTCCTTGCACTGTCAGGTACTTGATCCGAATACAACCTTAATGTACCTTTTTCAGCATTCAGGAATGACCAGGTTGCCTTAGGATTGGCTTGCCACTGCCATTGTAATCCCATTGCTAAAGAGTTAAATTCATCACTTTCTGCAGGAGTCTCTATAGGATAAACATTACCTACGTTCGGCTTTTTATAATTCATTACCGGCTCTCCAGTTCCATCACCGTCTTTATCAACACCAATAACTGGCCAGTCATTTACCCATTTCATGGGTTGCAAATGTACGACCCTTCCATAAGTGTCTTTATCCTGAAAATGCAAAAACCAGTCTTCACCAGTTTGGGTATTTACCCAAGCGCCCTGATGTGGGCCATTCACAGTACTTTTACCCTGATCCATCACGACTTTACGTTCATATGGACCATATATATTTTTAGAACGCAAAACCAATTGCCATCCTGTTGATACACCGCCTGCTGGAGCAAAAATGTAGTAATAGCCATTGCGCTTATAAAACTTCGGTCCTTCAATGGTCGGATCAGTTTCGTGTCCATCATATACAATTACCCCCGCATCTAGCGTTCTTGTACCTTCAGTGTTTAATTGCTTCACCGCAATCACGCTCTTTATTCCCGCACGGCTACCCGCATAGGCATAAGCTAGATAAACTTTACCATTATCATCCCAAATCGGACAAGGATCGATTAAACCCTTACCAGGTTCGATCAGTTCGGGCTTAGACCATGGGCCTGCAGGATTCTTGGCCTTAGTTACATAAATCCCAAAATCAGGATCTGGATAATAAATATAAAACTCATTGTTGCGGTAACGTATAGCTGGAGCCCATACACCATTACCATGTTGGGTTTTAGCAAAATGATCAAAAGGAGCCTGACGGTTAAAAACGTGGCCAATGATCTTCCAATTCACCAAATCTTTAGAATGAAGGATTGGCAATCCAGGTACCGCATCAAAACTAGAGGCCACAAGATAAAAATCATCACCCACCCTTATTGCATCCGGATCAGAATAATCGGCATCCAAAATTGGATTCTTATAAGTACCGTTGCCCTGATCAGCTACCCATACTTTTGAAATATACTTTACTCCGGCAGGAACAGACTGGGCATTTACCCCAATTGCTCCGGCTAACAAACAGCTGATGAAAACTAAACGTGTTATATTTTTATTCATATCTATATATTACTTTTACCATAACCCTAATTTTAATCAGACAGGATATTTTAAAACATTAATGCTTTACAATCCGATTGGCAAGTTCTAAATTCATTTTTTTTAATTCCGACAGTACCAGTTCGGCCATTCTGCGTGCACCGTATTCATTAAAGTGAGTATTGTCATCTACGCCCGCTGGATAATTAGGGTGCTGGCCCGGCTCAAGCTTGTTGAACAACAATTTCGAGTTCTCAGACCCCATTTTCTGCAATAAAGCCATACTCTCTTTGTCCAGATCTATTAAAGGAACATTCATTTCACGGGAGACTGTTCTCACAATCTCCGAATAAACCTTGTGGGTTGGCAGCACCTTACCTTCTGCGTCAAAACTTCTGCGGGCAACGGGTGTAATTAATACTGGAAATGCTCCGGCCTTCAGGCTTTCACTTACATATTTGCCCAGGTTAGTTTCAAACTCTTCTTCTGTTGTATAAGTCTTTTTCGTTTTTACCTCATCGTTATGACCGAACTGTATAAAAACGTAATCACCGGCTTTTAAACTATCTGTCACCGATTTCCATCTGCCTTCGGCCATAAATGACTTCGTACTGCGACCGTTCTGTGCCCTGTTGTCTACAATTACCGATTCGTCAAAAAAAATAGCAAATGGCATTCCCCATCCCGTTTCCGGATATTTGGAGGTTTGTTTTATTGACATTGTGGAATCACCTACCAGGTAAACCTTGATCTTCTTAGCAGGTATATTGGAGGACATGAGGATGATCATACCCAAAAAAGCTATAGTACTTAACTTATTAAACCGTTTCATTTTTATAATTCTATTTGGTTAAACAATCATACAAACTTGGAATTGCTTTTCAATGAGGGGTTAAGATTATATTTATGCAATCGTTACCGAATATAATAACATACTTCCTCATATAAATCCCATCTCCATCATCCAGCGCTCACAGAGTTCAGTCCACATTTCGGCTGAGCCCGGATTGTTCCGGAGCGCAATAGCATGGCCACCTTGCGGAAAAACATGCAGACTACTTACCACCTTGTGTTCCAATAATGCCTGGTAAAAAAGCAGGCTATTATGCGGATCTACAGATTTATCATTAAATGCATCAGCAATAAAACATGGAGCACTGGTTGTTGTTACCTGTAGCTGTGTAGAATATTTAGCAATCTGAGTCGCAGATGGGTTTTGGCCCAATAAATTTTTCAGACTTCCTTTATGCGCATATTTGCCCATATCAATAACTGGCGAAACCAGGATCATAAAATCAGGACGTGCAGAAACCTTATCCAGCGTATCACCAATTGAGGAAATATCAGCACTAAATGTCCCTGCCATACTAGCCAGATGCCCACCGGCAGATGAACCCTGGATTCCGATTTTATCCATCTTTATCCTCCATTTTGGGGCATTGTTACGGATTAATTTAATTGCACGTTGTACATCTTGTAATGCTCCTTTTTCCCGTTCTATTAAATCCGGGCTGTTAGGAAGCCGATAGTTCAGCACAAAAGCAGAAATCCCCATCGTGTTAAACCATTTTGCCAGTTGCGTTCCGCTGATTATATAAGCCAAACGCTCATATCCACCGCCAGGACAGATAATTACCGCAGTTCCCTTGTTCTCCTGAACGGAAGGAAAAAATGAATACATTCCTGGTGTGCCAACCTGGTAAATACGTTCATTCGCAACGCTGTCTTTCAACTTCATCCCTTTCGTATTTGGCATTTTACCTTCCGGCCAAAGCGGGATAAATCCCTGTGCGCTGACAGAATAAGTCCACAAAAAAAGTAAAGTCAGTACAGTTCTCATATTTTAAGATTAATGTCAGATGATATTCAATCTACGGTAAACACATAAGTCTTTCCCGCCTTCGTATCAAAATCATACAATTCTGTTTCGGGAACCGGCATGCCTTTGAGTCTTGCTTTTTCAGAAATTAAAGGCGCTTTAATCCCATTCACCTGATAAAAAGCATTGCTGTTTTCACCTTTAGCCTTTGTTAATAATGTACTCCCGTTTAAGGTTATATTTTGCCGAACCCTTAGTCTGCAGTTCCCGCCAAGTTCAGATTTCAAGGTTAGCTTTTCCAATTTCCCGGCTTTCCATTCCATCGCCAGTTCGAATCCTCCACGTGCTTTAAGTCCACTCACCTTTCCTTCTTTAAATGCTTCAGGTAATGCCGGAAGTATGAAGATATTACCATCATAACTTTGCAAAAGCATTTCGGCTATTCCTGCGGTACAGCCAAAATTTCCATCTATCTGAAACGGAGGATGTGCATCCAACAAATTAGGATAGGTTCCTCCTGATTGTCCTTTTTGCGCTAACGGTGCAGGACTAAGCTGATCCGAAATTAGTTTATAAGCCTGATTTCCATCCAGCAACCTCGCCCACCAGTTCACTTTCCAACCCATAGACCAGCCTGTAGACTTATCCCCTCTGTAGATCAGTGAATTTTTCGCAGCTTCCAATAATTCCGGAGTTCTGAAGGGGGAGATCTGCCCCGAGGGATATAAACCATACAAATGTGAAATATGCCGATGTTTATCCCCGGTTTTATCCATATCCCCGAGCCATTCCTGCAACTGATTATGCTGCCCTATCTGCATAGGCGGCATCTTTTTTAGTGCCCATGAAACAGAATCGGTAAATGACTGGTCAACATTTAAAATCTTTGCGGCATCAATGATATTATTAAAAACATCAGCAATTAACTGGTTATCCATAGTAGTACCGGCTGAAATGCCCACTCCTTTTTCGTAAGTATTTTCGGGCGACATAGACGGCGCCATTACCAGCCATTTATGAGTGGGTTCCTCTTTTAGTGCATCCAGATAAAATAATGCAGCTCCCTTAAGTACTGGATAATATTCCTTCAAAAACTTCCGGTCTCCGGTAAACATAAAATGCTGCCATAAATGCTGTGTCAGCCAGGCTCCTCCCATAGGCCATGTCCCATAAAATCCACCGTCCACAATTCCTGTAATTCTCCATAGATCTGTATTATGGTGCATATTCCATCCCCGGGCATTGTACATGCCCTTAGCACTTTCCTTTCCCGTTTCTGCAAGATCTTTAAGCATTGCAAACAAAGGTTGGTGCATCTCTGTAAGGTTTGTAATTTCCGCAGGCCAGTAATTCATTTCCGTATTGATATTGACCGTATATTTACTATCCCATGGCGGTGAGTTTTTATCATTCCATATCCCCTGTAGATTTGCAGGCTGACCACCGGGTTGTGAGCAGGAGATGAGCAGATAACGGCCAAACTGGAAGTACAATGCGACCAGCTGGGGATCACTGTTCTTCGCAAATTCCATAATACGTACGTCCGTATTCTTTTTAGACTGGGCTGATGCACCCAATTCGAGTGTTACACGGTTAAAATATTTCTGATATTTTTTTACATGTGTTTCAATAGCCTTGCTATAGCTTACTTTTTTTGCTTTAGCTAAAATTGCGCCCGATTTCTTTAATTCATCTTCTGATAGATCTTTATAGTTTTTGAAATTTGTGCTGATTGAAATGTATAAGGTCACCTCATCTGCATCTTTTATTTGAAGTTCTCCACCAGATATTTCCAGGCTACCACCTTTTAGCACAGGTTCAATCCGACCCGCAAACTTTATTTTGCCTGTTTTATTATCTACGCTTCCGCTTGTTCCCTGCAGCAGGAGCTGCTTTTCAGTGGTTGCAATTTTATGGTCTTTATGTATACTGGACACACCAATGCGTGTATTTATACTCTTTTTTCTATCGGCGCTGATCTTCATGATGATCACATTATCTGTAAAAGAAGAAAAGACAGTACGGGTAAACGTCACACCATTCACTTTATAGGTTGCAGTCGAAGTTGCATTTTCGATGTCCAGTTCCCTTTTATAGTCGGAATAATTAGCGTGACCGGGAAAACTGAGCCATACATCACCTACAGTTTGATATGGCATACCATAATTAAGGTGCTTTGGCACCTGCCGCGGAAAGGTTAAATTAGACAGATCCTGGGCTTCATTATTTTTACCAGAAAACAACAGCTGCCTTATCTCATCAATTTTGTGAGTTACATTTTCAGGAACATTATTACCGGGTTCCCCCGCCCATACCGTTTCCTCATTCAGCTGTAATTGTTCCTTTTCCGGATTACCGAATATCATCACGCCCAGGCGTCCGTTACCAAGGGGCAGCGCTTCATTCCAGTTTGTTGCGGGTTTATTGTATTCCAGTTTTAACCATTGCTGTGAAAATGCCGGTAAGGCACCAGCAACGAGTATTGTACCTGCCACTAAACATACAAGGGATTTGAAATATATTTTAAATACTGATTTAATTATCTTCATCACGTTGTTATTAAATTTCATCACTTTTTAAATGATTTTTCCTGAGCTCCGTGATTAAATGAGGCCTTAATGGCATCGTTCTTTAGATCAGCATTTTTCATCCGGATATTTGATGCTGACACACCATTGATATCAAATAAAACCTCTGCCTCCGGATTAAATTTAACCCCGTCTAAATTGATATTTTTACTACTCTCAATGTATACGAGCGGATCTTTCCCCTTTGTTAACAATACCGAATTTTTTATTTCAATATGATCCGCATCTGTTATTTCTATTGCATTATTGGCATTAAGAAATAAATTTTTCATATAGATATGCTTAACCGCCATTTCGGGGAGCCCTCTGATAAAAATGCCTTTATTGGCACCGTTGCAAATGATATTTTCTATAAAAATATCCTTAAACTGTGGTGTCTCTATGCTAACTTTTGGAGCTTCCTGTTTCTCATTAGCTTCAGGGGGTTTAGTCCAGTAGTACATATCAAAGAATATGGCCTCGTCAACAATATTGAACATGTTGAGATTCCTGATGTAGATCTTCTCTACAATCCCACCACGGCCTCTGGTTGTTTTAAATCTAATTCCCTTGTCTGTTCCCATAAATGAACAATCAGAAACAAATATATTTCTCGCTCCGCCTGACATTTCACTTCCTACTACAAACCCTCCATGCCCTGCGTAAACGAGGTTATTCCTAATGATCACATTTTCCGTTGGCATATTTCTTTTTCTGCCTTCCTCATCTTTACCAGATTTAATGCAAATCGCATCATCCCCAACATCAAATACAGATCCTTCAACCAGTACATTTTTACAGGACTCAATATCTACGCCATCACCATTCTGTGCATAATCCGGATTTTTCACCTTAATATTTCTTATCGTCAGGTTATTGCACATTAGTGGATGCAGGTTCCACGCTGGTGAATTCTGAAAGGTTAGGCCTTCCAAAAGAACTTTACTGCAGTTTGTCAGCACAACCAGGTTCGGCCGTAAAAAATCTTTGATGTCTTCAAAATCTGATAGCTTCTTTGCGGGACCTAATAAAACCGAGCTTTTTTCGAGGTGTGCTTTCTTGGTTTTTTCGCTAGGGAACCAGGTTTTCCCATCTTCACTTACCAATCCTCCCGACAGCTTTTTTTTGTTCCATTCGGCTTCGGTTAAGGCATTTTTTCCTACCATTCGCCAGGCATCACCATTTCCATCTATTGTCCCAAACCCAGTAATTGCTATATTTTCTAGGTTTGTACCCATAATCGGCGATTGGTTTCTTGCAGAGGGCTTACCCTCATAGTTACCTTCTATAATTTTATATTGGTTAAAATCAGCCGTAAACTGGAGTAACGCATTTTTCTCCAGATGCAAGTTTACATTACTCTTCAATTCGACCGGCCCCGTAAGCCAATAACCGGCAGGGATCAATACCACTCCGCCACCTTTTCTGTTGCATGTAATGATAGCATCATTAATACTCTTCGTATTTAGTGTATTCCCGTTACTTATTGCCCCAAACCGAACAATATTAAAAGTATCCGGTCTAAAAGACGGCTGTTTTATTTCAGGGAGCTTATCCCAGGAATAATCGTTTGTTTGCGCGATCAGGCATAACGAATATACGCTTAGCGAAACTGTGGTTAGAAAAAATCTTAAATAGTATAATTTCATCTGTTGGTATTTGTGTATTAGTGTCTACTTCATCAGGTTTCCCTGGGATTTAATATTATTGGGCTTTAGCTTGATTTTCAGTAATTGAAGCAACAATACTGTTGATGTAAACTTCTATATTGTCATAAGCAGTACTCAGATTACGTCCACCAGCATTTGCTACCTTAGGATCAAGACCTTTGGATTTTTCCCAATCATCTGGCATGCCATCTGCATCTGTATCTAATTGTGCCGGTAAGCTTTGCAGTACAGGCCAGCCATCAACATCGGTCTGTGTATCAATGATTCCGTTAGCACTGCCATTGGAGCCTGTTTTATAGAAAGTTTTATTGCGCGTGTGTAAAACCGTACGTGTATCAATCGGATCTCTTTTTAATACAGCACCCGCATAGTCCATTACTTTATCATACGCCTGCAATGCTGTATGAGTAGTTACATTATTATCAATGGCCAAGGGTATATTTAACTTCATTGCAAGCCTGTCTGCATCCGATATCGTTCCATAACTACTATGAAATTGATTGTACACGCCGTAAGTCCAGTTATCGTTCGTAACCTGGATGCCTTCATTTACATAATTGCCAGTGATATAGAATTTACCCCAGATGTTGTAAACCTCGGTACCAGCTATTTTATTTTTGTCGATAGAGATAATGCGCTCTTTCTTGGTTGTTGCTGGTCCGGGTTTATAATAGTTATTGATGACATTGACATTCATTCCTTCACCACCATACGCGTTATTAGTTGGTCCCCAGTTATAGAAAACATTGTTTCTCATATCCACCAGATCCGTCAAGGCGAAAGCTTTTCCTGCCTCCTCCCCAAACCTTGGATTACGACTGTCGTGATTAGCCATCAAATTGTGATGGAAAGAAGCATATTTCCCTCCCCATACGCCTCCATAACCATGTGCTCCCTTTCCGTGCACAGAGTTTCTTAAACTTTCGGTAATTAAACACCATTGCAGTGTAAAGTTCTCATTGGCATAAAAAGACACACATTCATCGGTAGACCAACTCATAGAACAATGGTCTACAATAATATTTTTCTGAAATCGCCCACCAAAGGCATCTCCCTCCTGTTGCTCGGTATCGCCCATCCTAAAACGCATGTAACGGACAATAACATTATCTGCACCTACATTGACTTCATAGTTCCTCAGACAAATACCATCACCCGGAGCCGTTTGTCCTGCTATAGTAATGTCTTTGTTTTTAATCACCAATCTGCTTTTTAAGGCTATGGTACCAGAAATATCGAATACCACTATTCTCGGACCAGTAGCTTCAACCGCAGCCCTCAAACTTCCGGCACCAGCATCGTTAAGGTTCGTTACTTTAATTATTTTACCTCCCCTCCCACCTGTTGCGTTACGTCCAAAACCTTCTGCTCCCGGAAACGCGTATGCAGTTTCTGTGATGGGCTTTGGTTCTAATGTACCTTTATCTTCCTCTTTCGAAGGTATCAGGTCTGCCTTTTTCTTTTTTTCGCAGTTCGTAAAGCTGAAAATAATGAGCAGCATTACCGAGCTTAGTAACAATCTTTTTGAAATAACTTCCATGTTCATAAAATCTTTTCTAGGGCATATTCTTTGCCTGTCCGTCTGTTAATGATTAGACCTAGACTGCCCACAAATCAATAGTTCCGCCGGACAGATTAAATAGATAGAGAGCTGACGTTTTTATTTGAGTAATAAAGAAACTGTACGGAAAGCTTATTTTTTTCCGTACAGTTAAGGATGGACTGTTATTTTATTTAAGTCTCCAACGTGGATCTCCAGCAGTGCTTTTTCCTGCAAAGCCAGCATCTTTAATCATAAAATTACCTGTACTGGGATCAGTAAAAAGATCTGCCGAAGGTCTGATATGCGCAGTTACATCTGTAAAAGCAGTTGTAGCAGTGGCCCAACCAAAATCTGAGGTGGAATAATTATTGGATGTGCTCAAGTTCATTGTGCCACGTTTGCCGTTTACAGTAGTTACCGGGGGTGAACCAGTACCTTTTCCAATACTAAAAATATTATTTTTTACAGACGTGATTCCAGAGATGGTAAAACCGTTATAATCCAGGTAATAACTGCCCGACAATGGAGTCTGATGAAACGTATTATCGTTTATAGATACACTTATCGTATTTTGTTTGCTGGTAAATAGTTTTTCGCAAGCATAAACTGTACTATTGGTTAAGCTAAGGTTGTCTACTTTATTAATTGCTGCGTTTACGTTAAGCAAGCCATAATCCAATACGTTGCTAACAATACAGTTGTTAATCGACAGATTAGTAATGCTGTTTGTTGCAGTTTGCATTCTAACCAAGCCGCGGAAAGTATCTAAATAGCAACCTTCAAAACTTATCCGGCCAATATTACAAGCTGTATTGACATTTAAGGCGTAACCACCTACCAATCCTTTGATATTGACATTCTCAAAATCCAGGTAATCGATATTGCTTCCGGCTGTAAAGCTAAAAAAGGATCCTGCTATGGTAACCGCAGCATTTGAGGTGATGCTCAGGTCTGAACCACTAACTAGCTTGATCGATTTGTTCAATGCAATAGCTGCGGGCACATTATAAGTGGACCCACGCCTCAATATAATCGTACTTCCACTTGGTATATCGGGTATGGTATCTGTCAGGATTTGGGTCTTTACGCTAAGGTCGATTGCCCTTAAATCGATAATAATACCAGTCAAAGGAGCTTTAGTTGTATAGTTATTCCAGCCCCTCACTTTGGTACCGCTATACAAATAAACAATATAAGCTGTAGATGGTTCAAGACCGGTAATATCGAGAAACTGATTACTGATGTTTTGGGCAGTCAGATTGATCTGCTTCAGTTCTGAACTGTTACTAGCCAAAAGAACCTTTACACTGGTAACCGCGTCTCCGCTATTTGTCCATCTAAGTTTTACGGCACTCTCCGTAACATCCGATAAGCTAGGCAAAGCCAAAATAGTTGGAAATCTTGGTGTTTTAATTTCCCCTAAAAAGGAGGGTTTCGAATTTTTTGAGGGATCTGGGGCAACAGCAATAATTTGTATCTGATATAATTGCTCCCAAAGGAGTTCCTCAAACACAACGTTGTTCGAATCTAAATTAACCGATTTGTCAATGGTTCTGAAGGTATCGCGACTAATTTGCGCGATGTATCCCTTTGCTTCGCTCATCTTTTGCCAAGATCCTTCTATGTAATTTGATGGTGCAAGAAGAGCCCCCTTGATAACAGGCCTGAAGAGTCTTGGCACTTTTCCCAAATCCTCACTTTTTTTACAGGATATTAGCCCGCTAACAATTGCCACTGATACGGCAATTAATATATAATTCTTGAACATATTTTTCATGATCTGAATATTTTTAATTTCCGTAACCATAACCATCATTCGTTAAAGTACCCATACTACTTGAAATAGTTGCACTATGTAGAGGAAGGATATACCTTACCGGTGTTAAACCAGTCTCATCCTTATAACCTCTCCATGAATTGAGCACATAGTCTGCCGGACGTGTTAAAGTTTTGTTATAAAGTACACTCAACCAACCTACAGCTGTCCAGCCATCAGGATTACTTCCTTTACTTGGCACATCTTTTATTGGTGGGATTTCTGGTGTTCTTCTAAACGTTCCGCCATAAAAAATAACTTTTTTATCTGCTGTATTTTTATAGTATACAGTTCCTGGTAAGTTGGCATACGTTCCGATATTATAATAGGTATTCTCACCCATTTGAGCCAGGATACGTTTCGCTTCTACAATCTTTTTACCGTAGTTATTCCATCTAATCAGGTCATAGCGACGGATACATTCCCCAGCAAATTCAAAAGCACGCTCATCAACAATTGCTTCGAAAAAAGTTTCTTTACTCGCACTAACTGTATTGATATAGTTGTCGACCTTAGTCTGAACGGTAGTTGCATCTTTAGGAAAGGCCCGCGCTCTTACTCTTCTTAACGCAGCTTTACCTGCTGCAGTAGGTGCTTCATTCAATTCATTTTCACTTTCTGCAAACATCAACAAAACATCTGTATAACGCATAATCGGCCAGTTGATACCAGTCCCTTTGGCAGAGGCCGAGCCCGATGCGGTAGGCATTAATAGCCTTGACCATTTACCCGTGCTCACACCATTGGCACCTAGAGGAATTTGTACCAGATCGGAATTGTATTTAAATATCGCTAAAGATTCTAATCTGGTGTCTAATGTGTCATATGCATAATATAATGCTGGACTCAACCCTACATAACTGCTACCAGAACCATAAGGATGCGTACCTGCATCTACTGTACGTCCGATATTCCATGCTACATCGCCGAAGCCTGGTGCAAATGCAACCTCAAATAGAATATCCTCATTACTCACTACCTTCCACTTACTTTGATTGTCAAAGATGTCCTGAAAACGAGGTGTCAATGATCTGTCAAAAGTCGTCATCAATTTAAGGCTATAATCACGAGCTATTTTGTAATACTCTTTATAATCACTTTTTCTTTTAGAAGTCATATCTGGATAGAGCCAATACCCCCCCCGGCACAATGCCAGCCTTGAAATAAGTCCCATCACAAATTCCCTATTGATACGTTCTACACCATAAGTAACTTGACTTGCCGGTTTCATTAATGGCTCTATACTGATCAAGTCATTGATAAGTGTAGTTAGAATGGTATCTCTACCAACCCTTGGCTGATAAAAATTATCACCACCCCTAGTTGGCTTCAAATTAAAAGGCACATCTCCCCAGTAATTAATCAACCAATAATACCATAACGCCCTTAAGGCTTTAGATTCACCTAATAATTGTTTCATTTCTGGATTTTCAGCAATTTTTGATTGCTCCAGCCCTTCAACGCAAAGGTTAGCCCGGTTTATTGCTGTATATGCATTGTTCCAGACGGTTCTGATATCACCATTGGCATCTGTAGCTTCCAATGACCAGATATCTCTTCTGGAATTGTCGGGAGCTGCTCCTACTCCTCCTATTTCAATATCCGTATTTCCAATGAACGTGTTAGATAACCTCGACGTAAAAGCATCCTGGTTAAATAGCGCATAAATACTAAACACAGATTTCGTGGCATCAGCTTCAGTTCCAAAGATCACTTCCTGCGTGAAATTTGATGGCGTATCTGTTTCCAAAAATTTTTTACATGAAGACAGGATTGCAATTCCCAGCATCAACAGACCAAATATTTTTATACTTTTCATGTTATAATTTCTTTATTCGATTAAAAATTTAAATTGACACCGAATGTATAAGTACGGCTTTTAGGGTATGCAGAATAATCTACACCAGGAGTTAAAGCAGCATAAGAACCGCTTCTTGTTGTAGATACTTCAGGATCATATCCCGTATAGCTCGTTAACAGAAACACATTGTAAGCAGTAGCGTAAAATCTCAAAGAAGATATGCCCACCTTTGAAGTCAGTTTTTTTGGCAGTGTATATCCAAGCGTTACATATGTCATCCTGAAGAAAGACCCGTCCTCCACAGCATCATCACTAAACACCGGAGAAGCAGTTCCACTTGAGAATGGCGACCAGATTTTAGCATTTTTATTTAACTCCGCTAAATCTGTTAATTCTGTAACCAACTGCCCTTCACTATTGATGTATTTGAAACGGTCTTCGTAATTCATCGTGTTCAACATGTTACCGAAGGTAGTCCTATACAACATATTGAACTGAATTCTTCCTGTATTATAAATCTGATTGCCATATACCCAATTAAAAAAAGTTGAAATATCAAAGGATTTATAAGTAGCGTTTAGACCAAAACCTCCACTATGACTTGGAATAGCACTTCCGATTATTTTCCTGTCTTTATCAGCAGTTACAAATCCATCTCCATCCAGATCTTTCAACTTCATAGTACCCGGCCTTATGCCAATGATACCACCCAAAAGGGTATTTGAATTTGCTACACCTGGTTTAAGTACATAAGTTCTGGAAGTGGCATTATAAGATGAGAAATCATCAATCGTATAAAATCCATCACTTACATATCCATACATTAAACCAACCGTTTTTCCAACCTGAAGCAGATAATCATCCTGTGCTTTTAAATCAGTACCGGCCCAATTGGATTGTAAAATCCTTTGGTTATTACCATCCAGTTTATCAATTTTTGGCAGATTTCTGCCAATGTTAAAAGAAGCACTAAGCGTAAAGTCTTTTTTGGTAATCAGATTGGCATTCAAAGCAAGTTCAATTCCTTTATTGGAAGTCTGTCCAATATTGATCAATTGACTTGGAAAACCTGTTTGAGGAGGAATCTCATTGTCAACAATCAAATCCTTGGTCGTGTTTTGGTAAATATCTAATGTTCCTGTCACTTTATTTTGAAACAATCCAAAATCTAATCCTATGTTCCTTGAGATTGTTGTTTCCCATTTCAGATTAGGATTGGGCAATTGCTTATTGATTACTGCATAATAGGTTTGATTGATATCACCAGCACCATAAGTTCTGTTCTGACTTGGCCCAAATAAGAATCTCCAGGAATCATTAGCAATACGATTATTTCCAGCTTCTCCATAACTCACTCTAAGTTTCAAATCTGAAACCACCTTGATGTCTTTCATGAATGCTTCATCGGATACCCTCCAGGCAAAAGAAGCCGCCGGGAAATATCCCCAAGTATTTGCAGGTCCAAATTTACTGGATCCGTCTGCCCGTAAAGTAAGGTACAGGATATACTTATCCAGAAAAGTATAATTTACGCGTCCAAAGAAAGACATCAGGTCTTCGCCTCTTTCTTCCCTGGTTTCGACTCTTTCAGATGTACCCAAGGCCATATTTGCAAAGATCATTTCAGGTGTTAAACTATCTTCAAAATATTTTACACGATTAAAAAGGGTATTTCCAAAAGTGGTATTTAGTTCCTGCCCCAGCAATACCCCCAGATTATGTTGCTTCGATTTTAAAACTTTATAATTTGCAGTATTAACCCATCTATAGGTATTGCTAACGCCACTTGACAGCTCAGCCAATGGCTTGTTTAAGCCCACATTGCGGGATTCTCCTGTTAATGGCCCCCAATAGCGCTTACTTAAACTATTGCGCTTAGTAACTGAAAGCTCTGTTCTTAAAGTAAGCTTTTTCGTAACATCCCAGCCTAAGGCAGCGTTGAGACTTAAATCATTATTTGTTCTTTTTCTGTAATCCTGTTGAACAAGGTCGGTAGGTTTGATGGTAGATCTTAGAAAATTATCAAAATCATCATTCCCTTCAGCAACATCATCAGGATCAATTACAATCTGATCTGCCAATCCGTTTACTGGTCGGGTTTGAATTCCATCTCCGATCCTGATACTTGATGTACCTGAAGTTCCGGCACCGTCTACTACATTATTAGAATATCTAGCTGCCAGATCTAGCTTTAGCTTATTAGAAATCTGGTGGTTCAATTTAAAATTAAGGTAAAAACGTTGCTGTTCAGAGTTGAGCATCAACCCCTCATCTTTATTGTAAGTTGTATTAAAACTAAGTTTGGTTTTATCAGTACCTCCTGTTAAACTTATATTATGTTGCTGTGACTTTACAACACGACCAAAAAGCTCTTCCTGCCAGTCTGTTGGTTTTTGGTATTTATATAATTCCAGATCATCGTAGACACCAAAGTATCTGGTAAAATTTTTAAACTCACTTGAAGTCTGCCCCCTTAACATCCCATATTCATACTGTACGAGGGCAAAATCATAAGGTGAAAGTACTTCAAGTTTTCTCGGTAAAATTTTACCTTGACCGTAACCATTATAGGAGATAGCAGTTTTTCCTGCTTTTGGCGATTTCGTGGTAACGATTACAACACCATTTGCACCTCTGGCACCATAAATTGCAGTTGACGACGCATCTTTCAACACATCTACACTTTCGATATCCGTAGGAGCAATATTGTTAATGTTATCTACGATAAATCCATCTACAATGTATAAAGGCGCATTATCCTGAGTAATCGAGCCTCCGCCTCTCACACGGATGATGATGTCAGCTCCGGGAGCACCGTCTAAAGTGGTAACCTGTACACCTGGAATTCTACCTGTTAAGGCCTCGGCAATATTTGCTACCGGCGTCTTAGCAATTTCACTCCCTTTTAGTGATCCTACAGCTCCCGCCAGATCTTTTCTCGCTACTGTACCGTAACCGATCACTACAACTTCATTTAGCCCTTGCTGATCATCCTCAAGGGTAACGTTTATCTCTGAACGGGTTCCTACGGTAACTTCCTTGGTGATATAGCCAATGTAGCTAAAAACCAGAACCGCATTACCCGTTGCCGGGATATTAACCGTAAATTTCCCGTCGGAATTTGTGGTGCTTGCAGTAGTCGCTCCCTTTAGCTTAATGCTCACACCGACCATAGCTCCCTTGTCATCAGAAACTTTACCCGTAATTTTCCGGGTTTGCGCCCACGCTGTACTACATATAAGTAACAGCATAAAAAATGGAAGTAGTAATTTATTCATAGTTTATATTTAGTTTCTTGTTCTTAACCAAATAAACTATCGTTCATGCAGGTAGGATCTTCGTATGATAAACTTAATTTCAGACGAAGATGCGTGAAGACTATTTTCTCATTTAAATGAGTGATGCCGTTCCTGTAGTAAGCTCGAATGGTTTAATATTTGGTTATTCGTTTAAACAAACTTACCTAATAGGTGAATTTCTGAGGTCTAATTTTTGACGAAATACATCCAAAAACTATCAACATAGCGTCGAAAGTACATTTTATCTGTTTGATCAGGATTTTAAGCCGTTAGATTTTAAATATTCGGATGGAGATACACCATATTCTTCTTTGAAGCAAGTACTGAAATATTTGGCACTGTTAAAACCAACCGCATAGGCGATCTCAGAAATATTCTGTCCATTGGCGTCCAGAAACTGTTTCGCTCTTTTTAAGCGCATCTCGCGAACAAATTCTACAGGAGCAAGATTGGTCAGGCTCTTAAATTTCTTATAAAAAGTAGTCCGTCCCATTCCTATTGATTCGGCTACAGTGTCAATATTAAATTCCACATCTACCATTCCATTTTCAACAATGTCAATGATCTCTTTCAGGAAGATTTCATCTTTTGACGTGATAACGATCTCCCCTGGATTAAGGTCTATGGTTTTCTTACTGGCCAATAAAGACTCAAATACTTTTTTACGTTGCTTCAACAAGTTATCTATCGACGCAAGAATAAAATTAGTCTGAAAAGGCTTAGTGATGTAGTAATCAGCACCGTACTTTAAACCTTCAATCTGATTTTCAACAGATGATTTTGCAGTGAGTAGCACCACGGGAATATGACTTGTAGCAACATTGCTCTTCAATTTATCCAGCAACTGTATGCCGTCCATTTCGGGCATCATCACATCGCTCATAATCAGGTCTGGCACTAATTTAAAGGCTACTTCGAGCCCTTCTTTTCCGTCTCTGGCTTCAACAACCCTGTAAAACTCCTTTAACTGATCTGCCAGGAATTTCCGCAGCTCATTGTTATCATCCACCAGCAATACTAAAGGCAAATCCTCCTTCTCTCTGGGAGATGAACTGATCTCAACATTCGTAATGACTTCTGTAGGCTTCGGGAAAACATGTTTTTGTACTGGTGAACTGTCTATAACAATACTTTCTCCATCTTTAAAATGATGTTTCCCAGATGGTAGTTTAAGAATAACCGCCAAGCCCTCATCCACATTATTTCGGGCCTCAATTTCACCATGATGTAGCTTAACGATTTCCTTGCAAAGCGCCAGACCGATGCCTGTGCCTTCGAGGTTATTTCCAGGCGCCTTCTCTACCTCGTAATAGAGTTCAAATATATCGTTCAACTTATCGTTTGGAACACCAATCCCCTGATCAATGACACTAATCGTAAAAAAATCATCTTTTTTATCGATTACAATACTGATTATTTTGTGATCTGCTGTAAATTTAAAAGCGTTTGACAACAAATTGTAAATCACAATATCTACCTTTTCCGCATCTATCCAGGCATAAAGTTCCTCAACATTTGCGGAGATGGAGAGTTCTATGTGTTTTTCATTTGCAATTTCAGAAAAGTGCTGTGCAATGTCCTCCACCAGCGCCAATACATCTACATGGGTTACCTTAAGATTCATCTTTCCACTTTGGGCTTTCCTGAAGTCTAATAGCTGATTGATAAACCTAACCATGCGATTGGCATTTCTACGTACCACATTGATATATTCCTGTCCTTTAGGGGATAGATTCTCCTGCCGTGCTATTTCTTCAATAGGATTTACAATCAGTGTCAGGGGCGTCCGTAGTTCATGAGAAATATTCGTAAAAAAACTGAGTTTGAGCTCTGTCAAACGTTGCTCAACTGTAATTCTATTACGAAGCCTGATCATAGTAAATACAATCCTACGGGCTATCTCGATAAAAACACCTAATAAGATAACATATAATATATATGCCCATACCGTACGCCATGGTGGTGGGGCAATATTTATGGATAGTGTTTTTAACGGCAAACTATCATATAGGTCCGAGTTCAGACTCTTCACCTCAAAAATGTACTTACCCGGAGGTAAATTCGTATAGGTAG
Organism: Pedobacter hiemivivus; assembly: GCF_005144565.1. Taxonomy (NCBI): domain Bacteria; kingdom Pseudomonadati; phylum Bacteroidota; class Sphingobacteriia; order Sphingobacteriales; family Sphingobacteriaceae; genus Pedobacter; species Pedobacter hiemivivus. The sequence continues at coordinate 31,400 of NZ_SWDX01000017.1, forward strand.
CCTTTCGCTGATCGTTTACATGATGCCATTCGGCGTCGAATCCTTTTAAACGATAGGCATACACCTGCTTATTGCTGGAGCGATAATCGAGCACAGTAAAATCGACACTGATAATATTTTCGTCGTATTTAAGCTCTATATTCCTTGCATCGTTGATATCAACATTCAATGGAGAACCAGCCTCGCCAGGAATGACATCTTTGTTGTTAATCTGAAAATTAGTAAAAGCTATTTTTGCTTTGATTTTCTGATCGACAATTGCCGCAGGGTTGAAAGTAATGTAGCCATTTATACAGCCAAAAAGCAGGTCTCCATTAGGAAGCATTAAACTTGAAGCTTCCGACAGGCCTGTTTTCGGTAGCCCGTCATAAGAATCGTAATTTCTGAAGCGTTCCTGTTCAGGATTCAGCTTGGAGATGCCATTTTCCGTTCCCATCCATAAATTGTGCGTTTTGTCTTCAATAATACTTAAAATGTAATCACTGGGTAAGCCGTCTTCTATGGTATATACCTTAAACTTTAATCGTTGATCAGAGGCCCCTAGGAATTTGTTTAAGCCTCCTCCAGAAGTTGCGATCCACATGCGATCCTTACTGTCTCTGTAGATGTACTGCGCATCATTATTACCCAGACTACTTTTGTCACCGGGAATTTTACCATAACTCTTAAAAGTATAGTTGTCTGGCTTTCCTTTATCAGGATCAAATATGACCAGGCCCTTAGTCGTCGCCACCCATATGTCACCATTTACGTGTTGTTGCACATGTCTCGCTTTCCAGGAACCTACAGGATAATTTTTAAAAGAATTATGGATATTTACAAACTTGACTTTATCTCCATCAGGTACGAGCAAATTAATCCCGTACTGATAGGTAGCCACCCATATCCTACCTTTGTTGTCTTCCAGGATAGAATAAATAAGGTCACTGCTTAAGCTGTTGATGTCATTTTTATCCGCCTTGTAATGTGTAAGTATGTACCTTGATCCATTTTTATCGGTTGGTACAGCCCTGTATAAACCATTTCCTTTCGTTCCCAGCCATATTGTACCGGTTCGGTCCTGCATCATATTATAAACCAAGCCAATACTTCGGGGCGGCTTATTAACAAAAATATCTTCTACTTTTTTCCCCTTGTCATAAACATATAGGTTACCGGATTTTGAAGAAATCCATAAACGTCGATTTTTATCGCTAAATATTCCCCGGATCTCATTATCAGATTTATTAAGTGTCTTCTTAACAAGCAAGCCATGCTTAAAATCATTTACCTGGAAAATAATCTTCTCTATGCCTCTGTCTCTCGTACTGAGCCACAAAACTCCCGCTTCATCAAGATAACTCCAGATCACAATGTTTGAGAATTGATGATCGGCCGAACCGGGTTTATTGTAAAAATATTCCACAGTATCGGCAATAGGATTATAATATCCAAAGCCACCACCTTTCATACTCATCCAAACCCGGTCATTATGGTCTTCAAAAACTTTATACTCCTTTGCAGTATTGTAAAAATTAGCATCATTCTCCTGAAAGAAGTACTTAAAAGTACGCGTACTGGGATTATACTTGATCAGTCCATGCTTTTCAGGTTCGATCCACAATAAGCCAGTCTTATCTTCATACATGGACAACATTGGCCCTATCCCAGGCATGGATGCAGTAACGCTTTTCAAATCTGAAATATTTATCGAGATCACGTCCCCCCCCCCTGTAGCATATATGGTCTGATGGTTTTTACTCAACAATAATGCATTTAACCTGTTAACTGCTATTTTTGTCTTTAAAAACTGACGGGAGGATTTATCATAACGAATTAAATATCCGTCGTTTGTCCCAAACCATACATACTGTCCCTCTTCAACCATGCAGGTATAAGCCATCCTCTTTGCAAAACCGGCATCCAAGCTCTTATTTTTATATTGCCCAGACGAATCGGGTAGCAAACAGGAAAGCCCAGACTCTGTACCTATCCATATATTATCCTGTTTATCCGCCTGTAAAAAATTAACCTTATTTGAAGGCAACTGAAAACCTGCTTTCTGGCCAAGTCCATATCTGATAATTTCAGGATTACCGGATGTAGTATTTTTCACTGCAAATACCCCTTGGTCTAAGGTGGTTAGCCATACAAAATCCTTCCCTCCCAATTCAATTCCAGTAAACAAGATGTTCTTGATTTTCTTTTCTTCCAAGAGGCTTGATATCGCCAAAAACTTTTTACTCTGTTTATCAAAGCGGTAAACTTGATTATCATATACTTCAAGCCATAAATAGCCTTGCTTGTCTTCTATGATATTGTCAACTCTATTGATTTTTAAGCTGGAACTATCGCCAGGACGAGTTTTATAGGTTACAAAATTATGTCCATCAAAGCGGTTGATACCATCCCAAGTGCCGAACCACATAAAACCGTCGCGATCTTTAAGAATATTCATTACCCCATCGTGGGATAAACCGTCTTCAGTTGAATAATGCTCAATCTTACATTTGATCTGTGCGGTAACCTCTACTGTTAAAAACAGCAGTGAAATAATACCATACAGCCTCATTTTTTCAAGCATAATACAAACTTAACACATACCAGATTATAATTGGTGTTACAACAAGATTAAATACTATGTGTTAATAAAAAAAAGATATGCCCGATTAAATGTGTGCAATCGTTTTCCAGATGGAAAGCATTTGTCCATCGCTTGTCCCCACTATTCATATCTATTTAAAATTATTCTAAATAAATTTGGCGATTTAAGTTTCAGCTCTTACATTTGCCGCCGTTAGAATTAATCTAAATAAGTATATGAAAAACATCTACTCTATCTTTATTCTCAGTATTCTATTTTCATTAAACCTGCCTGCTTTTGCTCAGGAGGGTCCTTCGCAACTTGCGTCTGCCCCGATAAGAGGTGGTATTAAGGGAAAGGTTAGGGCAAATGACAGCAAGCCAGCTAGCCTTGTAACCATACAAATAGTTGAAAAAAATAGACAAACTTTATCTAACGAGGAAGGAAAATTCAAATTCAACAACTTAAAAAGTGGAGAATATACTTTAAAAATCTCTTCTGTAGGTTTGAAAGTTCAAACTCAAAAAGTAACGGTAATTGAGGGACAAACAGCATATGTTGAGTTTATACTTTCAGAAAACTCTGGACAGCTTGACGAGGTGGAGATTGGTGGTTATCAAACTCCTAATCAAAAACCTATTAGTCTTGGTAAAATAGCTATTGCTCCTAGAGACTTACCTCAATCGGTTCAAATCATAGGTACTCAAGTCATTCAAGACCAGCAAGCAAATCGCTTAGCTGATGTTATAAAGAATGTAAATGGTGTTTCGTTGGGTGCTAACCGTGGAACTGTTGGCGAAAACTTTTATGCTCGTGGCTATAGCCTTGGTGCTAACAACGTACTTAAAAATGGGGCTAGAACTACCATCGGTGGTATGCCAGAAGCCAGTACATTAGAATCAGTAGAGGTACTTAAAGGTAGTTCGGCTTTACTTTATGGTGGCGTTAGTGGTGGTGCTGTGGTAAACATGGTAACCAAAAAACCTAAGTTTGAGTATGGAGGAGAGTTCTCTATGCGTATAGGAAGTTACGACTTCTATAAACCAACACTAGATTTATACGGTCCTGTATCTAAAAACATTGCTGTTCGCGTAATTGGAACTTATGAAAAAGCGGGTAGCTTTAGAGATAAAGTAAAATCTGAAAGGATTTATGTTAATCCTTCTTTACTCTATCAAATTAGCGACAAAACAGATTTACTCATCCAAGGTGATTACTTAAAAAGTGACTTCAGTCCAGATTTTGGTATCGGTACTGTCGACAATAAAATATCACCACTTGGTAGAAATGTATTTTTAAATACCGATTGGGCTTATAACAAAACCAATACCACTACTGCACAGGCTGTTTTAAATCACAAGTTTAACAACGACTGGAAATTGAATGTTTCTGCATCCCTGCAATCTTATGATAGGAACTATTTCTCTAGCGAACGTCCTTTTGTAAAAGCAGATGGTATTTGGAATCGTGCACTTACCAGATCTAAAATAAACGAACTCACCTTCAACCAGCAAGTCAACTTAACTGGAACATTTAAAACAGGTTCTTTGGCACATACACTATTGGTTGGTGCAGATGCTGATCAATCGAGAACAAAAACTGGTGGTTTCAGCAATCCGAATAAATTGACCACACTTGCTCCAGAAAAGGCAAAATACTATGATACTGTAAATCTGCTTGATCTATCTTCATTCAATATCCCTAGTAACTTTAATGCCCCGGAGACAAATTTATTGGCCAATACAAAAGCTCCGATTTATCGTGTGGGCGGCTTTGTTCAGGATATGGTAACCGTTAGTGAGAAGTTTAAAGTTTTAGCAGGTATCCGTTGGACATACCAAAAAACACCGTCAACAACCATTGACTCAGTGACAATCAACAAAACTGTAAAAGGTACAACCCCAGATAAAACAGATAAAGCCTTTTCGCCTAAAGTAGGTGTCGTTTATGAGCCATTTAAAGCAACTTCTATTTATGCAAGTTACGCCAGCAACTTTACCTCAAATGCGGGTATAGATGTGACTACAAATGCCCCAATGAAACCGTCTATTATTGATCAGTTTGAAGCTGGTATTAAAAATGATTTCCTTGATGGAAAACTATCTGCTAATGTTACCTGGTATAAAATTGTTAACAACAGATTTGCACAGACAGCAGAATTAAACCTTCAAGGGGACCGTAACAGTGATACCAACTTGAAGGAATTCACAGGAAAAACGGCAAGTGATGGTATTGAGATTGACATTTCAGGAACTATTGTTGAAGGCTTAAATTTCATCGTCGGATATAGCTACAATTATATGCGCTACACTAAAACTAGTGATGTTGAAGTTATAGACCCTAAAGATCCTAAAAAATATTTGGTGACCAAGGGTATTCTTGAAGGAGAACGCTTAGTAGGAACGACTAAGAATACTGCAAACGGAAGTCTATTCTATACTTTTAATACCGGTCCAGTGAAAGGCTTAAAACTTGGTGCATCTGCTTTTTATACTGGCGACCGCAATGGTGGTAGAAACACAAATAAATCAGGTACTTCATCAGGTATTATCCCGGTAAAAGGTTTTACCACATTTGATTTATCTGCCGGTTATAGCTACAAAAAGATCAGTATCCTTGGTAAACTATCAAACCTTACCAACGAATTGAATTACTACGTCCACGAGAACTATAGTGTAAACCCTATTCCTCCAAGACAATTCATGACTACAATAGCATATAAATTCTAAGTTGATATTACTATCCCTATAAAACCGGGCTATCTGTAAAAAGGTAGCCCGGTTTACATTTAAACAACTTACGCCATGCCTCTGCTTGACCAAACAAATTACCTTCTCAGAAGCGGCCTCAGCGTTCTTCGCTTCTTCTGCGAAGTAATGCAGCCGCAGAAGAGAATGGTTATTTGTTAAATTATGTTAACGCCTTGCTACCTTCAATGCCTTTACATAGCTTAGCGTCCTATTATTTTTAATTGACGTTATCGTATTATTACCTTATCTTTGCAGAATGTTTAAAATTAAACACGTACTACTATTAAGTTTCACCATTATAGCCCTGACAATTTCGGGCTGCAAAAGCCAGTTTGAAAAAATCAGATTGAGTAATGACGTAGCCAAAAAATATCAGGAGGCCATGCGACTGTATAACAAGAAAAATTACGCAAAAGCGTTGATCTTGTTTGAAGACCTTTCTCAGAAGTACAGGGGTAGAGCTGAAGCTGAAGAGCTGAACTATCACTATGCCCTAACATTATATAAACTAAAGGATTACACTACTGCAAGATATCAGTTTAAATCATTTGCAGATACCTACCCTACCAGTAAATATGCTGAGGAATGCAGGTATATGAGTGCTTATTGCTATTACTTGGATTCACCAGCACCTAGTCTGGATCAAGAGAATACTTACAAAGCAATTGATGCCTTACAACTATTCATCAACTTTTACCCTAAAAGCGAACGTGCTATTGATGCAGCCAAATACATTGGTTTGTTACGTGCAAAACTAGAGGATAAAGCCTATACCAATGCAAAGTTATATTACGACCTTGGTGGTGCCGGTGCTAATGCGGTGAACTACCAATCGGCAGTTATAGCATTAAAAAATGCTCAGATTGATTTCCCTGATATTAAATATGCAGAAGAAATGGATTTGCTGATTATCAAATCACAATATGAGTATGCAAGAAATAGCTATGAAATTCGTCAGGAAGATCGTTTTAATGAAGCTATAGGCTATGCAGATGAATTTATTGAAGCTCATCCACAAAGCAAACTATTACCAGAAGCCAATGCTTTAAAGAAAGCTAGTCAAAACGGTATAGACAAAGCAAAAGTTTTTCTTGCTGAAGTAGAAAAAGATCAAAAAAAATATAAAGCATTACTTGAAAAGGATGCTAAGAGAGACAGTATTACTACAAAAACCCCCATCAAATAATATGAACACTAATAAACCCACTGTACCAAATACTACGGTTACCAGAAATGTTAATGACCTGGATCAGAAAACACATAATATTTATGAGTCTTTAGTTATTATTTCTAAAAGGGCTAATCAAATTTCTAACAACATGAAAGAAGAGCTTCACGGCAAATTAGCTGAGTTTGCTTCTTCTAACGATAACCTGGAAGAGATTTTTGAAAACAGAGAGCAGATCGAAATCAGCAAGTACTATGAGCGTTTACCTAAGCCTAGCTTAATCGCTATTGATGAGTTCTTGAACGATAAGATCTATTACAGAAATCCTGCTAAAGAGCAACAATAACATTACGCATAGGGGTTATTTGCATCAATGCATTCATTAAAACCATGCTAAATAATAAAAAAATAATTCTTGGCGTTTGCGGCAGCATTGCAGCTTATAAATCGGCTATACTGGTAAGACTACTAGTAAAGGCTGGCGCAAACGTCAAAGTAATTCTTACGGCAGATGCGGGAAATTTCATCACTCCCCTTACCCTGGCCACCCTCAGTAAGAATCCTGTTTACACACAATATTTCGAAGAAGAAACCGGTGTTTGGAGCAACCATATTGAATTAGGCCTTTGGGCAGATTTTATGGTTATCGCCCCTGCTAGCGCCAATACTTTAGCCAAAATGGCTGGAGGGCTTTGCGACAATCTGCTAACAGCCGTCTACCTATCAGCGAAATGCCCTGTATTTGTTGCCCCGGCAATGGATCTGGATATGTGGAAACACGAAAGCACACAAAGCAATATTGATAGGCTACTATCCTATGGAAACCAGGTAATTAAACCGGGTATTGGTGAGCTGGCAAGTGGTTTATATGGGGAAGGCAGAATGGCCGAACCAGAGGAAATTGTTACTTTTCTGGCAGATGTGGTAAGCGCTTCGCTCCCTCTGTTGGGAAAGAAAGTAATGGTTACTGCCGGTCCAACGTATGAAGCTATTGATCCTGTCCGTTTTATTGGAAATCACTCTTCCGGTAAAATGGGTTTTGCTATTGCAGATAGGTTTGCCAGTTTGGGCGCTGATGTAACACTGATTACCGGCCCTACTGCCGAAAAAAGTATTTACCCATTGAAACGCATTGATGTAATCAGCGCTGCTGATATGCTACACGCTTGTAAAGCTGAGTTTAGCGCTGTTGAGATCACAGTAATGAGTGCCGCTGTTGCAGATTACACACCTGTACAGAAGGCTGATCAGAAGATCAAAAAAACAAGTACTGAATTTAGTCTGGAGTTAAAAAAGACTGAAGATATTCTGGCTATACTTGGACAGTTAAAAAAGGGCGGACAAATATTGGTTGGCTTTGCCTTGGAAACTGAAAATGAAGAAGAATATGCAAAAGGAAAGTTGGCTAAGAAAAACCTGGACCTTATTGTACTCAATTCGCTGAATGATAAAGGTGCTGGCTTTAAAATGGACACCAATAAAATAACTATATTTAATAAGGCTGCTGAAAAAACCGTTTTTGAAATGAAATCGAAGACAGAAGTCGCAATCGACATCTGTAACGAAATATTAAAACTGGCCAAAGCATGAAAAAACGCTACTCCTTTATTTTCTTAATCCTTTTTTTCTGCAACACATACAGCTTTGCACAGGAGTTAAATGCCAGGGTACAGATACTGGCCCCTACTGTTCCGAACATCAATAAAAGAAATTTAGAAATCCTTCAAAATATCATCAGGGAGTTTTTAAACAACAATAAATGGACTAATGAAACTTATACGCCTATTGAGCGCATTGAGTGTAATTTTGTAATCACAATAACGGCCTGGGACGGGGGTTCTGGGTATAAAGCAGAGGCACAGATTCAATCGAGCAGACCAGTTTACAATACTGCATACAACAGCACTTTGCTCAACATCAGTGACAAAGATTACGATTTCAATTTCAATGAAGGACAATCTTTAGATTTCTCTGATCAGAACTTTATTTCCAATTTAAGCTCCCTACTTAGTTTTTATGCTTATACCATTATTGGTCTTGATAAAGACAGCTTTAATAGATTGGGAGGCACCTATTTTTACAATAAAGCTCAGAATATTTTAAATGTCGCTCAGGTATCTGGAAACAAAGGCTGGAAAGCTTTTGACGGTTTAAAAAATAGGTATTGGTTAAATGAGAACCTGCAGAACAAAGGTTTTGAGGAACTGAGACAGTTTATATACGATTACCATCTGAATGGCCTGGACCTAATGCAGGAAGATCCCATTACTGGAGCTAAAAGAATCATTACTCTATTGGTCGGCCTAAAAAAAATGGATAAGCAAAAGCTAGGTTCTATATTCCCTAACATGTATTTGGCTACCAAAGCTGATGAACTGGTAAATATCCTTTCGGCTACCAATCCGCAGGATAAAATCCAAGCATACAATCTGCTTTCTGAAATTGATCCTGCCAACATCAACAAATACGAAGCCTTAAAAACCACTCGCTAAGTCCTTAATTACAACATATTAAAAAAATATGTTAAATTATTTTTAATCTACGAACAGATTCGTATATTTGATTACGAAACAATTCGTAGATAAAGATTATGGCAGCGATAAACAACCTTAAACCTACAGAAAGCGAACTCGAAATCTTACAAATTCTGTGGGAAAAGGGTAACTGCACGGTTAGGGATGTACACGAGATTTTAGAGAAGAATAAGGATGCCGGCTATACGACTACACTTAAACTGATGCAGATTATGCTGGAGAAAGGGTTAGTTGCTCGAGATGCTTCTTCTAAAACTCATATCTACCGGGCCTTAGTGAACCAGGAAAAAACCCAGCAGCACCTGGTTGATAAAATGATAGACAATGTTTTTAATGGTTCGGCAGCGCGCATGGTGATGCAAGCGCTGGGTAACCATACCGCAAGCAAGGAGGAGATTGATTCAATAAAAAAGTATTTAGATGGACTAAGTAATCAATAAAAAAATGGAAGCAATTGTAAACAACCTGATCAAAGCGACAGGATGGAGTATTTTTCACTCCTTATGGCAAGCGGCAATTATTTACGGACTATTGTTGCTGCTGGTTGCGATTTTACCTCGCGTAACCGCAAAATTAAAACACAACCTCGCCTATGGGGCCATGTGTATAATGTTTACAAGCTTTGTCATCACATTTTTCTACTCCTTTAAATGGCCCAGTACTGCAAAATCAACTCCAGTAGCGGATATTGGTCATCAGCTCATCAACAATCCGTATTTATCAGGTTTCTCTGAAACTATTGGTAACCGTACTGAGCAATTTTTTCCTTTCCTGGTAGGCGCTTATACAATTGGTTTGCTTTTGCAGCTGATCATCCTTTCTGTTGGTTACAGAAAAGTGCGATTACTAAAGCAATCTGGCAAGGAAGTAGTGCCTCTAGCTTGGCAAAACGCTTTTGAAGAATTAGTTTTGAAGCTAAACCTACGTCGCCAAATTGGTTTCTATTTGTCCGAACATGTAAATATGCCTCTGGTAGTCGGTTATTTTAAACCCGTTGTTCTTTTCCCAATCGCCCTTGTCGCTCAACTCGACATTAAGCAAGTTGAAGCCATCCTCATCCATGAACTTTCGCACATTAGAAGAAATGATTACCTCTTAAACCTGATAAAAACAGCCATAGAAACGATTCTATTCTTTAACCCTTTTATATGGTTAAGTGGCAAATTCATCAATATAGAACGCGAACATGCTTGTGACGACCGCGTCCTTCAACTAACTGGAACTCCATTAACCTATGCGCATGCGCTTTTAAAGCTGGAGATCCTTAAAGATAAATCTACCCCTACCCTTTCCATGGCGGCATCGGGTAAACAACAACACTTATATCAACGCATAAAAAGAATTACTGATATGAAAACAAATTACAGGAATGCAAAGCAACAGCTTTTTGCAACTATGCTGGCCGTAGTTACGATACTTTCATTGGCATGGATCAGTCCGGCAAAAACAGCAGCACCCAAACTTAAACCTAAGTCTGTCGAATTGGTTGTTACAAATCGGACAGATCACAATTTAAGCACTACAACTACAGCACCTAGGGCTAAATCGGGTCTACTGAAAATAAACATCGACACACCAAAGAAAAAGCTTAAGGTTAAAACCATATGTATTAAAGGAAATGGTATTGACCACAAATGTAAGGATACCCTTGCCCTTGTTAATAATTTTCAATTTAACATAGACTCGACGATTAACCAAAGCCTTGCATTCTTAAAATCTCCAAAATGGCAAGCAGATGTTAAAAAAATGGCCGAGGGCTTCAGTAAAAATTTCGAGGCTAAAGCAATGGAGCTACAAGCTAAAGACCTGGAAAAACAGGCAATGAAGATTGAAAAGTATTTTAATTCTGCAAAATGGAAACAACAACAAGTGCAAATTGAAAAGCAAGCCAAAGAGATCGAGCAACGATTCAACTCGCCAGAATTTAAAAAAAGCATAGAGAAAGAAGTTGAAAAAGCAAAAGCGCTTCAAAATTCTGCTGAGTATAAAGAATTAAAAAAGAAATTTGATGCTGATGTTGAAGCCATCAAAAAGAAAAACCAATCCCCAACAGATAGCACAACTCATTAAGAACAACATACACAATGCAATCGAAAGGCAGGAGATAATCTTCTGCCTTTTTTTGTGGAGTTCATCGCTAAGTTTTCATAATTTAGCAACATCATATATGCTACAAAAACTTTCCATCCGTAACTACGCTTTGATAGACAGTGTTGATCTGGAACTCGACAAAGGTTTAAACATCATCACTGGTGAAACTGGCGCTGGTAAATCAATCATGCTTGGTGCGTTATCTCTTATACTTGGACAACGTGCTGAAACAAAGTATTTTTTTAACCAGGATAAGAAATGTATTATAGAAGGCTGGTTCTTACTGGCCGATACCCAGCTACAATCCTTATTTGAAGAAAACGACGTCGACTTTTACAAGGAAAACACGTTGAGAAGGGAAATTTCTACTGATGGGAAATCGAGGGCTTTCATCAATGATACCCCAGTAACGCTTACAGTGATGAAACAGATTGGTGAGCGACTGATCGACATTCACTCACAACATGCTACGCAAGAAGTTAGTGACCCTTCATTTCAATTGTTAGTGGTGGATACACTTGCAGGTCATCAGCCATTGCTAACCGAGTACCGCAGCAAATTTAAACTGTACAAACAGCAGCAGCAGCATTTGGCAGAACTGCAAACAAAAGCCAATGAAGCGCGGAACAAGCAAGATTATGAGCAGTTTCTGTTTAATGAACTGGAAAGCGCGAGCTTACAAAGTGATGAACAGGAAAAAATGGAGACGGAATTACAAATGCTGAACAATGCGGAGAGCATTAAAAGGAGTTTACTTACCGGTTACAATTTATTAAGTGAAGAAGAAAATGCGGTCCTACCTATTATAAAGGAAGTGATAGGTCAGCTGCAAAGTATAGAAAAGTTTAATCCTGCATATGAAGCTTTAAATGAGCGACTACGTTCGGTTTTAATTGAGGTAAAAGACATTGCTACCGAAACAGCTGGACTAGAAGAACATATCGTTTTCAACCCTTCCAGAATTGATGAGATCAATGCCCGCCTAGATCTTATATATGGATTACAGCAAAAACATAGGGTAAACAATATTGAAGAATTACTCAGCATTCAGAATCAATTATCTGATAACCTAGCCAATCTTTTGAGCGGCGATGAGGAAATTGAAAAACTAGTCAAAGCATTAGAACTGCTACAGGCTGATCTGGAAATCATGGCTGGAAAGCTATCTACAAACAGAAGTAAGGCGATCGTTAATACCGAAACTAGTGTTGGCAAGATCTTGCATCAAGTGGGTATGCCTAATGCAAAAATAAAGATTGACCAATTGCAGGCTACAGCGCTTAATAAAGACGGAAAAGACCTCATCAGCTTACTCTTCTCTGCCAATAGCGGTCAACCCCCTGCCCCAGTGGGTAAAGTAGCCTCAGGCGGCGAGCTTTCGCGTTTAATGCTAGCCATTAAATCCATCATGGCAAAACACACCTCTTTGCCTACTTTAATATTTGATGAAATTGATACCGGAATCTCCGGAGAAACCGCTTTACGCGTTGGTGATGTAATTGGTGAGCTGGAAAAGAACATGCAGGTAATTTGTATTACACATTTGCCACAAATTGCAGCCAAAGGTGATGCACATTATTTTGTTTATAAAAATGAGCAAAGCGAGCGTACCACAACAGGCATCCGCAAGCTGAGTAATGGGGATCGGGTAAGCGCCATTGCGGAGATGCTGAGTGGCAAAACACCGGGTGCTTCGGCTATGGAGAATGCTAAAGACCTACTGGGTTATAAAAACTAAATGCCATATTCTGCAAAGAAAAAAATCATTAACTTCGGCCTGTTTTAAAACAGACATACTATGTATAACTTATTAAAAGGTAAACGCGGCATCATCACAGGCGCATTAGATCAAAATTCCATTGCCTGGAAAGTTGCAGAAAAAGCACATGAAGAAGGCGCAACATTTGTTTTAACAAATGCCCCTATCGCTATGCGCATGGGAGAGATTAATGCTTTGGCTGAAAAGACAGGATCACAAATTATTCCTGCTGATGCAACCAATGTAGATGAGCTAACCAACTTGTTTACCCAATCACAAGAAATATTAGGCGGTAAAATAGATTTTGTATTGCACTCTATCGGTATGAGTGTAAACATTCGTAAAAAGATACCTTATACGGAATCAAACTACGATTACTTTATGAAAGGTATCGATGTTTCGGCCATGTCCTTTCACAAAATGCTTGCTGTTGCTAAAAAACTAGATGCCATTAGTGAAGGTGGTAGTGTGGTAGCGCTTACTTATATGGCTGCTCAACGCACTTATCCATTCTATACAGATATGGCTGATATTAAAGCGATGTTGGAATCCATTGCACGTAGCTTTGGTTACCACTATGGTTTAGAGAAAAAAGTACGTATCAATACCGTTTCTCAATCACCAACAAAAACTACTGCCGGTACTGGTATTAAAGGTTTTGGGGATTTCTATGATTATGCGAATGCCATTGCTCCACTAGGGAATGCTGATGCTGAATCATGTGCAGATTACTGTGTAACTTTATTCTCTGATTTAACCCGCATGGTAACTATGCAGAACCTTTTCCATGATGGCGGCTACTCTTCAACTGGAGTGAGTGATGTCGTGATGCAGAAAATGGGTATCGAAGAACAATAATTATAAACAAATAAAAGGGCCAGGATGTAAATTCTGGCCCTTTCTTGTATATTCGTATTCATGACAAAATCCCTGTTCATATTCTTCCTTACCTTATTTACAGGGCTTCATAGTTACTCCCAAACCTCGTTTTCGATAACAGGGACAGTTAGGGATCAAAAAGAAAGTCTACCAGGTGCTGGTGTGTATTTGAGTGGCTACAAGGTATCCACTGTGGCCGATAGTGAAGGTAAATTTAAAATCAGCAACCTCAAGCCAGGAAATTATGATCTTTTGGTACAAATGGTGGGTTATCTCCCCTATTCAAAAAGCGTTATCATATCCGACAAATCGGTTCAGGTTGAATTGGTTTTAAAGGAAAGCACCACTACTTTAAATGAGGTGGTGATACATGCTGATCCAAATAGAGCTAAATACCTTAAGCAATTTAAGGAGTACTTTATCGGCACAAGCCCAAATGCCGCGCAGTGCAAAATATTAAATCCTCAGGTATTAGACATCGATTATGATGTGACCAAAAGTCTACTCAGCATCAAATCATCTGATTTTTTAATTGTAGAGAATAAAGCATTGGGCTATCGTTTAAAATATATGCTTGATTATTTTGAGTATAATTCAAGAACGAGGATCATTTATTTCTCAGGACATCCATTTTTTGAAGAACTAAAAGCTTCTGGCTCAAGGATAAAAAAGTATATCGATAAGCGCGAAACAGCCTACTACGGATCCTCACAACACTTTTTCAGATCTCTTTATCAAGGAAAAGGTAAAGAAGAAGGATTTATCATCAACAAGATGATCAAAATACCTAATCCTTACCGCTATCCCGATAGTATCATTTATAAAAATCTCGTTAAACTAAAAACTCCAGGTAAATCATCCCTGATCAGCAAAAGCACAGCACCCAGAGATACAGCTAGGATTGCCTTTTGGTTAAAACAACAGGACATGCCTAAGTTTATTGACTGCCTGGATCGTAAAGAGATTTCAGCAGACAACTTGATTTACACTTACAACAAGAACCTAAAATTATTAGATGGTACAGGGGCATTAGCGATAAGCTATACTCGGGAAAAGGAATCACTAGGTTATTCTAAAACTAGCTTCTGGATCTTCCGCCCCCTTGATGTGCCTGATTATGAAATATCTGTCGCCAATTTAACGCAGGGCCCAGTACGTTTTTACGAAAACGGCAGTATCTACGACTCCAGAGCTATGCTATATGAAGGCTTTTGGGCATATGAGAAAGTGGCCGATATGGTTCCGATAGATTATGTTCCTCAGACAAAAAGGTAAACACACAATTACACTTGATCTAATTTTAACATTGAGTTAAAATACAGCATCTACATTTGAAGCATAGATTTATGCTCAATTACTGTGGATCAGTTAGACAAAAGCCTGCTAAAAGAATTAATTATCTTATTAAAGAAAAGTGACACCACTGCTTTTAACAAGGTGTATGCACTTTACAGGGCCAAAATTCACCGTTTTGCATGGCGTTTTGTAAGATGCGATGAATCAGCTGCAGAGCTTACTCAATTGGTTTTTGTTCATTTATGGAAGTACAAAGACAGCATCAACGAGGAGAAGGATTTTAACGCGTATCTGCTCACCATTACCAAAAACCTGGTCTACAAAGAATTTCAACGAAAAGCTAAGCTCGCTGCCTACCAGCTCTCACACGATAAAGCAGAACCGGATTATGATCCGATAGGTAGTGTAATGAATTTTAAGGACTACACCAATCTAGCAGCAAAAGCAATTGACGACTTACCGCCGCAAACTAAAAAAGTATTTAAGTTAAGTCGCGATGAAGGCGCTTCTTACGAATCTATAGCAGAGCAACTCAATATTTCTAAAAACACGGTTCACAGTCATATAGCCAAGTCTTTAAGCCACATCAGGGCTTATTTTAAGATCCACACCCCAGAAACTGTACTGGCAATTTTCATCTCCTTAAATTTATTTTAAAAATAAATCGTCTTCGACTAGACACTTGGTCATTTCGCGAGATATATACTTATATACAGGAGGCATCAGCCCCACATAAGTAATGAAACCGAATACCGAAGAAGAGATAAAAGAAATATTTAAGCTATACCTGAATCAGCAGAGCACGCCGAAACAAGAAGCTGCGCTTTTTGATTATATCAATAAGCATGAAAACACGCAGAGCCTGTTTGATGAACAGATCAACAATGCTTGGAAGGAAGATATTGCTGAGCCCGCTACCGAAAGAATTACAATAACCAAAAACCCTACCCTTCCAATCTGGATAAAATATGCGGCATGTTTATTCCTGGTTTGCACATTTGCCTTGTCATGGTATGTGATTCAACAACGTCCGGAATACAACAATTCATCTATCGTAGAGATCACTAAAACTACCAGACGTGGTGAAAAGTTGAAATTATTACTTCCCGACAGCTCTGTGGTATACCTAAATGCCATGAGTAAGCTCAGCTTCCCAAAGCGTTTTGAGCCTGGTAAAAAAAGGGAAATAAAATTAGAGGGTGAGGCTTTTTTTGAAGTTAAACATGATGCTAGCCGTCCCTTTATTGTCCACAGTGGAGCCTTACAGACCCGCGTTCTAGGCACTTCATTCAATATTAATGCTTACGCGGACAACAAAACATACAGTGTTTCTGTGCGAACAGGTAAAGTTGGTGTATCCGAAGCAAAAAAAGATGGGCAAAAACAATTCTCGCTACTGCTCCCCGGAAAGCATTTGGTATACAATTTAGCCAGCAAGAAGTATACGATTATGGAACAGAGGGCTACGGATTTTAACAGCTGGACGACAAACCGTTTCATTTTCAAAAATGAAACATTGAGTAACATATTAATCAGTTTAAAACGAAGCTACCTTGTTGACTTTAAAATCAACAGTACTAAGCTATTGAGCTGTCGTTTTAATGCCACCTTCACTAATCAGAACATCAAAGAAATTGCCGATCAGTTACAAACTATGAGTAGCGGCGGTATACATTACAAATTTAACCAGAATAACACCATAATTACCTTTTGGGGGGAGGCCTGTCAATGATCAAATAAAGACCATTTAGAAAAGAATGGCTATCCATTCATCATCATTTAAACAACAAGAATAAAAAAATAAAGCCCCCCTGCTGTAACAGGGCGGCTCTTATAAAACGTTTCGTAACTCGTGAAAATTAAAAAACCTTTTGAAACTATGAAGTTAATGCTATACTTTTTAATAAAAGAATACTTTAATAAAATTAACATACAATGCGCCATTATAGCGCTACTCCTCGCATCTTTTTGCTCTTATAACGCATCTGCAAATCCAACCAGACAAAACATTGATGAGATTCGCATTAGCTTAAAACTAACAAATACCGACCTAACCAGAGGGATCGGCATTTTAGAAGAAAAGGCTGGCTGTGCCATCAACTATAACCCGGCGATATTTAAATCCGGACTACAGATTAGTATCGACACTAAAGAGATGCCCCTAGGTATTGTATTGAAAAAGATGCTGGAAGGAACTGGTGTGGCTTATAAAATCAATGATCCTAAAACCATCTTGTTATATAAAGTGCCGGAACCGGTAAAACCGGGTAAAATCAGTGGCCGGATAATGGATGAAAAAGGTGAAGCTTTGCCTGGTGCCGGAATTAAGATTATTGGTCTGGAACGTTCTGTGAGTAGCGGGGTTGATGGTTCCTTTAGTATAAATGCCGATCCAGGAACTTACACGGTAGAAATCAGCTATGTTAGCTACCAAACCAAACGAATTACCGGTGTCATTGTAAAAAGTGGACAGAATATGTCATTAAACATCAGCATGAAGCCGTCTTCGGCAACATTAAATGGAGTTATGGTAACAGCTGATTATAAAAAGACTTCAGTAGAAGGTTTGTTGACCCGTCAGAAAAACGCTTCAGAAATGACCAACGGCATTAGTGCCGAACAAATTGGCCGCACACCGGATAAGCACATCGGTGAGAGCTTAAAACGCATCAGCGGCGTTAGTACTATGGACAACAAGTTTGTGGTGGTACGCGGTATTACAGCGCGCTACAATGCTGCCGTATTAGATGGAACTGCTTTACCTAGTACTGAAGCCCAAAGCCGCAGCTTTTCTTTTGATATGATTCCATCAAACCTGGTGGATAATATAGTGGTGAGCAAAACCATTACCCCGGACATGAACACCAGTTTTGGTGGTGGATTGATCCAGATCAATACTAAGGATATGCCAACAGAGAACTTTACGAGTTTTTCTATTGGTACATCATACAATGATCAAACGACAGGAAAGCCTTTTTATAGTCACGAACGTGGTAAGTATGACTTCCTTGGTTTTGACGATGGAAGGCGCAGTGCACCCGATAACTTGTTGATCACAGACCGTTCAGTTAGAGGCCCTGGAACCATCGGTGGATTTGAAACGATAACAGACCTGGAATTTAGGCAACGTGTTAGCGAACAAAGTAAACGTTTTAAGCACGATAATTTTACGCTTTATCAAGCTCCTGCCATGCCCAATCAAAATTACCAGTTTACAATGGGTAGGTTAATGTCATTAAAAGCAGATAAGCAATATAAACTAGGCTTTACAGGTGCTTTGAGTTACCGCAATACACAAAGCAATGTTGCTTTTGGTGATTATCATAGAGGGAAATGGGCCAACGAATACAACAACAATGGTAATACTTATGGTTTCAATACCACTTGGGGTGCCTTGTTAAACATGGGCTTACAGCTAGGTCAACATCGTTTTAGCTTCCGTAATACTTACACCCGGGTGTTTGATAATGATCTGGTACGTACAGCAGGATTTTCTAGTGATCAAACTGACGAACTGACTTCTCGCCCACCAACCATACGCGAGAATGACGACCCTACCTTTACAAGTCTGATGCAAAATAAACTAATGGGGCAGCATCAATTGGGCAAAGTAAAGCTGGAATGGGATGCTGCTAGAACAGCTATTAAACGTGAGGAAAAGGCTATAACAACTGCCGAGCAAGCACCTAAGTTGATTGATGGTAATTTCTTGTATTTGTATTATCCAGGAGTATACTCAGAGCCAAAGGCAGCGCCATTATCTAGCCAATACTCCAACAATAATGAAAGTCATTATACCTGGAATGTATCTGGAACGCTACCTTTTAATGTTTTTGGTTTACGCAATACCCTTAAAGCGGGTTTATATGGCAATCGTAAAAAAGGAGGCTTTGATTGGAAAATTGTGCCATTTACGACCAGTTCTAACCAAATGGATCCAAAACTGGCATTCATTTCTATAGCCGACATGCAAAAACCAGAAAACATGCGTGTAGATGGTTACGGATTCCAAATGTGGTTTAATGATAAATACTCAGGAAAAAGTCGCAATGATGCTGGTTATTTAATACTTGATAACCGATTAGGAGAAACATTACGCTTAGTATGGGGTGTACGTGGTGACTACTATAAATATACAGAAGGCAGTAACCCAATAATCCCTGGTAATCCAACCGTCTTTGAAGCTAAACATGATCCAGCTTTTAGATTGTTGCCATCTGCCAATTTAACGTACAGCGTTACGCCTAAAATAAATGTACGAACGTCCTGGTCTATCGCTGTGGTACGCCCGGAATTGATGGACAATACCCAGTTTTATCGCTATAGCCCCTATTTAGATGGCATGATCCACAATGTAGGTATTACAAGTACCAAGATCACCAGTTACGATGTTCGTGCGGAATGGTTCCCATCTTTAGGTGAAACATTCTCGCTAAGCGGATTTTACAAATACTTTGATAAACCGGTAGAACTTAGTCAGGCAGCCTCTTCAAATATCTATTACCAAATTTCAAATTCGGAATGGGCTAAAGTATATGGTTTGGAATTTGAAATGCGCAAAAGTCTGGACTTTATTGCCGAGAAAAAATGGCTAAGTGATTTGACTTTGTTTGGAAATGCCACCTTGCAGAAATCTCAGGTAGAAGCCCAGTTCGACCCATTGGTTAAAACTGATGGCAAGATTATTTCGAAACTAAAACGTCCTATGTCGGGCCAAACCCCATACTTAGTAAACATAGGCTTACAGTATCAGGCAACGCGTTTTGGCTTTAATGCTGTGTACAACAAAACCGGCATAAAAACTTACATCGTGGCCTCACAAGAAAGCCTGATTGACTATGAAGCACCGAGAAGTCAAACCGACGTCCAGATAAGCTACAAATGGTTAAAAAATAGAATGTTGGTTAAACTTAACGGGGGTAACTTATTTAATGAAGCTTCCTCTTTTTACAAAAACTCTCCAGATCCGGTCGAAGCTAAAAAGGAAGATTTCAAAGCCGGAACTTCAGATAAATACGAGCCCGGAGAACAAAAAACATTTACCCGACGTTTTGGTCGCACATTTAGCTTACAGCTGAACTATAATTTTTAATCCTAAAACTGCATAAAATATTAAATATGAAACAGTTATTAAAAACCAATAAAATAACGCTTACTGTTGTTATTGCCATGATTTCATTCCTACTTTTCAGTTGTAAAAAACAAGAAAAGGTATTTCCAGACCCACCTCATATCATCAAGTTAGAGATTAGAGGAAGTACGGTAAATGATACGCTCCAATTCGTAAAAAGCGGAAAAGTAATTGCTGAATCCGGAAAATCTGAAGGTGAATTTGGGATGAATCTTCTGCTTACATTAGATGAACCGGAAGCAGAAATACAAATCCGAAAAAAAGGACAAACAGACATTTTAGCCACCAGAAAGATTGTAGCAGATAAATTTGAGCAGGTCATCAGATGTTACTATAATGGTGAAAAAGCTTATGATGAAACTATACTACTTAAGTTCAAGGGCTATTCCGGTTCATCTACTCTTCAGGTACTGATGGATGGTCGAGTTATCTGCGAAGGTGGGAATTCTGTTTACTACTCACCATCTGAAGTCAATATAGGGTTTGAACCAAATCAAAAGCATCAGATACAAATCCGTAACAAGGCAACCAACGCCATACTATTGACAAAAGAGATTTCTGGGGGTGAGGCCATACAAAATTTAAGATTCTACTTTGACGGTTTTAAAGTACATGAAAGCATCAATTTTCCCAAACCATCAAATCCAGCTAACATACTCTTTACCGCTAAATTCACAAGTGCTTTAGATGTATATAATGGTCCGATTGATATTGTATTTTTCAGCGGGATTTCGACAACAAAGCTTTATGAGCATACGGCCACCAACATCCGGATTGAAATTCCTACTGACGGTAGTTTTAGCCAGGCAATAGAATTACCTCCTGCAGAAAAAGGTATAACGTATTCTTATAAACTAGTTAAAAGAGGTACATTAAATGATTTGCCATATATACTTACAAATGAACTTATGCCAATAAAACCTGAAAGTAGTTACAGAATAGTAGATTTTAGAGCAGGCTATACATTGATGGCCGATATTATGGATCGTAAAAATATCAGAACTTCCGGTATCACTAAGGGCACTAGTTTCAGCGTAATTGAAACGGATATTAAATTCTTTTTTGACAATTAATTTGTTGCTCAGTCTAAAAATCTGATGCTTTAATACAACAATGAGGCTGTCCGAAAAGGTAAAAATGTGCTATTTTTCTACGTACCTTTTTAGACAGCCTCTTTTAAATTCTAAATCACGCCTTGCTTATTGCTAATAATATTAGTAATTTTAGCTAATGAATTTAGACGAGGAAAAACCGGACAATTACGTTAAAGGGCGCGGTGCACAGTTTAATCCGCACAACCGTTTCGCCAAAAACGACTATGTAAAAGAGCATGATGAGGGAATTGACGATTGGGAGGAGGAAGATCATAAGACTACTTTTATCCTCGGAAAATCTAAATCCATCGTTAACAAAGTAGACAGCCCGGATGTAGGCATGGCCTATTCCTTAAACCCTTATCAGGGGTGTGAACACGGCTGCACCTATTGCTATGCGCGCAATGCACATGAATATTGGGGCTTCAGTGCCGGACTCGATTTTGAGCGCAAGATCATCGTAAAAACAGATGCGCCAGCTTTATTTAAAAAGTTCCTGGAACGTAAAGCCTGGGATGCCTCAGTCATTTCCCTATCCGGCAATACAGATTGTTATCAACCTGCTGAAAGGAAATTCAGAATTACCAGGCAGCTGCTCGAAATTGCACTGGAATACAGGCAACCTATCGGGATGATCACCAAAAACGCATTGATATTAAGAGACATAGATCTACTGACTGAGCTAGCTAAGCAAAACCTCTGCATGGTATACGTTTCCATTAATAGCTTAAATGAGCAATTGCGCCAGAAAATGGAGCCCCGTACCACCACCGCAAAGCAACGTTTAAAGATTGTTGAACAATTGAGTAATGCTGGGATTCCTATGGGTGTAATGGTTGCTCCGCTGGTACCGGGACTAAGTGATCACGAAATCCCTGCTATTTTAAAAACCATTGCCAATTGCGGAGCCATAGCGGCAGGTTATACAGTAGTGAGGCTAAATGGTGCCATTGGTGGAATATTTGAAGACTGGCTGCGTAAAAACTATCCTGACCGCTTTGAAAAGGTATGGCATATGATTCAATCCTGCCATGGTGGGAATGTGAATGATAGCAGGTTTGGCGACAGAATGAGGGGTGATGGTAATATTGCCAAGCTCATCAAAGACAATTTTAAATTGCATTGCCGCTTAAACCACCTTAACGAGCAAAAGATAAAACTAGATTCTAGCCTATTCAAAGTACCTAAAGTCCAACTATCATTTTTTTAAAACCCTTTGTCAAGGTATCTGCTACACTTCCATCGCTTTTGTGGTAAATGATATAGGCCTCCAGACCTCTTTTTGATGCAAAATCAAGCGCTTCGTGAACATTCATAGCCATTAATGGGCTGTCATATCCATCAGCCGTAACCGCATCTTTAGCATAAACGGTTACGCTGATTAAAGAATTATCCAAGGGGTAACCTGTTTTTGGATCAATCAGGTGTGCTATTCTCTTTCCTCCTTTTTGCAGATATTTTCTATAATTACCCGCTGTTGTAATTGCACCATTATTGATACTGATAACGTGCCTGATCACAGGTTCTCCATTTACGGATACTGCTGGCCCTTCAATACCAATCCGCATCGCAGTGCCATCCGGTTTAGGCCCCTTCATCCTCAACTCCCCACCTATCTCTACCACAAAAGACGCAATGTCTTTTTTATTTAAATAATCAGCAACCACGTCAACACTATAGCCCTGAGCTATCCCATTCAGATCAATCTTTATGCAGGCTTTGCTTTTTTTAAGGTGATTCCCTTTTAAACTGAGGTTATTCATGCCTATGCAATTTAGCAGCTGCTTCACCTCCATACTATCCGGAAACTTCGCTATAGGCTTAGGACCAAAACCCCAGGCTTGCACCAATGGAGCTACGGTTACATCAAACCTACCTTTGGTGGCTTTATAAACGACAAAAGATTTACGCATTACAGCAACAAAATGAGGATCCAGATCTAGTCCCTCAAGAGATTCATTGAACTGGTTGATCAATGAATAAGGTTTATAAAGTGACATAGAAGAATCTATAACACTTAAAATACTATCTACCGACCGCTTAGTCACCACACTATCGTGGGCAAAATATTTAACAGTATAATCTGTCCCCTGCGCGTACCCACGAATGGTAAATTCCTGCTGATCTTCTCCTTTAAAAAAGAAAGAGATCAGCAGGGGAAATAACAATAAAATATACTTAAGCAATCTAAATCACTTTTGTTTTACCTGGAGTAGGAATTGGATAAAGGCCATTTGCATCAGGCATCAGCTTTGGATTGGCATCCCAACTCAACTGATCCGGAAACAAACTGTTATCCGCTTTTAAAGCATCATCCCATTTAATCACCTGCCCAGAATAAGTAGCATACCGACCAATTATTGCCGTAAAGCAGCTCTTCGCCGCACGTTCTGCATCCTGAAATTTAAACTGTCCCTTGCTGATTGCTTCAAACAACTCATCATGTTCAGTTTGGTAAGGATTAGCATTCCCCTTTGTAGGGTGATTAAATATTTGCTTGCCTTTACTATCCCATAGTACACCATTATGACCTGCCGATAAATAAGTACGGCCTTTGGTCCCCTGGAAAGTTTCATCAACCCGGTTTGCAGTACCCTCATAATGGCGGCACTGACTATAAATCACCGCACCATCGGCATAAGTAAGCTCTACCGCATGATTATCGTAAATCTCACCATAATCTTTACCGGTTCTCCAGGCTCGACTACCTGTCCCCTGTATCGAAACTGGATAAGCATTTTTAACCCAGTTGGCAATATCTATATTATGCACGTGCTGTTCTACAATGTGATCCCCACACAACCAGTTAAAATAATACCAGTTACGCATTTGGTATTCCATTTCCGTTTGGTTGGGCTGACGTTTTTTTACCCAAACCCCACCACTATTCCAATACACCTGTCCACCAACAATATCACCTATAGCACCGTCCTCAATGCGTTTTAAGGTTTCCCTGTAATTCGCTTGGTACCTGCGCTGCAAGCCAACTAACACGTTTAATTTTTTCTGTTTCGCCAATTCAGCGGCAGCCAATACCTTACGGATTCCTGGCGCATCAACAGCTACAGGCTTCTCCATAAACACGTGTTTACCTTGTTTTACGGCCTCTTCAAAGTGCATTGGCCTAAATCCTGGAGGCGTTACCAATAAAACCACATCCGCAAGCGCAATTGCTTTAGCATAACCATCAAAACCTACGAATCTGCGGTCCTGAGGTACATCAACTTTATCTTTAAACCGTTCCGAGAGCTTCTGATAACTGCTGTTCAATCGGTCTTCAAAAGCATCAGCCATGGCTACCAACTTTAAATTCTGCTTCGTACTTAAAGCCTGAAAAGCAGCGCCTGTACCCCTATCTCCGCAGCCAATTAAAGCTATTTTAATGGTATCATCAGTTGATGAATGTCCACCTGCAAAAGCAAACTGGTTTAACATTATTCCACCTGCAACCAGGGCTGAGGCTTTTAAAAATTCGCGACGTTTATCGCGTAGTTCTTCATTGTTCATGTTCGATTGATATTTGGTTCTTTGGTTTGTGAGTTTTTGCTTTTAATAATCCGCAATCGGAGCCCTGTTGTAATAGGCATCAATATCTGCTTTTGATGGTGTTTTTACAGGTCTTACCAATCGCATACCGATAAATGGAGCTTCTGGAAACCACCAATTACTTTTAGGAATCTGAGGATCCAGTTGTTTCCAAACAGGATCAGAAGCCGTTCTAGCCGCTGAGCGTAATTCTTTAGCCTGATCATCATACGATCCCCCTCGAATTACATTTGCATACAACTTATCAGGAACAGAAACCGGGTTAATGGCTTTATCTCCTTTCACTGTAGCATAAAAATCCGCTTTATATTGATCGTAAGTCCATTCCGCTACATTGCCATACATATCATACAAACCCCATTGGTTAGGCTTCTTTTGTCCTACTGGGTGTGTTTTATCTTCGCTGTTGGCTTTATACCAGGCATATTCCTTCAATTGAGTCGCATCATCGCCAAAAGCATACTCAGTTGCATTACCTACACGACTTGCATACTCCCATTCAGCTTCCGTTGGCAAGCGATAAAATTCGCCTGTGCGGGCATACAACCATTTGCAAAATTGAATGGCATTATAATGAGTCATGGCAAGTGCTGGGTGATTCTCCTTGCCCATGCCAAAGGTCATGTCCAGATAAGGTTTTGTTGGTCGGGTAACTGCATCTACATTGGCTGGTACTGCACCAATACTGTGTGTGGTTTCGTAATCTTTATATAAAAAAGGCTCGTAAATATCCCAGGTAACTTCGACAGCGCCCATCCAAAAAGGCTCGAGCTTAACCGTATGAACAGGCTGTTCATCAGCTTTACCTTTTTTACTGCCCATCGAAAACTCACCAGCGGGAATAGCTTTCATTTCAAAGCTCAATTTTGTGCCGTTGATTTGTTGTGTGTAGGCCTCCTGCTTTTCCTGCGAAGATGCCTTAAAGGCAAATAAAATCAGGAGCAATGCCAATGATAATTTAAACTTCATTGATAATAATTTTGATACTATTGATATTTTAACCTAAGCTATTTCTATCTAAAATAGAGGCATTTATCTTAATAACCAAAATCTTCTGACGCATAATTTCACAAAATGTGTAAAAAGCACACTAAGTTGCCAATATTGACTAAAATCTGGTCAAATAAAAAACCCTGATCAGCTTATCGCTCATCAGGGTTTTCCGTTATACCATCCTAGGTATTATTCTATACTTCCTTCTTCTTTTTTCTTCTTCTTATTACCGGGACTCTTATTCTCTACCACAATAACATCATTTTCTTTATCATAGTCAATCTCCAGCGTATCACCCTCATGAATTTCTCCTTTAAGGATTTCTTCTGCAATCGGATCTTCCAGATATTTCTGAATCGCACGTTTAAGTGGTCTCGCGCCAAAGTTCGCATCAAAACCTTTATCTGCAATAAATTCTTTGGCTTTCTCAGTCAACTTCACCTCATAACCTAAGTTATGAACACGGCCAAACAATGATTTCAATTCAATATCAATGATTTTAAAGATTTCTTCTTTACCTAATGAGTTGAATACCACTACATCATCTACACGGTTTAAAAACTCAGGTGCAAAAGCACGTTTCAAAGCGTTCTCAATCACTCCTCTTGAATGCGAATCTGCCTGATTTGTTTTGGCAGCAGTAGAGAAACCTACTCCTTGTCCAAAGTCTTTCAATTGACGTGCTCCAATGTTGGAGGTCATGATGATGATTGTATTTCTAAAATCTACCTTACGACCTAAGCTATCAGTCAGCTGTCCTTCATCCAATACTTGCAATAAGATATTGAATACATCAGGGTGTGCTTTCTCAATCTCATCCAGCAAAATTACTGCGTAAGGTTTTCTACGTACCTTTTCAGTCAGCTGTCCACCTTCTTCATAGCCCACATATCCCGGAGGCGCACCCACTAAACGTGATACTGCAAATTTCTCCATATACTCACTCATATCAATCTGAATCAGCGAATCATCACTGTCAAACATAAAACGAGCAAGCTCTTTTGCCAATTCAGTTTTACCTACACCAGTTGGGCCAAGGAAAATAAACGAACCAATTGGTTTTTTAGGATCTTTTAATCCCGCTCTGGTACGCTGAATAGCTTTTGTTAATTTCTTAATCGCTTCATCCTGTCCAATAATTTTGGTAGCCACCGTATCGTACATATTCAGCAGTTTTGCACTGTCGGTTTGTCCAACACGTTGTAAAGGAATACCGGTCATCATCGAAACCACCTCAGCAACGTTATCTTCCGTAACAGTATAACGTTTTGTTTTGGTTTCGGCTTCCCATTCTGCCTTTGCACGATCAAGCTCTTCTAAAAGGTTCTTTTCAGTATCCCTTAATTTTGCAGCTTCTTCATATTTCTGGCTTTTTACAACCTTATTTTTCTCTACCTTAATTTCTTCGATCTTGTTCTCAATCGTAATGATGTTCTCAGGAACATGAATATTAGTTAAATGCACCCTTGATCCAGCCTCATCCAGAGCATCAATAGCTTTATCTGGCAAGAATCTATCGGTAATATACCTCGAAGTTAAAGCCACACAAGCATGGATCGCTTCATCGGTATAAGTTACACCGTGGTGTTCTTCATATTTTTCTTTAATACGATTCAAGATCTCGATGGTTTCATCAGGAGTTGCTGGCTCAATCATTACCTTTTGGAAACGACGATCCAGGGCACCATCTTTTTCAATGTACTGACGGTACTCATCCAATGTTGTTGCCCCGATGCATTGTATTTCGCCCCTAGCCAAAGCAGGTTTAAACATATTCGATGCATCCAAAGAACCCGAAGCACCACCGGCACCTACAATGGTATGAATCTCATCAATAAACAGAATCACATCCGTAGATTTTTCCAGCTCGTTCATCACAGCTTTCATACGTTCTTCAAACTGTCCACGGTATTTAGTGCCTGCAACCAATGAGGCCAGGTCTAAAGTTACCACGCGTTTGTTAAACAATACTCTCGAAACCTTACGTTGAACGATACGCAATGCCAATCCCTCTGCAATTGCAGACTTACCAACACCCGGCTCACCAATCAGGATAGGGTTATTTTTCTTACGGCGTGATAAAATCTGCGACACGCGCTCAATTTCTTTCTCACGTCCAACAATTGGGTCTAAACGACCTTCCTCAGCAGCTTTCGTTAAATCTCTTCCAAAGTTATCCAAAACCGGAGTTTTAGATTTAATATCAGAAACCTTTTTAGGGCTGCTAAATGCTTCTTCTTCGCGATAATCATCATCACCACCGGTTGATGCGCTATTCTGCGTTTCGTCTCTAAAACCGTTTTTATTCACTTCAACCTCCTGTTTAAATATCTCGTAATTGATGTTAAACTGTAGTAAAATCTGTGAGGCAATGTTATCATCATCGCGCAGGATAGAAAGCAATAAATGCTCCGTACCTATCAAATCGCTTTTGAAGATCTTTGCTTCCAGATAAGTGATCTTTAATACTTTTTCTGCTTGTTTGGTTAATGGAATATTTCCCAAATTAACCGTAACACTCGATGTACCTCTAACTGAATCTTCTATTGAACGACGAAGTTTTGAAGTATCAACACCCAGTGATTTTAATATCTTAATAGCCATACCATCGCCTTCGCGAATAAGGCCTAACAACAGATGTTCAGCCCCTATGTAATCGTGACCTAATCTCAGGGCTTCTTCCCTGCTAAAGGAGATCACATCTTTGACTTGTGGTGAAAATTTAGCTTCCATATATACCTTTCTAATTCGGGAATGCTCTAAACTATAAAATTTGTTTTATAAATGAGCACCCGTATTTTTTTTAATTTATCAACAATTACGCCATAGCGACTAAAATAGATGTTGTAACTGCCGTTATTGCATAAAACTTACCAAGTTCTGACTTAATTCCCGGCAAGCCTCATTAAAATAGATAAAGTTAAGAAGCCTCAGGAGCCGAATTAAACAAATTATAAAGGTCTAAAAACTGGATTGTCCACAAATTGTAATCATTATCTCTCTTTCCTCCTCCCTGTCAAAAATGCCCAACAAAAATAATTTATCTAGCAAAATGGCAGGTTCCTCCGTATATCTCTTATAAAGCTACCAAATAAATATCTAATTATCTTGCACGAAGTCGTTGCTTTTGGTTCAAAAGCAACTTTTCCAATTGTACATAAGGCACTTTCTGCACACTTAAGCCACCATCGATAGCCAGTGCAGCAGCGGTAGCCGCAGATTCGCCTAAAATCATAAATACAGGCTCCATCCTTACCGACCCAAAAGCGATATGAGAGATTGATAAACATACCGGAACCAACAGGTTGGCACATTCCTGTTCCTTTGGAACTATGGCGTCATAAGCAATACTATATGGCAGAGGTGCCTTAACCCCAATATCGCCCTCGTTCTGTACAAAACCTGCCTGAGTAACATATCGCTGTGTATTGTGCGAATCCAATGCATAAGATCCCATTCCAATCGGATTAGGCACGTCCTTTTTACCCAACACTTCGTGCTCTGTCATCACATAAACACTCACCATCCTCCTGGCCTCCCTAATGTACAGTTGATGTGGCCAGTTGCCATTATCTTTGAACTCATCCTTTGCCAATCCCCAGGTATTCAGTTTAGCTTGTAGGTTCTTCGGTATACGTGAATCAGTTGCCATGAAATATAGTAGCCCCTTCTGATAATTTTCATGATCCTTGATGATCTTTCTACGTTCCTTATAAGAAGCCTCAGGATAAGCATAATTCCCACCAATATAATCAGTACTAAAAGGACCGTGATTATTCGTGTCAGTCTTCCTGTTTGGAACGGGATCGTACTTATTAAATAGTTCATTCCAACCGCTTTGGAACACCCTGGCCAGCAGCTCGTAGTTTGCAGGATTATAGCCGTCAGGTTTTGGAAAAGCAACCCGATTCTCTGGGTGATCGGTTAAACACATCCTGAAACAATAAGCCTGCAATTTATTGTCACCCTCGCCCTTTATTCCTGGATCCTCCTTGGAAATTCCGGCAAGCAAACCACTCGCTTTATTACCCGGCACTTTGTAAGGATCTATCTTCCTGGCAAAGTGATGGCCATGTTGAAAAACTTCCGTCTGGATGCCATTCCAATTTTCTCCATACACACTATTGGCTTCCCTGCCTACATGGTAGCTTACTTTGGCCGAAGCCATAAGGTCACCCTCATAGGTTGCATCAATAAACACCTTGCCATAAAACTTCTTCCCACTCAGCGTAGTAATAGATATGATCTTTCCATTTACTTTATTGACGCCATTTTTCCTGTTAAGCCATTCATTGCGGTACACGGTAAGCTTGTTTTCCTTAACAAAATCTTCCATCACCTTTTCTGCCACATGAGGTTCAAATATCCACATGGTCCTGTCGGCACCGTCTATTGCCGGTGTACCCTGACCTTTATTGCCGTAGGCTTCCTTTTTCTGCCACTTCCAGGCTGTATCAGTATTGTAATGCATAAACACACGGTGATAAAATTCCCTTGCCAATCCACCAATAACCTCCTTATCTCCGGTATCCGTAAAGCCGAGTCCGCCCGAAGAAAGACCTCCAAGGTGTACATCAGGTGATACGAGGATCACAGACTTCCCTAATCTTGCGGCTTGCACACCCGCTGTTACCGCAGCAGAGGTGCCTCCATAAATGATGATATCGGCATCATAAGTTTTCTTTTGAGCCCAGGCCGTATTAGCCAGAAGGGCGACAGACAGTATCAGAACTGCGAATTTATTTCTCATTACTTAGTATTTAACAATTTACTTAAAAAACCAGGATAACTGTCTTTATCAACAGAGCCGTCCCCTTTCGTGATACTGTCACCAAAACAGACAATGCCCGAAGCCGGCAATTTATGGTCAGTTATGAAATCGTAAACTGTTAAACCGATAAATCGATATCCGTTTACTGTAGGGTGAATCCCATCCCTCTTATTGGTATTGGCAAGATTTTGAATTAAAGAGTCCCTATCGGCACCAATTTTGCCGATTGCCAAAAAGCGATGTTCCAGATCCAGCAAATAGGTTTTATGCTCCGCAGCTATTTTTTTTACGACATCGTTGATTTGCTTTCTTCTTCCGGACACCCCCTCTGGTTCATAAAATGCTGTGGGATGACGGGTTAGCAGATCGGGCTCATAACAAGGAAGTATGGTCATCATCAACACCTTGCTTTTCGTTGCTTTAATGCGTTTCACCATCTCTTTAAGATTTTGTTCATATTGCGGCAAGGGTATGTGCTTTACACTGTTCATGTCATTGGTACCAACCATCAATATGGTTAGTTTTGGCTTATGGATCAGACAATCCTTCTCCATACGTTTCAGCATATCCACTGTATTGTTTCCCCCGACACCAGAATTAATGATGTCAAAAACTGCTGGTTCTCCATTTCCCTTAAAAGGAAAAGGAGAACCAGCAGCCTGCGCAAAAGACGCGTTGCGCAACAGACTGTTCATCAAAGCAGTACCGGCAATTGCACTTAAAACATACTTGACAGTTTGTCTTCTGTTGATATAATTCATTATTTGTGAATTGGAATTTATGGTTTAGTTATAGTGTAAGTAAAGTTTTTATATGCTTTAACTGATCCAAGGCCTAACTCTACATTATTACTTGCGGATGTCAAGGTAATAATAACTGTTTTATTTACCGTCACGGGAACATTCTTGATAGGAATGAGAATCTCAGCGGAGTACTGTCCGGCCGGAATCCTCACACTTGTGTATGTAGGCAATGTATAGTTTACATCAACCACCGCTGTTCCGGATATGGTAAAATTCACCACTACATCATAATCCTTTGGCGTATTTACATATACCCTGGCTCCGGCAACCGGTACTGCAGGTGATCCGCTTGCCGTGTTGCCTACAGCGGTTACAGCCCCCGGATAAGGTCCTGTATTTACTTTTGCTACAATGTATACTGCATTTGGAATGTCCGGATAATTCTTTTCATCTTTCTTACATCCCACAACTGCAATTCCAAATAATAAAACGATTAAGCTTATTTTAATAACTATTAAAGTTTTCATAATTTCCATAAATTAATATCCTGGATTAGGAACCAGGTTAGGGTTATCAATAAGTTCCTGGGCAGGGATTGGCCAGCGCAACCAATTGGGATTGGTATTTCCCGTTACCGTAGCATAACGTCCGGTTCTAATGAGGTCGTAATATCTTTTACCTTCATAAACCAGTTCTCTTAATCTTTCTTTTTCAATTTCCAAACGAACATCACCCTGCAAGGTAGCCAGCGTAACGCCAATATTGGCCCTTACACGAACCTGATTTAGTAGTGTAATCGCATCCGGCGTCAGTCCTTGTTCATTTAAAGCTTCTGCCCTGAATAAGATAATTTCAGATAGACGGTACACAATCCTATTCGCATCCTTCCGTAAAATATTGTTGGATAGGGTACCTGGATATTTCAGCACGTAAGTTTGGTTGGGATCGCGGTACGGAGCCGGAGTGGGTCCGGAATTACGGTAAGTACCCGCAGTCCTTAGGTCGCTGGCGGGGAGGGCACTAAGCACAGCAGGAGATGGCTGGAACCTCCAGTTTCCTGCTGTATAAACCTGACCTAAAGGAAGGAAAAGATCCGTCAGTTGATTTTCATCACCTTCCTGATAAGTAAAGTTATACTGAATTTCGAATATCGATTCTGATGAATTTTTATCGATAAAAATAGTAGCATATCTGTTGCCTAGTACCAAACTATAATTCGCCGGGCTCGCTATCACCAGTCTGGCCATCTCTGCAGCCTCCACATACCGTTTCTGCCATAAATATAAATCAGCCAGCGTACTTCTGATCGCTCCTTTTGTAGCACGTCCTTTATTTTCAATCGCAGTGGCAAAAGGAAGATCCGGTACCCTTGCTTCTGCCGCCTTCAAATCCAGTTCAATCTGTGTAAAAACCTCTTCCCTAGTTTTCTGTTTAGGAAACAGCTCCCCTCCAAGACCTTCAAATGACTCCAGTAATAAAGGAACTTTTTCAAACGTACGGACTAAATAGAAGTAAAAAAGACCCCTCAAAAAATAAGCTTCGCCCAAAATTCTTTCCTTCCTTGCAGTCAATCCGGGATCTGTAATTCCAGGCACATTTTTAAGCACGCCATTAACTCTGTTTATACCCTGATAAAGAGAATTCCAGTTCACATAACCGCTACCCGAGCCTACATTACCACTCGTCACCTGCAAGTCATCAGACAATGTTCTGTCGGTATTGGCGAAAACATCAGTACGACCATCACCCCATATGATATAATTCAGCGCATTTTTTTGTAATGCGTCATAACAACCATTGATGGCAATATCTGCATCGGAGGCAGTTTTAAAGAAATTGGAACTGGTAATTAAACTTTCAGGAACCTGGGTGGTTACTTTCTCACAACCCATTCCTGCAAAAACCAATAGCAGCCCCAGTAAATATTTTATTTTAAACTTTTTCATGGTCATAATTTTTAGAATCCAACACTTAAACCAAACATGAATGTCCTATACTGAGGATAAGTTCCCTGGTCAATACCGATATCGGTGACTTCACTGCCAAGAGAACTGGCTTCAGGGTCATATCCGGTATAATTAGTAATGGTAAAGAGATTTTGCACAGTGGCATATACCCTGATATTTTTGATAGGAGTTTTATTAAAGAGTGTTGCAGGGAGCTTGTAGCCCAGTGTAACTATTTTAAATCTTAAATAAGAACCGTCTTCAATCCAGCGGTTAGAGAACCTTTTGTTTCCGGCAGGATCGGCATGGTTAGCACGTGGAATATCGGTTACATCACCTTCAGCTCTCCACCTTCTGAGCATATCCAGACTGCCGCTAAACCGGCCGTCACTTTCTACGGTAAAACGGCTTCCGTTAACCACATCATTCCCGTAAACAAACGTAGTCAGGATATTCAGATCAAAATTCTGATAAGTAAAAGAGTTGTTGAATCCTCCGGTAAACTTTGGAAGCGCAGAACCGATAATCGTCCTGTCCCCATCATCTATAGTGTTGTTACCATTTAGATTAGAAAAGATCAGATCACCGCCCTTAAACACATAATTGGTAGCCCCAATACTGGTGGAGGTTAATCCGGTAGTATTGTCGGTTGTATACTGGTATACTCCATTGGACTGCCAGCCGAAAAAGCTGCCTATAGGTTCCCCTACTCTTAATACAGAATAAGAAACCAAAGAACCAGTCAATCCAGCGCCTTTTTGAAAAAGAATTTGATTTGCACCGGAATTCAAGCTAACGACTTTGTTTTTATTAAAGGAGATATTAAAATTGGAATTCCATGTGAACTTTTCACTTTCTATATTTCTGGTATCCAGCGTAAATTCCAGACCTCTGTTTTCCGTAGCGCCCACATTCTGAAGGACAGAAGCAAAACCTGTTGTACGTGGCAAAGGGACTTTTAACAGTAAGTTTGAGGTTTTCTTTAAGTATACATCTGTCGTTAGCGTAACCCTTGAATTAAACATAGAGATATCCAACCCGACGTTATATTGATCGGTCGTTTCCCAGGTTAGATCAGGGTTAGGTATCGTTTCAAGGTATGCACCACTTTGTCCCAGATATTTCGAATCAGTACTATACTCACCTTGTGCAGTATAATCGCCTATGGCCTGGTTTCCCGTCCTTCCCATACTCGCACGAAGTTTCAGATCATTCACAGCAGATATGCCTGACCAAAAAGATTCATTACTGATTCTCCAGGCTGCTGATATCGCCGGAAACATAGCATATTGCTTATTTGTACCAAATCTTGAGGAGCCATCACGACGGGCAGTTGCTTCCAGAAGATATTTATCTGCAAATGAATATCCAACTCTGGCAAATGCAGAAGACAAACCATTTGCTGCTACACTTGATGAGACCCCAGTTGGTGTAGAAGCTTTATTAAGTGTATAAATGTTATCACTTGCAAATATATTACCCGAAGCTTGTAGTCCAAAAGATCGTCTTTTTTGCTGACTGTAGCCCAATAGTCCGGTAAGTTGGTGCTTTCCAATGGCTTTAGCGTAATTTAGCGTATTCTCATTTACCCATCCGGTCACATTTGATGAAAAACCAAAACCAGATGACACACCATTACGCATAGCATTAGAAGGTTCAAAAAAAGTATCCAGTACAGAAGCGTAGTTCACACCCAGAGTAGATCTCAATCTCAATCCTGAAATGATTTCGAATTCCCCGTAAACATTTCCCAGCAAAGAAGTAACCTGATTCTCATACTTTACACGCTGTGCATAAGCAACCGGGTTTATAAAACCAGATACATCGTCATTGTACAATGTACCATCTGGATTATAAAGCGGCATAGCCGGAGATTTTTTTAAAGCCACCTGAATCAGTGATAAACCGCCATCATCAGTGGATGCACGCTTATTCAGGTATCTTGTTACCGACAGATTAGAACCGAACTTCAACTTGTCTGTCGCATCATAGTCCAAATTCAGTCTGCCGCCGCCCCTTTGATAACCAGAATTAATGATGATACCCTCCTGGTCAAAATAGTTGCCACTCAGCGCAAAACGAAGCTTATTTTCCCCTCCTCTTATCGCCAGTTCATAATTTGATATCGGAGCGCTTCTTAAAATGGCGTCCTGCCAGTCGGTATTAGCCAGATTACCAGAGTTATCCGGCAAAATAAAACTATATAAAGAAGTAATGCCATCATTAATTGCATTTGCACGCTGTTCCTGGATTAATTCAAGCGACTGTATGCTGTTCAACATTTTTGGCCTGGTGTTTTCATTGTCTTTTTGCACACCTCTATAATAGCTCAAGTTATAGGTAGTAGCTCCTTTGCTTCCTCTTTTCGTAGTTATTAATACCACACCATTTGCCGCCCTTGAACCATAAATGGCCAAAGCTCCGGCATCTTTCAGAATTTCCATAGATTCAATATCATCGGCATTGATGGCCGACAAAGCTGAAGGTGGTGTTCCTCCCCTCCCATTGTAACCAGTTAATGATCCTGATTCCACAGGTACCCCATCCACAATATATAGCGGATCATTACCTGCGTTGATAGACGTAGTACCTCTTATTCTCAGAGTAACCGCACTACCCGGGGCCCCGGAATTTTGCACCACCTGCACACCGGATGCCCGGCCCTGAATCAATGATTGAGGCGTAGATACAGGAAGATTTTCTATTTCTCTTCCTTTTATCGAAGATACCGCAGAGAGTAAATCCTTTTTCTTTTGTGTACCATAACCTACCACCACAATTTCAGAGAGCCCTTGCTCTTGCTCCACCAGTTGCAAATTGATCTGAGTTTTGCCCGATGTAGCGATCTCCTGGGGGGTAAAACCAATGTAAGAAAATACAAGCGTGCCTTTCTCCGGAATCCTAATGGTATAATCACCATTCTGATTGGTAGTCACCACGGCTGATCCTTGTTTGTGTTTAACGGTAATTCCCGGCATAGCCATACCTTTTGTATCGGTTACCTTACCGGTAACCAGCTTTGTGGTATCGGCAGTGTTATACAACCTTGGCCTGTCTTTCATAAAGACTACAATGTTTTTACCTCTGATGGCATAGCCTAGGTTCTGCAGATCAAGAATCGTCCTCAAGGCCTCATCAAGAGGTATATTATTCATAGAAAGATTCAACACAGCCTCCTCATTAATTTTATCGGGGGGCCAGACTACATTATAGCCCGTCTGTTTCTTTATACTTTTAAAGATCTGCTTCAGAGATTTTCCATCCTTATGAAGTGTAATCCTTTGCCCCAGCACAGCTGCAGAAGCATGGACCAGGAACACTAAGATTAAAATCGTGGTAAGTTTCATCACACGCATTAGTTGGTCAGACAAAATAGCAGAGCGACCATGCCTGATAAGGTCATAAAAAGTCATATATTTGGTTGTTTTGGTTGATAATTTATTGTACTAGCAATTTTGTAATAATCAAAACTTACATCCGGGAGTGTTAGAGCACTCCTGGATTATTTTAATTATCGTGATGTGGTTGTAAAGACTATTGCATAACGATAATCCTCCTTCCTTCGATTCTAAACTGAACTAATTTCGTGAGTGACAATACCTGAAGGAGTTCTCTTGCATTTTCAAACTTGGAAACACTTCCACTCAGCACCAGTTTCCTACTCGCTTCATCCTGATAAATTATATCTACATCATACCACCTGGATACCTGGCGCATAATGCTTTCCAGGCTTTCGCGGTTAAAGTTAAAAGTGCCGTTCTTCCAGGCTACTGCAATTTCCGTATCTACTTCCAGTACATCAACGTGGGCAGCTTTCAATACAGCTTGCTGACCGGGCTTTAAAGCAGTCAAATTTCCTTTTACCCATACTTTCACAGCACCTTCCAACAATGTCGTCCGAGTGCTGTTTTCATTATCATAAGCATTCACATTAAAATGAGTACCCAATACCCTGATCTCCTGCAAATCAGTAACTACCTTAAAAGGAGCGTCTTTTTGTTTGGCAACTTCGAAATAAGCCTCTCCTTTCAGCAAAACTTTTCGCTCATTTTTATCAAAAACCAGTGGGTATTTTAAGGACGACATGGCATTTAGCCACACCTTGGTGCCATCAGGCATGGTAATTTCATACTGCCCACCTCTAGGTGTTTCTATTGTGTTGAATAAATTCAGCTGATTGGCCTTCCCCTTCACTTCATCCAATTTGTACACGAGTTTACCATCCGCTTTTTTGGTAATCTGGATTCCGGCCTGACTAAGTATTGTGCCATTTGCTTTATCATCAAGGGTAATTTTTTTACCGTCAGCCAACGTAAGAGTCGCTTTGTTTCCACCAGGTGCCAATTGTTCTGATTTTACCGACACCGACTGCTGAACAATCTGCTGCTTTCCCGGCTTGTTCATAAAGAACAAAAGTCCTACACTTAAGGCGATCAATACCGATGCGGCTATAGCAATTCTTCTATATAAAAGGTTTTTTTGGTTTTTATCCCCATAGCCTGCATCCGGTTGCGTCATCATCTTTTGGTGCATGCGTTCCCAATCGCCTTCCGTATGCTGCTGGACTTGTGATTCGCTGATCCAATGCTCCTTCAACAGTAATAGCAGTTCTTCCTTTTTTTCATCTTTTTCAATCAGCGCAAACAATTCATTAAACTGCGCTGCTGTGCAGGAGTTATCTAGATAACGCGCTAGTAAAAAGGATAGCTTATTTCCTTCAGACATACATTTTGTATTTGGTTCTAAATACAAAGACGAAAAAAAACAAGGGGAGGCCTACTCTGCTATGAATTATTTTAAAAAAATATAACAACCAGAATAATCAGGTCAGAATTTGCGGAAATATGCAGTCTGATAAAGCTTAATGCATCCAGAATATGATTCTTAACTGTAGCTTTTGAAATATTTAAATGTGTTGCAATCTGATCATAAGTCATATGCTGCTCCCGGCTTAGACGGTATACAAATTGTCTTTTATAGGGTAACTTATTAACCACCTGATCTAACTGACTCTCCAATTCATCAAGATACAGTTTATCATCAGAACTACTATTGTCTGCCGCTTCGATCTCGGTCCAGATCAGCTCTCTCAGGATTTTATCTTTCGAAGCTAAGCGTAGAAAATCAAAAGCCTTATTCCTGGCGACCTTAAAAAGAAATGACGAAAAATTATTGATCTCGGTTAATATACTTCTGCTATGCCAGAGCTTTAGAAAAACGTCCATTACAATTTCCTCTGAGCTTTCCCGGGATTTAGTTACTTTAAGCAGATAGGAATGAAGCCTTCCGTTATATTTTTCAAAAAGCTGCTTGAAAGCCGCTTCATCTCCTTCACTGATAAGAAGCAATAGATCACGGTCGTTATCATCTATAATTTTCATACTATCTGCCAGGCTGGCTCATACAATGGTTTAATCTGTTTGGTCTACTACACAATAGTACATAAACTCGGTAACTAAACAAAGTCAGGATCTATTAATAGATTATCTTATGCACCACTTTGTTCCTTGTTTACCTTTCTTATCTTTGCTGTAAATAGAGGGTTCTTAAAACCCAACTAATATACGAAATAAAGATGTCAGACGAAAAGATCATATTTTCAATGGCGGGCGTAAATAAGATTTACCCGCCCCAGAAGCAAGTTTTAAAAAATATTTACCTGTCCTTTTTTTACGGCGCCAAAATTGGTGTAATTGGTTTAAATGGTT
Organism: Pedobacter hiemivivus; assembly: GCF_005144565.1. Classification (NCBI taxonomy): domain Bacteria; kingdom Pseudomonadati; phylum Bacteroidota; class Sphingobacteriia; order Sphingobacteriales; family Sphingobacteriaceae; genus Pedobacter; species Pedobacter hiemivivus. The sequence continues at coordinate 70,372 of NZ_SWDX01000017.1, forward strand.
CAGGAAAATCTTCTCTCTTAAAGATCATCGCAGGTCTTGATAAATCCTTTCAGGGAGAAGTTGTTTTTTCTCCAGGTTATACTGTTGGTTATCTTGCACAAGAGCCAATACTGGATGAGAACAAAACTGTAAGGGAAGTAGTTGAAGAAGGTGTGGCCGAAATTACAGCCATCCTAAAAGAATACGAAGAAGTTAATGAAGCATTCGGTTTAGAGGAAAATTATTCTGATGCGGATAAGATGGATAAATTGATGGCGCGCCAAGGTGAGCTTCAAGATAAAATTGATGCCGTTAATGCCTGGGAATTGGATTCTAAATTGGAACGTGCAATGGACGCCTTACGCTGCCCTGATCCTGAAACAAAAATCGGTGTATTATCTGGAGGAGAACGTAGACGTGTAGCCATGTGTCGTTTATTACTACAGGAGCCAGATGTATTGTTATTGGATGAGCCTACCAACCACTTGGACGCTGAAAGTATCGACTGGTTAGAGCAGTTTTTAAAGAATTACAAAGGAACCGTTATTGCGGTAACTCACGATAGGTACTTCCTGGATAACGTAGCTGGATGGATCCTTGAACTAGACAGAGGTGAAGGTATTCCATGGAAAGGGAATTACTCATCCTGGTTAGAGCAAAAAGCTAAACGTTTGGCGCAGGAAGAAAAAACAGAAAGCAAACGCCAGAAAACACTGGAACGCGAGCTGGAATGGGTACGTATGGCACCAAAAGCCAGACATGCAAAATCTAAAGCCCGTCTATCTAATTATGACAAGCTGGCTTCGGAAGACGGCAAAGAAAGAGAAGACAAACTGGAGTTATTTATTCCGGCAGGACCAAGACTGGGTAATGTAGTTATTGAAGCCAACAATGTAACAAAAGCATATGGCGACAAGCTATTGTTCGAAAATCTAAGCTTCTCTTTACCTCCAGCGGGCATTGTGGGTATTATTGGCCCGAATGGAGCAGGTAAAACCACGCTTTTTAGATTGATCACACAGCAAGAAACACCTGACACCGGGACCTTCCGCGTTGGAGAAACCGTAGCATTGGGTTATGTGGATCAAATGCACAATGATTTAGACCCTGAAAAAACAGTATACGAAAACATTACCGATGGACTGGACAACATTCAACTGGGTAATAAACCAGTAAGTGGAAGGGCCTATGTTTCTAAATTCAACTTCAATGGTGGGGATCAACAGAAAAAAGTTGGTATCCTTTCAGGTGGTGAACGCAACAGGGTACACCTGGCCATTACGTTAAAAAAGGGGGCAAACGTATTGTTACTGGATGAGCCAACCAATGATATTGACGTAAACACGTTAAGAGCATTGGAAGAAGCACTTGAAAACTTTGGTGGCTGTGCAGTTGTGATTAGTCACGATAGATGGTTCTTAGATCGTATCTGTACGCACATCCTTGCTTTTGAAGGCGAATCTCAGGTTTACTTCTTTGAAGGAAACTACAGCGATTACGAAGAAAACCGTAAAAAGCGTTTAGGTGATGTAACTCCTCATCGTCTCAGATACAAAAAACTGGTGTAAATTTCATCTTGAAATAAAAAGGCCGGTATTTGCAAAAAATTGCGATACCGGCCTTTTCTTATTTATAAAGTTGCTGAATCTTCTCCTACAGAAATCATCCCTTTTTAGTAAAGAACCCATTAAAATACATCAACTGATATTTGATGGCATTTGACCAGTAATCCCAGTTGTGTACACCTGGCCTGATGATAAAATCATGGGGAATATTGCTGTACTGTAACGTTTCATGCAGCTTCATATTTACATTGTAAAAGAAATCATCCTTACCGCAATCAATAATTAAAGCCAATCGATTTGGAACCAGCATCCAGGTCATATTTACAATGGTGTTGTCTTTCCAACGTTGCATGTTCTTATCATAATCTCCCATTCTTTTAGCAATGTTCCAGTTTAATGGGAAAGGCGTAATGTCTACCCCACCACTCATACTTCCAGCAGCACCAAATACATCCTGGTGCTTAAAAGAAAGATATAAAGCACCATGTCCACCCATGCTAAGGCCTGTAATTGCTCTCCCCTTTCGGTCTTTTATGGTTTTGTAATTTTTATCAATCCAATTCACCAGTTCCGTAGCTACATAAGTCTCATATTTCCATTCCGGGTCAATGGGACTATCAAAATACCAGCTGGTTACATTTCCATCTGGGCATACAATGATCGTTTGATAATCATCAGCATATTGCTGAAGCGCCGGAACTTTTTTTATCCAACCAGAGAAAGCATCACCTGCACCATGGAGCAGGTAAACTACAGGCATACTTTGCGCCTGGCTATAGCTATCAGGCGTAATCACTACGGCCTTAATGTTTTTCTTCATGGCTGCGCTATAGGTTAGTGCAGTATCTACTTTAGCAGCATGTGACAACTGCACACACAGCAAGGCTATAAAGCTTAAAAAAAGCGTTTTTTTCATTGTTATTGTTGATTTATCCAAATACAGGCTGCTCCAACCAAGGCCGCATCTTCCCACATTTCAGTTTGCCTGATCATTAAGTTTTTGTTTACTATTTTTTGTTGCAGTTGAGGCATAAAATGATCCCATGTACGCGCTATATTGCCCCCAATAACCAGTACTTCCGGATTTTCATCCGCAATAAAATCATTGAGAAAACTAGCCAGGTTTGTAGCAAACTCATCAAAGATCTGGTTCTTTAAAGCAGGTGTTGCGCTATTCAGCAGATCCTCTACATTTTTCACTTCTTTACCTGTCAGCTCCTTATATCTGGTCAAAAACCATCGGGTAGATATATACTCTTCCGCATGTTGCTCAAGAAAAGGTAGCGCAGCTCTATTTACATCCACCACTTTTCCACTACAGTTACTGGCCGATCCAAGTCCGGTACCCAATGTAATGCCTATTGCTCTACCTACATCAGCTGCAGCACCAGCTGCCATTTCACCCATTAAGAAAGCTTCAGCGTCATTTATAAAAATGATGGATTGACGCGGGATGTTTAACCTAGCTGATAATATTCTCCCCATATCGAGTCCATATAGTGAGTCATACTTTTTTACATTTTTAAAAAGCGCAATCCCGTTTTTATAGTCAAACGGACCGGGCATGGCGACACCTATTTTAACCTGATCAACAGGAAGTCCAGCAATTAGTGGGCTCAAGGCATTAAGCCAGGAGTCGACGATAATATCCGCTGATGCTTCAGAAGCCACCCTTTCTCGTTTTAAACTATCTGGAATAATATGATAAGCGGAAGAATCTATATATGCAGCCGTAATGTGCGAACCGCCAATATCTACGCCGATAAAAGGAATCAAAGCTGTATTAAGGTTCATGAGCTCAGTTAAATTTGGTTTAGGTTATTCAAATAAAGGTATTTAAACCGCTTTATTAAAATGTTTTCCAAAGTTTTTTAAACTATTCGCTTTCTTCCCCAAGGGCTAGGAGTTCATCATAGGTCAATTCATATAATTTTGCTGTTTTCTTAATCAAAGTATCAGCAGGATACACAAAGTCATCTTCGATTTTTACATACGTACTCAAAGCCAGGTTTAAACACTCAGCTATTTCCTTTTTCGTTCTTTTAGCATTTTGCCTTAAAAACGTAAATTTCTCTCCCAATGTCAATTTCATATTGTTCAATTTAATTTGGATTTAAGCAGATAACCAGCAAGATAAGCAATACTTTTTCGATTTTTTTTCAGGCCCTTTGCAGGCTGGTTAGCACTTCTTAATGCGACTTTACTACTGCTCGTCTGGGGATTATGTTTCAATTGGATTTTGTCGAACAAAGACGAGCCCGAGACGAACCGAACTCGGCGCAATAACGACTTTGTAAAGGAGCGAGATACAGCAATCCTACAACCCTAATGCAGACCCGAAAATTTTCCTAAAACGGCGTCAGGAATGACGCCTATATATCACAATTCAAATCTCCAAGATTAGAGTTGCTGCGATATAGATAATAACAAATATAATGATTCCAATTTACTTCAGCTATAAAGGCTGTATAAAAAACTCCGTATCGCACATTTTGTCGGTTTTCCTGTATAGAAACCTTATTGAAAAATCGGAATTGATTGTTGTTTTATGAACGGTTATCCTTTAGCATATCAATTGCGGTTTTTAGACTAAAATTAAACTTATGACAGAGTGTACCATACATTTTATCGTTACTAGCTAAAAAGCTAATCAAATCTTTAAGGTAAACGATGCCAATACATTTGCCATTAGTTATAACAGGCAAATTTTCCTGGGTCTTTTTAAGGAGTGTATCAATTGCATCAAGTACCAGTTGTTGCGGATGTAGTCCCATTTCGTCATTTAATTCAAAAAGATAAGATCCCTGATCAAGGATAAAAGAACAGACCTGTGGATTATGGGCTATTCCCAATGGTGAAAGCGAAACAAGCTGATCGACATAGTCATTTAGCGTAGCAATAGTATATTTAGACAGACAGTATGAGCTTTTGGCAAAACCAAACACTCTTTTTAAAGTTGTTACACTGATCCTTTTGTTCAAAGACTCCTGGATCTCTACGGCAATATGCCTGCAGTCACGGGGTGTAATATTGGTTAAACCCGTTTTTAAAATTATCTGTTGTTTTAATTCTTCAACATCCATTTTAATTGTACCTGTTTTCTATTTAATGTTACTACTATACCTTGCATCAAAATTAATGTCGAATAGACCTGAACTAATACAAGTAATTAAATCTATAAGTTACTATTGCACTCTGGTTACTTTTAAAAAGCTGTTTGGGAATACTGTACTCGTTCCACTTGAAACCTTTAAATGTTTAATAGTTAGTGTTGGAGCCGTACTACCTGTCACAACAATACCTTTTATTACAACGCCACCTGTCTGGTTTGATGTCGCTAAAAATGGAGATGATGTTGCAGTATTAAATGCATTTATTCGTAGAGTTTTTGAAGCGGTACTTGTACTCGAACCTGTAATCTGAGCTTCTATAGATGCGCCGGTAGTATTGCTTAGATTCACGCCGTAATTTATACCGGTAGTAACTGCAGTGGTAGAAGTTGATAAAACTGCTTCAAACTCATAGGTTGCGTTAGCAGCTAAAGCCAGTGACAAGCCTGTTATATCCACCAGACTTGTACTAGTAGTTGTTACATTTGCAGCAGCAACCCTTGCATATGTCGGTCCTTCCGCCTGTACAAATTCCGTTGTAGCCAGTTGAGCGGTGTTAGTTCCAAATGCAGCGGTTACTGCAGTTGGAACCCCCGTAAGAGCTGGCGAAGCAAGCGGAGCCTTTAGTACCACTTCGTTATCAAGCTCGTTGATAGCTGCCTGAACATTAGTTGCTGCTATAGTTCCCGCAGGTGTATTAGGAAGCGTAGTTGCAGTTTGGTCTCCTGTATTTGTTCCCGATAAATTTGCTACAGATGTATTGGCTAACATTGCGTTTGTTATCGCGCCGTTTGCAATAGAAGTAGCATTGCCTACTGAGGCTACTACTCCAGTTAAATTCGCGTTTGTCATTACGCTACCGGCAGTGGTCGCAGTCGCGGCATTTCCACCGATACTTAAATTAGCTACCGGTGTTGTTGATGTTACTGTAAATGGCGCTGTCCCTGTTGCTATATTTGATATCAAAACCGGTGCTGTGAGGTTTCCTCCGGTTAGGACGAGGCTTGTTCCTGTTGCAGCTCCCAGTACTGGTGTTGTCAGCGTTTTATTAGTAAGCGTCTCAGTACCATTAAGCGTAGCCAATGTACCTGTCGTTGGTAAGGTAAGTGTTGTAGCACCCGTTGAGTTCAATGTTGTTGAAAAAGCACCGCTTGTAATTAATGAACTATTGTTAGCCAAAGTTAATGAAGCTGTTGTGGCTGGTGCGCTTATGGTGACTTTATTTACTGTTGTCGCAGTAGCCACACCAAGATTAGGCGTTGTAAATGTTGGGGAATTTGCAAAAACAGCAAGTCCTGTACCAGTCTCGTCCGATAATGCTGCTGCCAGTCCGGCAGAGTTGGTTAACGTACCTTGTTTCCCTGCTGATGCGGTACCAGCTGCTGCATCAGCATAAGCAGTGGTGGCAATTTTCGTACTGTTATCTGCAGCAGTCTGGGTCACACCAACTGTTGTGGCAGGAAGTGTAACCGTACCAGTAAAAGTCGGTGAAGCTATTGGTGCTTTTAAATCCAGCGCTGTTTGGGTAGCTGTTGATACAGGTTTGGCAGCATCACTAGTATTATTAACATTACCCAATCCTACCATTCCAGCACTAATACCACTTACTGTACCCGTAAACGTTGGAGAAGCTAATGGAGCATATGAAGTACTCGTGTAAGCATTCGAGCCCAAAATCCCACCAGCTCCAATATTCAAAACTGAGCCATCTGTACCAGAAAAAGTTAAACTGTTATTTGAAGTCAATGTTTTACCATCTAAGACTGTGATTGTAGCCCCTGTTGCAGGAGCGGTTAAGGTAACTTTGTTTATTGAACTAGATGTTGCTACTCCAAGATTAGGTGTTGTAAATGTTGGCGAAATTAACGGTGCTTTTAAAGCGAAGCCAGCTGTAAGTGCTGTTTGATCTGCCTTTAAAGCAAGTCCAGCGGTAACTGCTGCTTGGTCCGCTTTCAATGCAAGCCCGCTAGTTAGATCCGTAGTATTTGCTTTTAGTGCAATCGCATCAGTGGCGGCATTAAGTGCAGACTGGTCTGCCTTCAATGCCAAGCCTGCTGTTACCGCTGTTTGATCAGCTTTAGATGCCAACCCAGCAGTAAGATCTGCTGCATTAGCTTTTAAGGCAAGTCCGTTTGTAAGATCCGCTGTACTAGCTTTTAGTGCGATTGCATCAGTGGCAGCATTAAGTGCACTTTGATCAGCTTTCAATGCAATAGCATTCGTAGCAGCAGTAAGTGCCGTCTGGTCCGCTTTAGATGCCAACCCAGTAGTAAGATCTGCTGTATTAGCTTTCAATGCGATGGCATCAGTAGCATTACTAAGTGCAGACTGGTCTGCCTTTAATGCAAGTCCAGCCGTAACCGCCGTTTGATCAGCTTTTGATGCCAATCCAGCGGTAACATCTGCCGTATTTGCTTTTGATGCTAGTCCGCTAGTAAGATCCGTAGTATTAGCTTTCAATGCAATAGCATCAGTGGCGGCATTAAGTGCACTTTGATCAGCTTTCAATGCCATAGCATTCGTAGCAGCAGTAAGTGCCGTTTGGTCTGCTTTAGATGCCAATCCAGTAGTAAGGTCTGCTGTGTTTGCTTTTAACGCTAACCCAGCAGTAAGATCAGTTGTATTAGCTTTCAATGCGATGGCATCAGTAGCATTATTAAGTGCAGACTGGTCTGCCTTTAATGCAAGTCCAGCCGTAACCGCCGTTTGATCAGCTTTTGATGCCAATCCAGCGGTAACATCTGCCGTATTTGCTTTTGATGCTAGTCCGCTAGTAAGATCCGTAGTATTAGCTTTTAGTGCGATTGCATCAGTGGCAGCATTAAGTGCACTTTGATCAGCTTTCAATGCCATAGCATTCGTAGCAGCAGTAAGTGCCGTCTGGTCCGCTTTAGATGCCAATCCAGTAGTAAGATCTGTTGTGTTTGCTTTTAAGGCTAACCCAGCAGTAAGATCCGTAGTATTTGCTTTCAATGCAATAGCATCCGTAGCACTACTAAGTGCAGACTGGTCTGCCTTTAATGCAAGTCCAGCCGTAACCGCCGTTTGATCAGCTTTTGAAGCCAACCCAGCGGTAACATCTACCGTATTTGCTTTTGATGCTAGTCCG
>NZ_SWDX01000018.1:0-54924 GCF_005144565.1 Pedobacter hiemivivus
TAGGTATAGCTCAGGCTGTCCATCAAACTACCTCCAGAACCATTCCGCTGAAGCGTCAGGATATTGCCATTGCCGTCATAAGTGTAATCCTCTTTGTATTTATCGCTGCCATTACCGTTCCAGCTGGTTGTACTATTGCTTAAATCATGCTGGCGCATCCTGGTCAGCCTGTTCAACTGATCGTAAGCATAGGTATATCCCTTAGGTTCATCATTGCTGATCCCTTTTATGGCCACCGTACTATTGCTGATGTTACCATTGAACAAGGCGTTACCTGCTTCGCCTCCCGGCTGCCATTGCATATTATAGGCCAAACCACCACCGATAGGCTGGTAATCATTGGGATAATAACCCAGACTGTAGGCCATCGCATCTCTGGCAATGCCATTGGTGCCGTCTCCACCTTGATCATTGCCAGGCTGAAGCGTATTACCATTCACACCTTTTAACCAGCCCTGTAAAGTATAGGCATAATCCAGGCCTTGCACTTTATGCCCCTCACGTCCTAAATCAACCCTGGCCAATGGTCCATGAAGATAATAGCGATAACTTGCATCCTCTTTACCGGTAACCAGATTCAGCTTGCTGCCAATGCCATAAGACACCATATTCGCCTCAACCCCACTCCAGGCTTCGGTTAACCGGTTTTCATCGTCATATTTGTAAGCGTAATAAAATTGATCATGTTTATCGGCTTGGCCGGCCTCTGAGGGCTGATAAGCTACAAAGTTCACCTTACCACTGGCCAGGTCATATTCGTAATTGATCTTTTTTATACCCAGACCGTTGACTTGCTGGTACAATGTTTTCACATTACCCGAAAGGTCATAATCGTAATAACTTGCATTGATATTATTATTCCCTGCATTTTCTCTGTAAATACTTGCTGCTACACGCTTACGCAAATTAGTCTGCCCCAAGTCAAGGGGAACTCCTCCAATTCCACCTTCCGGTGCATTATCATAAATGGTCTGGGTAAGCTGACTATTACTTCCCGACGACAGGAAGTTTAAATAGCTACTTTGCTGAAGAAAAGCAGGAAGATCCTGTTGTGAAAGGTTGCCGTTTAATTTCTCTCCTACTTCGGTAATGCGTCCCAACGGATCATATTTGGTATAACTATGTTTGCTTAAAGGAGCTTGCCGGGCATTTTGCGAAATCACCAGACGGCTTTGTAAATCATACCAGAACCGGCTTATCCCGGCATCAGGACTTTCCTGTTTAATAACCTGATTGGTGCTATTGTAAGCATAAGTGGTGGTTAAGGTATGTGCCGGGTATAAAGCGTTAAATTGTGTTTCACGGGTGCTATTAGGCGCAATAGCTGTTGGTCCACCCAATTCGGTAGGAACAGCAAAACGATGCCATGCAGTATAGGGACCAAAAGCACTTAAACATCCACTTTCTGCATTACTCTTAATCTCTTCAGCCGTCATCAGTCGCCCGTTATATAACCTTAAATGTTTCAGGCTACTGATATTTTCCGGCAGGGACAAACTTGGAATACTACTGATTGTCCAGGTACAGCCGGCAGATGGTGCCCCTGATACCGCAGGGTGGAGCTTACCATTAATCCACAATTGTAATGCTCCTGAAGCCAGTTTGTCACCTTGTACCACGATATGGGTCCAGGGAAGCAAAGGTTGAAGCGCAGCGATATTCGCAGTTACATGGTTAGAAAGTGTAATGCTAATAGAACCCGCATCTGCCTGTTGCAAGCTGTAGACATCAATATTAAGCAAATTGCCATTGATACAAGCCTGGAACATATATTTCTTATCAGATGTAGTAGCAATCATTTGCCTGAACAAAGTATTATTCTGGTACAACCACATTTCTACAGCCGCATTTCCATCATAAGCAAGCGCATCAGAAAGGCTTTGTAATGCGAGTGGTTTGTTCGCTTCAGTATCCGGTCCGTTATAATTGCAATTATCAGGGACGAAACGTCTGGCATTACTAACCATCATTGTTTCAGTCTCATTTAACACGTTTACTCCCTCTGGTGGTACGGTGCGTATTAAATTGCCTGCCTGATCATAATAATATAAGGTATAATGATAAACCTGCTGCGCCATCAGCATTTTTACATTTGCTTTAGCCGAAGCACAGAGGTTGACATAGGCATTGGTGAATTTATTTCGCTCGTCAAGAATATAAGCCTCATACTCACGCATCCCATTTCCTATTGCAGTTTCAATCAAACTTCTTTCACAATCATAAACAGGCATTGCAACTTCCGTATAAGGAAGTTCATTACACAATTGATTATTACTACCATCACCAAATGCCTTGTATTTATCAAATGTTAAAGAGAATCCCCATTTGTGGTTCATGTAGTTTGAAACAATAGTTTCGTAGTTCGCGGACTCAGGAGTTAAAGAATTATTAAATTCTGCCAGCAAGGCACTCATTGCAGTATTGTATTCGCCTTTGGTAATACAAGCTTTTGAATTACTTTCTAAAAACTGGGGTAAAATAATATCTTTTTCCAGAATAAACCGGCAATTATTACAGGCTTTTAACAAAGCATCAAATTCCGCATGACTTAGCTTCATTGTAGTCCCAAATAGATTTTGAAGATGGGTATAAAACTGTGGGTCACTTAAACCAGCCGGCCTCAGACTAGCAAGTTTATCACAGATGTCTTTGCTGGTATTGGTAATTGTCCGCTCCACAGGTTGATGTCCTGAATTGTATGGATAAGGAGCGTCAATAAGCCAGGGATTTAACAAAGGCGTAAATGCTCCCAATAAATTCTTGATTACATCCGCGAATGTACGGCTTGGAACATTACTTACTCGGATGTATCCTGATGGCAAGCTACTTGCACCCATCGGATGTGCCGTATCACCCGCCAGTATACAAAGGTCAATTAAATGAGCTTTTAGTAAGTTCCGTGTACTTTCTGGAACTTCACTTGCATCTAACCCTGGTTTTAAGCGTTCCATCCAAACATCCGCACCACTTTCGCAGGATGTTTTCACTAAATCGTACAACTGTTCTTTAAGGTCACTCTGAAATTGTTCTGGAGATTGTGAGGATACGTCCGCTCTATTGGGAGCTCCAAAATGTGACCGTTTTGTGAGCAACAATGGAGAACAAGAAACTGGCTCCGGATCATTAGCACAAGGGTTTGTACCGCAGGCAAAAAACAAATCATAATAGTATGGATAAGTAGAAGTGGGACCAGTTAAATAAGCTGTTGTTGTATTAACGGAAGCGGGAATAGTAACCGTCCCTAAATATTGAGCATTAAGGGCGTCAGGATTTCTGTAAATATCCACTTGAACATCATGATTTGGACATGTGACACCATTTTTATAACTAACACTTATAGAAATACCATCATTTTCCCAACCTGGCAATGTGACAACTTCAAAATCCGAGGCAGGACAAGGATTGTAAATGGATGATACCGAATTATTCACCTGTCGATTAGCAACTTTAACTTCTACATATTTTGATACCCAAACATTCTTAAATCTTTTTGAAACATTAGCACGCTCCTGAACAACAAAATACGGTTTGAACTCATAAGCAGTAAAATTAACCTTCGATAAAACTGGACCACTCCCACCACCGAAGGCAGTTGAATCACCTTTTATGATGCTATAGACATTTTTACTGCTCACATCAGTGATTAAAATCTCATTAATTTTTTTATCTGAGTCAGTAAAATTATTGGTCTTTAATTTATCTGTACTTTTGTTTTCTACTGATCCTGCAGATTTCGCAGCAGTCCTGCCCCAACCATTATCACCCACACATACAAATACCCACACATTATTATAGGTGGCTATCAAATTTCCCGAAAGGTGATATATCTTTAAGCACTGATAGAATTCAGCATAACAGTTATTCCCGCTTGGATTAAACGGAGGCATATTATTGTAATCATATCCTTCAATAACAGTATACTCAGTTCTGTAAGCGTAAGACCCTGAATTTGCTACATAGAAATTATAACCTTCATAATCGACGCCGTAAATATGCGTCTCATAAAAACAAGGGACTTCTGTAGTTTCTGTACAGATAAACATCCATACATTGTAAAAATTCTTTGGTGTACCATTTGCAAGATAAACGGTTATGCAAGGATAAAAACCTTGGCTGCTATAGCCATTATTACAAACCCCTGCCGGAGGATTTGGAGGATCTCCAGCCATACCGCTAACAAACCAGTAAGTGTTTTTAATGTTATTCTCCAGATTGCTGAATACATTATCGGCGAGCTGAAGTCCGGATGCTCCCAGTTGAAATTGAACACCACATGGATTCACACCATTTCCCCCATTAGGCGGTAAACTTATTGTTGTTCCTACCGGGCAAGATGCGGTACAGCCTGGACTGCTGCTCCTTGCCTGTTCGAAGTACTTCTGTTTCAATTCCAGATACATATCCCTGTACATTTGCCATTCACGGTCAACAACCCGGCAATCCATTTTTTTTGCACAGTTTTCCCATCTTGCTGAAGGTGCTCCGAATTGATTTGTGGTAGCCGTAGAATCTGCACAGTATAACTGATAATCTACATACTGACTTAATCCTTTAATACTTGCAGTCGGCACCTTAGTATTCAGTTTTAAAACAGTCTGACTGTAGTTGAGCAAGTCAGCTAACATCGCAGGCTTGTATGCCTCACCCGCTGCTCCGACTTTGAAAAAGGGATCGTAAGGGAGTAACCAATCACTATTTGTATCACTATAGGATATACCCACTGCAGTAAAGCCCTCAATTTTTGCATTAGTAGAAGTCTCGCTTACTTTTTCATCCCAGCTTCCAGAAACGGTATTCGCATAACAGAACAGTAACTTACAATATTCAGGATGTTGATCAAGAAACAGTTCGGCCCATTCCGGTCTCCAGTATTTAACCAGTTGGGCTAGCTTAAAACCATTTCTATATGGAGAGATAACACTCCCGTCCTCCAATGTGATTAAGTCTTTCTGATAAAGAGGATCAGTCTCATCCAAATCATTAAACACGCCATTCTTAAAGCGCTTAAACAGAACATTTAAGTCTGTCTCCAGCGGATTCCCCTCATTATCAAACAAGGCATACTGCCCCCCAGGCGAAACATCTGCCAACATTGGGATTCTGTAGCGATCGCAAACACTCGACATGGTGTCGCAGCCATCCTGAAGTGCATATACCGTAGCAGACAACCGAGTATACAACTGATCAATAAATAAAGAATAGGTATTAGTGTCCAGTACACCCATTTCTTTTAATTTTCCATTGAACATACTAGTGAACGCGACTTGAGTCCCTAATCTTTCTTTCGCAGTTTTACAATCCGCCAGACAATCTTCAAATCTGGCTTTTTCCAGTGCATTTAAAATAAACTCAGATTCCTTTTTAAGTTGACCTGTTGCCTGCCCTTCACTTACAAACTCATCTGTAAAATGCTTAATGACCTCTTTGCTCAACTGGAGTTCAAAGGTGATATAGTATTCGCCGATTTTATCAAAGTTGACACTAAGACTATCCTCATGCAAACTTGTTTTTTCAGGTGCGGCAACTATTGATCCGATGGTATCGAACTTCGTTCCCTTTATATCTCCGCAGTCATCCTTTACGGTAATTTTAAGCTCATAATAGCAATTGCTACAGGGCTGAAATAAGCCACCAGGATATCTGCTGATTAATTGCTCCACATTGTATTTCAATGTGCCTGCTCCGATTACAGAGGACAGATAAGTAGTATTCGCCGTTAGTTTTAGTGCAGAACTATTAAAAACGAACTTTCCGGAAGTGATCAGTGGCAGCGTATCACGCTTTACAACGGGCAAGGAAGGTAATGCTTCCAGATTGGCAGGTGTGCTTCCCGTTAGCGCTGTGGCGATTGTTTTTCCTGAAGCATTCACATAACTGATGCTGACCTGTTTGTTCGGATCAACAACCATGTTTTTAAGGTAGTGGCTCGCATCTCCCACGTCATTACCAAAAATTCTGTCGAGTTCCCACTGCTCTGGTTTACCATAAAAATATTTGGTGGTACGGCTATCCTGTACACCTGGTTGAAATGCCGGCCCCACCCCTCCCTGTAATTGAATCCTTCCTGTATTATCTGCCGTGTATTGTGTTACAGATAATGGAAATCCCCCGGCATCGGGGATGTATTTATTATAAGGTCGGGTAGGATCATCTTTAAAAGCATTGGCGTTGTCGGCAGAATAATACAGCGATGAACCTGAACTCTTTTTTAAAGCTTCGGGTAAAGTCTCACAAAATGCCGTATTCAGGTTTAAAAAATTGTATTGTTTTCCTGCTGAATTTTGATTAAAATTTTGAAAATAGTGCAAAGTTTTAGCGAGAGACTCCTGTGCAGGAGCAGGCAAAACACTTGCTGCAACCCTGCCATATTGATCATAAATGTTTTCCTGAACGATAGCTACTTTTTCGGCATTATTCAACGTAACTGTTTGCCTCCCCCTCAGTGTACCGTCAAAATAGGTTACTACCTCTTTTTTCTTACCATCCTCTGCGTAACTCGCCGCATATTGCCAGTTCATTTTAGATTCGTGCCAGCTGGAAATATCCCATGCTGTATACTGACTTGAATTGTCTTTCTGGTAAGACCAGCTGCCCTCCAATCTTATCCCATCTGTAGCATAGGAAACCTGCCTCACCCTAACCAGGATCACATCGGCATTTGATACTAAGGAAATTGTGTATAAAGGAACGGTAGTGGTTACCCTGGTGGAATTATTTTTAAAGAACTGAGCAACTGCTAATGGATCCCCGTTGAAAGTACCATCTACAACACCGTTTAAAACATAAGAATTTTGCTCATTTTTATCCAGCATCACCCATTCAATATCATACTCCTCGCCAGAATATAGTGGTGTCCAGCTCAGTTCTAACTGCGCGTTGTTATTTATTGGTCCCCCTCCGCTTAATCTTTGCGCAGCCCTACCCGGAGCAGAATCATTTTGCAATATGCCATTAACCGATATCGGCATTTGCGGCATAAACTTATATTTCCTGTTAACTACAATCGTACTTGTCAGTTGAAATATTTCGGGTATTTCTGTTCCAAATTCAGGGCTCTGCACATCAACAACATAAACCTTCACATAGTATCCATTTGTAAAGCGATAGTTGTCCATACTCTTATAGACTTTTCCTGATCCCTTTTCATAATTGACATGTAGTTTTACAGAATCTATTAAGGTTGGCTGAGCCTGATCAGGGCTGGAAAAATAAGCTACCCGGAGTGTAATATGAAGGTTAAAACTTTTAGAGATCTCCTGTTCTGAGAGGATACTTAAAGACAATGTATTATTTACCGAGATATTGGTAATCTCAGACCAGATGAAGTTGGGGTTTTTAAACTTCTCATCCTTTACAAAAAGAGAATCGTTCTTTTTAATTGCCCCCTTAATGAAATTCTCATAAGGTTCTTCGGCAGCAAAAGAATTCAATCCCCAAAGGACAAGCAAACAAGTAATAGTAAAAACGTTTCTGAGGCGTGTTATCATCAGTGTATTTTTTAGATCGCAATTAATTCATAACCTTCATAAGCCGGTGCCGGAATCCATGAGGCATTTTTCTTTCTTACAATTTTTTCAGGTCCGTAGGTATTGTGATCAACCTTATTGTGACATTTTACAATATCGATGGTAACGGTTTTATCCTGCGCTTTGTCTTCAGGTGCATACACATTACTTAACCTCACACTAATTTGCTGCGGAGCAAGACTTTCAGGATTAAATGTGACACTGTACAGCTTACAGGTAATGTGGTTATCATTTACAACATTGATGGTTTCTAACTGATCTCCTCTTTTTTTATCAATCAGCTGATAGCCCTCACTTTTTAAATTCCTGATCAATGTACTAAGGTCAGGCAAGCCGGCATTGCCCATCACTTCCTTTTCTTTTCCCACCATTATTTTCTTTAAAATATGATCGACAAATACATAAGTACCATTTCCATTAATGGTTTCAGTTTCGCCAAAACGACAGTAAAAATCCTGTCCTTTTTTACTGAGCTCATACTTCTGATTTACAACAGTTTCCAAACTATCAGCACCATTAACAGAATTAACTATCCCCGAAATAAAAAACTCATCCGCCTTAGCATCCAGCTTTGCACAAACTTTAGCAAATTTTTCAAGGACCACAGGGTCATAATCTTCGATCACATCTACGGATTTTTCTGTGACAACAGCATCTGGTCTGGGAAATGATTTTGGTTTAATATACCTGCCCCAAGCGAAAAAGCTTATACCAGCAATGAGCAGAATGAGGACTGGTATTTTTAAATATTGACTATATTTTTTTCTGTTCATGATTTTATATTTTTTTCCTATAAGAAGAGCGGCTCTCCTTGATCGTGATTATACCTCTTTCAGTTTCTTTTTTAACCCTTGTTAATGATCCCTTGTCATCATATTCGTAAAATGTGGCAAAAGCATTCTCGTCCAATTCTGCCATTAACTTAAAGGTCTTACTACTGTAAGCATAAGACTTCAACTGTGCTTCATAAGGATGAATCCGGATGTCATCTATACGGATACCATAAAAATTCGGGAACAAACTCAGACTGAGACTACCTTTATTACCTGACAAAACAATCGGTCCTTCAATTAATTTCCAACCCTCCACAATTGCTTTACAGGTAAGTTGTATACTTTGAGCAGCCTGGTTCTCTTCCTTTTTACTTAGCGTAATGTTTACACTTCTGTCCGTCGCCTGATCATCTTTTATCCATGCACTAAATAAATATTGTTTACCCGGCCGGGGCTCAAAACCTTTAGGAGACAGACCGCTTGTGGCAATAAGACTATATTCGCCATCTGCGCTTCTTTCTAAATAAGTATTGCTCTTCTTATACTCACCATCGTGAGTAACGGTGGACAAGGTTACTCCGCCAACAGGTAATTCGGCGCTATAATCTCCCGTATGCGAAAAATTAGCATTGCTATTGTCACCCAATTTCATATCCCCACTCATAAAATCGTGATAAACACTTTGTCCAGGATTAAATGCCAACGACCAGCTATCTTCGAATGAATTCACATAGATTTCCCTGTTCATCGCATTTGAAGCTACAGCAGCGGGAAGCTCACCACTAAAACAGAATGTTGCGGCACTGTAACGCTGAAGCGCATCTTTGTTTTCCAGTTCCTGCCCATACTTATCGTAAAGTGTAATGGTATTAGCCGTTATCCAATTACCTGTATTAGCACTTTGTATTAAAGCAGCCTTTAATAAATTGTAGTTCCAATAAGGTATGAATGCATTAATGTAACCTGCATCAGATAAATTAACACCTCTTTTTCCGGCATCAAAAATCCCATCATAGGTCCTGTTGGATTGAAAAACTTTTTGTTCATACGGACGCCAGTTCCCCTTAAGCCCATGTACAAATGGATTGTAATAACTTTCGTAGGTAAAACGCCAGGTTTTAACCCCATCGATGGTACGAAAGCTTTGTAGATTACCCATATTCGGGTAACCCAATAATGAAGAAGTTTGGAAAATGGGATTCAGACTAGCTATACTTGTGGCACCTTGTAATTGTGATAAAGTATTGTTGTAAATCTCAATGGCTATACTACCGGGATTAAAGCCAGGATCGGCATCGTTCCCTGCGTTATATCCTTCCAGCTCAATGCTATGCGTACCTTTTTCCAAATAAACAGGGTAGAGTTGCCAGTACCAGAACGAGTTATAAATATTTGGAATAACAATCTGCCCATTATCAATTGTTATTTTAAGCCTGTCATCCCCAGCAAAGCCAACATAATAATTCCCACTGTTTTCAACATAAAATGAAGTTAAAATTCCGACCGGTTCATTCAGAGTTGGGGCAGGCAACCAAATGCCCACAACATCCATCCGTCTACTTAAGAAGGCATTCTGAAAATCCGTAAAAGTATCACAACCAGGCTGTGGATCTTCGAAATCACAGGGACTAAGATATCTGCATCCATTGGCACCATGAGATGAATGTATGGAAGACTTGAGATAATTGAAGTTTCTGGATGTATTTTCAAATCGCTTGCTTACCTGCCCATTACCATCTACAGGCCATTCATCACTATACAGCGTTGCAGAAGCATTGATTGCTTTTAGGCCGGATGATAAGTTGGTGGTGACAACCGGTTGGAGCTTATCATCCCAAATCGGGTTGTTTAAGCTGACAATACTTCCTGCACTTGCACTGAGCTGGTTTCTAAATGATGATCTGATGACCTTGAAGGTATTTTGTGGGGGCAGGCTTTTAATGAGCTTACCCTGTACATTGATCAATGCGTGATCTCCAGTTCCTCTTGCACTACTGATTACCCAGTATTTCTTTTGGTTTATGACATCTATTAATTCATCTCCTTCTTTGAGTACGGCATTAAAAGGTGCTGCAATTTCATGATAACCATTCAAACTGATATCCGAAAGCAACATACCTAAATTCTGATAACCTCCCCCCATTTTCTGGTAGGCCCAATAAGCTGGGATATTGGTTGTATAATAACTCTTATCAAATTCATTTTGGGTTCTGGTTACTATTGCTTCACCGGTTACACCATCATAAGCTACATTCTCGACCTCTATGGACGAACCGTTTTCCGTTTTTACAACCTTATTCACAATCCCATGATTTTCTATGACCTTAACCGCACAGGCAGATCGGAAGAGTTTGTATTCATTGTTATCATTTACCGGCCAATGTGGGATGGGCAGCGGAAATGCAAATATCCCCGGGATCAGATCAACCCCGATATTTATCGTTTTTCCTGAATTTTTAGATTCTTGCTCCCTGAAGTCAGTAAATAGTTCAATATCCCGGCCTATGTAAACACCTTTTTTCAGATCACCATTCTTATCAATAACATTTACCTTATTATCCAGCTTAGGTACTGCTGCATTAGGATTTACACCAGCATAATGGTAAACTGTTGAAGAGATTTCTGCCTCTCCTTTATTTAATATCCTGACAGCTTTGGCTTTACCGTGCATATCATTTAACTCGATGCTATAGCCCTGGGAAAGTGTCATTTCTGACATACTGTTCGTTTTTACCAGGGAATAAGTCTTCTCCCCTGGGGGATTATACCTTTGGATTGGTATGATCTTAACTTTTACAGGAAAATCCCTTGCTGTATAATATTCATTTACAATTAAACCCGTATTTGGGGTCCCTGGCTCTATATCTCCATTCGCATTCAAATCTTTAACAACAACTCTACTATATCCTACACCCGGGGCCGGGAAGAATGACTCTCCAAAAGGTTCCTCTAGTTCAAAATAATCCGTAATTGCCCCCTTTATTTTCTGCACATAAGGTATCGGCTGTTTGAGGGGATTTTCATCATTACCGACAGGTGGTTCATAACAGGCAACCCCACTACTGATCTTTTTCCCCTGTTCATTGGTCGTATATTCGTAAGACTGGCCATATACACCACGCGGGGCATCTGTTTCCCCGGTAAAAGTTTGCCAGTTGTCTTCAATTTTAATTTTCTGAACCCGTACGCCACCACCAATTTTATATCCGTTAGTTTTACTGATCCGTACAAAACTCTTGGGAAGATCGATATTCATCGCATAGTTTTTACGATTGGCTTTAACATAAAAGTTTTCTTTTAATTCCGTTAAATTTTTCGCAGCATTTGCGACAGCGGTTACCGCGGCTTTAACCGAGGAGGTCCCGTCTCCCACCCGATTCATAAACCCTGGATAAGCATATCTCGGATACTCGTTCTTCATCTTTTGCCAGGCAGAAAAACGAATCGGATTTTCGGTAACCCCGGACTCCTTTATCAGTTCAAAAAATATTGTTGCAGAAGAACCGGAAACATCAACTCCTTTTACTTTACAATAGGTTGAAATAAAATCATTATTTAAACCTTTGCTCAACTGATTGTTTGTTCCAATTGCAACGTTGAACTTCGTATACATATAACTGGAGCCGCTTAGATAAGTATCTTTAAACCAGTTCAACCGTTTTAAATCAGTATCAACGGATGCCGGAGGGAGTTCGTCTAAATGAATGCCGATTCCCTTTGCCTCCTTTAATGAGCTAGCACCAGCCCCACCCACCATTCCTTCAACGGGAACCATTACCGCAGCTTTTTTATTTTGCACATAAGCATAATCATCTGCTTCGTAGGTTACATCGATAACCCCGCCTGTTGGCAATTCTATTTTAGTTAAATGGTATAGCGCTGCGTTTGCGTCAGCTACTGATTTATTCTGAGTAGTGTAAGGGAACTCTTCATTACTCAATAAACCTTGATTAGCAGCCTGGTTTTTATAAGAGCCCCAACGATCGGTAGCCATAGTCGCATACCTCACACTGTTACTGTCGTAGGTAAATTCGTAGGGATGTTCCTTCCCCTTCGGAGAACTGCCATACTCAAACCATACCTTTTTTAAGGTTAATTTCCCATTGTTTGAGCCATTCACATTTAAAGATCCATCAGGAGCCCCTATAGAGTTTGGTGTCCCCTGGCACAATTCATACGAATAAGCGAACTTAACAACCTTAATTGGTTTACTCAGATCCGATTTTGAATACAAACGTATCTCTTTTAGTCGTTTCTGCTGGATCCCTAGATCGCGATCATTATTCCAACCCAAAACCCCAAGTCCGTCCAATCTATCTTCCGTAATAAAATAGGCGACCTGATTTTTTGACTCAATCGAACGGACATAATAGATCTCTTTTTCACCATAAATAATACTCGCTTTATCATCATCCGGATCTGCGAGCAGACCTCTGTTGAGGGTTGCCGTTTTATGAAACGTATTTCCTGATTCACCACGGGTAGCATATGGTGTGCGCCATCTGTAAGTCTCAATTTTTGAATATTTGAACTTCATCCCTGTACCAAGGTCATCATCAGTAATCCCATTTCTTGTTTTATCTACATAATCTGGCGACAGTACCGCTGTTAGTAAATAGCTTGAAGCATAAGCGCTCTGGTCCTCTTTATGATAATAATGATCTATACCCTTTTTATAATCATTTGTGCCAACTCCAGGGTCGAGATTAACCAGATTATCTTTCAAAACGGTATAATCCCGATTGTTCCCCCCAATAGCAAAAGAATATTCCTGCTGCTTCTTATTATATACAGGAATACCGTATACCATACGTTCACCTCCCTGCCCATTTACGGTGATTTCGGAAATGTGGTGCGCCTTTCTTATACCAGCATTTCGTCGGGTCGATACAGGAGGTTCATAAGCCAATATGGAGGGGTTAAAAGTCGCAGAGTCAATAAAATTATAGGTTTGGATTAAACTATCTAAAGCACCAGCATTTGCTTCTCTGGCTGTTAAATAAGATATCGAAGTACTCCTTATTTCTCTTTGTTTTTTGACAATCTGACTGTCGACAGCCACAACATTACTGGTTAAATAATTAGTAAGAAATGACGAATTCGCTGTCTTGGGACTAATCTTCACAGCAATTGCCATGGTATCTTTTAATTTCTTATTAAGGATTTGATCTTCGATATTCTTTTCATCCGATTTTCTGAAGAATACATGATCATATGTTGGATTTTTTTTAGCTTGTGATTGAAAATCACCATTCTTTAAATACCTATTATCAGCTGTCCATTTTCTTGTTGTATTGGCCGTTACCTGTTCAAATACAGTTACTCCTCCGTGTGCATAAACCCCTAATCCAATATCGTATCCCAAAGACGACATATTGGAAACATCTTTCACTTCATTATCTGCAAATGCCCCCGTTCCTCCCCGATACAAGCGGAACTGTCCTGAACCGGTCTGACTATTGTAAGTAAAGATATCCGGTGTATGTATGGGAAGGGCCAAGTTAGGTATCTCATTTACAATTGGATTTTCCTTTTCCCTGATAAAATCCTGAACCGCTTCGCTTTTATCCTTTCCCTGTTCTGCATAAAGAAAACCATATTGTTTATTGATATTGTCTCTGCTAATTACTCTCCGCTCACTTCTGTAGCCAGTAGCTCCACCTCCACCAAAAACTATCCAGGCTGACGAACCAATATCAAAACTAAATGATCCATATTCCGAGTAATATGGAATCTGAACTTTAGGTGCAATGGGCTCTGTATTATAAGATACTATAGGACGAGACATACGATAATTAGATAAACTTGCACCAAGGGTTAAACTCTTTAAACCAGACCGGCTATTGTAACCTAAAGAAGAACTTAAACTGGCTTTTCCTATCCCTTTGGATTTGGTTTCTTCAAGAATAGACATGGATATATTTGGAGAAACATCTACCCCACTAGCGGTATTAGATAATACACCGACTCCCATACTGGCAGTTAACATTCCACTATTTGCAAACGAATAAGAAACCCCTACGTTTGCACCAAGTTCAGCTCCTATACCAGTATAATTGTCACTAAAAATCCCAAAACTAAAGGAACCTCCCAGCTTGGCCTTACCTTTTAACTCTACTTTTGCTGTCAACTTACCACCAACCGTAATTTTGGGTTTGGTATAATGTGTGGTTACTATTGTATCACCGGAAAAATCATCTGGCACGCCTCTTAACTGTCTGCTAATTGCACCAACATTTAAATTCCAACCCAGTCCTACCCAACTAGCTTCATCATCCATACCAACTCCAGATTGATAGTTCAGATTAAGTGGGTAGCCATCGACATCCATTAAAGGGATATTGTATTTAAAATCCCCGGAAAAAAGATCTACCATATCTGATACACCAGCCGGCTGAAAAGACTGCGACTCCGGCTGTCCCGGACCAGAAGTTAATGCAAAGGCACTTAGGGGTTGCAATAAATTAATCATGAAAACCCCGAGTAACAGGAACGCTATACGCTTTGTTGCTTTTTTATTTGATGTATAGTTCATGTTATTTGAAAATCAATTGGTAGGTGGTATTATTGATATATTTACTCTCATATTGTAGCTTATTTGTTTCTTGAGCAGCTGCATCGTCAGAGAACACAATCAGATATTCGAAACAGTTTTTAAT
The DNA here is from genome assembly GCF_005144565.1 of Pedobacter hiemivivus. Taxonomy (NCBI): domain Bacteria; kingdom Pseudomonadati; phylum Bacteroidota; class Sphingobacteriia; order Sphingobacteriales; family Sphingobacteriaceae; genus Pedobacter; species Pedobacter hiemivivus. Next base: position 14,959 of record NZ_SWDX01000018.1, read on the forward strand.
GCCATTAGCAATCGGGATAACTGTTTCTGGGAATTGCTTTTCTTTACCCTTCATTTTATAAAAACAGCTATCCATGTTATAGGACATCTGCTCAGTAATTTTTCTATCAATCGTTTCGCCACTTTTTAACTCCGGAAAAATCCTCACCTTATATTCCTGATCATGCCCATCTGAAGAGGATTCTTTACAACTGGCCTGAATCAATAAATCCTTATCCTTGATTTCTGTGATAGAAATACCTTTCGAACAAGAGATAAAAAAAATAACAATCATCAATATTTGTAAATACCTCATTATATATCCTTAAAAATAAACCTTAAACTTTTTGACATTCCATTTGGCAGCGATGCTTTAAGGATATAAGAGTATCCATCCTTAAAGGAGAAATTGTTAGACAAATCAATATTGATCTTGTTCTTCCCTTTTTTAAGTTTAACCTTTGGCAAGCTCCTTGTTTTTTGCTTGGGGTCGGTAATGCAGGTAATGGTATACTTTAAAGGCTGTTCATCGTAAGAGTTAACCAAAGCAAATTTTACGACCCCATGCGCGATATAAAAATTCCCTTTAAAAAGATCATCAATGTCACGGTAACCATTGTCATCTTCAGCGGGCTCCTCTTCCTCCTTGCAATCCAATTTAAATTCCCAAACTTCCGAACGGTTGATAATCGTTTGACCTTTATAAGCGGTAACTTGCCAGGCATATCGTTTTCCCTCGATCAAATCTTTTGATGAAGGTGGATACAATAACATTGGAGTCATGATGCCCTTCTGTTTTACTATGGGCAGATTATAATTTAAGGCTTCAACTGGACTTTGTCTGTCCTTTATCTCTACCATTAGTAACTCATACATCGTACCTATTATGTTTGGCATAGATGGCTGCCAGGTAAGGAGCGGTTGTCTATTACATATTTTATCTTCATTAAAAGGCTCAATCAAGTCTAGCGGCGCTGGCGGCAATACCTCCTGCTCAAAAATCTGCTCCACAATAACCTCCTCAATAGCAACTGCAGAAACCACCGCATAATTATATTCGTAATTGCCCTGAGGGAAATACCCATTCCTTTGAATAAACCCAGCCATATCCCCATTCCCCATCTGAACATTTGCAGATCGAACCGCTGCAGGGGGAATGCCATTGTTTCCGGGAACTATAGTAAAAGGCGGCGTCATTATTCTTAAAATCTTACCACCCTTCTCTTCAGTTACGGTAACCAACAACCTTACATTTCTTTTTTCTGCAGCATTCATAATGCTAGCATTCATTAATCCATCCAGACTTCGGCCATAAACCTCAGGTATAAAATGAACACTCACCTGGGCCGATACCGAGCAGGAAAATGCAATAAAGACAATGAATATTAAAACTTTGTTTAGCATCTTATTTATTTAAAAAATATCTTAAAGACAGTTCTCCTCTTGCTGTCGAAAACAAGTCCGGATACAAAGGATTGATCAAATTTTTCCGCAGGTCAACAAATGCACTCACATCAAAATTCTTAAGCATCGACAGTTGTACATTCTGTCTTACTCCAAGCTGTCTTGCAATACCTTGATTATCGAGATAGGTGACCCCTGAAGAGACGCTAAGGCTCTTTAAAAGCGTATACTGACAGGCAACATCGGCATTTAACATGTCGCCCAAAATGCGAGCTCCCTTGAGTTCCTTATTATAAAACGCATTTCCTGATAATGATATAGATTTCAACATCAGATTTTGCGAGTATACGATAGTCATGAAACCAGTATGGGTAAGCAATGTGGGATTTAACATATCTTGCTTGCCTATGGATAAACGGCTAAAACCATAATGGCCACCGATCTTATAATTGCCATTCATATCAACCTGTACTTTTTTCGAAGAGTAAACTGCATGACTTGCTCCATCGACTTTATTTACTCCGTTTTCGGCATACTTCAAGTTAAAATTATAGTTCTTTGATAATTTCACCCTACTGTCTAACTGCAAATTGTAGTTTCTCCAATGTGCTCCGGAAACAGCACTCATTGGCGTATTTTTTATATCCGTACGTGCATTTAGTACAATCCTATTCTTTAACAGGCTTTTCTTCATATTGCCACCAAAACGCATTCCCATATTCCCATAACCTTGTTGCCCTGGGTTTTGATAGCCCAAACCCGAATAACTAAAGAAAGTATTTCCAGAAAGACCAAGCTTCTTCAGTTGAATACCATGTTTTACACCAATAGAAATAGATTCCATAAAATCGTCCCTAAAATAGTTGCCCATTTTTAGGTCATTATTCAGTACCAATTTATCTGATTCATTAACCGAAAGGTTTTTATACTGCGTACTGGATTTAGACAGTTCTACCGTAAATTTTCCCATGCTGTGCATGTTCAAATCCTGACTAACCATAAATGCGAGGTTAGTTTTAGGCAAAGTATTGAGTTGACTAAAACCACTTGCTGGTTGCTTATCAAACGCACCTACCCAGGAGAGTTTTCCACTTCCAAAAGAGAAATTTGTGGTTGGTATACTTACATAAGTTAAGAGTTTGGGGAAATCGTACAACGAATTCGTGAAATTCGCGTCCTTAGGCATTCCAACATCTTTATTGATACCAAGGCCCAGGTTTACTGGTCCACGGCCAGTTTTAACTGCAAAATTAACACCATTGATCATCATGTCTTTATTCATGATACCCGGCATCCGCTGTCCAAAATTACCTACGTCCAAAGCCTTAATTTTGGAGTAGAATTTACCTATCTGACTGTACCTCCCCTCCTGGTTCATCTCATTTTCAAAAATGGCTTCCAGATCCTTTAAGCTCCCCTGATTTGCAGTGAATTTTTGAAGAAGCAATAATCTTTGCTGATCCAATCCGCTTTCCTCCATTTTTTGTTTAAGGGAAACAATCACATCCGTAATTTCTGCTTTCTTCAATTCAACCTGTTCCTCAACCGCTTTCTTTTTACTCGCTACAGTACTATCAGCTTTATATTTTATCGAATCCTTTTGAGCGATTAAGTCAGGCGCATTATTAGAGATACTATCCGCCTTTTTTTGTGCAAATCGCTTCTGATCTGAAAGCAGGTCATTTACCTTCGCTTTAATCTGATCCTCATTTAAGTTGAGTAATGCAATAAGTTGCTCCTTGTTATTCAATAAGCTATTTAAACGCTGATACCTGGAGGGATCAATAAGAGTAGATGGATTCAATTTACTGGTGATACCCTTTTTTAAGTAAGCGCCAACATCCATACCGGAAAGCTCTATTTTTTTAAACCGAGAGGCTTTTTCTATATCGTTTCTATAGAGCTGCGAAAATTGCGATTTATCTAAATTAACCTTAAAAAGAGCGTCCCTTAAGCCATCTATTCCTTGTAAATCACTCGAATTATTGGATAGATCAATTGCTAATGGAAATTTAAAGAGCTGTATCTGCCCAAATACACTAATATTGTTTAAAATAGGTTCCTTTTTTAAGGATCCGCCTATACCATTTACCAAAGTAGCATTTTCAATACTGAGCTTATTGAATCGAACGGCTCTCCCCTTTTTAATAGAATCCCTAACCGCTAATGCTTTATCTTTAAGCGCCTTAGACTTCTCATTAAATTTATTCTGTATTGCTGTCGTCTTTTGATCAATGGCCGACTTAAAAACCTTACCGTTCTTTAAAGAATCGCGTCCCGAATTTATCTGCTGTTTAAACCCATTGAGCTCTTTTTTTCCTAAAGAATCAGCAGATTTTAATAATGGCTTAACCTGGGCTATAGAAAAGCTATATGAAAGGATTAAACACAAAAAGAAATACCATCTCATTGGGCGCAGGGCTTAGGGTATTTGTAGCAAAATACATTAGCCCGGGCTATCAAAAACTGTTGATCAGGTATTCGATTAAAATTATAAAAACAGATATTCCGCGTCGCAGAAAGAGACTTTCCTTTAAATAGGAAATAGAGAGCCGATGTTAATTCCATATTGAGCAGCATAAAACTGCTTCTTCAAACACACACGATTCGACCACATCAATACCATTTCGAGAAGCGTTAGCAGGTATACTATTAATTAATTTACGCTGAAGATAATATTTAAAAAGAATGAAAACAAAATATATTTTACCATTACCATTTCTCTTGCGCAAATTAAACCACGAAGCAAGTTGTATTTCAAATAGTTAAGTATCATAAAATAAATTATTCTTGTTCTTTGAATATAATTTCTCTGCAATTATTTGGTTACAAAACCGATCATAACCTAAACATTACATTCCCATGTTTTAATCTAAATACTGGATTAATACTTTTGTTTAACAATTTTGTCAAACTCATTTTAATGACCAATAGAGATACAGGTACTGAGCAGTTAATTAAAAACACCGCGAAGCACCTATTTTTTGCCGAAGGCAAGTTTCACGCTACTACACAAGAGATTGCAGATGCCGCCGGTGTAAATCGTACGCTTGTAAACTACTATTTCCGATCAAGAGATGCCTTATTCGACCAGGTATTTAATGAAGCTCAGGATGCCTTTTTAAAAATGATCGATGAGGTAATGGACGCTCCTGTCCCGTTCAAGCAAAAGATAGAGAACCTTATTTCGGTATTCCTAAAAGAGGCTATGCATTTCCCCTACCGGGAACTGTTTATCATTACACAAATGAACAGACACGATGTAATCAATGCAAAAAAATCAAGAGCTCAAAAGGCAAATGCTTTTTTAGAAGAGATACAACGAGAAATGGAGAAGGGAACTATAAAAAAAATGAACCCTAGACATTTCACCATCAATCTTTTTTCTTTAATGGCTTACCCAATGGTCACTGCTCCCCTAAATAAAATTCTATTTGGCCTGAATGACGAAGAGTATACCGCCCTTATGGAAGAACGCAAACAATTAATTTTTGAACTAATATTCCCCTAAATACTACAATATATAAATATGAAAACTAGAATCCACTCTCTTTACCTACTTCCTGCATTGTTGATTATCGCTTCATGTGGAAATGGCGATCAAAAAATGGCCGGGCCTCCCGCCCCTCAGGTACAATCATATCCTGTTGTAGCTTTAACTGCTCAATCTACTTCATTAGAAACAGACTATCCTGCAACATTAGAAGGAATTCAGAATGTAGATATCAGACCAAAAGTTGACGGCTTTATCGAAAAAATATTCGTCGATGAAGGTGCTACCGTTAAGAAAGGTCAGCCGCTTTTTAACATCAATGCTCCACAATACGAGCAACAAGTTAGAACTGCATCTGCGGCAATAAGCAGCGCCGAAGCCGATGTAAACGCAGCACAACTACAAGTGAATAAAACAAAACCACTGGTAGAGAAAGACATCATCAGTAAGTACGACCTTGATGCAGCCATGCTAACACTGCAAAGCAGAAAAGCAGCATTGGCACAAGCTAAAGCCGAACTGGCGAATGCAAAAGTAAACCTAGGTTATACCCACATTACGAGCCCTGTTGATGGAGTGATAGGAAGCATTCCTTTTAAAACTGGAAGTTTGGTGAGCAGCAGCAGTGCCAGCCCGCTAACAACAGTTTCAAACATCTCTAAAGTATATGCTTACTTCTCTTTAAATGAGAAACAGCTTTTAGACTTTTCTCGTCAATACAAAGGCACAAGCCTGGAAGCAAAGCTGAAAAACATCCCAGCAGTTTCATTAGTACTAGCCGATGGAACAACCTATGCTGAAAATGGTAAAGTACAATCTATAAACGGATTGATCAACACAGGAACGGGTTCTGCAAGTCTAAGAGCTACATTTCCAAACCCAATAAACCTTTTAAGAAGCGGTGCAAGTGCATCTGTACGCATTCCACAACATTTGGAAAACGTAATCCTGATCCCTCAGAAATCCACGATTGATTTACAAGGTAAAAAATTCGTGTATGTGCTTGGTGAAAAAGGCCTGATTAAAAATACAGAAATTGAAGTGATGGAATTAACCAAAGGTAATTTCTACGTAGTGACTAAAGGATTAAAAGCAGGTGATAAAATCGTAATGGAAGGCTTCCAATCCCTAAAAGACGGTTCAGAAATTAAACCTGAAGAGAAAAATGCAGATTCAGTTTATGCTGACCTTAACAATAAATAATCTGGTTTTTATAACCTGCTGAATAGAATATATGTTTAAGAAATTTATAGAAAGACCAGTTTTATCAACGGTAATATCCATTATCATTGTAATACTTGGGGTTTTGGGCTTAATCACCCTGCCCGTATCTCAATATCCAGAAATTGCGCCACCAACAGTGCAGGTATCAGCCTCTTATCAGGGTGCCAACGCCGATGTGGTATTGAATAGCGTGGTGGTCCCACTTGAAGAACAAATTAACGGTGTGGAGGACATGACTTACATGACCTCATCTGCAAGTAATGATGGTACAGCCACCATTACCATAAACTTTAAATTAGGTACAAACCCCGATCTGGCAGCGGTAAACGTGCAGAACAGGGTAGCCAGAGCAAGTAGCTTACTACCTGCAGAAGTAATCCGCGCAGGTGTAACGACAGCAAAAAAACAAGCCAGTAACGTATTGATCTTTGCTATTTATAGCGACAGTGCCTCTTACGACCAGAAATTTTTGCAAAACTATGCCAACATCAACCTTATTCCACAAATTAAACGCGTTAACGGAGTTGGTGATGCTAGTGCATTTGGATTGATGGATTACACCATGAGAATCTGGCTGAAACCAGATGTAATGGCAACTTACGGATTGGTTCCTAATGACGTAAGTATAGCACTTGCTGAACAGAATATTGAAGCTGCTCCGGGTCAGTTTGGCGAGCAAGGCGAGCAGTCGTTCCAATATGTGTTAAAATACTCAGGGCGTTTAAAAAATGAAATTGAGTTTAGCAATATCATTATTAAAACGGCAAATAATGGTCAGCTTTTACGATTAAAAGACATCGCCAGAATTGAATTGGGTGCACAAAGTTACGCCAGTTCTGTACGCTTCAATGGGAAACCTGCACTAGGTATAGCTATTAACCAAACAGCTGGTTCAAATGCAAAAGAAGTAATCGAAAATTCAATAAAGATCCTGGATCAAGCTTCGCTCACCTTCCCTAAAGGGGTACATTATACCTCGTTGGTAAACGTGAACGATTTCCTTGATGCATCCATAGAAAAGGTAATTCACACCTTAATCGAGGCATTTATCCTGGTTTTCATCGTAGTATTTATTTTCCTTCAGGATTTCCGTTCTACCTTAATCCCGGCCATCAGTGTACCGGTAGCCATTCTAGGTACTTTCTTCTTCCTTAGTTTATTTGGCTTTACGATTAACCTACTTACTCTTTTTGCGTTAGTACTGGCTATTGGTATTGTGGTGGATGATGCCATTGTAGTCGTCGAGGCCGTCCATGCCAAGCTCGATCATGGATATACCTCGGCAAAAAAAGCGACTATTGATGCCATGGAAGACATTACAGGTGCCATTATTTCAATTACCTTGGTTATGGCAGCAGTATTTATTCCGGTAAGTTTTATCCAAGGTTCATCAGGTGTATTCTATAAGCAATTTGGTTTAACCTTGGCCATTGCCATTATCCTTTCAGCAATTAACGCCTTAACCTTAAGTCCGGCTCTCTGTGCTTTATTATTAAAACCTCATGCCGATGATCACGGCAAAAAGAAGAACTTCATGCAGCGTTTTTATGCAGCATTTAACGCTTCTTTTGATGCCATGACCACCAGATACAAACGTTCAGTAAGCTTTTTAGCAAGAAGGAAATGGATAGCGGGCGCCGGAATTGCCTTGTTTGCTGTTGTACTGGTTTGGACAATGAATACGACTCCAAAAGGTTTTGTACCTAATGAAGATTTGGGTACTGTGATGTCTGACATTTCACTACCTCCAGCTACCTCATTAGAGCAAACTGCTATCGTGATTAAACAAATTGACAGCATTGCGCATACCATCCCAGAGATTCAATTCTCATTAACCGTAGTTGGCCGAAGCATGATCAGTGGATCAGGTAGTTCGTACGGTATGGTAATTGGGAAACTAGTACCATGGAATGAGCGTAAACGCGATGTAAAAGCTATTATCGGCGAACTATTTGCCAAAACGGCTAGTATTAAAGGTGCCAGAGTAATTTTCTTTGCCCCCCCTACGATCCAGGGATTTGGTACCAGTGGTGGTTTCGAATTCCAATTGCAGGATAAAACAGGTGGCGACATCAACAAATTCAATACGATTGGAAACGAATTCCTGTCAGCTTTAAGCAAAAGACCTGAGATTCAATACGCATCAACTTCATTTAACCCTAATTTCCCTCAATACCAGATTGATGTAAATGTTGCTACAGTAAAACAAGCCGGATTAAGCGTTAGTGATGTATTGGGTGTATTGCAAGGTTATTACGGTGGTGTTTACGCATCCAACTTTAACAAGTACGGAAAACAATACCGCGTAATGTACCAGGCTGATGCAGCTTATCGTGCCAATCAGGAAACACTCAACAACATTTACGTTAGAAATTCGAGTGGGCAAATGGCCCCTATCAGCAATTTCATTACCTTGAAAAAGGTATATGGACCACAGGCGATATCACGTTTCAACTTGTTTACTTCTATTTCCGTAACTGGAAGTCCAAATGCAGGATTCAGTTCAGGTGATGCCCTAAAGGCGGTGCAGGAAGAAGCGGCTATCCATTTACCTCCTGGATATGGATACGAGTTTTCAGGTCTATCACGTGAAGAGATGTCGAGCGGTAGTCAGACCATATACATCTTCTTGCTTTGTGTAATATTCGTTTACTTCCTGCTGTGTGCACAATACGAAAGTTATATTCTACCATTAGCAGTATTAATTTCACTACCAATCGGTTTAGCAGGCGTGTTTATATTCGATAAAATATTTGGGGTAGACAACAACATCTATACCCAGATCACGCTGATCATGCTGGTCGGTTTGCTCGCAAAAAATGCCATTTTGATTGTAGAATTTGCGGTAGACAGACGAAGAAAAGGAATGACCATTGTAGGTGCTGCCATTAGTGGTGCTACGGCTCGTTTACGTCCAATCCTTATGACCTCTTTCGCCTTTATCCTGGGACTATTGCCACTAATGCTATCAACCGGAGTAGGTGCATCAGGAAACAAATCAATTGGTACAGGAGCTGTAGGTGGGATGCTTATTGGAACTATATTTGGGATATTTGTAATCCCTACCTTATTTATTGTGTTCCAAAGCATACAAGAAAAAGTAAGCAAAAAATCGCCTTATGATGAAGGATATGGTCCAATACAAGAAACTATCCCATTTCCTGACGTAGATAGCCGCGAACATTAATTTAAAGAACATGAACACCAGATATCATAAATATTATTTCATCATCGGCTTTTCCGTACTGACCTTATCGGCCTGTGTAACGAAGAAGTACGAACGCCCGGCCCTAATCAGCAATGATTTATACCGCGGCAATACCAGTACAGACAGCACTACAATTGCGGATCTGCAATGGAAAACGCTATTTGTAGATGCAGGATTGCAATCCCTGATTGAAGAAGGTATAGGCGGAAACCTTGACCTGAAACAGGCCATTGAAAGAATTAAAATAGCTGAAGCTACGCTACTGCAAAGTAGAGCAGCCTTATTGCCAAGTTTAACGGCCGATGTTTCGGTAACGGATGCTAAGCAATCAAGAGCAGCATTAAACTTTCCTCCAGGCATCAACATCAATACCGAAACTCAAACTTATAAAGCCCAGCTAAGCACAAGCTGGGAAGCTGACATTTGGGGTAAACTAAGCAGCGCAAAACGCTCGGCTTATGCTTCTTTATTGCAAAGCGATGCAGCAAAAAGAGCGGTACAGACTCAGCTTATTGCCAACATAGCCAATGGTTACTACAACTTACTGGCACTGGATAAGCAATTATCTATTACCGAGCAAACCGTCAAAATCAGAGAAAAGGATGTAGAAACCATGAAATCCTTAAAAGAGGGTGCAGTGGTAAATGGTGCAGCAGTAGTACAAAGTGAGGCTAATTTATATGCCGCACAAGTAACGCTTCCGGATTTAAAAAGAAGCATCAGAGAAACTGAAAATGCATTGAGCATCCTTTTAGGAAGAGGCCCAGGAAAGATAGACCGTTCTACACTTGATCAGCAAACTACCTATAGCAATTTACAAACTGGCGTATCAGCACAATTGTTGCAAAACAGACCTGATGTACAAGCCGCAGAATTTGCTTTCAGAGCAGCATTTGAGAATAAAAATGTAGCTAAAGCATATTTCTACCCTGCTTTAACCTTAACTGCAAATGCGGGTTTATCTAGCTTAAGCTTAAAAAACTTTTTCGACAACTCCCTATTCTACAATTTAATTGGTGGTATTACACAACCGATTTTTAATAAAGGTCAGAATAAGGCTCGTTTAAAAACAGCACAGGCGCAGCAACAAATCGCATTTTACAGTTTCCAACAAACCTTATTAACAGGTGGACAAGAGGTTTCTGATGCACTATTTGCTTATCAGACTGCAGCTCAAAAAGAAATAACAAGAGCAAAACAGGTTGCCTCTTTGACGAAAGCAGTTGATTTTACTAAAGAATTGTTACGCTACAGTTCGGCAACAAACTATACTGACGTATTGACATCTGAACAAAGTTTATTAGCAGCTCAGCTTAGTAGCATCAACGACAGACTTCAAAAATTACAGTCTGTGGTTAATTTATATAGAGCACTTGGTGGCGGTTGGAAATAACAGATTAACAAAATCTAAATAACCAGAAACAGAAAGGTATACGATGTATAAATCGTATGCCTTTTCTTTTATCAGTTCTTTTTACCTAGCTTCATCTTCTAATACGATTAAGCTTTATTTTATCCAATGAATATCCTGATAGTTGAAGACGAAAAAACACTGGGTTTAGAAATAGCCGAATTTCTGGGCAAAGAAGGTTACACCATTGAACATGCCTGGAAAAAATCATCTGCTGAAGAAAAAATCTTTGTAAATACCTACGATTTTATCCTGCTCGATCTTAGCTTACCCGGTGGTGATGGTTTTGAACTTTTACACCAGCTAAAGAAAATGCCAGGACGAGAAGATGCAGTCATTATACTTACTGCCCGTGGTGATGTGGACGACAGGATTAAAGGTCTGGAAGCAGGTGCCGACGATTACCTACCCAAGCCTTTCTCCTTAACGGAACTTCTTGCCAGAATGCATGCCATCATCCGTCGTAAGCATAAACTCGTAATGAACGAGGTAAACGTTCATGGTTTTACACTGGATATTAAAAATCATAAAGTGAGTTTTGATGGAGAGCGTATTAATTTAACCAACAAAGAATTTGAGATTTTTAATTACCTAATCCTAAGCAAAAACAGAGTTATATCAAGAGTTAACCTTACCGAACACGTTTGGGGAGATATACTAGAAGTAAACTCTGATTCGAACTTTGTGGATGTCCATGTAAAAAACCTTCGTAAAAAACTGGCTGCTCATGCCACAATAGATTGGTTTGAAACCGTGAGAAGCATTGGTTACCGGATTAATTTTTAAAAAATAATAGCTCAGTTTTATACAAGCAATGCCACTATGAAATTACAATTCAAACTTGCTTTATATAACACCCTAACCAAGATTGCCATTATTACCGTGTTGGGGATCCTGATATTAGTTTCTATCAACCATATCTCGATCAATCACATCCAAAATCGGCTGTTACAAAAAAAGATCCGACTCATTGCCAATCTTTCCAACGTAGAGATAAACGATCTACTATTGCAAAAAACATTTACAGACTACAACCTACTACGTGAGGAATACATCATTCTTAAGGAAATAAAAAAAACAGATCATCCCATAAAGCAGAAGTTTTTACGGGAGCTACGTAGTATTGAAGGGAACCAGGAAGAATTTCAAATCCTAATTACTGACTTTAACTACGAAGGGAAGAGCTATAGGCTCGAACTTGGCGAAACCATGTCCACCTTAGCCCAATTGGAGCATACCATTTCCATGTTCACCTTTGGAATCTTGATTGCGGCCGTTATCCTTACCCTAATTATTGATCTCAGCTTTATGCAATTCTTGCTAGGCCCTTTCTACCAGATTATTGATCAAAAGCTGAATAAAGTAAACGACCCCATTAATTTTAATTATCATCCTGTAAAAACCAGTACCGACGATTTTAAAATACTCGATCAGAGCATCAGTGTGCTGATGAATAAAATTGCGACACTTTTCTTGACCGAAAAAGAGTTTATCGCCAATGTATCTCATGAACTGCTTACCCCTATTTCCATCCTCAATACCAGGCTCGAAAACCTCTTAAATGATGAGCAGCTAAGCCCTGAAGGAGAAAATAAACTATTTGCCTGTTTAAAAACATTAAACCGCTTAAAAGCGATAATAAATAGCTTGTTACTAATTTCTAAAGTAGAGAACCACCAATACGGGAAAACTGATACGATCTCTGTAAAACATACTGTAGAAGAAGTCCATGAAGAACTGGAACATCGCCTGTTGATGATGAAACTTAAAATGCACATTAACCTTACAGAAGATTACAGCTTTACCGGAAATAAGTCACTGTTCCATACCTTGTTGATGAATTTAATCAACAATGCTATCAAATACAATAAGCCATCAGGCTCCGTTGATATCTATAGCGAATCTTCCGTAGAAGGTTATACCCTTGTGATTGCTGATACCGGCCTTGGGATGAATCCGAAACTCGTTCAAAATGCGTTCATCCGGTTTGAAAAACTACAATCAGAAAAAGAAGATAGCCACGGACTTGGCCTGGCCATCGTAAGAAGTATTGCTGCTTTTCACGAAATCAAAATCGATATCACCTCAGAAAAGGGCCAAGGGACGCAGGTGCGCATTGTTTTTCCCAACTAAATTGTTCTTCATCAAATCTTCATTTAGTGTATGCAACTTTGATATAACAAAAAACACTAAATAAATTATAACATGAAAAGAACAATTTTAGCGCTAGCATTAATTGCAACAACTTTCGGCGCATTCGCACAAAACACTACTCCAGCTGCCAAACCTGCAACTGCTACAACTGAAACAGCTAAACATAAGCACAAAAAAGCAGCTAAAAAAGCTGTTGCAACTACTGCCAAAGCTGATGCAAAACCAGTAGAAGTTAAAAAAGCTGGTAAATAGTAATTTCTTAAGTTTTTAGCGAAAGGCCACCTGTTCCATCACAGGTGGCCTTTCTTTTTTTCAATGTACACATCTTTCATTTTGGTTCTAGTTGCCTCGATTAATTCATTAAAACACATATTAACTAGAATAATTCTAAATAAATTTTGTTCGTAACAAAATAGATGCAATATTTGCTGCCGCATAGAATTAATCTAAATAACAATATGAATAAACTTCGACTATTAAATTTAATAACACTGCTCTCCCTATTTTCCATTACAGCGCTTGCCCAACAAAGCAATAGCATAAAAGGACGAGTATTAACAGCCGACGGAAAAGCCGCAGCGAATGTTAGTGTAGGATTGAAGGGAAAAGGGATTGCAGTAACTACAGATGACCAAGGAGAATATAGTTTCGTAAAAATAAAGGATGGCCATTACACCATTCGAGTTTCTGCGATAGGCTTAAAAAGTGCAGAAAAACAAGTAACTGTTTCTGGCAATCAGACAATTAATATAAACTTCAGTTTATCAGAAAGCGCAGACCAATTAAATGAGGTTGTAGTTTCGGGTAATAAAAAGAAATATAAAGTTGATGCCCCCTCTTCCTCATTAAGATTGGATGCACCATTATTAGAAGTGCCACAAAATATTCAAATCATTACTTCCGCTACACTTGCCGATCAGCAAATTACCAGCATGAGTGATGGGGTAATCAGAAATGTAAGTGGTGTAACCAGACTAGAGCATTGGGGCGATATCTATACCCGTGTAAATACGCGTGGTGCAAGGGCCGCAGCTTTTAGAAATGGGATAAATTTAACATCTGATTGGGGTCCACTTACAGAAGATATGAGTTTTGTAGACCATATCGAATTTGTGAAAGGTCCATCTGGTTTTATGATGTCTAATGGTGAACCAAGTGGCATTTACAATGTGGTAACTAAAAAACCTACCGGAAAAGATTTTAACGGAGAAGCCTCTTTTACATTGGGTAGTTATGATATGTACCGCAGCACTCTTGATTTGGATGGTAAATTAAACAAATCTGGAAAACTGTTGTACAGGTTAAACTTAATGGGACAAACTAAAAATTCACACCGTCCATACGAGTATAACGATCGTTATAGCATTGCCCCTGTAATTAGTTACCAAATTGATGATCAAACCTTATTAACTGCCGAGTACAATTATCAGCACGTCAAATTATCAGATCTTGGTTCAGCTTATGTTTTTGCACCAAATGGTTTTGCTACACTACCAAGAAATTTTACTATGTCTGAGCCTGGTTTAGAACCAAACATTGCAAAAGAGCATAGCTTATTTTTAAACATGCAACACCATTTTAATGCCAATTGGAAACTTACAGCACAGTTGGCTTACGTAGATTTTAATCAAAAATCAAGCGATATATGGCCATCATCCGTAGCCCCAAATGGCGACGTAATTCGTGACTTGTACGTCTTTGATGCCGCACTGAATTATAAATTTGGTCAGGTATTTTTAAATGGCCATGCCACTACAGGACCTATTGAGCATCGCATTTTAGTAGGCTTAGATGTAGGTGATAAAGAGCGTTTTTATGATTGGGGACAAACATTTCCACTTGACAATGCCACTAAACCATTTAATATTTACAACCCGGTATATGGCGCTCCTGTAAATGGAATACCTCAATTTGATCGTAGCAAAAGTTTGTATCAAAGAGGCGCAAATAATCGTGTAAATCAATCCTACACTGGCTTGTACGTACAAGATGAGCTTGGTTTTCTAGAAAACAAGATCCGTTTAACACTTGCAGGAAGATATACCTACGTAAAACAATCTGAATATAATTCAGATACAGAGGACAAAAAATTCACCCCACGAGTTGGTTTAAGTGTTTCTATTGATAATCAAACTTCTGTCTACGGCTTATACGACCAAACTTTTATCCCACAAACGGGCTCTATTAAAAGTGGCGAACAACCTAAACCAATTACAGGAAACAATATTGAATTTGGAATAAAAAAAGATTGGTTTGATGGCCGTTGGAACACCACCGTTGCTGCATACCGTATTCTTAAAAATAATGAATTATCACCAGATCCAACCAGTACACCTGCAGCCCCATTCTCTTTACAGTTGGGACAAAGCACTACAAAAGGTATTGAATTTGACTTACGTGGAGAAATTTTACCTGGATTAAACCTGGTAGCCAACTACGCGCTTACAGATTCGAGAGTAAGTAAAGAAACTGAGGTTTATGGAGAGATAGTTCCAGTTGGAACTAAAATAACTGGATACGCTAAACACAATGCCAATGCTTGGTTAAGCTATAAAATTCAAAAAGGAGAATTAAAAGGCGCCGGAGTATCTGGTGGTTTCAGTTACCTGGCCGACCGTAGCACATGGTCATGGGGTGGTTCCGGAACTCAGGAATTGCCTAGCTACTTTAAGCTAGATGGGGGTATTTTTTGGGAAAAAGATAAAATACGCTTAACGGCCAACGTGTTTAACATCCTTGACAAGTATCTGTATAGTGGAGCTTCTTATGGAGATTATTACTACTGGCAAAGTGATCCACCAAGAAATTATAGACTAAGCATTGCTTACAAATTCTAGTAACATCAATGTTGGGTAAAAAGAAATATAGGTTCAAATATTGGACCGGACAAGTACATTTATGGCTCGGATTAACATCCGGGCTATTTGTGTGTTTTTTAGGCATCACCGGATGTATACTGGCCTTTGAACGTGAAATTGAGAATATCACGCAGCCTTACCGTTTTGCCAAAGCAGAACAACGGGCTTTGATGGCGCCCTCTTTACTTAAAAAGATTGCAGATGAGGCATTACCAGGTAAACACGCTCATAGTGTTGGCTATCAACAAGGAAAAGCATCACAAGTTGTTTATTTCGCTGAAAATCCTTCATATTACTGGATTGTGTTTTTGAACCCTTATACCGGTAAGGTGCTAAAGGTTAAAAACATGGATGACGACTTTTTCAGGGTTATGATTATGGGCCATTATTACTTGTGGCTTCCACCAAATATAGGGCAACCTATTCTAGCTTCAGCTACTCTAATGTTTCTTGGCTTACTCATTTCTGGTCTGGTATTATGGTGGCCAAAAAACAAAGCAGCGAGTAAAAAGAGGTTTAGCATTAAATGGAGCGCAAAATGGAAACGGGTAAATTATGACTTACACAATGTACTGGGTTTTTACATGACCTGGATTCTTATTTTTATTGCCATAACAGGCCTGGTAATGGGTTTTCAATGGTTTGCAAAATCTGTTTACTGGATCTCTTCTGGTGGCAAACAAATGACCCCATTTGCAGAAAGTTATTCGGACACCACTTTAGTAAACTCAGCTATAGGTAAGAAACCCGCTATCGACATTTTGTGGGCACAAACTTTAAACAACTTACCTGGTTATACTGGCGGTGTTGAAGTACATGTTCCCGAAAATGCAAAGTCGGCCATAGAAGTAGCCATCAATCCAGATACGGATACCTATTGGAAAGCCAATTATCTGTATTACGATCAATATTCTTTAAAAGAGATGGAAGTTACGCACAGTTATGGTAAACTGGCAAATGCAAGCCTGGCAGATAAAATAACCAGGATGAATTATGATATCCATATTGGTGCAATTGCCGGTCTACCGGGAAAAATAGCAGCCTTTCTGGCCAGTTTAATTGCCGCAAGTTTACCTATAACAGGCTTTATGATTTGGCGTGGACGCAAAAGAAAAAAAGCAGCCCAGGGATAAGTCAGGATATACTTCAATTAAAAACTAAAAAGAAAGGTCAGCTGCTTCATAACAACTGACCTTTCTTTTTTGCCGTATTTTTTTCTAATTTGCATCTCCCCAATCGAAATAATAATGACACAAGTAGCTTTGTTATTGACCAATAGATACCGTTTGCTAAGTATAGCAGCGATATTAGATGTATTTGACACGGTAAACAGCCATTATGAAGCCAATGGCGAAGAACCGCTGTTTAAAGTGAATGTACTTTATGCCGAAAACAGCGACAATCAAATTCCTGTTTTTAACAAGCATAAACCACAGCCTTTAAAATCAGCAGGACCACATGACTTGGTGCTTATCCCAGCATTTTCCTCTTCCGATTTAGCTGCGGCCATCCAAGAGAACCTAGAATTCATTCCATGGTTATGCAAACAACACGAAGATGGAGTTGAAATCGCTTCGTTTTGTACAGGTGCCTTTTTACTTGGCGCAAGTGGTTTGTTAAATGGAAAAAGTGCAACTACACATATCCATGCCAGCACCTCTTTTGCGGCGAGTTACCCAGATGTTTTTTTAAGAGCAAATGAAATAATTACTTACGACCATGGAATATATACCAGTGGTGGTGCTACAAGTACCTTTCACTTATTGTTAAGACTAATTCATAACTATGGCAACAGAGAAATTGCGGTAAGAATGGCCAAAGTATTTGCTATAGATATGAACCGTGGACAACAAAGCTATTTTGGCACCTTCATTCCGTCCAAGGATCATGGTGATGATTTGGTTGCTCAAACACAACTTTGTATTGAAAACCTCTACAATAAAGCGGCTACCGTTGATGATATACTCCAGCAAATACCGGCAAGCAGGCGAAACATTGAACGCAGGTTTAAAATGGCAACTGGAAATACGATGATCGAGTATTTACAGAAAACGAGAATAGAAGTAGCCAAGAAATTACTGGAACAGACCAATCAAAGCATCCTCGAGATTATGTTAAACTCTGGCTACAACGACCTAAAGGCGTTTAGACAACTGTTCAAGAAAAGCTCGGGAATGACTCCGAAAGATTACCGCGACAAGTTTAAAGCGCGGGTTGCATAACTTTCCGAGGGACGTTTTGCACTCCCCTTTTTCCCTTCTATTAATGAATCCAAAATTTTGCCTATTTTTCTGCTATGCATAGCGAAAGCTGTGCAATCCCTTTACAATCTGTTCTAAATCAACAACATTTATATAAAATTTCTTTGTTGAAAAAAGAATAATTATTATCTTTGCCGTCCCACACGGGAAAAGGAGATAAAATTTTAATGGCTAAAAAACAAGTAGCAGAAAAAGAACTAGAGGCTAAAACAGCCGAATTACAAGGCGCAGACGCTCGTCTGGCTGAGAAAGAAACCATTGAGTCAGAAGCTGATTCAGTGTCGATCGAACAGATCAAATCATCATTAGCAACACCAGATCAAGATTTTGACTGGGATGCAGACGACAAAGCATTCGGAAATTACAGTGACGAAGACCGTAAAAAGTTTGAAGACATGTATACCGATACTTTCAATCAAATCAACCAAGGTGAAATCATCAGTGGTACTGTTGTTTCAATCAACAACAAAGACGTAGTATTAAACGTAGGATTTAAATCTGACGGTTTAGTATCAACTTCTGAGTTCCGTGATACACCTGATTTGAAAGTTGGCGACAAAGTTGACGTTTTCGTGGAAGCCCCTGAAGATGCTAACGGCCAGTTAATTTTATCTCGTAAAAGAGCTAAAACCCAAAGATCATGGGAGTCTATTAATGAGGCTCTTGACAATGACAGAATCATCAACGGATTTGTTAAAAGCCGTACTAAAGGTGGTCTTATCGTTGACATCATGGGTGTTGAAGCTTTCTTACCTGGTTCTCAAATTGACATCAAACCTATCCGCGATTACGATGTATACGTGGGTAAAACAATGGAATTCAAAGTTGTTAAGATTAACCACGAATTTAAAAACGTAGTTGTATCTCACAAAATCCTTATTGAGGATGACTTAGAAAGCCAAAAAGTTGAAATCGTATCTAAACTTGAAAAAGGTCAGGTATTAGAAGGAACAGTTAAAAACATCACTGACTTCGGTGTATTCATCGATTTAGGTGGCGTTGACGGTTTACTTCACATCACTGATATTTCTTGGGGCCGCATAGAGCATCCAAAAGAAGTATTGAGCTTAGATGAGAAAATCAATGTTGTTGTTCTTGACTTTGATGACGAGAAAAAACGTATTGCTTTAGGTTTAAAACAATTGACTCCACACCCTTGGGAATCTTTAGATACTAACTTAGCTGTTGGTTCTAAAGTTAAAGGTAAAATTGTTACTGTAGCTGATTACGGAGCTTTCTTAGAAATCATTCCAGGTGTTGAAGGTTTAATCCACGTTTCAGAAATGTCGTGGTCACAAAACTTACGTAGCCCACAAGAATTCTTGAAAGTTAGCGATGAGATCGAAGCTGAAGTTTTAACTTTAGACAGAGAAGATCGTAAAATGAGCTTAGGTATCAAACAATTAACTCAAGATCCTTGGCAAAATGTTGCTGAAAGATATCCTATCGGAAGCAAACATACTGCTGTAGTTAAAAACATGACTAACTTCGGTGTATTCGTAGAAATCGAAGAAGGCATCGATGGTTTAATCCATATCTCTGATCTTTCTTGGTCTAAAAAAGTTAACCACCCTAACGAATTCACTAAAGTTGGTGATACATTAGACGTAGTTGTATTAGAATTAGACGTTGAAAGCCGCAAATTGAGCTTAGGTCACAAACAATTAGAAGAAAACCCTTGGGATACTTTTGAAACTATCTTCACGTTAGATTCAATCCACCAAGGAACTGTTGTTAAAGTAACTGATAAAGGTGCTGTTATTGCTTTACCATATGGTGTAGAAGGTTTCGTACCAACTAAACACATGGCTAAAGAAGACGGTGGTACCATCAAAGCTGAAGAAACTAATGACTTCAAAATCATTGAGTTTAACAAAGATGCTAAGCGTATCGTTGTTTCTCACGCCCGTATCTGGGAAGAGGCTAAAGCTGAAGCTGTTGCAGAAGAGCGTAGTGCTAAGAAAAAAGAAGCTAAAGCTTCTAGCAGTGCAGTGAAAAAAGTTAAAGATTCAGTTGAAAAATCTACATTAGGTGATTTAGGCGTGCTTGCACAATTAAAACAACAAATGGAAGGTGAAGAAAACAAAGCCAAAAAAGGCGAGTAATCTTTAAAGCTTATATATTAAAAAGCATCCCCTAACCGGGATGCTTTTTTTTTGCACTGTATTTTTAGTATTTTGCAATCACACACAAATCCAATCCACTATGAAAAGAATTGCGATATTTTGCCTTTTACTTATGCTGGCAAATCGGCTATCTGCCCAGGAAGTGCAAATCATTCCTCAGCCTGCCTATTTAGAGATCAAAAAAAAACTGGTCCCATTTATTATAAACAAAAACACTAAGATTGTAGTTAAAGACAGCTCTTTATTAAAGTCGGCCAACAATTTAAACGAATATTTAAGCAAGTATTTTCAAATCAAACTTGGAATAACTAGTAAAGACAGCACGGCAAACAGAATCAACTTAGTACTGAATACAAGAGTTAGTGAATTCGATGACGCCTATATATTAAACTCCTCTAAAGAGAATATCTCAATCATAGGAACCTCTAGTCCGGGAGTCTTCTACGGCATACAAACCTTACTCCAACTTTTACCATACAATAAAACCTTTCCAATACACGTTGCTTCTGTCTCAATTGTCGATCATCCCCGCTTTGGTTACCGCGGTATGCACCTTGATGTAAGCAGACACTTCTTCGATGTGGCCTTCATTAAAAAATACATTGACTACCTCGCCTACCATAAACTAAACAACTTTCATTGGCACTTAACTGATGATCATGGCTGGAGAATAGAGATTAAAAAACATCCTAAGCTAACCAGTATCGGTGCATGGCGTAATGGCTCCATTATAGGTTTATATCCTGGAACAGGTAATGATGGCCTTAGATATGGTGGATTCTACACCCAGGAAGAGGTTAAGGAAGTGATCAAATATGCCGCAGACCGATACATCAATGTCGTCCCTGAGATTGAAATGCCGGCACATAGCATGGCAGTATTGGCCGCCTACCCTCAATTTGGCACCGAGCCTTCCAAAAAATATGAAGTGGCCCAGACCTGGGGAATTTTCAATAAGTTCAACAATGTGCTCCAGCCTACCGATCAGACCTTTAAATTTCTGGAAGATGTATTAACGGAAGTCATGAACCTGTTTCCATCCAAGTACATCCATATTGGTGGTGATGAAGGTTCAAAAATCTGGTGGAAACAATCCGCAGTATCACAGCAAATCATGAAGGCGAATGGTATAAAAGATGAAAGTGGCCTGCAAAGCTATTTCATCCACAGGATAGAAAAATTTGTAAACAGTAAAGGCAAAACCATAATTGGCTGGGATGAAATACTTGATGGTGGACTGGCCCCTAATGCGATTGTGATGAGCTGGCGCGGAGAAAAGGGTGGCATCGCTGCTGCAAAACAGAAACATAAAGTAATCATGACACCAGAGGACATGATGTATTTTAACCACAGTCAGTTTTTGAAAGACGATTCGCTTACTGCGTCCAAATATCTGCCGCTAAAAACGGTATATGATTACGAACCCGTACCCGTGGTATTAAATGCTGCCGAGGCTAAATACATCTGGGGTGGACAAGGTAATTTATGGTCTGAATACATTACTAACCCAGCCAAAGTGGAATATATGCTTTTCCCGAGACTGGATGCTTTAAGTGAGATTTTATGGAGCCCTAAGGAAAAAAAGAACTATACCGATTTTCAGATAAGGCTGAAAACCCAATTCAAAAGGTACGACCTGATGAAGATAAATTACAGTAAACGATATTTAGTAAATTAATAACTATATGCCCATAAATATGGAGTCTCCAATTTAAATACATAACCTATTTAAGCACAAGCTGCTACATTCGCATTTTACATTATTTTAATTTAAAAGCGTTTTTATGTATTTGAGGTTCCAAATTTTGGCTATATTTGCATAATCTTTAAGTCAATGCAAAAACGAACACTGCTAGACGGTCAAAAATTCCAGATCACAATTAAGCGACTTTGTCATCAATTAATTGAGAATCACAACGATTTTTCTAATACTGTTTTAATTGGCATACAGCCAAGAGGCAGCTATTTTGCCGATAGAGTTAAACACGAACTCTCGGAAGTCCTGAAAAAAAGCGTCATTCAGAAAGGTAATTTAGATATTACTTTCTTTAGGGATGATTTTAGACGGAAAGATGGAATCGTTTCAGCAAACAGCAATACCATAGATTTTATTATTGAAGGCAAGAACGTAATCTTAATTGATGATGTATTGTGGACAGGGCGGACTATCCGAGCTGCACTTGATGCATTATTAGCCTACGGAAGACCTGCGAAAGTAGAGTTGTTGGTGCTAATAGACAGACGCTTTTCAAGACACGTACCTATTGAGCCGGATTATATCGGGTTACAGGTAGATACGTTAGTCTCGCAACAAGTGCGGGTAAGTTGGAAAGAAACAGAAGGAGAAGACAAAGTTATCTTAATATCAGAAAGCAATAAATAATATGGCAGTAGAAAAATTATCAACCCGACATCTTTTAGGAATCAAAGATATTAACCGGAATGATATCGAATTAATCCTCGAAACTGCAGACCATTTTAAAGGGGTAATTAATAGGACCATCAAGAAGGTTCCTTCGTTAAGAGACATTACTATTGCCAATATATTTTTTGAAAACTCTACCCGTACCAAACTTTCTTTTGAACTGGCTGAAAAACGACTTTCGGCTGATGTAGTTAATTTTGCAGCTTCCTCTTCCTCAGTAAGTAAAGGTGAAACCCTAATTGATACCGTAAACAATATCCTGGCCATGAAAGTGGACATGGTGGTGATGAGACATCCTTATGCAGGTGCAGGTCAGTTTTTAAGCAAACACATCAAAGCCCAAATTATTAATGCGGGTGATGGTGCACACGAACATCCCACACAAGCTTTACTAGATGCTTTTTCTATCCGCCAGAGATTGGGTGATGTTGCAGGTAAAAAAGTAGTGATTGTTGGTGATATACTCCACTCAAGGGTAGCCATTTCTAATATCCTTTGCTTGCAAAAACTAGGTGCAGAAGTAATGGTGTGTGGCCCTACAACCTTAATCCCTAAACACATTGAAAGTTTAGGTGTAAAAGTAGAACACAACTTAATCAAAGCATTGAACTGGTGTGATGTAGCTAATATGCTACGCATACAGTTGGAGCGCCAAGATATCAAATACTTCCCTTCTTTAAGAGAATATGCCATGATGTACGGACTGAATAAACAGATCCTTGACAACCTGGATAAAGAAATCATTGTGATGCACCCGGGCCCGATCAACAGAGGTGTGGAGATTACCAGTGATGTAGCTGACAGTAAGCAATCTATCATCCTTGAACAGGTTGAAAATGGTGTAGCGGTACGCATGGCGGTACTCTATCTTTTAGCTGCTCAAAACGACTAAAAAACCTGCTCAACGCAAATTCAATTTCATAGATATCAGATATTTTTAAAGAGTCGATACGAACTTTCTTTAAAAATCGTTAAACCTGTGTTATCAACACATGTTAATTTCTTATGTTAATAAGACCCATTACTATATCTATATTAGTACCAACCATATTTGAAATCAGATGTCAAAAAAATACTTTTTTATTCCGCTACTCCTAGCAGGTGGCTTTACGGCCGGTTACGCGCAAACCAGTGTACTCGTAAACCTGAACAAGAATTACCAAAGTGGTTTGGAATTACTGGATAATGAGAAATATATAGCTGCAGCGCAACAATTTAGATTGGTAGAGCAACAGCGACAAAAGCCAGGAACCCAACCGGAAAGCAATGCAGAGTTATCATTGCTAAAAGAAAATGCTAAGTTTTATGCGGCCGTTTGTGCTTTAGAATTAGGTAACCGCGATGCCGAAGGTTTATTTCAAAACTTTATTAAAGATTATCCCCTAAATCCAAATACAAAACTTGCTTACTTTCATGTAGGTAAATCCTACTTCGCACAAAAAAACTACGAGAAAGCATTAGAATGGTTCGAAAAAACTGACCCTTCTACCCTTTCTGGTAAACAACGATTGGAATATCAGTTTAAACAAGGTTATGCTTATTTTGAACTGAAAGACATGGAAAAAGCAGAGCCTTTGTTTGAGGCGGTGAAAAAAGAAAAATCACCTTATCAGGAAAGTGCCACCTATTACTTTGCCTATATCAATTACCTGAATAAGGAATATAAAACAGCCTTAAGCAATTTTGAAAAACTAAAAGGCTCGCCTACTTATGAAGCAAGCTATCCGTATTATATCACCTCGATGTACTACCTGGATGAGCGTTACGATGATGTAATCAGCTATGCTATTCCTATTTTAAAAACCTCAAAGCAACAATACGAAGCAGAAATGCTGAGTCTGATTGCAGCTTCTTATTTTGCAAAATCTGATTATATAAATGCAGAGAAGTATTTCAAAGATTTTTATGCAAAAGACAAATCAAACAATAAGAATAACCTTTTCATCTATCAGTACGGTTATTCCTTATTCGAATTAAAAAGATACAGTGAATCGGTAACGATATTAGAGAAGCTGAATACCGATGACACTTACCTGCAAAGCGGGATGTATACGCTGGGCCGGTCCTTCTTACAGTTGAAGAATAAAGAAAAAGCGAGAAGTGCTTTCTTCAGAGCGTCCAGACTTGATTTTGACAAGGTGATACAGGAAGAAGCCTGGATTAACTATGCAAGGTTAAGTTATGAGCTTGAATTTAATCAACAGGCTCTGGAAGCCACTCAAAACTTCTTAAAGCAGTTTCCAACCTCTCGTAAATTAAACGAAGCTAAAACACTATTGGGAGAAATCCTGCTGACCAGTAAAAATTACCAGGCAGCGATAGATATTTTAGAACCTATTCAGAATAAATCGGAAGAAGCCAAAGAAGCTTATCAAAAAGTAACTTACTTCAGAGGACTTGAATTTTATAACGAAAGGGCATTTCCAAATGCATTATCCATGTTCCTTCGCTCAGAAAAATTCCCTCAGGATGAAGAGATTCTTGCTTTAAGCACTTATTGGAAAGCGGAAGCCAGTTATGAGTTGAGAAAGTTTGGTGAAGCGGTAAAACACTTTGAGACATTTTTAGACATGCCAGGCGCCAGCAAAACAGGCGTTTACAACTTCGCAAATTACGCACTTGCCTATTCGGCTTTTGAGGATGAACGTTATGGGAAAGCAGCGACTTACTTCGAGCGTTTTTTAAGAGGTAACGATAAGGATCAGAAAACAGTAAACGATGCGACCATCAGGCTCGCAGATTCATATTTTGTGAATAAAAGCTATGGTAATGCCTTAGTTAACTATAACAAGATTATAGGCAACAAATCTACAGGCGAAGATTATGCATTGTTTCAACGCGGAATGATTCAAGGTCTGGAAAATCAAAATGATGCAAAAATCAGCACGATGCAGAGCTTGCTTCAGCAATTCCCGACTTCAAACTATGCTGATGATGCAGGTTTTGAAATGGCCTATACTTATTTCAACAAAGGTGATCTGGACAAATCGAAATCAGATTTGATTAGCCTGATTAGTCAGTACCCGAACAGTAGTTATGTACCACGTGCATTGGTAACTATAGGTTTGGTACAGTATAACCAAAACCAAGACGATGCAGCGCTTGAATCGTTTAAAAAAGTAATCAGAGATTATGCAAGTACAGAAGAGGCTAAACAGGCTTTAGAATCGATTAAAAACATTTATGTAGATAAAGGAGATTCTCAGGGTTTCATCACCTATGCGGGTACTACCCCATTGGGCAACTATTCATCAGCTGAACAAGACAACATTTTGTTCCAAGGTGCAAACAACCTGTACTTAAAAGGTGATGCTAAAGGTGCTTTTGAAGCCATCAATGCATACTTCGACAAGTTCCCTAAAGCGATACACGATAAGGAAGCTAAATTTATAAGGGCCGAATCGTTGGTAAAATTAGGTCGCCCTAATGAGGCTATTCCTGATTATGAATATATCTTGAACGACTGGACCAGTGATTACACAGAACGCTCCCTGGTAAGTATTTCTAAATTATTCCTCGATCAGAAAAAATACAATGAAGCCATCGTATATCTGAAACGATTGGAAACAACGGCTGACTATAAAGTGCATTACACTTATGCTTTAAATAATCTGTTAAAAGCTTACAATGAGCTGAACATGCCTGATGATGTGTTGAAGTATGTACAGCTAATTAAAGATTCGGACAAAGCTTCTGAAGAAGAGAAAAACAGTTCGGACCTGTATGCCGGTAAGGCTTATTTGTTAAAAGCAGATACGACGCTTGCTGTAAAATCGTTTAACAACGTAGTGAGCAAAACAAAAACACTTGCTGCTGCTGAAGCTAAATATAACCTGGCGGCAGTACAGTATGCTAAACACGAGTATAAAACATCAACTAAAACATGTTTTGATTTGATCAATAATATGCCTTCTTATGATTATTGGGTGGCTAAGGCTTTTATACTGTTATCTGATAACTATGTAGCCTTAAAAGACAATTTACAGGCAAAAAGTACGCTATTGAGTATCATAGATAACTATGATGGCAAGGATGATATTGTGCCTACTGCCAAAGCGAAATTAGAAAAAATTAAATAAGACGAAGCGACATGAGATTGACCAAATTAATATATACAACACTATTTTTTATTGCAGCAGGTACCCTAAATACGGTGGCGCAAGACAAAAAAACGACGGAGAAGAAAACTGAAGAAAAGAAGACAGAAGAGAAGGCAGTAACAGAGGAAATAGAAGTGGTAAGACCTTACAAACCTGTTTTAGCAGAAGCTGTTAAATTAAGAAGAAGTCCGGATTTGAACGATGTTAAAACTTATAAAGCAAAATTCAATTACAGCTTAACTGGTAGAAAGCTTGAACTAAACTCTGATATCAATAAACTACAAGCACAACAATTGGCAGCAGAGAAAGAAACAGAGCTAATTAACAATTATGTTAAAGGTGCTTTTGGTAGCGCATCGACAACACTAGCCGAAGCTTATATCAATATCGGTAGAGATGAGGCTTTACAGGCTGGTGCATTTTTTAAACACTTTGGACAATCAGGAAGCTTAAACAAACAAAGTGCAAACCAGCAGCAGCTAAGTGCTTTTGGTAGAAGCATTGGCGATCTGGTAACTTTAAGTGGCCGACTAAACTTTCAAAGAAACGGCTTGTACTTTTATGGCATTGACAAAGCCAACCCTACTTTAAACCCTAATCCGGAACAACAGGCGTTGAGCTTTCTTGAAGCCGAAGGTGAGCTGGTCAATAAATTCACCAACGATCCTGATGCCTTGAGTTATGCAGCGAAACTGAACGGATATGTATGGAGTGATAAATTTGAGGCAAAAGAAAGTTCGATCGTATTAAATGGTTACCTGAACAAGCGCATCAGCAGTTTAAATTTGGGACTTGCCGCTTCCGCAGAATTTGGTAGCACAAAAGATGCGCTTACTAGTGTTGGTAATAACTTATTAAGGTTAAACCCATACATTAAGCTACAGACTAATGGTGTTAAAATTAATGCAGGAATTAATTTTGTACAGGAATTTGGAACGGTTTCTTCGACCAGGATATTCCCTGCAGTAACCGCTGATTTTACATTGATACCTGATTACTTAGAGATTTTTGGAGAAGTGAAAGGTGATGTAAATCGCAATTCATTGAAACAATTAACGGATGAGAACCCGTTTTTGAATAGCAATATATTTATCAAAAACACTATTGAAAAACTAAGTATCAGCGGCGGTATTAAAGGAACAGGCGGCCCTGGATTTGGCTATAAAGCTAGATTTTATCACAAACGCATTGAAGATATGCCGTTGTTTGTAAACAACTTTAGCAGCTTTAACAAGTTTGATGTGATTTACGATTTTGGCACCATGAAACTAACCGGTATTGAAGGTGAACTATCAGTACAGGTGAGTGACGCCTTAAAGTGGACGGGTAAACTGAATTTTGAGAATTACAAACCTGCAGCGGAAACGCAAAGCTGGTTTAAACCTCAATTGCGTTTAAGTTCTGATTTAATGTATGCCATTACCAAAAAAATATCTTTAAATGCGGCTGTTGCTCTTCAAGACGAAAGCAAAGCAAAAGTTTACACTGCCGCCCCTGCAAGTCCTTATCTCATTCCTGACTTAGCAAATGAAACTGTAGTTACTGTAAAAGGCTTTGTAGACCTTGGCGTAGGCGCAACTTATAAGATCAACAACAAGTTTTCGGCCTTTGGTAGAGTAAATAATTTGCTGAACACCAAGTACAGCAAATATTTACATTATGAGGCAATTGGCATGAATATCTTTGGTGGTGTATCTTATTCGTTTTAATGCATTTCAATTAATAATTGCTTGGTACGGAATTAAAATTTAATTTTACCAGAATGGATATATTATCATACCTGACAACGCTTATAAAAACCCACAAAGAGGTGGGAATTCCCGGATTGGGAACTATTTATAAAAGGAAATCTCCTGGGAGGTATGATATTGATACGCACACGTTTTTGCCACCGAGCTATTCGTTGAGCTTTACTTCTGACTTAAAGGAGCAAACACTGCTTACTGATTTGATCAGTAAGCAAAAGAATATATCGGTAGATGCTGCAACATATTTTGTTGAACAATTCGCTCAGAATATACTGGATGAGCTTTCCGGTCATCAGGAATCTGATTTTGGTGATCTAGGCACCTTTTCGACCACAACTGGCAGTTTAACTTTTATACCTAAACAGGAAAGTAATCTGGGCTTTGATTTTTACGGATTACCGACCTTAAAGGCCGAACTGAATACCGGAAATGAAGAAGCACCTGTGCCTTTGCAAGCGGCCGAATTACCTATTGAGGAGGAACAGCAGCAGGTACCTGAAGTGCAACTGGATCTGGAAAATAACAATGCCGATCTGAGTGATGGCAGCATTGTTGAGGAAGAACCTTTACCTACTGACGATGTCCTTATTTCTCATTTAGATAGTACAGAATTACCTGAAGAGCAGAAAGAAGCAGAGCAGGAACAAGACGATCAACCTGTGTACGAGGAAATAGCTGAAGTTGCAGCTATACCACAGTTTGAAGCTGTACCTGAGGTTGAACCTGTACCTGAAGTGCAGGAAGAAAAACCTGATTTCGTTATAGAAACTCCTGAAAACTTACCTGAAGTTGAAGCTAAGGAACCGGTTGTTATTGTTGAGAATACTGAACCAAAAGGACCTGGTCATTTTGAATTGGATTATTCTGATCCTGAAAAATTGGGAATGCCAGCGTACCTGAAAGTAATCATTGCGCTTGTTAGCATTATCGTGCTTACTGGAGTTATTTATTTGGCAAAGCCTGAGCTGTTTGATAGCATTCTTAAAAAACCTTCGGCCCTACCAGTTGTACAAACGGATACAATACCAACTATTATTGATAGCTCACAGCTAAAAATAGATTCTATTGCAAAAGTTGACAGTGCCAGAAAAAGCAATGAAAAGGCTACCCTTGCTGTCGATACTCCTAAAAAAGATACAGTGGTTGCAAAAGTTGCAGCTCCAGTTGTAGCACCAGTAGAAAAGCCAGTAGTCATTTCCTATGAAATTATTGCAGCATCACTATTAAATAAACAGGAAGCAGACAACTTCCTTGCCCAGATGAAAAAGAAAGGCATTCCAGCTAAAATTGCGAATATGCCAGGCAGAAGAGTAAAAATCAGTATAGGTTCATTTACCGATGAATCAACTGCAAAAAAAGAACTTGAAATCCTGAAGGAAACAACAAAACTCCCAGGAATTTACATTTACCCGGTTAGACACACAAACAATCCTAAATAATTATGATCGCATTAATTCAAAGTGCCACTGATACCATTCAACAACTTACCGATACCGCAAATGCCCTAAATCAGGCCGTTACACCACCTGCCCCTGAACTACATTTCATAGATCTATTGTTAAAAGGAGGCTGGGTAATGCTTCCACTCGCTTTTTTAGCATTTATGGGTCTTGTTATTTTTGTAGAAAGATACATTACCATCAGAAAAGCATCTAAAACAGAATCAAATCTGATGCTTCAGATTAAACAATATATACACGATGGCAGGTTAGATAATGCAATTGCCTTATGTAAAAACAACAATTCGCCTTTGGCCAGAATGTTGGAAAAAGGATTAAAACGTATTGGAAGACCGATTAAGGATATCGAAGCGGCCATTGAAAACAATGGTAAACTTGAAGTTTCTAAACTGGAGAAAAACATTGGTATTCTTGGTATCATTGCCGGTATTGCACCGATGCTTGGTTTCGTAGGAACAATTATTGGTGTAATCACGATTTTCCATGATGTTTCCATTAAAGGAGCGATTGAGATTGGAACCATATCAGGTGGTCTTTATACTAAAATGATTACTTCTGCAACTGGATTAATCATTGGTATCATTGCCTATGTATTGTACCATATCTTAAACATGATGGTTGAACGCATCATCTTAAGAATGGAAACTGATGCAATTGAATTTATTGATTTATTAGAGGAGCCAGGTAAATAATGAATCTACGCAAGAGAAATAAAGGGACTGTAGAGGTTCATACCTCTGCCCTGAACGACATCATGTTCTTTCTATTGCTGTTTTTTCTATTGGCCTCAGCCGTAGTTAATCCGCAAGTAGTAAAGCTATTATTACCGCGTTCTGAATCTGGACAGCAATCTTCGGCACAAAAAACCGTTACTGTATCTATAGATGAGAAGCTAAATTATTTTGTAGATAAACAAAAGGTTTCGCTGGATCAGATGCAACCGATGATAGAGACGCTTCAAAAGGCCTCACCGGATCTGACTATTGTACTTTATGTGGCCAGAGGTGTTTCTATAGAGAATACCATGCAGGTATTTGATGTGGCAAACAAATTGAAACTGAAAGTTGTACTTGCTGTAGAACCTAAGAAATAATGACCTATCCTAAAGAAGAAAATAATTACCCAAAGGCACTCGCGATATCAACCGGCATCATGGCGGTTCTGCTTGCTTTAAGCTTTTTTATCGCCATTGGTACCTTTAAGCCCGAAGTTGAAGCTGGTATGGGCGGTATGGTAGTCAATTACGGAACTTCTGTAGAAGGTATGGGAACGGATTATACAAGTATTGAGGAACCATCGGCTGATCCAAATGCAAACAAACAGGCACCTGATAAAGTCGTGCCTGAGGAGCCAACTCCTCAAACATCTACTGCACAAACCAGTGATAAGGATATTGTAACCCAAAGCACCGAAGATGCCGTAAGTATCAAGACAAAAACAACCAAAAGCACCTCTACTCCTGTTGCTACGACAACGGAAACTAAACCTGCCAAGCCAACCATCAACCAAAATGCTCTTTATAAAGGCAAAGCCAATAAAGGAACTGGCGGTGGTGATGGAACAGGCGCTACACCTGGTAACCAGGGAAGTGTTAACGGTGATCCATTAGCCAACAATTATGGTGAGGGTGGTTCTGGTTTTGGAGAAACTCCTATTGCCTTAAGGAAATTTACCAACCTGGTAACTCCGCAAGACGATGGACAAAAAACAGGGAAAATTGCCGTAAGGATAAGTATCAATAAAAGTGGAATAGTAATAGCTGCCACTCCTGGAGTTAAAGGAACAACCTTAAATGACAGAGAACTATGGCAAAAATGTAAAGATGCGGTAATGGGCGCACGCTTAACACAATCAGAATCTGCTCCGGATGTTCAAATTGGTGTAGTTGTTTTCAATTTTAAAGTGAAATAATTCGCTCGCTTTGGTAATTTTGCCCCCCTCAGGCTTTACAAATGAATTATAAGCAAACAATCGACTATTTATACAGCAAGCTGCCAATGTTTACACGCGTTGGCGCTGTTGCTTTTAGAAAAGATCTGCACAATACAATAGCTATGTGCGAAAATCTGGGCAATCCCCAGACCAAATTCAAAACCATCCACGTTGGTGGTACGAACGGCAAGGGATCAACATCTCATATGTTGGCAGCTATTTTTCAGAAGGCAGGTTATAAAACCGGCTTGTATACCTCTCCTCATCTTAAAGATTTTAGGGAACGCATCAGAATCAATGGAGAAATGATTCCCGAAAGCTTCGTTGCGGATTTTGTAAATCAACAACAGCCAATTATGGAGGAGATCAGCCCCTCCTTTTTTGAGGTCACGGTAGCCATGGCTTTTTCCTTTTTTGCGACAGAAAAAGTAGACATCGCTATCATAGAAGTTGGATTGGGTGGTCGGTTAGACTCCACAAACATCATTACGCCCGAGTTATCTGTCATTACCAATATCAGTCTTGATCATACCAATATATTGGGCGATACATTGCCCGAAATTGCGCTTGAAAAAGCAGGTATCATTAAACCCGGCATCCCCGTAGTTATTGGAGAAAAACAGCCCGAAATAGAGCAGGTATTTATTAAAAAAGCCTCGGAGACTGGTAGTGACATCGTTTTTGCAGATCAGGAACTCCATCTGGCAAATACAACCAGAGAAAAAGAATACCTCAATACTACAGTTTATAAAGCTGCAGTTCCTATTTATAAAGATCTTGAGCTGGACCTTAATGGCCTTTACCAATTGAAAAATGTGCTTACAGTATTAGAGGCCGTAGCCATTTTAAAAGAAAAGGATTATCAAATAACAGAAGAGCACGTTTACCAGGCACTAAAACATGTTAAAGATTTAACAGGACTTCAGGGCAGATGGCAGAAATTAAGCGAACACCCGCTTGTCATTTGTGATACGGGACACAACAAAGCCGGTATTACTGAAGTGATGCAAAACATCAATACAACCGATCATGAGCAACTACATATAGTGATTGGAATGGTGAAGGATAAAGACATCACCGGTGTTTTAGCCTTACTTCCCGTAAATGCTATTTATTACTTCTGTCAACCACGGTTAGAAAGGGCATTACCTGCTGCAGATTTAGCTGCTGAAGCTAAAAAGTATGAGCTAAATGGTCAGGTTTTCGATACCATTAGTCTGGCAGTTGAGGCGGCAAAGAAGAATGCAGCGACGAACGATCTCATTTTCATAGGTGGAAGTACATTTGTAGTCACTGAAGTGCTATAGAATCTTTACATAACGTTAAAGAATACTTATCATCAAGTATTTATATTTATAGCCTCATCACAAAATTTTCACATCTTTAAATGAACCTTAAGGCGCTGCATAAAAGCAAGCTAACCAATAAACAATACACAATGAGAAAAATTTATTTATTATTTACCGCACTTATCCTGGTCAGCCAGATATCAACGGCTCAACAAAAGACCACTAAGACAAAAGTATCTTCTTCTGAGGGAGTAAAGAGACCGAAAATTGTTGTGGGCCTGATTGTAGATCAAATGAGATGGGATTACCTTTACAGGTATTACAGCAGATATTCAAATGGTGGTTTCAAAAGATTAATCAATGAAGGTTTCTCTGCCGAAAACACTTTAATCCCCTATACCCCTACCATTACGGCTTGCGGACACTCCAGTATTTACACCGGATCCACTCCAGCAATCAATGGAATTGTAGGTAATGACTGGTATGACCGTAAATTAAAAAGGGATATGTATTGTGCGGAAGACACCACCGTAACTACTGTTGGAAGCACTTCAAGGGCAGGCGTAATGTCACCCAAAAATATGTTGACCACCACCATTACCGATGAACTTCGTTTAGCGACCAATTTCAAAAGTAAAGTAATAGGTATTTCGCTTAAAGATCGCGGTTCGATCCTACCAGCTGGACATGCTGCCAATGCAGCTTACTGGTTTGACTCACAAAGTGGCAACTGGATTACCAGTAGTTACTACATGAAACAGCTGCCAACCTGGGTTCAGGATTACAACAAACAAAAGCCAGCAGATCAGTTTTTCGCAAAAAACTGGAACACGCTTTATCCTATTGAAAGCTATACACAGAGTACTGCTGATAATAAAATATATGAAAGGAAAACAAGAGGCGAAGAAACACCTACTTTCCCTCACCCATTAAAGCTTTACATAGGCAAAAACTACGAAATCATTAAAAGTACGCCTTATGGAAATACGATGACGCTTGATCTGGCTAAACTGGCTATTGCGTCAGAGCAAATGGGGCAAAACAATACAACAGACTTCTTAGCAGTAAGCTGTTCAGCCACAGATTATGTAGGTCACCAATATGGTCCTAACTCTATAGAAGCCGAAGATACCTACCTGAGACTCGATAAGGATCTGGAAGATTTCTTTAATTATCTGGATAGCAAATTTGGTAAAGGAAATTACTTGTTCTTCCTTTCTGCAGATCATGGAGCAGCACATGTTGCTGGTTTTATGACTGAAAATAAGTTACCCGGAGGAACCTTTAGTGAAGGTCCTGTTCTGAAAAAGATAAATACCTTGATAGCGGAAAACTTTAAAGTAAAAAATGCAATCGAATCCTCTGCAAACGGTCAGCTTTACTTTAACCACGAAGCCATAAAATCTGCAAAAGCAGACTTTGATGCCATAAAATCATTGGCGATAGATATACTGCGAACTCAAGATGAGGTTTTTGATGCGGTTGACTTAAGTAAACTTGCCGTAACCACCTTACCTGAACAGCTAAAAAAATCACTCACTTATGGTTACAATTATGGCAGAAGCGGCGACGTTTACTACGTGTTAAAATCAAACTATTTTAGCGGTAGTAGCACAGGTACAACACATGGTGCTTGGGCTCCATATGACGCACACATTCCTTGTGTATTTATGGGATGGAATGTAAAGCCAGGAAAAACCAATAAACAACACTACATGACGGACATTGCGGCGACTTTAGCTGCTATGTTACACATACAAATGCCTAGTGGCTGCATTGGCGAACCGATAACGGAGCTAACCCACCAATAAAAGAGGCGATTCTATTAGCATTAAAAGGCCGTTCTGGAACAAAAACCAGAACGGCCTTTTTGTTTATCAGCTTAGTGTATTTGATGGGCCTATTTCTACCCGCCTCCGCCCAGTTTTTGTTACCTTTGTCTACCGATTATAAAACCTATTATGGAGCAAATTGAAATCTATAAACCTAAACATAAAATCCGTTTTGTTACTGCTGCTGCTCTTTTTGATGGACACGACGCTACAATTAACATCATGCGCCGCATCCTACAATCCTCAGGCGCAGAAGTTATACACTTAGGCCATAACCGCTCGGTGGATGAGGTCGTAAATTGTGCAATACAGGAGGATGTTCAGGGTATTGCCATGACATCTTATCAAGGTGGTCATATAGAGTATTTCAAATATATGTACGACCTGTTGAAAGAGCGTGGTGCAACCCATATTAAAATATTTGGTGGCGGCGGTGGTGTAATACTACCTTCAGAAATAGAAGAACTTCAAGCCTATGGCATAACAAAAATATTCTCTCCAGATGATGGTCGTAAAATGGGACTCCAAGGCATGATCAATAGCATGTTGGAGCAAACGGATTACATCACTACAAAATCATTAAACGGAGAGCTTAAATCTATCCCTCAGAAAGATGTTAAGAGTATTGCTGCTGCCATTACAGTAGCCGAAAATGATCCTGAAGCTGCGCTAAAATTTGTAAATGAATTAAAAAAGCTAACCTTAAGTAATCAGGCGCCGGTATTGGGTATTACAGGAACAGGTGGCTCTGGAAAATCATCTCTTGTAGATGAGCTGGTGAGGAGATTCTTAGTAGAAGTAAAAGATAAAACGTTGGCAATTATATCTGTCGACCCATCTAAACGTAAAACAGGTGGTGCATTGTTGGGCGATAGGATTCGTATGAATGCCATCAATAACCCGCGTGTATATATGCGCTCGCTGGCCACCAGACAAGCCAATCTTGCCTTATCTAAAAATGTACAGGAAAGCATTGACATCTGCAAAGCCGCCGGATATGACCTTATCATTGTCGAAACCTCAGGAATTGGCCAATCTGATACCGAGATCACCGAACACTGCGATGTATCTTTATATGTAATGACGCCAGAGTTTGGGGCGGCTTCACAGTTGGAAAAAATCGACATGCTTGATTTTGCTGACCTGGTAGCTATAAATAAGTTTGACAAAAGAGGTGCTCTTGATGCCTTAAGAGATGTACGCAAACAATATAAACGCAATCATAACCTGTTTGATGCCAAGGATGAAACCATACCGGTATACGGCACCATGGCTTCTCAATTTAATGATCCAGGTATGAATAACCTGTTTACTTCATTAATGGATAAGATTGAAGAGAAAACAGGTGTTAAGTTTGATGCCCAGATGGAACTTACTGCTGAGCAATCAGAAAAAATATACATCATTCCACCAGACAGGATCAGATACTTAGCAGAAATTGCAGAATCCAGTCAAACCTATAATGAATGGGTTGAAAAACAAAGTACCATCGCCCGCAAACTGTACCAATTACAGGGAGTAATCCAACTATCACAAGAACAACATACAACAAAAGACATTCCTGCAAGCGAAAACCTTACAGAGACACTTCAGGATATATATAAACATTTGGAGGAGCAATTGGATGGAGAATGCAAGCGCCTACTCCGTCAATGGCCCGAAACGAAACTTAAATACAAGCAAGAGTTTTTTGTTTACAAAGTAAGAGATAAGGAAATTAAACAACCATTGTTCTATGAATCCTTATCAAAACTACAAATTCCAAAAGTATCATTACCTAGATATGAAGACTGGGGAGATATCCTCCGCTGGCTCTTAACAGAAAATGTACCGGGAGAATTTCCTTATGCAGCAGGTGTATTTCCATTAAAGCGCGAGGGAGAAGATCCAACACGTATGTTTGCCGGTGAAGGTGGTCCGGAACGAACCAATAAAAGGTTCCATTATGTTTCCTTAGGTCAACCTGCCCATCGTTTATCTACGGCCTTCGACTCCGTTACTCTGTACGGTGAGGATCCACACATCAGACCTGATATATATGGAAAAATTGGTAACTCAGGGGTAAGTATAGCCACTATTGATGATGCTAAAAAATTGTACTCAGGTTTCGATCTTTGTGCGCCTTCTACATCCGTATCCATGACCATCAATGGTCCTGCACCTATGTTACTCGGCTTTTTCATGAACGCAGCAATTGATCAGCAGTGCGAAAAATACATTGTAACACATGGATTAGAAAAAGAAGTTAACGAAAAGATCAAACAAATCTACAAAGCCAAAGGACAAGAAAGGCCAACTTATAGTGGCTCACTTCCTGAAGGAAACAATGGACTTGGCTTAATGCTTTTAGGTGTTACTGGTGATCAGGTTCTACCTGCCGATGTTTACGCGAAAATACGTGCACATGCCATTAGCACTGTCCGCGGTACCGTTCAGGCGGATATTCTAAAAGAAGATCAGGCCCAAAACACTTGCATCTTTTCTACAGAATTTGCCTTAAGGATGATGGGTGATATCCAGAGCTATTTTATTAGCGAAAAGGTACGTAATTTCTATTCTGTATCCATTTCAGGCTATCACATTGCAGAAGCCGGTGCAAACCCAATCTCACAA
This sequence comes from Pedobacter hiemivivus, assembly GCF_005144565.1. Classification (NCBI taxonomy): domain Bacteria; kingdom Pseudomonadati; phylum Bacteroidota; class Sphingobacteriia; order Sphingobacteriales; family Sphingobacteriaceae; genus Pedobacter; species Pedobacter hiemivivus. Next base: position 52,475 of record NZ_SWDX01000018.1, read on the forward strand.
CTGGCCTTTACGCTAAGTAATGGTTTTACATTTGTAGAGTATTATTTGAGCAGAGGAATGAATATTGACGATTTCGCACCTAACTTATCTTTCTTCTTCTCTAACGGTATTGATCCTGAGTATTCTGTTATTGGTCGTGTTGCACGCCGTATATGGGCTAAGGCAATTAAAAATAAGTACAAGGGAAATGACAGATCTCAAAAGCTAAAATATCACATTCAAACATCCGGGCGCTCCCTTCATGCTCAGGAAATAGACTTCAATGATATTCGTACCACACTGCAGGCTTTATATGCCATATATGACAACTGCAATTCGCTACATACCAATGCATATGACGAGGCCATTACCACCCCTACCGAAGAATCTGTTCGCAGGGCGATGGCCATTCAGCTGATTATAAACCGTGAACTCGGTCTTGCTAAAAATGAAAACCCTTTACAGGGAGCCTTTATAATCGAAGATCTTACGGATCTGGTAGAAGATGCCGTATTGCAAGAGTTTAAGCGTATCAACGACAGAGGAGGTGTATTGGGAGCGATGGAAACCATGTACCAACGTGGAAAAATCCAGGAAGAAAGCTTATACTATGAAACCTTAAAACACACCGGAGAATATCCTATTGTTGGAGTTAATACTTTCCTAAACAAGAATGGCTCGCCAACAATTGTCCCAGGAGAAGTTATTCGTGCAACAGAAGAAGAGAAGCAGTATCAAATAACTGCACTTCAATTGTTCCAGGACAGAAATGTAGACAACGCTGAACTTGCATTAAGAAATTTGCAAAAGTCAGCTGTTGCAGGAGACAATATATTTGAACAGCTCATGGAAGTATGTAAAATATGTTCATTAGGGCAAATATCGAATGCTTTATATGAAGTAGGTGGACAATATCGCAGAAACATGTAACCAGGCTGTAACCGATCGAAATGATTGCGTACGGCTATAAACGAAAGAAGGCTGAATAATTAATTATTCAGCCTTCTTTCGTTTATCTAACTTCAGCTAAGCATGTATCCAGCTAAACTTATAATCCATTGTTGGTGTTTTCATCCGTTCTGCAACACGCAACAAACGAGAAGGTAATGCCATAATATAATCTCTAGCTTTTTCACCTGCTTCATTTAAATCACGCATGCTATCTAATTTCCACTCTTCAATTAACTGTTGCATAATCTCAACATAGTCAATCGCAGTATAAACTCCTAAACGCTGAGCCGCATCTGTAAAATGACCAAAGGTTTGACCAATTTTCAGTCCCATTTCACGAAGGAAATGGGCTGGCATAACAATTTTCTGACGCATCATATCTTCAAAAGCAATCATTGCTTCATTAGGATCTACTTCAAAAATCTTACTCATAAAATCTTTGTAAGCTTTTGCATGACGAGCTTCATCAGAAGCAATAACGCCACACATTTTAGACAATAATGTATCTCCATCTTTTTTCGCTAATGAAGCTACCCTTCTGTGCGAAATATTGGTTGCCAATTCCTGGAAACTAGTATAAATAAAGTTTCTATAAGGATCATGACCAGTACCGATGTCAAAACCATCAGCAATCAGATATTGTGTCGAAATTTCCATCTGACGCATATCAACGCGACCAGAAAGGTAAAGATATTTGTTTAGCAAATCACCATGCCTATTCTCTTCTGCAGTCCAGTGCCTGTTCCATCTCATCCAACCTCCATCTTCTCTACGACTTACACCTTCTACCATGGCTAACCATGATTCATATGTAGGTAAAGCTTCTTCTGTAATAGTATCGCCTATCAAAACTGCTACCAGATCATAAGATAGATCGTTAGCATTTTCACGTAGCACTTTTATATCCTGGAAAAATGTATCGCTTGTAGAATCAGGCAAAAAATCAGATGGCTGCCAATTTGTATCAATCGGTTTTAAGTAGGTATCCATCATTTCAAGCATATACTTCTCAATGTGCACCATTACTTCCCCTCTTTTCTCTGCGAAAAAACTCATTAGTTTATATTTTAATTTTGTATCAAAGATAACCAAAAAATGGACAAAATAAGTGACGAAGATCACTTATTCACAATTTAGTTCTACATATTTATCATCAATAAGATAAAATTTGGCGTAGCACATAAAATGCGGTTTGGCCCAATTAAAAAATCCTACATATACTATCAAAAATCCCATAAACCTTTGACAGAAATAAGGGAAAATAAAAATGTTATAAACAAGAAAAGCCGATAGTCATGATGACTACCGGCTTTCTTTTAAGATTTGGCACCGACCTACTCTCCCACGTGTTACCGCAGTACCATCGGCTCTGGTGGGCTTAACTTCTCTGTTCGGAATGGGAAGAGGTGGACACCACCGATATAGGCACCTAAATATTTTTAAATATCTAGTATATATCGTTTCGCTTTTGTTGCTCAGCTTGCGCCTTGCTCGATTTGTTACTAAACAAATGACATATT
>NZ_SWDX01000019.1:0-51558 GCF_005144565.1 Pedobacter hiemivivus
GCTTTCAAGAGCAATAAACTGTTGTTTGTTCTTCATAATAACTTCTTTCAATAATATGTCATTTGTTTAGTAACAAATCGAGCAAGGCGCAAGCTGAGCAACAAAAGCGAAACGATATATACTAGATATTTAAAAATATTTAGGTGCCTATATCGGTGGTGTCCACCTCTTCCCATTCCGAACAGAGAAGTTAAGCCCACCAGAGCCGATGGTACTGCGGTAACACGTGGGAGAGTAGGTCGGTGCCAAATCTTAAAAGAAAGCCGGTAGTCATCATGACTATCGGCTTTTCTTGTTTACAACATTTTTATTTTCCCTTTAGGGGTCTAAGCACATTTGGGCTATCGGCTCTCTTATCTTCCGCCAATTTCTGTTATAGCGCCTACGGATTCAATAGGATTCTGCTGGCAGAACACACTCAGCCATTTGCTGGTATTGGTGATCTGTTTTGTCTCTAAAAGCGTTTGGTTCAATCATCATATCATAGTTCCCCCTTGCTTGTAATTAGCCTAGTATCATAAGATTTGTCCGCCAATAATCTTTTCCTGTCTTTAAATCGATTAAATCCCTTATCGATGGTCAGAATACCTATGAAGTGAAATAAGTGGTCTAATGTGACCCATTAGCTTTTGCTGCTGGAACAAGATGGATTGTGCAGCATTAAAACAAATGCAAGAACAAGAATTTTAAAGAGGGATTTTCAATGTAATTTGTTAACATTGTTTTTAAATTCAAAAGACTTTAGTACGAGAGATAAGTGATGACTGTTTATAGTAAGCTTCCGGATACCGAGTTGACCACTTTATTGAAAGATGGAGATCAACATGCGTTTACTGAGATCTACAATAGACACTGGAAGCTTATTTATGCACATGTGTATAAGATGCTAAGGGACGAGGACGATGCTAAGGATGTTGTTCAGGAAGTTTTTGGTAATTTATGGCTTAGGGCTGCATCAATAAAAAGTACGGCGAATGTTTCGGGCTTGTTGTATATCGCTGCGAGGAATAAAGTATTTGACCTTATTGGTAAGAATAAGGTGCGCGCAGACTATATTGGTGAGATAGCCAGCTTTATTTCCGATTCGAGCAATGCTCAGGTAGATACCATTGATGAAAAGAGGATTCTTGAAATTCTGGAAAGAGAGATTCAAAAGTTACCACCAAAAATGCGGGAAATCTTTGAGTTGAGTAGAAAGGACTACCTTTCTCATAAAGAAATAGCCACCAAGTTGAATATCTCAGAACAAACAGTTAAAAAACAGGTTCAGAATGCCTTAAAAATGATTAAGCCAAAGCTTAACGATATGGGTATTAGCATTGCATTTTTGTTGCTACTGCGTTAATGTCAAATTATTTTAAATTTCTTCTACCCCCAACTTTACTTTCGCCCGTTTACCTGTAAATGAATTCCAAACAAGATGGATAAGCAAAGGGCAAAAGAATTGGTTCAAAGGTATAATCAGGAATTAGCAACGGCTGAAGAAAAGGCCTTGCTTGAAAACTGGTATATGCAAAAATCCGATGACCTTCATCTTGAGGATAATGAGATTGATTTTGAACGGATAGAAAGAGAGATAAGAATAGGTACACTTGATCGTGCAGGTCTTAATCAGCATGTCGTTAAAACCAAACGCTTTAAACTGTGGCCTCGTATTGCTATTGCAGCTTCGTTAATTTTAACTGTTGGTGTTGGATTGCTGTACTTTGTAAACGAATCTGACAGCTTCAATTCGGCGGGGATTCTGGCAAACCGTAACGATATAGCCCCAGGCTCCAACAAAGCAATTTTAACACTCGCAAATGGTCAAAAAATAGTATTGACAGATGCTAAAAATGGAGAGTTGGCCAATGAGAATGATGCTATTATTAGAAAAACTGGGGAAGGACAGCTGGTATATAATGGTAAAACTGCGAATGCGACTGAATCAGTATTTAATACGATAGCAACGCCTAGAGGCGGTCAATACTCATTGATCTTATCGGATGGAACAAAAGTAATTTTGAATGCGGCTTCTTCCTTGAAATACCCAACGGGATTTAAAGGGAAGGATAGAATAGTGGAGCTTGAGGGCGAAGGTTATTTTGAAGTAGCACATAACAAAGCAAAGCCGTTTAAAGTAATTAGCAAGGGCCAGATTGTAGAGGTGTTGGGAACACATTTTAACATCAATTCTTATTCGGATGAACCAAGCGTAAAGACTACGCTTCTGGAGGGCAGCGTGAATGTTAATGGCACGCTACTTAAACCTAATCAACAGGCGATTTTAACAACTGATAGCAAGATTAATGTGACGAATGTGGACGGCGAAGATGCTGTAGCATGGAAGGATGGGCTGTTTAAGTTTGACCATACTGATATGAGAACTTCAATGCGTCAAATAGCCCGTTGGTACGATGTAGAAGTTGTGTATGAAGGCAACGTTAAGGACGAACTATTTTATGGGAAAATTGACAGAAGTTATACCCTTTCTGAGGTGCTTAAAGTGCTAAAACTCGGGAAGGTCAATTTTAGAATTGAAGGAAAGAAAATCATTGTGATGCCGCAATAGTGTGGGCATCACATACTAAAATATAATCAACTAAATAATAAATAACCTAAAAACCAACCAACCAAAATGATGAAACTTCTACAAAAAAGCGGCTAGGCTTGCTATGGGGTAGCTATGCATAATAAAGCCCGGAGAAGGCTTCGACACTTTTCTCCGGACTGTTGCCTGGGTTACCCTTTCCGATAAAATCGGAATGATGAATAATTCTTGAAAACTAATCCAAACCCAAACAATACAAACGTATGAATTTATACTCATATGCAAAAGCTCCCATGGAATCAGGGAGGCGAATGCGTAAAACCATTATGGTAATGAAACTGATTTTTTTCATAATCACTATCGCTTGTGTGCAGGTATCGGCTATTGGGTACTCGCAAAATGTAAATATTCAAAAGAAAGATGCGATCCTGACCACTGTTTTTTCTACCATAGAAAAGCAAACCGGTTATAGCTTCTTCTGGAAAAATGAAGACCTGACTAAGATTAAAGTAGATGTAAAATTGCAGAACGCTTCTTTGGAAGATGCCCTTAAGGAAGTTTTTAAAGGACTTCCTTTAACGTATTCCATCGTAAAAAAATCAATTGTTGTACAGGCAAAAGCACCTAGCCTGATAGATCAGGTAGTGGCTGTTTTTGCTGGGGTTGACATATTTGGAGTTGTTGTTGATGCTCAAAACAATTCATTGGCGGGTGCAACCATAACAGTTAAAGACGGAAAGCGTAGTACTACAACCGGTGCTGGCGGACAATTCACGTTAAAAAATATTCCGGAAGATGCCATTTTACAAATTTCCTTTATGGGTTATATCACCAAAGAGGTGAAGGCAAACTCCAACCTATTGGGGGTAAAACTTGAACTGAGCACTTCTAAACTGGATGAAGTGCAGGTAATGGCTTACGGAAAAACCAACAAACGTTTGTCGACCGGGAATATTGTAACCGTTACCGCTGCTGAGATTGAAAAACAGCCTGTACAAAACCCTTTAATGGCCTTGCAGGGCAGGGTGCCGGGATTGATCGTTTCACAAGTCAGCGGATATGCAGGTAGTCCCGTGAAAATTGAAATTAGGGGACGTCAATCTATAAGCACTGATTTTGTTTCAGATCCATTATACATTATTGATGGTGTTCCAATGAACAATTTAGAAGTAGGGGGTTTGTCAGATTATCAGCGCGGATCTCAGGGGGTAGTTCAGAACGGATATTCTCCAAGTGGAGGTCAAAGTCCCTTTTACAACATCAATCCCAGGGATATAGAAAGTATAGAAGTACTAAAAGATGCGGATGCTACGGCGATCTATGGTTCGAGAGGTGCCCGCGGAGTGATCCTGATCACCACAAAGAAAGGGAAGCCTGGGGCTACTAAATTTGCGGTGAATGTGGATCAGGGTTTTAGTACGGTGACACAACGCTGGAATATGCTCAATACCCAGCAATACCTGGAGGTAAGAAGAGCAGCTTTAAAAAACGACAACATCACACCCGATGTATTTAACGCACCTGATTTGATGTTGTGGGATACCACCAAGTATACCGATTGGCAGAAAAAGCTTTGGGGAAATGTAGGTAGACAGACGAAAGCAGCTATTAACTTATCTGGTGGTGATGTACAAACCCAGTTTACGCTGAGTGGAAATTATGGAAAATCAACAGAGATCCTGACGAGCAAGGGTAATAACCAGGGGGGAGGTCTTTCATTCAATTTAGGGCATACCAATTTAAACAGGAAGTTTAAGATGGATTTGAGTACCATGTATAGTTTTACAGCTGTAAACAACACAATGACACCAAGTGTAGTTACCCTGGCGCCTAACGCACCAGATATTTATAATGAAAACGGCCTGCTCAATTATGAGCCCTGGAGTAAGGCTGATATGAGCAATAATTTCCCTTTTGGCGCATTGGAAGTACCATCTTATTCGGGTACACACTTCCTGAACAGTAGCTTGAACATCAGTTATGCCATACTCAATAGCTTGTCGATTTCAACCAGAGTTGGATACCAAAAAAATATCAATACAAATAAAGCCTATAGCACAATTATCTCTCAGGATCCTGCATTGAATCCAAGGGGCGGGGCATTTATAGGAACAACTAACACTTACAATATGATCGTAGAGCCGCAGATCAATTACAATTCAAAACTGGGCCCGGGGCAGTTGAGCACTATGCTTGGAGGAAGTTTTCAGAAAACGGCGACCAGCAGCATCAGAACTGTTGGAGCTGGTTATGAAAGCGATGATCTTCTGGAATCCATTTCCCTTGCTCCATTTACCGATACCAAGGAAAACCAGGCTTTTTATAAGTACGCAGCGGTATTTGGCCGGATCAATTACGACATAGAAGGAGGGAAATACATTCTTAGCCTGAACGGCCGGAGAGACGGATCTTCTCGTTTCGCCCCAGGAACGCAGTTTGGTAATTTTGGCTCCGTTGCTGCCGCATGGACCCTCTCTAAAGAAGACTGGTTTAAAAATATAATCCCGCCTTTTGTCAGTTTTATGAAGTTGAGAGGAAGTTACGGATTGACGGGCAGTGATGTTATAGGTGATTATCAGTATTTGACCAGGTGGACAAAAGGTTTGGTTGACTATGCACTTTTACCGGACTATGATGGCAATACGCCTATAATTAGCACGCAGGCTGTGAATCAACAGTACAGGTGGCAGGTGACCAAAAAAATGGAAGTGGCTTTAAGTATGAGCTTTTTAGAAGATAAGATAACGATGGAGACTGCACTTTACCGTGATCGTTGCGGTAACCAGCTGACCAAGTATCCGACACCGGTATATACTGGCTTTCCTATGGTGCAGGCCAACTGGCCTGCATTGATTGAGAACAGTGGCTGGGAAATTTCAATCACGGCAAATGTAATGCGTACCGATAAAATCAACTGGAACTGGAGGTTCAATGGTTCCCGCAACTTTAATAAATTGCTGGGCTATCCCGATATTGAACACTCTCCTTATGCCGATAAATATAAAGTAGGAGAAAGTGTGAACAACCTCTATCTGTATCATTATACCGGCATAAATCCACTTACCGGTCGATATACTTTTGAAGATTATAACCAGAATGGTCGATTGGATGATCGTACTGGTGTACCTGGTACAGGTTTGGACGACCGGTATGTGAGATTAGATATGACGCCTAGATTTAACGGTGGAATAGGTACTGATTTTAGCTATAGTAATTTAAGTATCAGTTTTTTCTTTGATTACAGGAACCAAATGGGAACAAAACCCGGTCTTAGCCCCGGTACGGGGATAGGGGGTATGCTGAACTTACCTTCCGATGTCATTGGCAATTACTGGAAGCAACCAGGTGACCAGACAAAGTATCCAAAACCGACCACTTTACAGGATGAGAATTTCGGTAGGTATGCCAATTCTGATGCGATATATGAAAACTGCTCTTATATCCGCTTGTCTAATGTGGCTTTTTCTTATGCTTTTGATCAGAAGTTTGTTAAAAAACTTGGTGCTGAATCTTTGAGGATGAATATGAGTGCACAGAATATATTTTTAATCAGTAGCTCTAAAGGGATGGATCCTGATATACAATTTGGAGCACTTCCACCGGCCAGAACCATTTTACTTGGTCTATCGTTAAATTTTTAATTGCTAAAGAGATGAAAATTAAAAGAAATATAAATACATATGGCGGCCTGATTGCTTTAATGGTATTGGTTTGTTTTTCCTGTAAAAAGATGATCAGCGTTCCTGATCCGGCGGATACTATAACGACAAGTAAAGTGTTCGCAACCGATGACCAGGCAACTTCGGCCATGGCTGGAGTGTATTCTCAAATGATTAATTCAGGGGGCGGGGGGAATATTTATGGCAGTTTTGCCTGTGGGTATAGCACCTTGAGAGCTGGTTTTTCTTCCGATGAGTTAATTGACATTTCCGCCGGCCCTAACCCGATTAGTTTATTTAAAGAGGAAAGTAGTATATTATGGACTACGGCATATAAGGCGATTTATGGTGCCAATGATGTCATTGAAGGCATTTCGGCTTCAACAGCGCCAACACTTAAAGATCCAGTAAGGATCAGGCTGACTGCTGAAGCAAAGTTCGTAAGGGCTTTTTCCTATTTCTACCTGGTTAATTTTTTTGGAGATGTACCACTGGCACTTACGGTAGATTTTAACCAAACTGCCCGAATGAAACGTACGCCTAAACCTGAAGTATATGTACAGATAGTTAAAGACCTTGAGGATGCAAGGGCAGCTCTTGGTATTGATTTTTCCAGTTCAAAAATTAATGCACGGATTCGCCCAAATAAATGGGCAGCGACGGCCTTGCTAGCCAGGGTTTATTTGTTTACAGGTGATTATCAAAATGCGGCCGCATTGGCTGGAGAAGTAATCAGTCAAACAAGCTTGTTCCAGTTAAAAGATGACCTGAATGAGGTATTTCTGACGAACAGTACAGAAGCCATCTGGCAATTACAGCAAAATGATCCAACAGGTACAACCGGCTTTGCCACCCCGGAGGGATATAGTTTTCTTCATAATATTTCATTTACAGGAGAATATCGTATACGGTTTTCCGACGAATTGATACAGAATTTTGAAAATCATGACAAACGAAAAATAGACTGGACAATCCGTATCATTAAAAATGGAAAAACCCTTTATTCGCCATATAAATATAAAAAGGGGTTTAACGAAATTTCTAGTCCACTTACTGAATATTATATGGTATTGAGACTGGCTGAACAATATCTGATCAGGGCCGAAGCCCGTGCTTTAGGTGGCGGTGACCTGAGGCTTGCCATTGATGACCTCAATGTGGTTCGTCACCGGGCGGGTTTGGATGACCTGCCAGCAACACTTTCCAAAGCCGAAGTGATTGCTGCGATTGAAAAGGAACGAAGAACAGAGCTTTTTGGAGAATGGGGCCACCGCTGGTTCGACCTGAAAAGAACGGGACGGGCACATGATGTGCTTTCGGTGCTCCAAAGGAAACAACCCTGGTTAGGAGATGAACAATTCCTGTATCCAATTCCAGAAGCAGAGATCAGGGCAAACAATAACCTGAGCCAGAACCCAGGCTACTAACATTTAAATGAAAGAACATGAGGAAATTTGAAATATATACCCTGCTATTGAATGTATTGCTCTCCATAGCATTTTTATCCTGTAAAAAAGAAGAGCCATTACCGGTTATCTCTTCGTTGATTGTTGCCAACGCTGTTGCAGGTAGTAAGCCACTTCTAGTCAATTTAAATGAGGGGGCAAATCCCAGCTATTATCTATATAGGACAGCTAGCGCTTTGAAATATGGATTGCTTGAAGGCGATGTTGGTAAGCTGAATGTAGAAAATGAGACACAAAGAATTCGTTTGTTTCAATCTCCAGATACTACCGCTACAAGCCAGCCCCTGTTTGATTTAAAACTCCAGATCGGAAAGGGAAGTATAAACTCTTTATTCCTTACTGGTACGGTTAGTCATCCCGATTACCTGCTGGAGACTGCTGTACCGCCATATCACAATCAACCAGATAGTACATTTGGCGTAAGATTTACCAACCTTTCTTACCAAAGCAAACCGGTTAATGTATATGTGATCAGCAATGGAGAGCGAAAAGAGGTCGAAGGATTGGTTTATAAAGGGATCACCGGATACAAAAAATATGCAGCACTGGCTAAAACCGGTACCTATACTTTTGAATTCCGGGATCAGGAAACCCAACAGGTACTTGCTGTTTATGCACTGGAAGGTGCCGCTAAGGCAACTGAGAATTTATGGCGCTACAGGAATTTTACCCTGGCCCTGATTGGTATTCCAGGTACTGCTGATCCGGCACAGCAACAAAAAACATTCATGATCAACAACTATTAACATAGCAATAGAAAGCGCGTAAAATCATCAGGTTAGCGCATCAATTCAATTACCCATAAACAGGTGATCAGGGATGTTTTTGTCTAAAAAGTCAAAAAAACACCCGGTCACCTGTACATCAAAAACACATCTAAATCAAAAAATATGGAACCAATTGTTCGTATCAGCGGACTGTCGCACCGTTACAGTACCAGCTGGGCTATCAGAGACATTAACATCGAAATTCCACGCAGCGGAATTGTAGGCCTGCTAGGTTCTAATGGCGCTGGTAAATCTACCACCATGAATATTCTATGCGGAGTATTGACACCAACAACCGGATCTGTGATCATCAACGGTATCGACCTCAGTAAAGAACCGGAACGCGCTAAGCAGGAAATTGGTTTTTTACCACAAACCCCGCCCTTGTACATGGATTTGACTGTGGATGAATATCTGGTGCATACCGCAATCTTGCGCTCGGTGGAAAAAAGTCAGCTGAAAAAAGCATTGGAAGAGGTAAAAGAACGCTGCGGATTAACTCATATCAATAAAAGATTGATCAAAAACTTATCCGGTGGCTATAAACAAAGGGTAGGCATCGCTCAGGCCATTATTCATCACCCTAAGCTTGTGGTATTTGATGAGCCAACCAATGGCCTTGATCCAAACCAGATTCTTGAAGTGCGTGCACTGATCAAGGACATTGCTGCAGAGCGTGCGGTAATCCTTTCTACCCATATCCTAACCGAAGTACAGTACCTCTGCAAGGATATCGTGATGATTGAAAGTGGCAGGATCGTTTTTGCGGATACCATGGAGGCTTTCGACAACTATATCGCTCCGCACAGCATGTTGGTAGTGATGGAAAATGCACCTCCGGCAGAAGCTTTAATGGCTATTGAAGGTATTGTAAGAATAGAAATGCTGACTGAAAAGCAATTGCGCATCTATTTTAATGGTGATCGCAACATTTCTGAAACCATTGTCCTGGAAAGTGCAAAGCAAGGCTGGCGCTTGCGTGAGCTAAATATGGAAAAGAATTCCCTGGATGAAACCTTTGCCCAATTGTCCAGAATCTCTAATTAAGTATTATCACACACAATGAAAAAAATAATACAGATAGCCAGACTGGAACTCAGCCTGCTATTTTATTCCCCGATTGCCTGGTTACTCATCATGGTGCTCTTTGTGCAGATGGTGCTTACGTTTGGCGTAATGGTGGGTCAATTGCAGCACCTGCAACACTTCGGTTTAGAACTTGATTTTTTAACCAATCGGTTCTATACTGCTACAAATGTAGGAGCAGGAGGCATTTATGCTTTAATTCTCAAAAGTCTGTACCTGTATACACCCCTGATTACCATGGGTATCATCAGCAGGGAAACCAATAGTGGCAGCATTAAGTTATTGTATTCTTCACCGGTAAAGCTCAGTGAGATCATTTTTGGAAAGTTTGTTTCCATGCTGGCTTTTAACTTGGTTATTATAGGTGTAATGGGGCTATTTTTTATTTTTGGAGTCCTGTTTATTGAAAATTTTGACTATCCGCATCCCCTGGTTGCGATGTTTACCTGTTTCCTCTTGTTGAGCGCTTATGCTGCTATTGGGATTTTTATGTCCAGCTTGACTACCTACCAAGTGGTAGCAGCCATTAGTACTTTTATGATTCTGGGATCTTTAAACTATATAGGCAGTTTTGGACAGCGAATTGATTTTGTCCGTGACCTGACCCATAGTTTGGCCATTGGGAGTCGCACAAATTTGATGATCAATGGTTTGATGAATAGCCGAGATGTCATTTACTATCTGGTTATTTCCGGAATGTTCCTGGCTTTTACCATTACCAGACTCGACTTCGCGAGGCAAACAAGACCATTTTTGCGACAGCTAAGCCGCTACGGTTTGATTGTGATTGTGGGCCTCGCGGTAGCTTATCTCAGCTCTCGCCAACCCCTAATTGCTTATTATGATGCCACAGATACGAAAGTGAATACCATCGTTAAGGCTACCCAGAAAATACTGAAAGATATGGGGGATGAACCGGTGGAGGTGACCGAGTACATCAATGTCATGGATTATACTTACTCCAATGCTGACCCTGGTCTACGGATTCTTGATATTGCGCGTTGGGAGGCTTATTTACGTTTTAAATCGAATATTAAGCTCAAATGGGTTTATTATTATGACAGTATCCCTGCCCCACAATTTTATGCAGCCAATCCGGGAAAAAGTTTAAAAACCCTGTTTAAGGAAAGGGTAAAAGCTTTAGAATTGGATACGAACGATTTTCTAGAACCTGAGCTGATCCGCAAACAAGTAAACCTGAGTGGAGAAAATGGACGCTTGGTGATGCAGGTCAAATACAAGAATAAAACCACTTTTCTAAGAACTTTCGATGATAGTGACTTCTGGCCCGGAGAACCCGAAACGGCGGCGGCACTGAAACGTTTGATTGTTATACCGCCTAAGCTTGTTTTTGCTACAGATGGCTATCAGCGAAGTGTAGACAAAGTGGGCGATCGCGACTATAAAATGTTTTTTAATATCAAGACGGCACGGGCTTCATTGATCAACCAGGGATTTGATGTAGATAGTATTGCTATAGAAAACCATGAAATACCAAGTGGCATTGCTGCGCTCATTATTGGTGATCCAAAGGTAGCCTATAGTCCGGCTGCTTTGACTAAAATCAAGAAGTATGTTGCTGATGGCGGAAACCTGTTGATTGTAGGTGAACCGGGCAAACAATCAGTAGTTAACCCTTTACTGGATTCACTGGGTGTTAAAATGCTCGATGGAACCCTTGTACAGCGTAGCAGGGATTATTCCTATAACCTGGTTACGCCTAGGCTAACTAAAGAGGCTTTATCCATGTACTCCGGCTTAAATAATCCTTATCAAAAGAAAGAGATCATATCGATGCCGGGTGTAGCCGCATTAAGTTTTGACCCTCAATCGGCTTTTAAAACCCAAGCCATTCTAACCACAGATGCCAAATATAGCTGGATTAAAAAAGGATCTTTTGTACTGGATTCGGCTGCATTGGTTTTTGAAGCAAAAAACGGTGACCAACAAGGTGCCTTTCCTGGGGCATTGATGCTAACAAGGAAAATGACGCATAAAGAACAACGGATTGTGGTAGCGGGAGATGCAGATTTCTTCAGTAACAAAGAGCTGGGAAGATCAAACTTGCAAACAGCTAACGGAACTCTTGCTATAGCCATTTTTACCTGGTTCTCTAACAATGAGTTCCCGGTTGATATGTCGCGTCCGCCCTCGAAAGACAACAAACTGAAGCTGAATAAAGCAGGAGTGAAAACTGTAAAGATAGTGTATTATGGCCTGATCCCGGGTGCGATTGTCCTACTGGGCATGGTGCTTTTGATCCGCAGAAAACGTAAATAATTATGAGCTTTATAACCGATAAACAAACCATCGACGATTTGAATGTTTTCTCCAAATCGGGGAGCGATTCAATCTACCATATTTTTAATAAAACTTATACCCAGGGCGGAGCTTCCTTGCTGGAAGATATGTTCCGGAACCCACTTTCGGATGATCAGTCGATTAACGATCGGGTGGCCATTTTACGGTATTTCCAGGAAAGTAAAACGGAATTTCCTTTACAAGGGAATCGCTTTGAAGAAGCCGAACGATATTTAGGAAATACAGATCCACGTAGCCGCCTATCTAACCAGGGCTTTAGTATGGCCGATTTTAAAGCAGCCGGACAAAGCGTAGAGGCTCTGATCGAAATTTTGAAGGGACTGAAAAGGTTTATGCTGGAGATTGAGCCTAAAGTGTCGGCTAATCCTTATGCCAAGCAAGTGGAGCTGGTGATCACTTTGTTGAAAGCCAAAGAGCTGGAACTCATTTTTGCTGATCATGGCAAAGGCAAAATCTCTTCTGGCAAAATTGTAGAATATGATAATATTTTGCGATTCCAGCAACGTGCCTTGATGGAAAAAATACTCCAGCACATTTATCACCTGGATGTATACATTTCCATTGCCCGGGTGGCCAGCGAAAGAGATTATATATTTGCCACAGCATTAAAGCGCGATGCCAACCGGTTGAGCTTACAGGGTGTTTATCATCCCTTATTACATAAACCAGTTGCCAATTCATTAGAAATGACGCCCGAAAGTAACATTGTGTTCCTAACGGGGGCCAATATGGGGGGTAAATCGACTTTCATGAAATCGCTGAGCATTGCCATGTACCTGGCACATCTGGGTTTTCCTATTGCGGCAAAGCAAATGGAGTTCTCTGTGTGCGATGGTATGTATACCACCATCAACCTGCCGGATAACCTGGCCATGGGGGCCAGTCATTTCTATGCGGAAGTACTACGGGTAAAGAAAGTAGCGGTAGAGCTTGGCGCAGGTAAAAATCTCTTTGTGGTATTTGATGAGTTGTTTAGAGGGACCAATGTGAAGGATGCTTATGAAGGCACCATTGCCATCATGGAAGCTTTTGCTAAAAAGCCACATTCCTTATTTGTGATTTCAACGCACATTATGGAAGCTGGGTCGGTGTTAAGAGAAAGATGCAATAACATGATCTTCCGGTATTTGCCCACACGTATGGAGAACGGTAAGCCCGTTTATACCTATACGCTTACCGAAGGGATTACGGATGACCGTCATGGGATGATCATCATCAATAACGAAGGGGTAATAGAACTCATCAAAGATGAAAAGCAAACGAAACAACAGCATCCTAACTTTCTCGCAGATAAGCAAACAGTAGAAGATTTGAACCTGCAGGGTAAGTTTAAACAACAATCCGTTTATAGCTTATTCAATCACCTGCAAACCCGGGGCGGAGAAAAGGTGCTGGAAGGCATGTTTGCCCGTCCGCTGAATAACGTGGAGCAGATCAATAAGCGTAGTGCGCTGTTTGCTTTTATTCAGCAACATAACATCATTTTTCCGGTGATCCGTTCGCAGGTGGAATCGATGGAAGATTACCTGGCTGGAGGAGCTGGCGCTGCTTTGCCAAGAGTAGCCTGGGGGATTTTCGCCAAGAAATTTAAACAAGTGCTTTTTCACAATGCCGAATTGTTGCAGCTGCAAGCCGGACAATCGGTAACCATTGAAGTGTTGCAGGCTTTTAGAGATTTCTTCTCTGAACTGAAAGGAAAAGCAGGTGTTTCAGTATATCAGGGTGATTTAGATACCGCATTGAGAGTGTTACAAGATTCAAGATTACAAGGGATATTAGATGCTCCTGAAGGTCAGCTTTCGCTGATGCAGCTGATCCGCAATGACTATGTGATCCGTCATGCGATGATCAGTCAGATGGAAGGCTTATTGAAATTGATTTATGAGCTGGATGTGTATGTCGGCGTAGCCGCTGTAGCGGCAGATCAGGGTTTTGTATATGCCAAAGCCTTACCAGTCGCACAGATGTTATTAGATATGGAAGGTTTCCGCCATCCTGCCTTAAAAAATGGGGTAAGCAATAACTTACATTTAACACGCGAACGCAATATGTTGTTCCTCACCGGGGCCAATATGGCGGGTAAATCTACTTTTATGAAATCTATGGGAATTGCTGTTTACCTGGCGCACATGGGTTTCCCGATAGCGGCGAGACGTATGGAGTTTTCGGTAAAAGATGGACTGTTCTCTTCAATTAACGTGTCGGATAACCTGGATATGGGCTACAGTCATTTTTATGCAGAAGTATTGCGTACAAAAACGGTTGCTAAAGCAGTCAGTGAATCGGAAGACTTATACGTATTGTTTGATGAGTTGTTTAAAGGAACGAATGTGAAGGATGCTTACGACGCTACTTTGGCGGTTACGAAAGCTTTCTCTGAGAACAGGAACAGCTTCTTTGTGGTATCCACCCACATCATTGAAGTTGGGGAAGCCTTAGGCAAAGTATCGGATAATGTACAATTCTCTTTCTTGCCTACGGTAATGAAAGATGGTGTACCTACCTATCCATATACACTGGCCAGTGGAATCACTACCGACAGACAAGGTATGATCATCATCGAAAATGAAAAGATTGTAGAGATTATTAAAGCAGAACAATATGTTAATTAAATATAGATTTTTAGGCTTACTGTCTGTTGGGGCCTTTTGTATGTTTTTGGCTTGTAAAACTCAGCTGGATAACCAGGCCTTGTCTCTTGATCCTGAATTGAGGACCGGGAAGCTGGCCAATGGATTTACCTATTACATCCGCAAAAATAAAAGCCCGGAAAAAAGGGTCATGATGTACCTGGCCGTAAAGGCAGGTTCTATTCTGGAAACAGATCAGCAAAGAGGAGTAGCCCATTTTATAGAGCACATGAGTTTTAACGGGACTAAACATTTTCCTAAAAAGGAACTCTCCAATTACCTGGAAAAATCAGGGGTGCGTTTTGGTGCAGACATCAATGCCAATACTGGCCCTGATGAAACTGTATACCAGCTGCCATTGCCATCTGATAATCCTGAACTGCTTAACAACGGTTTACAGATTATGCGGGACTGGGCACAAGATGCGAATATAGAAGCAGAAGATGTGGAAAAGGAGCGTCATGTGATTTTAGAAGAAAAGCGTGTCCGCCAGGGTATGCAGCAACGTTACGAAGAAAAAAGCATACAGTTGTGTAGCAATGGATCCCGATATGGATCGCGTTTGCCGATTGGAACAGAGGAAGTTATTTCGAAGGTCACACCAGAAGAAATCCGTAGTTTTTATAAAGATTGGTACCGTCCAAATTTACAGGCTTTAATTGTTGTAGGGGATATTGATGCCGATCAGATGGAGAAAGCCATCAAAGCGAAGTTTGCGGACCTGAAAAACCCGGAAAAAGAGAAAGAGCGCCCAATATATCGCGCAGAATTGACTGGTAAAAACCAGTATATGCAGTTCATAGACCCGGAATTTGGTGGTATTGGTGTAGAGATTTTAATGAAACAGAAGCAAGCTGTAATGGCTACCACATCAGACTACCGCAACGCGCTGCTGAAAAACCTATTGGGACAAATGATCAATGCGAGGTTCAGGCAAATGCCATTCGCCACATTTACTTCATTAACCGGTGGACTTTCTGCTTTCTCAGTTAACCTAGGCACCAAGCCCGCCGAGACACAGCCATCGTTACAGGGTGTTTGGCTAGAGCTGCGCCGGATGCAGGAGCAGGGCTTTTTGCAAACTGAACTGGACCGCGTGAAAAAGAGCTACCAGCAAAGAATGGCTGATGCACTGAAAGAGCATGATAAAACGGCTTCCGAAGTGCTGATCAAACCTTATCTACAACATTTCCTGACAGGCAATATTGCTCCCGGAATTGCTAAGGAATATGAACTAACCAGTCAGCTATTGCCTGATATTACCCTAACAGAAATTAACGACTTATTGAAATCTTATCTGAAGGATACCGATCGCGATATCATCGTGAAATCTTCTGAAGAAAATAAAGCTTTTCTACCAGATGAGGCTACTGTATTGAGTTGGATAGATGCAGTTTATACGGCTCCCTTAAGTCCATTTGTGGATGAAATACAGGACCTTCCATTGTTGAAAAAAACACCCGTTCCAGGTAAGATTACTAGCTTGGAAGATTTTGGAAAAATCGGCGTGCAGAAGATTACGCTGAGCAATGGTGTAACTGTATGGTTAAAGAAAACCAATTTCCAGAATGATCAGATCTTGTTTAAAGGGCTTGCCGAGGGTGGAGCTTCTCTATATCCAGATGCAGATCATCAAAATGCCATTAATGCCGCAAATGTAGTGTCGGTTTCGGGTGCAGGAAACTATAATGCCGAGCAGCTTAGTAAATTGTTTACTGGTAGGCAGGTACAGGTAAGTCCTTTTGTGAATGATCTTTATCAGGGATTTAGCGGTGGTAGCTCTAAAGAAGAGCTGGCAACCACGCTTGAACTGCTCAATGCTTATTTTACGGAACCCCGAAAGGACCAGGAAGCATTCGATGTATTGATTGGTCGCACCAAAGAACAATTGGCCAATAAGGGAAGTAATCCGGCCCAGGTATTTATGGATGCGGTAAGCTTGGTGTTGGGCAACTATCATGTCCGCAAACAGCCTCGAAGCATAAACAGCATAAATGCCGTTAAGCTGGATAGAGCCTATGAGATTTACAAAGAGCGTTTCTCTGACGCTTCCGGTTTTAATTTCTTTTTTGTGGGGAACATAGATTTGGAAACGATGAAACCTTTATTGGAGAAATACCTGGGTTCATTGCCTGCAAAAGGATTGAAAGAAAAAGCTCGCGACCTGAACATTAACATTCCTGCAGGCCGGATTGCTAAGACCGTATACAAAGGTACGGCACAGAAATCAAGCGTGATGCTGGTTTATTCTGGTCCTTTTGATTACAGTTTTGACAATACGTTTAAGATGAATGCCATTGCCGATGCCCTGAAGATTAGCATTACGCAGCGACTTCGCGATCAGGAGGGTGGTACTTATACACCAAACGTACAAATGAGCATGACCAAATACCTGAAAAGCAGGTTTAGTCTGACCATTTCCTTTGATTGTGCCCCGCAGAATGTAGATCAATTGATTGTCTCGGCACAGGATGAATTAAATAAAATGAGAACATCAGGCCCCTCTGCCGAAAACCTACAAAAATTTAAAGCGGTAAGTAAATCAGGACTGCAAAGCGGTTCAACAAATAACGGATACTGGTTGGATTACCTGGTTTCAAGGAACATCAATAAAGAGCCCTTAACACAGTTTTTTGACTATGAAACCGCGATAAATAATATGACGGTTCAATCTATTAAGCAGGTGGCAGCCACTTACATTCAGGATAAAAACTATGTAAAGCTGGTATTGATGCCAGAAAAAACTAACCATTGATATACGAAATATGAAGAAAATTATACAAATAGCCAGGCTGGAGCTCAGCCTGCTATTTTATTCACCAATAGCCTGGTTATTGATCATTGTGCTCATTACACAGTTAAACCTGGCTTTTATGCCAGGCATCCCCGGACTGGTGCAAGGAGGGACATTTGGTTTTTTAACTACAATTTATGCCAATGTTCCGGATAAAACGAATCTCCTGACCCAAATTTTGGAATACCTGTACCTCTACATTCCTTTGATTACCATGGGGATTATCAGCAAGGAAACCAGTAGTGGAAGTATAAAATTACTTTATTCTTCCCCGGTAAAACTAAGCCAGGTGATTTATGGGAAGTTTATTTCCATGCTCATTTATAACCTGGTGATTATAGGCATACTCGTTTTGTTTATGTTGATTGGCGCCGTGTTCTTCGTTAATTTTGATTATCCACATGCCTTGGTTGGGCTGTTGGCT
Source organism: Pedobacter hiemivivus (assembly GCF_005144565.1). Lineage (NCBI taxonomy): Bacteria > Pseudomonadati > Bacteroidota > Sphingobacteriia > Sphingobacteriales > Sphingobacteriaceae > Pedobacter > Pedobacter hiemivivus. The sequence goes on from NZ_SWDX01000019.1 coordinate 17,679, forward strand.
ATTTTCCTGTTGTTAAGCGCTTATGCAGCGATAGGGATTTTTGTATCTAGCTTAACCACTTATCAGGCAGTAGCCGCGATTAGCACGTTTGTGATGCTGGCTTTTATGAATTACATAGGAACGCTTGGACAGGATCTTGATTTTATCCGTGATTTGACGCATAGTCTTTCCATGCCTAGTCGTACCGAGCGTATGATTGCAGGATTGTTAAATACCCGTGATGTGATTTATTATGTGGTGATTTCGGGAATGTTTCTGGCATTTACCATTACAAAATTGGAACTGGAACGGCTGTCCAGATCGTTTTTACAACAGGCTAGCCGATATGCACTGATCTTATTGGTCGGTTTAAGCATTGCCTATGTCAGTTCGCGTCAGCCGATGATCGGATATTATGATGCCACGGCCACTAAAACAAATACCATTACTAAAGTCTCACAGGAGATCCTTAAAAATATGGGTGAGGAGCCCATTGAAGTAACTACCTACGTTAATGGATTAGACGATTCTTATTTTAGAGGAGCGCCTATTGAACGCATTTCTAATATTGCCCGTTGGGAATCTTATCTGCGATTTAAACCTAACATTAAGCTGAAATGGGTTTATTATTATGACAGTGTTCCTGGCGTTACGCCACAATTGATTGAACAGAAAGTAAGCTTCAATAAGTACGTAACTATCATGGCTGATTTGCAACAAATCGATATTACTGATTTTTTGAGTCCGCAAGAACTTAAAGCGCAGGTTGATTTGCGTGGAGAAAGTGCCCGTTTGGTGATGCAATTGAAATATAAAGGGAAGACTACTTTTTTACGGACATTTCCTGCCCCTGATAATCAATTTTGGCCATCTGAAGCCGAAACCGGAGCTGCTTTAAAGCGATTGATTGTTACCGCACCTAAGCTTGTTTTTGCTACAGATGGTTATCAACGCAGTATGGATAAAATGGGCGATCGGGATTACAAGGTATTGGCTAATAGTAAGTATTCCAGAAGTTCATTGGTTAATCAGGGTTTTGATGTAGACAGCGTTTCTTTGGAACGTAATGAGATTCCGAAAGATATTGCTGCCTTGATCATTGCTGATCCAAGGGTGGAGTTTACTGCGGTTGCCAAAACAAAGCTTCAAAAATATATTGCTGACGGTGGAAACCTGATGATTGCCGGAGAACCGGGTAAACAGAACGTTGTTAATTCCTTGCTGGATTCATTGGGTGTTCAAATGCTAAACGGAACCATTGTTCAAAAAAGCAGGGATTATTCTTTTGATCTGGTTACACCAAGTCTGGCTGCGGGCGCTGTAGCTATGGACAAAAGTTTGCAACAGTTTTATATGTATAAAATGGTAGTTTCTATGCCTAATGCTGGCGCGTTAAGCTACGTACCACAGGGAGGCTTTAGCGTTCATCCGCTATTAATGTCTGATGCCCAAACGAGCTGGATCAAGAAAGGCAAGTTTGTCCTAGACTCAGCAACATTGGTAGTTGATCACATCAAGGGTGATCAGGAGGGAAGTTTCCCTACAGCATTGATGCTCACCAGGAATGTGAAGAATAAGGAACAACGGATCATCGTATCTGCTGATGCGGACTTTTTCAGCAATACAGAATTGAGTCGGAACAATCTGCAAACCTTAAATGTCAATTTTGCGATGAGTATATTCCGATGGTTCTCCTATGGAGAGTTTCCAATCGATACCAGTCGCCCAGCTTCAAAAGATAATATGACTACGCTGATTAAGGACTATGTAAAACCGATACAAATCTTGTATTATTTCATCATTCCAGGTGTCATATTCTTAGTAGGCCTTATTTTATTAATCCGCAGAAAACGTAAATAATGATGAACCATCTTTTTCAAACCATTAGCTGGGCGTTTCTCCTTACTATTGGCCGCTATTTTATCATTGCAGGCATCTTTTTTTTAGTTTTTTACCTGCTCTTCCCCAAAAGCCTGCTGCGAAATAAAATTCAAAGCAGGCTGGCAGGTAAGGCCGATTTTCTGAGAGAAATCCTGCACTCCTCTATATCAAGCATCATGCTGGCAGTCACCTCAATTATTGCATTGTCTGACAGACTTAGGCCGCATACCTTTATCTATACTGATTTACATGCTTACCCTTTATGGTGGATTCCAGTGAGCCTTTTGCTAACCTTAGTCGTGCATGACACCTATTTTTACTGGATGCACCGGATATTACACCATAAAAAGTTGTTTAAAGCAACACACTTGGTGCACCACCAATCTACAAATCCTTCTCCCTGGACCTCTTATTCCTTCCATTTCCTGGAAGCCATAGCAGAGGGCGCAGTCATCATTGTGTTGGTGTTTTCTATGCCATTACATCCATTAACGATTGGACTGTTTGCGTTTTCTTCTTTTGTAATTAACGTTTATGGGCATTTGGGCTACGAAATTATGCCTAAAGGGTTCAGAAAGACTTTTCTATTCGAAATCATTAATACTTCTACCTTTCATAATCTGCATCATCAAAAATTCAGAGGTAATTACGGATTGTATTTAAGGATCTGGGATAGGCTGATGAAGACAGAACACCCGGATTATGTAAAACATTATGATTTGCTACAGGAAAAGCGATTTGGACAATAAAAATTAGCGCCTGCACTGCACACACTCTAACCAAAGTATGTGTGCAGGCAGGACTTAATGCTATTTGCTCACTTCAAAACTTGAAGTCGCCCCTTGCCATGCGGCAGTATAGGCTTTGCCATTATGTGTGCCTTCAGTCTTTTCACGAGCTGATACTTCAAGAACATATCTCCCAGGCCAGATCGGGCTAAAAGTTATCACTCCGTTTTCATCAGTTGTTACTTCTTTGCTCCAACCTTCAGGAGAAAATACCGATACTGTTGTCTTAGCAAGAGGCTTACCGTTTGCTATAGCTTTTATTTGTATAGGAGCATTAACCTTGTAGGTTTTAGCCTCAACAGTATGCACCTTAAGAGATACTGGAATGGTAGCAACATCTACAGCGCTTGGTTTACCAACTGTTACGATGGCAGCGGCTATAAATTCATACTTTGTAGTTCCGCCAAGCTCTGCGGCTTCATGGCTAACAGTCAATACGTATTGCCCATTTCCTTCGGGAGCAAAGCTTGCGCTGTAAAAATTAGTTCCAGGAGTGGTTGTCAGTTTAATTTTTTCTTTCCCCGGAGCTGTTAGCCATAAAGTAAAGTCTTTAACATTGGAGTACCATTTGGCTGTTTCTTCGCGTTCGTTAGTCGCGTATTCTCCATAATATACCTTTACCTCCTGGGCCTGCCCAGTTTTTCCTGATGAAGCAGTCTCTATCCATAAAGCATGTGCAAATAATTGACTTGTGCCTAGCGTAAATAATAATGCAAGTAATAATGATTTCATATTCTTTTCTATTTAGAATGATTAAAAATTAAGCTAATCTATAAAGTAATTCGAGACTTATGAAATTTATTTAGAATTATTATAAATAAAACGGTAAAGTGCCGTTTGAAAGCGATTAGAGCCCTATGATTGCTGCTCTGTTAAAGCGTTAACGTAAGCCTTAGGCGTATGGCCGAACTGTTTTTTAAATTCACGGCTGAAGTATTTCGGATCATTAAAACCAACCAGGTACGAAACTTCCGATACATTGTACGTTTTTTGAGCAAAGAGTTGGGCCGCCTTTTTTAAGCGGATTGTTTTGATAAAATCATTCACAGATAGATCTGTAATCGCTCTGATTTTTTTATACAATACAGGCTGGCTCATGCCAATATTGGCTGCCAACTCCGGAACACTAAAATCCTGGTCAGACATATGATCCTCTATATACTGCACGATCTTAATCATAAAAGTATGCTCTACAGTGCTAACCTTAATGTTTTGAGGCTGTAGGCTGACCTCTTTACTAAACTTTTGTCGCATCGTTGCCCTCGATTGGAGTAGGTTTCTGATGTTTAGCTTTAATAAATCAATATTGAAAGGTTTGGTGATGTAGCAGTCGGCACCAGTTTCTAATCCATCTACCTGATGAATCTGAGATGATTTTGCAGTAAGTAAAATTACTGGGATATGGCTGGTACGCTCATCAGTTTTTAGCTTTTTGCACAGTTCCAATCCATCCATTACCGGCATCATCACATCACAAATAATCAAATCAGGAAGCAACTCCGTTGCTGTTTCCCAACCATCTAATCCATCTACACTTTCATGAACGCGATAGTCGTTTTCTAGCAAGCCTATAAGCATCTGCCTGATCTCTGGATTGTCCTCAACAATTAAAATCGTTTCGGCTGTGGTAATCCTTGTCTCCTTTTCAATTGCCTCCACAGCAACAGGAACGGTATAAATTGTATTTTCCGAATGGTGGTATTGTGTATCTATTAACTCAGTGTTTTTAAAATGACTTTTGCCTTTTTTAAGCGTTAAGGTAAAGCAAGTATCACCAGGTTGAACTGATGTTGCAGGAGTACTCTCAATACCTATACTTCCCTGATGAGATTCTACAATGCTTTTAGACAGTGCCAGACCTATACCAGAGCCAATATGTCCCGATCCCTGCTCATCAACTTGAAAAAAGTCGCTAAACAACTTCTGCTGACTCTCCTGTGGAATGCCTTTTCCATTATCTCTAACTTTTAGGATCACCTCTTGCGCGCGCTCTTCAATAGAAACGTGGATGCTGCCTTGGTCTTTTGTAAATTTAAACGCATTAGAAAGCAAGTTAAATAGCACTTTCTCTAACTGGACCTTATCGAAATACAGTTCAATAAACTCCTGCTTATGCTCAAACGTATAATGAATATTGCGAGTGTCAGCTAGATGCTGAAAAGCATGAAAAATCTCCTGTGTAAACTCTATAATATTGCCACTGGCAACGTGTAATTTTAAATGACCGGTCTCAGCTTTTCTAAAGTCCATTAGCTCTGTGATGAGCCTCATTAGTCGGTCTGCGTTATTTTTAATAGGAAGTATCTGCTTGTTAATTTCAGGATTGTCCTTTGTTGTTTTTAGCAGATGCTCAAGTGGCCCAAGAATCAAGGTTAGGGGAGTGCGTATTTCATGAGACACATAAGTGAAGAAGTTCAATTTCATCTTTTGTACATCCTCCGACCTTTTGAGTAATGCCCGGATAAAAAGATACCTTACCGTAAGGAACAAGATGGTAGAAAATATAAGTGCATAAAGTACATATGCCCACCAGCTGGCCCATATCGGTGGCAGAATCTTTATCTCAATGCTGGCTTGGTTGCTCCCCGCTATTCCATCATTATTTAAACCCTTAACGATAAAATGATAGTTGCCGGAAGGTAAATTGGTGTATATGGCACTCGGGTTGCTGGTATAGTTCCACTGCTCATCGTAGCCCTCTAATTTGTAGGCATATTTATTTTTGTCGGGCTTGATGTAATTTAATAATGCAAAGCCCAAGGTAAAGTGATTCTGATCGTGTTTAAAGGTGATCTCTTTGGTATTCAGAATTTGTTCCTTTAAAAGCTGATCAGGCCCGCCCACCTCTACAGGTTGGTTAAATAATTTTAGGCCCGTAAAAACAAGAGGTGCTTTATAGTTATTCGTTTCAATTTCTTTAGGATGAAAAGAACTGAGGCCATTTAGTCCCCCTAAAAAGATCTCGCCTTTACTATCTTTAAAGTAAGACCTGGCATTAAACTCGTTCCCTGCCAGTCCATCACTCTTTGTATAATTTCTAAACTTTCCGGTGTTTAAATTTAACTGCGATAAGCCATTGGCCGTACTGATCCATAGATGGCCTGCATCATCCTCAACAATACCAAGTACATTGTTATTGGCCAGACCATCCACTTCCGTATAAGTTTTAAAATGGTTTGTCTGCTCGTTATATATACTGATGCCCCCAAAATAAGTACCTACGCAGATCAAGCCCTTAGCTGTTTGAACCACACAATTGATATAATCAGACTTCAACCGGGTGCTATCATTCTCATTCTTTGTAAAAGGACTTAAAAGTCTGGTGCTAAAATTATACCGATACAAACCGGCAGATGTGCCTAGCCATAGATTTTTCTTTTGATCCTCAAAAAGAACCTGTATACCTTTTTTCTTTTTTAAATACTTACCTAGAACACTCTTTGTGGTGTGATCGGGGAAAATTCCATGCTGTCTCCTTAAAATGGATAGCCCATTTTGAGAGCCAATCCATATCGTGCCATAACTATCCTGTCGCAAAGCCACAATTTCGGCAGTACCGGGAGAATTTTTAGCGTCTTTTACATTGATAATGCGTTTAAACTTTCCTGTTTTGGGATTAAAAATATTTAACCCACCATAATGCGTCCCAATAATGAGCTCACCTTTGCCCGAATTCTCTTTGCACATGATTTTAATCAGGTTAGAGGTGATACTGTTTGGATCGTTAGGGTTTGTTTTGTAGCTCGTATAAGTATTGGTCTTTCTGTCCAGGTAATCTAAACCACCACCCTCAGTTGCGATCCACAAGTTGTTGCGTTCATCCTCCACTATAGAGCTGAGGATGTTGCTGCTGATGCTGGATTTTAACTTGCTGTTGTGGTAAGCTTTAAATTTCGTAGCAATCAGGTGACTATAATTAACACCACCAAAATAGGTGCCTACCCACATGGTCTGGTTACCATCCTGATATATACTGTGCACAGAGTTGTGACTGATGCTATTTTTTAACTCAGGATCATGCTGATAATTAGTAAAGGTTTTGCTTACCGGATCTAGAATGCTTAATCCTTCCTGAGTGCCAATCCAAAGCATTCCCTGTTTATCTCTGGTTATGGTTCTGACATCGTTATGGACAATAGAATTCGGGTTATTATTGTCATGGCTATAAACAGTAAAGGATTTGGTCGAGTAATTATATAAGCATACCCCATTGCCCGTTCCTATCCATAAATTGTTTTGGGCGTCAGTATTAATACAGGTGACATAATTTGAACTGATCCCAGATTTATTTTCCGAATCGTATTTAAACCGTTCATATTGGTAGTGGCCATTTTTTAAACGCATGCATAACAACCCGCTACCGGTTCCAATCCAGAGGTTGCCGCGAGTATCTTTAAAAATGGCGTAAATGCCTTGAACACTCTCCTCTTTTGTCCCCTTAAACTTGAAAGACTTAAAAGTGTTTTTGTTTTTGTCTGTTAAAAGGTTAAGCTCACCTAAAGTCCCCACCCATAAATTTTTGTCAGGGTCTTCATAAAGGCATTCGATACCACCTTGGCTTAGGCCTCGCTTTGACCGGGTTGGGATCTGTATAAAAGTATCGGTTCCGGAATCATATCTATTTAGTCCATTAGCTGTTCCTACCCATAAGGTTCCTTCAGTATCAGTCAATAAAGCTTGAACCTCATTATTGGAGAGACTGCTTCGGTCTGCTGGATGATTGATATAGTTTTTAAACTGGTGGCCATCATATCGGTTTAGCCCCTGCCGTGTACCGAACCACATAAAGTCTGATTTATCCTGAGTAACCGAAATTACTGAGTTTTGCGAAAGCCCATTTTCAATTGTATGGTTACTAAAAGAAAGCGGATGTTGCGCATGGACCGAATGAAAAATTACAGCAAAGGAAAAGCATAAAGTAATCAGTCTCCATTTAACCAGATTCATATTAATCCCTAATAATTAGATGTTTATTGCGCTAAAGATAGAAATATCTGCCTTTGTTAATGATTTTTCTACCTTTTTATTTAGAATTTTCATCTTTTTTAAAGGAATAATATCACAGTTTTGAGTGTCTGAACAATGTAATATTCTGAAGGCGGTATGCTAAATCATATTTAACCCATACTAGACCATAACGCCCTAACCAGCTAATAATAAGTTTATAACTGTTCCGACAAAACAAACTAAGTAATACCTAAACCAAACATGTATGAATAAACATCGACTAATCCCCTGTCAATGTCTCCTTGTGTCTTTTTTTCTTGTTGGTCTTGGTTTTCCGCTAAGTGGATTCGGCTTTCAGGATACTACAAGTCGTTCCAAAAAGGATACGGTGGCAGCGGATTCCGGAAGCGTAAAATTGAGACGCTTTGTATCAGTAAAGAATGTCGATTCATTGCCTTTAAAACAATTAGGCCTGATTCCCTTTAGTTCTCTTCAGCAAGTGATTAAAGGCAGTGTAGCCGGAGTATACGTACAAGAAACCAGCGGCGAACCTGGTACAACAGAACAGAGCATGATGATTAGAGGATTGCCAATGCCGCTCTTATCCAGAAAAGACATTTATCAGGTTCAGCCTACAGTATACCTCAATGGTATTCCGCTGATTCAGGATAATCCCTTTATGTTCGATGTGCAACGGTTCAGCTACCTGCCCATTGGACCGGCAACCAATCTACTTTCTACCATTGATTTAGATAATATAGAATCCATCAATGTAATTAAAGGGGGCGCTGCGGCAGCAGTTTATGGGCCTAGAGCAGCTAATGGAGCCATCTTTATCACCACCAAAAATGCGCAGGAAGGATTGAACCAAATCAGCTTCAATAGTTATTATGGAATGGTGCAGAAAGATCAGGTAACACCTGCCAATGCTAAAAACGAAAATGATTTTAGGATGCCATTTTATAATAAATTCGCCAGCCCAGCGGACATGGATAATTATCCGGCATACCTTAGAGATGCGACCAATGAAAATTATTACGGCCCCTCCAACTGGACAGATCTTTACTATAAAAATAGCCCGGTACACAACATTAACGGAAGCATAACAGGGGGGACAAGCCGTTCAAACTTCCGTTTTTTCGCAGGAAACACCAAAAGTGCCGGAAATGCAGATGATACCAAGCTAGATAAATACGTAGCATCATTCTTTATCAATATGTTGCCATTAAAATGGCTTACAGTTTCCAGCATGATCAATGCCACAAGGCTCGATCGAGATAGAAACAAGTCATTCAGAGATCGTTTTGCCGAAATGCAATACGTTCCTGATCTTTCAAGCCCCATATCGCCCAATAAACTCATTTACGGTAGTTTATTAGATGAATACAAAAACAGAGCAATAGATAAGAATAAAAACAACGCTGTTCAAGGTTATTTCTCGCTAAATGCCAAAATAAAAGATATTGATTTTATTTCCCGTATCGGCTTCGACTATAACGAAGGTTTACGCGATGTGTTTTACCCTTCAACCATGTTTGATGGGAACAATTTTGTCTCTAATTATTTTGGTTACAACCAACGTGTAGTGATTGATAATATATTGAGATATAAATATCACCTCAACGAGCAACAAAGTTTAAACCTCGAAGCAGGCCATTCCTTCCAGGCTGATGTAAACAAATACAACTACGCATTTGGCTACAAAGGATCAAGTGATTACATCAAGATCAATGTGGTAAACGGAGATCCTAAAAGCGATCAATACCTGCTTCCTAAAGATTTTATTGTTTCGCGCTTTACCGATCGTCAGAAATCTAACCTGAGCTCGTTGTATGCCAAGGCCACATATAATTTTAAGGAAGATTTAAGCCTTACGGCTGTAGCCCGTACCGACGGTTCTTCTAATATGCAGCCGAGCGCACGCTGGTTCTTTTCGCCGGCAATCAGTGCAGATTATAACCTGAAAAATACTTTATTAAAAGACAATTCAACTTTTTCTAAACTATTGCTATCTGCATCATGGAGCCGTATAGGGAAGCTAATTTCAGATGATCATTTTGCCGCGGGTCCTCAATATAATGTAGACCTAGGCTGGTCTGGAAATCCTGCATTCTATTCTTACGGAGGGTTCGGGACGTTGTCCAGGCCATATACTACAGGATGGATTGGTTATGATATCCCATGGTCTTACGTGCAAGAAACAAATGTGGGTATAGATGCAGGCTTCTTTAACAACCGCTTGCAAACGCGTTTCGAGCTATATTCAAAAAATAACAACCGTATGCTGTTGCCTATGCCGGTAAATGCCGAGTCGGGTTACACAGCCGCTTACCAAAGTGGGATGGATGTAAACAACAGCGGAGCTGAACTGATCCTGCAAGCCGAGGTATTGAAAGGAACAAAAGGTCAATTGAGTTGGACCAGTAGTTTCAATGCTGCCTATAACCAAAATAAACTGAAAGCCTTGCCTGGCGGAATGTCTGAAATCCTTATTGGAACGCAGAAATTGGTAGTAGGTCAGGCTATAGACAAATTCTGGGTATTGCAAACCCATGGCGTATTTAATTCGGATGTAGAAGTACCTGTAGATCCTAAAACGTTTCAGATTTTTAACTATAAAGGATTGCCTTTCCATGGTGGAGATCCAAGATGGAAAGACCTGAATGGCGATTATACCATTAACGAATCTGATAAAGTACCACTAGGTAATTACATCCCTAAGTTTACGGGTAATTTCTCCAACCAGTTTACTTATGGCGATTTTGGATTGAACTTCAATTTTTACTTTGCCCTTGGTCGTAATATCCTCAATCAGGCCGTTGCCGGTCGCTTCGACTTCATCAACAGAAAAGGAACGAACGACATTGCCGCTGTAGATGAGATTACTTTTTGGCAAACTAATTTTGATGCCTCAAAATATCCGGTATACAATCCATGGAGTGCCGTACAGTCGTATCGTTCGGATCAGGATATCTTTATTGAAAACGGATCATACCTAAAATTACGCTCCGTATCCTTAAGCTACGATCTGGCTCGACTCAGTTTCTTAAATCCAAGAAAAAGAGCGCAAAGTAAATTCCTGGTTTACATGACCGCGACCAATTTATTTACCATTACCCCATATACAGGTGGTGATCCTGAAGTTGTTGGCTATACAGGCATTGATACAGGCTACGGATTATCCATGCCAAAAACATACATATTAGGTATTAAGGTTGATTTATAGATATGAAAAATATGAGGTTTAATACAAAAATAAGTTTCTTCCGCATTTTTTCAGGAGCATTAATCCTGACGGTGCTGATGTCGGGCTGCAATAAAAAGTTGGATATAGATTCAACACACCTGGTAAACGAAAAAAACAACTGGAAATCAATTACCGATACCCGTTCGGCACTGCTGGGAACCTATGGTTTACTAAGAGCAGCAATGGCTGATAACAACGCACACTGGCTTTACGGCGAATTGCGTAATGGCGATTTTCAGGCCACTTCCAGACTAGATTTGAAAGCAATTATAGGCAGCAATCTAAATGCACCGTATCCAGTTGTACAGTCATTAAGCAGCTGGCGAAGGTTTTATGCCGTAATCAACAGTGCCAATCTCTTTATCGATCGTGCACACGAAGTGATGGCTTTGGATAAGCAGTATACCGAAAAAAATTACCAGGTTGATATCGCCCAGATGCATGCATTACGCGCTTTCGCCTATTTCTACATGACCCGTATTTGGGGTGATGTGCCCTTAATTAAATCTGTTAACGATGGTTCTTTTGAACAAGCCAAACGCACGCCAAAAGAAGACGTATTGGGCTATGCCGAAAGTGAACTGTTAAAAGCAGTACAAGATTTGCCTTACAAATACGGGGATATATTTGATCCCGTTTTTCCGGGGTTGTATTACGGACAAGGAATTGCAGCCTGGAATGGTGTATTGCTAACTAAAGTCTCCGCTTATGCTATTCTGGCACATGTTGCAGTTTGGAACGAACGTTATATAGATGCATCGGGATATGCGCGTTTTGTACTTGACAATGCAAGCAAAGCTGGTTCAAGTTATATGACCACGGCATTGCTAACTAGGGTAGATGGCTTTTTTTACGATAAAAACACCAATCAGATTTTTGGATTGCCCTTTGCCTGGAGCGATAGGGAGGCTAGTCTTGATGGACACATAGAAGACCTTACCCTTGCTGCACCGCTTGTGGTACGACCAGTACCCCAAATGTTTATGCCTGATCAAACAATCCTATCGATTTTTGATGAAGATAAAGATGAACGTTTCTCCATAAACGCTGCTAATGGTAGAGCCGTAACCGATTATTTTACCGGGTTTGGCAGCTCCAATACCATCTTTAGTAAAGTTAAATGTATCCGTAATGCTTCAACAGATGGCTCGCTCGGGCTGTTCAGCTCTGCCATCGTTTTTACCCGTTTGGAAGAGATTGCGTTGCTATATGCGGAGTCCATGGCTGTTTTAGACAATATGGATCCGGCAATAGATGCGTTAGATAATGTACGTCTTTCAAGGGGGTTACCTAGATATACAGGTCCTAATTCGGGAGTCCTTGATGCCATATTTAAGGAACGCAGAAGAGAGCTCATGGGCGAAGGCTGGAGATGGTACGACCAGGTACGTTATAACCGAATTAAAAAGAGCGATACGCAATTCAATAAATTAATCAGTACCAACGGGATTTTCTGGCCAATCAGTCAGGATGTCCTTAGCCGCAATTCTTTACTGGTTCAAAACGAATATTGGAGGTAATCATATGAAAAAGAATATACACTTAATAAAAGGTTTGTTGATCCTGTTTACAGCAATGCTATTTGTTTTAGCCTGTAAAAAGGACAAAGGAGCTTATGATTTCGATAATCAGGTTAACGAATTTGATGGCAATGCATACGAGTACTTAAAGGCGCAGCCAGGAGTATACGATTCACTGCTAAAAGTAGCAGATCGCATTACCTGGCTAAAAGATACGCTAATTACGCCGTCCGACTTTACCATTTTTGCTCCAACCAACCGCAGTTTTACATTGGCGTTGTTAAACCTCAATAACCTGCGTACTACACAGAAAAAGTCCAATATAAATTTAGGTAATGCCAATTTGGATCAGCTCGATACACTATTGAATAGGTATTTTATCAGTGGCAGGTTCTCTACTGATAGTTTACTACTTACTGATGGTGCATCTATGCAAACCATTAAATACGATTATGGAATGCATGCCATGGAGGTCAATTCAAATGCTTATGGCTTTGTACATGGTGGCCCAAAAACCATCAAATACAGCGATGTTAAAGGTTCTCAGTATATCGTAGAATGGCAAAGAACAACCACGCAGGCGGTAAACATTTTTACGCATAATGCGGTGATCCATGTGCTCACGCCCTCACATGAATTTGGGTTTAGTGAATTTACCCTTAGGCTCAATAAATAATAATTATGAATTCAGTTACCAAGATCATGATAAATAAAAAATATACACTGGCCATAGCCCCTGTAATTCTGCTGATCGGATTGCTGGGCGCCTGTAAAAAATTCCTTCCTACAGATCGCGATACATTTAATACGGAGGCACGATTTACTCAAACGGTGTACATGCCCGTGTTAGGACGTACAACCTTAATGTCCAATAATTTTGATGCGTAAAGCTCTACCTTACCACTAACCTTCAAAATTGTTAACCCAAGAAATAGCGATGGACTAATTGCTCCCGAGCTGATCAAGCCTTTCGATGTATTGGTTTGGAAAAAGGCTTATACCGGAACGGAGAAAACTTTGGCCGAAATTGAAGGGAAGAGAGTTGTTGAAAAACATCCACTGTTTGAGATCAGAGAGCACTCAGGAGAGTTTATTATGTGGGCGGCGGCAAATGACCGGATTTTAACATCCCTTCCAGATTCTGGATATACTTTCGATGTAGAAGTGACCAATAATGGCGGTCGCAGGTATTTTAACAATATGAAGCTGCAACCCTATAAAGAAAGGGCTAGTGAGCCAAACTCTAAAGACCCAATCACGGGTGGAGATTTAAATAGACAGATTACGCCAACGGGAATATTCAATATGATTGGAGAGCGTACAAATACTGTTTTAATGCCAATGGATATGAACGTCTATATGAAAAAGGTAGGAGAAGGAAACTCATTAACCTTTCGTTTTCAGGATACAGTATTCAATGCAATTAATCCAAACAAATTTAACCTAACCAATTGGAATACATTGGTACATGGTTTCGATATGGAGAAAACAGACACCTATGTAAGATATAAGGTGGCTTATCCAATCCCATTGGTATCTATTCCAACACCATATACTACCCTTGATGGTAAGCAGGCTTCTCTCTCTTTTGCTTATGAGCGCCTGGGTTTTGGGGGTATAAAGCAGATCGCTGGATTTCTTTTCAACTTCAACATCTACCAGCAGGGAGATTGGGAAATCATTTTTTGGTTTAACCGGGATAACCCAAGATTCGAAAATGAATGATGTACACAGATCAAAATAGATTTAAGCTGAACACGCTAAAACAAAATAGGACTATGAAGTACCTTTCTAAATTTTTACTGCTCCTTATCCTGGTCTCTACTTCCAGAACAATGGCGTATGCACAAAAGATGGTAACCGTAAAAGGTATTGTATTTGAAAAATCAACTAACCTTGGATTACCCGGTGTAAATATTGCTACGGGTAATCCCCTTAAATCGGTAGGTTCTACCGCAGGTAATGGTTCATTTACAGTTACCGTACCCGAAAACACGGAGCTTACCTTTACCTATATCGGTTTTAAGGTACAAAAACTAAAAGCCAACGATAAGCAAAGTATGCGTATTGTGCTCCAGGAATCTACAAATACCCTCGAAGATAAGGTTGTAATTGTAGGATATTCTGCAAAAACCAAAGAAGTCTCTACCGGAGCAATCACCACCATTAGTGGCAAGGCGCTTCAGGATGTGCCCGTAGCCAACGTAATGGAATTACTGCAGGGTAAAGTGGCTGGTTTAAATATTCAGAATAATACTGGTAGTCCCGGCGCACGCGGATCAATCTTCGTCCGTGGTTTATCCAGTATAGATATCCAGGGTTCAGGTAGTGATGCCTTCCTAACACCAACTTCTCCATTGTTTGTAATTGATGGGGTGCCTTTAGATGCCAACTCAAATTACGAATATGGTTTTTCTCAAGGTGGTCCGGGCATCAGCCCACTTTCATTGATCCCACCAGAGGATATTGAAGAGGTTTCTGTGTTAAAAGATGCACAGGCAACTTCATTATATGGATCTCAGGGTGCCTATGGAGTAATCTTAATTACGACCAAAAGAGGGAAATCTAAAACCCCGATCATCCAATACACCACTAACTTCTTTGTCAACACCCCACCGAAATTGAAAGAAGTAATTGGTGGAAAAACAGAACGTGATATGCGCTTATGGCAGATCTATAATTATGCAAAAGGTCTATATGATGCGAGACAGTTAATTGACAATACACCTTTTTTGGCCGATAGTTTAAATGCATTTTACAACAACTCAACCGATTGGCAAAGCGTTTTTTACAGAACCACCCTTAACCAAACACACAATATCAATGCATCCGGTGGTGATCAGAAATTCAATTACAAAGTAAACGTCGGTTATTACAATGAAAATGGCATTGTCGAAAATACAGGCTTAACCAGATACTCATTGGGGATGAACGTATTGTATCAGCCTAACGAGAAATTTCGATTATTTACCAACGTGTCTACGGCACTGGGTATCAGTAAAAAGGGAAGTGGAAATGGCGTACAGCAAGGAGGTGTGGCCAGCGGAAGTTCGGCGTCATCACTTTTACCGCCACCTTCTTTATTTAGTGGGGCAGGAGATGCAACCGGGGTAATGATTGTAGATAATAACAACAAATCCGGGAACATAAAAACCAATCTGGAGGCCAGGTACCAATTTCTTAAGACAGTAGCTGTTACGAGTACCGTAAACTACGATTACAACACTGGTACTGAAGATACCTTTAAGCCGGCCATCTTAAATAATAACAAATCAAGTCTTTATACCTATAGCGATCGCAAAAGCACACTGTACAATCGTAACATGGTTAACTATACGGAAACGTTTAATAATTTCCATAACGTAAATTTCTTCGTTTTCAGCGAGATGTACATTCGCAACTACCAGGCGCAGGTAATTAACCAGGTACGTACACCAAGTGATCAGTATCAGGGACCGGGAGGTTTTAATGCTGCCGACTCTAAGGGCGGTATTTTAAATAGTTATGCAGATTCAAGATCAGCAGCGATAGCTGGTTCATTTTCTTACAATTTCGATAAAAAATATGTAATAGATGCTTCATTCCGCCTCGATGGTTTATCGAGTAGTGGCCCGGATGTGCCATGGTCTAAAAATCCGGCGGTAGCTGTAAGGTGGAACTTTAACAAAGAAAACTGGTTCAAAAACATAAAATGGATAGATTTTGGTTCAATACGTACCAGCTGGGGTAAAAACATTGTTCCGGCAGGTACCGTATTTGATGCTTTTGGTGCCTATAACTATAGCGGATCCTATAACGGATCTCAAGCCATTGGTTTAGGTTTCAAACAACTGCCCAATACGCTGTTAACCCCAACAGTTACCACCCAGTTCAATACCGGTCTTGAATTAGGTTTGATGGATGGAAAATACCAGATTACTTTTGATACTTATTATAAAATGGTTGATAACCAGTTAAGAGACAAAAAACTGGCAGATCACAATGCTTTCGAAAGTATTAAAACCAATGAAGTTAGTCTGGTTAACTATGGTTATGAACTGTCATTGACCGTTCGCCCATTGGCTAAAGAAAGTAAGGTAAACTGGACGGTTTCATTCAATGGAGCAATCAATAAAGATGTATTAACCAAGCTGCCGGATGGCGTGCGGTCTATCGTTATTACCGATGAGGCAACCAAACAAAATATCCTCTACCGCTTGGGTAGAAACAGCTTGTCGAACGTACTTTACAACACCAAAGGGGTGTATGCAAGTACGGATGATGTGGCAGTAGATCCGGTTACTGGGATGCGGTATCGCACTAGCGACGGAAAAAATACTACTTTTTTCCAGGGAGGTGATCCACATTGGGCGGATATTAATGGCGATTATATTTTGGACGAACGAGATCTGGTTATTGCTGGTAACTCCTTTCCACAAGTTACCGGAGGGATATCCTCTTTTTTCTCTTATAAAAACTATTCCATGAACCTAAACATGTCTTATACCTTAAAAAGAGACATTTTAAACAATGCATTAGCAGAGCGATTCCAGAATTTTGCTGATCCCGTTAAACAAAACAACTTAGTGCCTTTAGATAGATACGATTATTGGAGATCAGCAGCAAGCAATGCGATGTATCCAAATCCTTATGACTATCCGCGTTACGATATCTACAGGCCATTCCGCTTTGATCAGACCTTGTTCCAGGAAGATGGATCTTACCTGAAAATCAATACGCTCACACTGGCTTATACTTTTGATAGGAAGTTCGCGGAACGCTTAGGTATTACCTCTATGAGGATCTATTGTACAGGAAATAACCTGTATACATTCACAAATTACTCCGGACCTGATCCTGAAAACGTGACGGACCTGGGCCGCGATAACTCTAAAGGTTATCCAAGTAGACGTAGTTACTCACTTGGTTTAAATGTACAGTTCTAAAATGAAATTGATGATGAAAAGGATCTTATATATTATTCCCTTACTGGTGGTGCTGATTGCAAATCCAGGCTGTAAAAAGTTTTTAAATGTTGAACCAGTAACCAGCCTTTCAGGCAACAATTATTGGAAAACAGCAAAAGACGCAGAAGATTTTACGAAAGATGTGTATAGACTGTTCCGTACAGCAACCATGTCTAACATCCTGCTGGCTACGGGCGATTTTCGCAATGCCCCAACCAAGGCCGGCGGGACCTTTCCCAAGCGATATGATTTCGATTATATGTCGGGTAACGACCTGAAGAGAACTTTGGCAGCAGATGCAACACGTACCAGACCAGGTTATAATGCCGAATTGGAATGGTATCAGGCTCGTGCACGTTACGATATGATCCCAGATTGGACTCCATTTTATAAAGTGGTGCAGTCGGCCAATATTTTGTACAAAGAGGTAGATCGTATTGATGATCCTGCTTTTAGTGACAAAATGAAAAAACAGTACCGTGCCGAAGCTGTATTTATGCGTTGTATGGCTTATTTCTACCTGGTTAGGCTGTATGGTGATGTACCTTATTACACCAATGCCTATAACCAGGTTCCCTTGGGTCGTACTCCGCTAGTAACCGTATTTAAAAGCTGCATAGAAGATTTACAAAAGGTAAAAGATGACCTGCCCTGGACTTATAAAGATCCTGCAAACCGTGCTGTAAGAGCAATGCGTGGCAGTGCCGATGCTTTGATGATGCACATGAACATGTGGTGTGCCAGCTTTGATCCAAATAGTGCCTTAACCTATTACAAAGCCGTAGATGAGCTGGGTCTTGATATTGAAAACATAGGAATGGCCGAACAAGGTGCCTATGCTTTATTGCCAATCGAACAAACTTATCTGGTGATGTTTGGTCGTTCTCAGGAAGGCTTATTCGAAATTCAATTGAGTAGTAACTATGGTGAAGTAAGTGTAGATCGTAGACATAAATTTTCTAATAGTGTGGCACATTTGCCTTTCTTAACCTCTACCGACAGAACTGTTAGTGAGCTCGCCTATCGTAGCAGTTACATGAAAATGATATACCCGGAAGGGGCAACTGATAAACGTAAAAACATATGGTTTGATATCGCTGACATTTACGACGAATCAGGGAAAGGCATAATCTATAAGTTCTTTAACCGTGCAGCTCCCACACAAGGAGATGATGATAACCCGATCATCTTCCGTTTGGCAGATGTGATTCTACTCCATGCAGAAGCACTGGCAGAGCTGGGCGGAGAAGATGGACGTGCGCAAGACCTTTTAAACCGTATCCGTTCAAGAGCTGGTGCCGACCTATTCCCTGCAAACCCTGGCGACGGTAAACTTAAAGACGCTATCTATTGGGAACGTTGTAAGGAACTAATGGGTGAGGGGCATTATTACTACGACCTGGTCCGCACTAAAAGAATTATGGATCCAAAGTACTCCTATCGCCCAATGGCTTACTCAGCATTTATTGCAGGTGCCTGGACCTGGCCAATTGCCAGTAAAGCACTAACCAATAATCCATACATGGTACTTAACAACTATTGGCAATAGGTTTAATCATTAAACAAAACAGATATGTATAAAAATATAAATCGCATTACCGGACTTGTTGTACTCATGACAGCAGTACTATGTATTGCTGTGGGCTGTAAAAAGAACGCACATTATTTAGACACGGGAATAACCAATGCCAAGTTTGATGGCAACATTATGCAGTACCTCGAATCAAAGCCATTGCACTTTGATACCCTTGCTCAAGTAATTAAACTGGCTGGAATGGAAGATGTATTCAAAAATGAAAACATTACTTTTTTTGCCCCACCAGATCCTTGTATTGGCGCAAGCATCAGGGAGCTTAATTTCTATCTCTATTTTACCGGCAAGGATACAGTCAAAACACTCTCTGATATTAAACCAAAAGTCTGGAAAGAGGTATTGTCCATGTATGTCTTTAAAGGAACCAGCCGCTTAAAGGATTTTAGACAAGTGGATACTGCAGCACTCGACACCTATTCTGGACAGGGCTATCTGGCGCTTAACAATATGCCGATGAACATTGGTGTGGTGTATCACGACGCCGTAAATGGGCCCAAAGAAGACCAGGTTACCATTAAGTATGCAGGTTATCGTCAGCTCATGATTTCCTACATTCCGGATCTTTCAAAGCCTAAAAGCTTATGGATAAATACACTGGTGTCTTCTTCAGACATTAACCCAACAAATGGAATTGTTCATGCGCTCAAATTTACCAATCATTATTTCGGGTTCAGTGCGAGAAGGTTTGTATCGTTAGCGACTGAAAATGGTATCGGAAATTAACTGTAGAGGAGATAAAAATATGTTGTATAAAATCAATAATAAAAATCAAATGATGAATACTAAAAAGTGGTGTTTCCTGTGCATTATGCTGCTTGTTGGATTCTCTTCCTGCAAAAAAAGCAATGATCTACAAATCGATCCGTATGCAGGAGGAAAAGAACCATTAGGCATTCGTTTTTCTAATTCGCTGCCTAAGCCTGCTTCAGGGGCTAGTGGTATTGATGTGGTTTACCAGATCACAGGATTGGTACCATATAAAGATAAAATTAAGTGCTATTTGAATGAAACCGAAGCAACGGTTACCGAGGTTACAGATAAAATCATTAAGCTGAAAGTTCCTGTGGGGGCCAGCTCTGGTGGACTTACCATTGTTATTGATGGGCAAATTTTCTTCGGTCCGGAATTTACCGTTTCCGGTAAAACCGGGATAGATCCGACCTTCAAAACGCTGATCGGGACAAACGGAGTCATCAATCAAATTATACCATTAAACAATGGCAATATGATGCTGATGGGCTATTTTACAGATTACGAAAAAAGTACTTCTAAAAAGATTCCAATTAGTGGCATTGTGCTTACTTCTCCTGATGGACAATACATCCCTACGGCAGCTTTTGGTGCCGGAGCCGGGGGCGGTTTAACCTCTATGGTTAGGCTAACTAACGGCCAGTACATGGTGGGTGGTGCATTTAGCACTTTCAATAACCGGAAAAGTATTGGAAACATTACCAGGTTAAACGCCAATGGTTCACTGGATTCGACGATTGTAGAGGTGGTTAATTTAACCCCATTGCAACCTAAAAATAGCTTCGATACTGTTGCCGCATTTAATGGAGCATTAATGGGGCCGGTTAGTAGAGTGTTTAGTTATAACAATAAGGTGATTGCTGTAGGTGGTTTTGGTAGTTATTACGAGCACTTTTATGAGCGTTCAACCCGGGACACCAAAGTGTTAGGCTTTATGCCAATGGAAAATTTATTGAGGATGGAACCTAGTGGCGCATTGGATTTAACCTATAATTATAACCCAGCAACCAAATCCAGTTACGAACGACCTAATGGATATTTCTATGATGCTGCCATGCAGAGCGATGGTAAGGTAATTATCGTTGGTGCTTTTACAAAATTCCAGGGAATTGGTGCAAATAATATTGTACGTGTTGACAATAATGGAATGGTCGATCCAAGCTTTCAGGCAGTTGCAGATGGTGCAATAGTTGCCATTCGTTACAATTCAACTACTAGCAAGTACCTGATTTGTGGTGCATTTAAAACCTTCAACGGAAAACCAGCCAATGGCGTAGCGATGATGAATAGTAATGGAACGATTGATGAATCCTTTAGATTGGGTAAACTGGAAGGTGGAAGCATCGGCTTCGCTGCACAGCTATCAGATGGAAAGATTCTGGTTAGTGGAACTTTCAATAAGTATAACGACATCGTTAGACAAGGCTTTATGATTTTGAATGCCAATGGTACCCTGGCTGAAGGCTATAACAACACCGGGATGTTCGAAGGAATAGTGAATGATATCTATGAAACTACATCGCCACTGGGCTTCCCAGCTGTAGTGATGGTTGGATATATCTCCAAATTCGACAATAAAGCTGCCGGAAACATTGTAAGGTTCATTTTACGTCCATAACCATTAATACTTAAAGAAATGACTACAACTCGACTATATCAAAAACATACACGGAGATTGAACCTGTCGCTAATTGCTTTGGTTCTCTTTACCATCGTGTCCTGTAATAAAGCTTTTGACAATAAACTAGACCTTTCCGAGAAAGGACAGGAGCAGCAAGGGAACAGGGTACCAAAAGTATTATATATCATTATTGATGGTGCGCGTGGTTCGGCTATCAATACGATTCAGGCACCTACGTTAACCGAGATCAGCGAAAATGCCATGCAAACTTTTAGTGGTGTAAGTGATGCTAATGGGCTAGCTTCAACAAGCTGGGCCGATATGCTTACCGGAGTAAATAAAACAAAGCATAAAGTAACGCAGACGGATTTTACAGGGAACAATCTGGCAAATTACCCGATGTTCTTTAAGCATATCAAACAGAACAACGCAAATTTGCGTACCGCCGCATTTTCGGCTACACTTGCCTTTAGTCAAAACCTGGTTAGCAATGCTGATGTAAACCAAAATTTCAATAATGATGATGTTGCGGTAAAAACAGCACTCGTTGCCGAATTAAAAAATGAAGAGGCTAGTGTAGTGTTAGCTGAGTTTAACGGAGTTGAGCGTGCGGGTCAGCAATACGGATACGCGGCCAGCATCCCTCAATACAGCACTGCGGTGTTAACCGTTGATGCTTACATCGGTGAGGCTATGAATGCCTTAAGACAACGCCAGAATTACGAGAAGGAAAACTGGTTGGTTGTTGTGGCTTCAAACCGTGGTGGTAGCTTGAATGTACCACCGGGTCAAAATGACGGGACTTTATTTAGCAATCCTTTGTTAAACAGCTTTGCCATTTTTTACAACCCTCGTTTTTCATACCAATACTACGCAAAGCCAAATACAACAGAATTACCTTATGAAGGAAAAGCGGTGCCATTGGCAAATGATTCTACCGCAAATATTCCTGCTGATAAAGCGGCTAAATATAATTTTGGTACAACAGGCGACTTTACGGTTGAATTTAAAATTAAAGTACTCAGAAGGTCTACGGGTTCAAGTAATGCCCCTATTCTTTTTAAAACAAGTAGCCCAGCAAACTCCACTACAGGATGGTGGGTTATTCATTCAGGTATCAACGGCGGTTGGCGATTCGGCGGTATACCGGCATCATATATGGTTTCCAATCAACCTGCGCTTGAAGTTGGTGAATGGTATACCCTTGGGTTTAAAATTTATACCGAAAACAACAAAAGATGGGTGATGATCTATCAAGATGGGGTAAAAGCTTATGCAAATCCAGTAGATATTACCACCAGAGCAAATCAAAATAACAATGAAGAACTGGTGGCTGGATACAGATCTGGGTTTGGAAATACAACAAAACAACTGGTTACCGAAATAAAAATCTTTAATGTCGCCATACCTGATAATGTGATCCTTGCTTATGCTTGTAAAGGAGCAATGAGCCCCAAGCATCCTTACTTCAATAACCTAATAGGGTATTGGCCTGCAACGGATGGATCTAGTGGTTTTTTCAAAGATCAAAGTCCTTTCAAAAATGATTTCATACTAAGAAACAAATATGAGTGGGCGGCATTCAGTGATTATTCACCAAAATTCTGTGTGGACCTTCCCGAAGATATTTATACCAGAATACCGAATGGAATTGATATTCCCAATGTCATCTATGGATGGATGAATATTAAAAGCCTAAACATGGGGTTGGATGGAAAAACCTGGATACCTATTTATAATGATGTTAAACCTTAATCCCCTAAAAATGATGAAACAAACAACACTTTTTAAAAGCATTGGGATGTTACTCCTTTTGGGGGTGATGATGAGCTGTACCAAAAACTATGGTATTCAGTATCCCGAAGGAACAACGGACAATAATCATCCGGCAGATACAGTAGACCTGGTATTAGACACATCAATGTTTAAAGTAGACAAGTCTCAGTTCAATGCCGCAAGGGTATTTCCTGGCATGGTAGGTATTGAAGAACCAAGACTTAAGGATTATAAGGTTACTATAGACCTAGATTATGTACAAGTTAAATCCAGCGATCTGAGAATCAGTGTAGCCCCTCAGGGTTGGTTTAGCACGGGTACTTATGCGCCTCCAGGGGAATTGATTACAATCAAAGTTCCTGATAATACTTTTGGTTTGACTGTGCAGATTGGAGCGCATGATGACAATCTTACGGGTAAGTCTCCCTTGCAGCGTGCACCCCTTATTTTTACACGTGTACAGTTGTTTCCCGGAATAAATTATGTTCGCAATCCGTATGGGGGAAGCATCTTTATTATCCCTAGTAGATCACTTGGCCGAAAGGTAGATCTTATGTTTAGTGGTGCGGTTAAATCGCCAGATTTTATACTTGGTGAAACGACTGATGTCGAATGGAAGGCCATGATTGCTAAAACTACTGTACCATGGTTCGAATTGCGCAGCAAGCGCATGATCTTTACACTGCCAGTAAATAAATTGGCGAAATTTCCGATTGAAAGTCCAACAGCTTTAATGACAGCCTGGGATGAGGAAATCTTGAAAAGCTATTGGGAATGGTACGGTTTGTCAGAAACTACCAGCGATTTAAGGAACAGAAATCCTACACTGCCATGGCGTATTGTACACGATATTCAACCAAGTGTAGGTGCCCAACATTCTGGATATCCGGTGGTTGCAATGGCAACCGACAATTACTTCAAGCAGGCAGTTACGCTAAGCCTTGTTGTTGGCTCTAACTGGGGTACCTATCATGAACTTGGTCACAACATGCAAATGGGCCCAGTTTGGAGCTGGTCTGATTTGGGTGAGGTATCGAATAACCTTTTTTCTTTAAAAATCACCAATAGACACGGCTATAAACACAGCAATATTTATCGCGCCATGCCAGCAACTATAGCCTTTGCTTCGATTGCTAATCCGCTCGGGGCCAAGAAATTTTCCGATGCTTCAGGCGATGCCCGAATGGGAATGTTCATTCAGATCTTTGAACGATATGGATACGATTTTATGACTTACCTATGTACATCGGCGCGTATGGCGAGGTTTGGCGCGGGGAACGAACAGGATCAAAAAGATTTCTTTTACGAGCGGCTTTCCGAATGGACTAAAAAAGACATGGAGCCCTTCATGAGACAATGGGGCCTGTATGTTAGTACGGTATCCAAAAATAAGATTGCAGCACAGTTCCCATTGTTAACCGAACAGGTATGGCTGTTCGATCCAACTAAATAAAAGCAGATATAAGTTATGAAAAATATAAAAAAATCTCCTCTTAGCCTGGGCTCCTTAACTGCCTTAACCATTGCAATGGTATTGGTTTTGTTTAGTTTGCAGGGCTGCAAGAAATATTTCGATCCACCCTTCGTAAATGAAGAACCGCAAGGGGTCGCCAAGAAAAGAAGAAAGGTTCTACTGGTTGTGATAGATGGTGCCACTGGTGCCGAGGTAAAAACAATAGCCCCCCCTAAAATTACCGCCATGTTGGCTAACAGCAAATACAGCTGGAATGCACTTGCCGATTTTGTACCCAGCGACGCTGGAACATGGAAAAACATCATGACAGGCGTAGGAGTTGGCAAACATGGAATTGTAGACGATACGTTTGAAGTCCCATCAAATGACGACGGACACGAGCATGATGCCACTACTTCATGGCCAACATTAATTGAAAGGTTGGAGGCATCAGGAAAAATCCGCCGATCGTCGGCTATAACAACATGGCAGCAGTTAAGTAATAAATTGTTAATTTATGCAGACCAGCCTATTACCGTTGCTAATGACATTGCTGCCAAAGATACGGCCATCGTTAAATTGAAATCGCTAAGCGACGACCTGGTGATCGTTAACTTTAACGAGGTAAGCAAGGCGGGACTTAATTTTGGGTTCTCTGCAAATGTTCCTGAATACAAGGATGCAGTTTTAAAAACGGACGGATATATTGGAGAGTTGTTGGAGACAATTAAGGCCAGAAAAACCTATGGAGATGAAGAATGGCTTGTTGTCGTAACGGCTACGCATGGCGGCACAGGAAAGGGATATGGTGATGTAGCTAATCGTGAACGCGAAAGAAATATACTTACCCTTTATTATAACCCCAACTTTAAGTCTAAGGAGATCATTCCCCCGGTAGCTATAGATGGCGTTAAATTTTCAGCAGATGCAATTGCTGCTCATGTACCTGCAGTAGATGCCAGTATGTATAATTTAGGATTAACAGGAGAATATACGATCGAATTCAAGTTGAGAATACATGCCTTTGGAACGCAGAATTCTACCATCTTTTTTAAATCTGGTAGTCCTGCTAATACCAACCCCGGCTGGTGGTTTGTTCATAACGGCTCTAATGGTACCTGGCGGTTTGTGATAAAAGGAAGCCAATTACCAACCAACACCCAGCTTACAAAGACAACGGCATCTTCAGATCTTGGTGTTGCTGCACCTCCAAAAATGGTTGTTAACCGCTGGTATACATTGGCAGCTAAAATATATATGCTAGCCAGTAAGCGGTACATCATGATTTATCAGGATGGGGTTAAGGCTACAAATCCAATGGAGATTACAGGTCAGGACGTGTCCAATGCAATAGATCTTTGGGCCGGATTTAGATCCGCAGGAGGAACCTTTGGGGCCAACACTAATCAAAGTGTTTCCAATATCCGTTTCTGGAATACCGCCTTGCCAGACAGTAAAATCCTTGAAGATGCCTGCGCGGATGGGGTAAGCTCAACTGATCCTTATTATACCAATCTTATTGGCTATTGGCCATGTAATGACGGGTTATCATATTTTAAAAACTATAGCCCATTGGCCGATGGTAAAGATTTAGAGCTAACCGGCAACTTCACTTGGGGTTTCCTTGAAAAACCAACCTGCGGAACACCCGTTCCAATATTGCCAGACCAGTTTGCATTAAGGAATACTGATGTCGCCTCACAGCTATTTTACTGGTATGGTGTGCCCGTAGAAGACAGTTGGAAACTTGATGGAAAGGTATTCCTGGAGGTCTTCGAGTCTGAATTTATAAAATAGCATCAAAATAAGAACCATTGGCTGCAAGTACAAAGCGTTTGCAGCCATTAAGAACCAAAAAACAAACCAGTATGAAAAGATATTTTTACTATGCTGTTCAGGTTATAATTTTGCTAGTCGTATTTACGGCCTGCAGAAAGTTAACCACTGATGCTTTTCAGGAACACCCGGTGTTGACTGCACCACTTAACATAGCTGTGCTTAACGATGATGATCAACTGCCAGTGGTTGGTGTAAAGGTGATCATTAGTCGTAAAACCTCTCCAAAGGATGATTATGTAAGGGTTGATACCGTACGTACCGATGAAAAGGGACAGATCAGTGGTTACATCCTTCCTTATCCAAATTTTCTAAAAATAGAAGTAGACACGACTTATTACCATAAAGGAGAGCAAACGCTTGAGTTTGTAACTGAAAATGGGGGTAGTGTAGTATTACATACCACGCCAAAATATGGAATGGCAACTTTAAGTATTGAAGTAGCCAATAGTACAACTGCAGTTCCAATTTCGGGTTTAGCGCTTTCTATCAGTAGCCGTGTGCCGGAGACAACCGAATGGCTCTCTTCCGGCCCCGAAAATGCCGATGCTGCGGGTAAATTGATGGTTTCTCTTCCTTATCCAAATGAGGTTAGGGTGGCAGTAGCCGATACCATTAAGTATTTTCCCGATACAGTTGTAACCAACCTTAAAAATGTAAGGGGAGCTACGGTTGCCCTAAAAACGGAATTAAAGCCTTTAACCGCACCATTAGAAGTTACCGTATTGGATAAAGACAATCAAGCACCATTGGCTGATGTAGAGATTGCGGTATGGCAAAGATTGACTGGTGAAGCTGATTTTAGGGACATTGGACTGCTTGGTGTAACGGATGTTAAAGGAAAATTAATCCTAAATGCCCCATTCTCCGGAGAGGTATTGGTGAAAACAAATGATGATTTGTACTATCTGGCAGACAGTTATATTACTCGCCTGGCTTACGAGAAAAACAGAGAAATAACCTTATTATCTAAACTTCAAAATCCTATAGTTCCGGTAGAACTAAGTGTGTTTAGTGCTGTGTATGGCATAAATAATAAAAGAGCTGCCTTTGGAACTAATGTGAAAGTAAGTTACAGAAAAAAAGGGCAAACTACATTTACTGATTTTGTAACCAGCGCGATAGCGACTAATGGTAAGTTGACAATGAGCATTCCTTTTGGGGAGGAGTTTAAATTTGCGGTAACAGGAGATGATCGGTTTGCAGATAAAACCATCTCATATGCCAATGCTGATGGCACACTGAAAGCTATAGATTTTTCTCTTGATCTGCGAGCTGCTAAATATCCGGAACCTATATTAACTAATTTGCAGGTAGGGACATTGGCATTGAACAATGGTTTGAGCGCTAATGCCCCTCAAGATATTGTAACCGACAAACTAGGCAACCGATATGTTACTGAGGGTAATGGAAATCGCATATTACGAATAGATAGATTTGGAAATGCAACCATCTTAGCCGGAACAGGAACTGCGGGAACCGCTAATGGTGACGGTGCTGTTGCTCAGTTTAGTGCGCCATATGGGATCACGATTGATGCTGAAGGGAATTTATATACAACAGACAACAACTCAAGCGGCGGGAATAAAATACGTAAAATTGCGCTTGATCAAACGTATAAAGCTACTGTAACAACAATTGCAGGTAGTGGGACTGCAAGTTCGGTAGATGGAATTGGAACAGCCGCTACATTTAACCGTCCAGCGGGTATTTGTTATGATCAGGCTCGAAATTGCCTGTATGTTGTTGAATGGAGCGGAAATAGATTAAGGAAAATAAGTCTTTCTAATAATCAGGTTACAATACTTGCTGGTTCTACTTCGGGTGTTTCAGCAGGAGTGGGAACGGCGGCTAAATTCCAGATTCCATGGGGTGTAAAACTGAGTGCTGATGGAAATTCAGTTTATGTTGCAAGTTGGAACGGGAATGCAATTAGCAAAGTAACTTTGTCAGATAATAATGTTACCGTTTTGGGCCAGTCAAAAACGAATATGGGTTCACCGAGAGGATTGTATGTAAGTCCAGCGAATAAAGTGTTCTTGTCTAACACAACAGGTAACTACATTTCCTTTATGCAGACTGAACTGGAAGGTAATGCTTCAGTATTTACTAGAGTAACTAGTACTTCTACTAGTGGATATATTGATGGAGCCGCTAATGTAGCAAGATTTGCAGGCCCCATTGGAATTCACTATGATGGCTATACAGGGATGTTTTATATCGTAGATGGTAATGGATTAAGGACTATGAAGTCTTCAGATATTCAATAATTAAAAGCACAATTCATAAAAACTGACCTGAATTACAAACCGCAGGCATGTGAATACATGCCTGCTTAAAACTTAAAACATGGAATCTTATCAATGGTATATCATGGTGTTGGCTGTTTTAGATGCCTTGTTGATCTTGGGCTTAAGTATGTTGGATAAGTCACAGAAGGTAAAAGGAAAGCTTTAAATAAAATCGGAAATCAATAATGAAAAGGATCTTACTCGCATGCATATGCACAGGGCTATGGTTTAGTCCGGCTTCTATAAAAGCGCAGCAAGCAACACCTGTTGCGGCTAAAATCGAATTAAAACACGGTAGTCACCGTATTGGTAAACGTACCGATGAGGTAATGCAAAAATGGCGTGGCTATGGTTTAGGGCAGTTCATTCACTGGGGCTTATATGCAATCCCGGGCGGAGAATGGAATGGCAAACAATATAACGGTGCTGCCGAATGGATCCGTTCATGGAATGGTATCCCGAAATCTACTTACGATTCGCTAATTTACAAGTTTAACCCTGTAAATTTTAATGCAGACGAATGGGCGACGACAGCCAAACAGATGGGCGCAAAATATGTAACCATCACGACCAAACACCATGATGGTTTTTGCTTATGGCCAAGTAAATATACCTCATATACGGTTGCCAATTCTCCATGGAAAAAAGACATTATGAAACCTTTGGTTGATGCCTATGATAAAGCAGGAATAGATGTAATCCTTTACTTCTCTGTAATGGATTGGAACCATCCGGGATGGCGTTATGACATCAAAACAAAAGAAGATAGCGTTGCCTTTGAGGGCTTTAAACAATTTACCCGCAATCAGCTGATAGAACTGCTTACCATGTATCCAACGGCTAAAGGCTTATGGTTTGATGGAACCTGGGATAAATCATGGGTAAAACAGGCTGAATTTGCAGATCAACTGGAAACGGAAATGCGTAAACTCAGACCAGGACTCATCATTGGAAGTCGTTTCCGTGCAGATGAAAAAGGCAAGCGCCATTTCGATGCGAATAACGTGTTAATGGGCGATTACGAGCAAGGTTGGGAACGTAAATTACCGAACAAAATAGAAGATGTGCATGGCAACGATTGGGACTGTGTAATGACTGTGCCGGAAAACCAATGGGGTTATAACAAGGCCTGGAAAGGACACATCAAAACTGCCAATGAACTGATCGAAATGACTGCCAAGTCTGTTTCTCTGGGAGGAAATTTCGTGCTCAATTTTGGTCCACAAGGTGATGGGGCCATTAGAAAAGAAGAAAAACAGTTGGCAACACAAATCGGCAATTGGATGAAAATCAACAAAGAAGCCATTTACAACTGCCAGTACGCCGGATTAGAAAAACAAGATTGGGGTTATTTCACCAAAAAGACAGGAGGCAATAAACTGTACATGGTTGTATTCAATGCCCCAGTTTCAGGCGCTTACCGTGTAAAGCTACCTGCAAAAATGGGCATTACGAAGGCGTACGCATTGGCTACGCCTACACAAAGTTTATCAACCGAGGAGATCCATACCAACGAGTATTTTATTCACCTTAAAAAACAAGGCGGAGACCAGCCTTTTGTCATCGTTTTAGAAACAAAAAACAGCTCGGACAATAGCGGTAATGTTTACGACAAAGCGAAAACATAAGCCCCAAAACAAAATACACACAAAGGAATACAAGAACACACAAGGAAACTATGAGAAAACTATTGTTTACTGTCTGCTTACTGGCTACCGCAGGTTTGGCCAGTGCGCAGCAGGCAAACGGGAACAAGGTGCAGATGAAAGAGCTCATTGATGAGCAATTTAGATTTGCCGAACAGCAATATAAAGTGCTCGCTAAAAATGTCCCGGCGCAGGTAATGCCAAAAACTTATAATCTTAAAACCAATAAGGTCGAAACCAGTGATACCAAATGGTGGACCAGTGGTTTTTACCCGGGGTCATTGCTTTATATTTATGAATATACCAAAGATCCGACTACTTTAAAAGAAGCGGAATTGAGGTTGGCCACACTGGAAAAGGAAAAACACTATACCGGCAATCATGACCTGGGCTTTATGATGTTTTGCAGTTTTGGCAATGCTTACCGCATTACTAAAAGCCCGAAATATAGACCAACAATTGATACGGCTGCGGCTTCATTAATTACACGTTACCGCCCCAATGCAAAAGTAATTCAATCCTGGAATTCCAGTAAAAAATGGAAAGGGCCTGTGATTATCGACAACCTGATGAATTTGGAATTGCTGGCTTGGGTAACTGATCATGGTGGCGATGCTAAGTATAAAAAGATTGCGATCAACCATGCCAATACTTCAATGAAAAATCATTTCAGACCAGATTATAGCTCGTACCATGTGGTAGATTATGACATGAAAACTGGGGCTGTGGTTAAGAGGGGGACAGCCCAGGGTGCATTCGATGCTTCGGCATGGAGTCGTGGGCAAGGCTGGGCCTTATATGGCTATACTATGATGTACAGGTTTACAAAAGAAAAGCGATATTTAAACCTGGCGAAAAACATTGCCTCTTTTATATTGAACCATCCTAATATGCCTGCCGATAAAGTTCCCTATTGGGATTTTGATGCCCCTGGTATTCCAAATACTTATAGGGATGCATCTGCTGCGGCTGTGATTGCTTCAGCATTGTTAGAGCTTGGACAATATACAGAAAAGAAAGACGCTCAAGTTTATATTGATGCTGCGGAGGAAATGATTACTTCACTATCCTCTGATGCTTATCGTGCTAAGGCTGGCCAAAATGGAGGCTTTCTACTGATGCACAGTACAGGTGCATTGCCGCTTAGGTCAGAAGTAGATGTGCCTCTAACTTATGCCGATTATTATTATTTAGAGGCTTTAATGCGTTACAAAAACTGGTATTTATAGCATAATTATATGGAAAGAAGAAAATTTATAGGTGCTTTTTCATTGGCTGGAATTATTGGCGCAATGAGTCCGAAAAATATTTTAGCCGCTACAGACAAGTCAAAAACATCGATAGGGTATGCCATAAACGACCGTGAGTATTGGTGGAAATTATTGAATAAAATTGCTAGTCCTGTAGTCAGTAATCTGGCCAATGGTACATTGATCAAAAATATGCCGGTTGAAAAATCACCTACTTTCGATTCCCGTTCGCTATCAGTGACTTACCTTGAAGCAGTAGGTCGTACTTATGCCGGCATTGCCCCATGGTTGGCCTTGCCCGATGATGAGAGTGCAGAAGGGATAGCAAGAAAAAAATTAAGAGCCGACGCCGTTAATGGCTTGAATAAATGTTTTGCACCTGGCAGCCCAGATGCCTTAAACTTCGCCAAAGACTATCAACCAATTGTTGATGCTGCTTACCTGGCGCAATCTTTTTTAAGAGCGCCAAAAGCATTATGGGAACCGCTTGAAGCAGAAACTAAACAAAGGATCATTAGCGCCTTTAAATCATTAAGAAACAGAAAACCATTTAAAAGCAACTGGCTGTTATTCGGTTCGATTACAGAAGCCTTCCTGCTTTCCGTTGGAGAAGATTATGATGCCGAACGCCTAAATGAAGGGCCTAAAAAATTGAATGAATGGTATAAAGGTGACGGCTGGTATGGCGATGGCCCGAACCTTGCCTTCGATTACTATAATTCTTTTGTGATCCATCCCATGATGGTGGATACCCTGGCGGTGATGGCTGATAAAAAATTGGTCGAACAGAAAGTCTATGATCTTGCTTTAAAACGTATGCAACGTTATGCCGTAGGGCAGGAGCGAATGATTTCTCCGGAGGGAACCTATCCTGCAATTGGTCGATCTATTACTTACCGGACTGGTGCATTCCAGGCATTAAGTCAGGTTGCATTGATGGAAAAACTACCTGAATCCATTAAACCCGCTCAGGTACGTTGTGCATTGACTAAAGTGAAGCAGAACATGTACGGAACACCAGGTACTTTTGATAAAAATGACTGGTTGCAACTAGGTTTTTGTGGTCACCAATCTGAAATAGCAGATTATTATACTTCAACTGGAAGTTTATACATGGCTACATTGTCTTTTTTACCATTGGGATTGCCAGCTAGTCATGACTTCTGGACTGCCAAACCAGTAGCCTGGACAAGTAAGCGGGCATGGGCTGGCGAGGCTTTTGCCAAGGATTACCATGTAGATTATTAAAATATAATACAAGAACTGTTTAGCTAAACAGTTCTTGTAAATCTCTATCGGCCGTAGGTATCTTTTTGAGGAAATCATCAAACCCCGTATTCTCCTGTGAACTATACATTCCGTAGGCGTCCATGATATATCCGATTTGTCCATCCTTATCTTCTAGCAAATAAAGAACAGAATTGTCTGCGGGATCGGAATCCCCTTCAAAACGATATGTTTTGATAATGGTTAAATCTTCTGGACTATAAATTTTCAGATCACTTTGCATTTTGCCGTGGTCAGTCATTTTTATTTCTTTGTCAAGGCCTTTAAGTCTCAATTTCTCTAAAATCTCACTCAGGGTATTCATTTCCATAGGATGCTCCATAATGTTATGTTTCTTTTATATAAGAACAACGCTTACGTCAAATGGTTTGTCACAACTGATTTCAGGAAAGTATTTTTCAAAATCAAATGGTTTCAGGAATGTTTTCCTCGGTAAACAAACAAAATCAGGAATAACTAGCTTCAAGCTAGTTGGAATTAGCCTAAATCAACAAGTAATATCAGTACAAGAGACAGTATAAGACAAAAAGAACGAGTAGCTAATGAGTTGGGAATAAGTAGTGCTAAAATAGGGGGTTGCTTTACCCTTGACTTACCCTAGGGGTAAAGCAACCCTAAACCAAGGGTAAGGCAAGGGTAAAGCAACCCCCTATTCATTCCCAACTTTAGCCCTACTTATTCCCTTCTCATTTCGAGACCTTCCAAAAGGAAAACTAACTAATGATGTCGGAGACGATGGGGGCTTAAAAAAAGGGGATGCAACAAGCGTTGAGGGCACTGAAAAAGTTCCTCATTTATGAGCCAGCTTAAGGAACGATCAAGTAGAACATGTTTTTTACTTGATCGTTTTTTTTATTGAACAAAGTTGAGATTTCGTTATACTGATTTTTTGATCAATATATACCTGTCTTTTTCGAAGGATAAATAAGCATTTTGGTTGCAATTGACTGGATTTAACTCAGATTTATTGAATATTAGATCAGTTTTAGGATTCTTTTTAAGTTTACGGTAAAAATTGCCATAGCCCCCTGCATTTCCATATTCTGTATTCCATAGGAAGTCGCACGT